>NZ_JBDPLJ010000005.1:0-304188 GCF_039871955.1 Kosakonia sp. WA-90
GAATACTGATGATCTGTTCGTCAGAAAAACGCTTCTTCATGGGGATGTCCTCACGTTGCTGATGAAGACATTACTAACATCGTCGTGTGTTAATCAATGGGGAGCAGGTCATGGATACGAACTGGCATAAAGCAGACGTCGTCGCGGCCCTGCATAAGAAGGGAACATCTTTAGCCGCACTTTCCCGAGCGATGGGTTTAAGCTCTTCTACATTGGCTAACGCACTGGAAAGACCGTGGCCGAAAGGAGAAGCCATTATCGCGGAAGCGATCGGCGTTACGCCGGACGTGATCTGGCCTGAACGGTACTACAAAGACGGAGTATTGGTGGATCGGGGAAGGCTCATGCGGAAGCGGGATGGGAGGCAACAACCCTGAATTTTTTGATGCAGAAAACACTGACCACCATCAATTATCGCTATCCGTATCTGCCAAATAGTAGAGCGTTTTTTCATAGATACAGCCACCCGGGAAACAAGGCGATGATTGCTGGTGCTTTATTTCAGAGAACAAAGGTGGAAAGTGATAGAAGAGTCAGTATCTCGCATAGCCGGACTATTCACTTTCAGAGATCTTCCGAAATACTTATTATGTCTCAGTGAAGAGATCGCGATGTGTAAAGCCCGATTCTCTTAGCACCATATGATCGCTGTATTGAAGTCCCTAGATACCGGGTGTACAGCCATGGACGTCTGCCGTTAGGCCGGGATCTCCGAAGTTTTTCACTACAACTGGAAAGAGAAATCTAGGTTTTTATTCATGTCATTATAACAGTCAAATTATAATAACTCTATTAAAACTAAGAAAAGCGATATTTAACATCAGAAAGACAACATCATTTCAATGCTAACTATTTGTTAAAGTCGCACATTACTAAACAAACTAATTGCATATGCGAATTTTATTAAGAATAATAATGCTAAGCTCAACCCTGAATTAACATCAAAAAAAAACATTAACCCAAAATAAGATCAAGAGCGAAATGGGATTAGATTACAACCCATAAATTTATTTGGGATATTTACATTATGATTACAAAAAAGAAATTCAGTCCCTAACCTTTTTTTCGCTAAACTATAATTTAGAAAGAATTCATAGCCATTATATTTGCTATAAAGCTTTTTTATTTCTTCTGAATTATCGTACGTTAAAATCCATCGATTCTTTAAAGAAGAAATAGTATCTGCAATTTTCGCATGATCATTTTTATCGTAAAAGTTAGTATATAAGCTAGCTCCTTTCTCGTAATATGGTGGATCTATAAAGAAACAAACATCATTCATATCACGGCAATCTATTTCCTTAAGGAAATCAACAGCATCATTATTAAAGATATGAATGCGCTCCCTTTGCTCATTGATTCTTAATATTTTACCGATAAGGGCCTCTTTATTAAATCGACAATCCAGCTTATATTTTTCATTACTTTGCGAAAGTCCGCCGATAACTCCAGCTTTCAGAATAATACCGGACCGGTTTGTTCTATTAAGAAAAAAAGTTGAAAATCCGACATCGAGAATTGAGTAGTTACTCGTATTATTTTGTATATGTCGTTGCTTATGCCACTCATCCATAGAGACTTCTGTACTCTTTATTTTCTCAATAAATGAATCCACATCATTTAATATCGAGTACCAAAGAGACCAGATAGCTTTATCAAGATCATTTAAATATATATCTTTAGCTTTATTTGAGAATAATAAAGCTAAAGCTAACCCACCACCACCAGCATATGGCTCAACGTAGCTGCACGGTTGAGAAAAATTACTATCGATAATAGCCGCAATCATGGGGTAAATAGACGACTTTCCGCCAGGATAACGCAATGGTGAATATGTTTTACCCATTTTAACCTTAATGAATGAGCCGTGGACTTTTATAATCATTATACACTATCCACAGCATATTTTAAAGTCAGTGTTTTGAATTCCTCATAGCCATCTGATGAGCAGTACAAATATTCAACAAAGGCTTAATTATCATTCGAACTTGCACTAACATATCACGGTCAGGAAGTGTATATTCGCCATGTGCATAGCGGTTCAAAGAGTCCAGCGAATTCCAACTTGCGCTATCCTTAGATGTAAACCGGATTAAATCTTCAAGATATGCCTTATCGTCAAACCATACATCACGTTTTAATAAGGCGCCTAAGTTGTCCGATAAATTCTTAACCCTACCATTCCCATTCATACATTGGTCTCTCTTTCCGTGGATCTCAAAAATTCGAATAACCGACATTTCCAATATATTTCGAAGCAATAAAGCCGCAGCATTTTTATAGGTATCAACTAACATACCCTGAGCTTCCTGAATTAAAAGATCTAGCTTTTCGCTTCCTGTATGATAATTTTTATCTTTTAGGATTAGAGTATCACGTCGTTTTTTTTCTTTACCTTTAGGTTCATCAACAGGCTCATAAATATCACGATCACCCTGTCCAGGGTAGTAACAGACAGGCGTACCGGCATCATTATCTGGAATACCTTGGATTACACCATCAAGATACTTATCAATTTGATCAGTTGTGTTTAAGTTCCTGGAGTTAATCTTTTGCCTCACAATATCAATGACAAACTGCCTTAACAAGTGATTGAAGAATTGCTGTGAGCATGTTGTGACTAACTTATTTTCATTGATAAAATAACCCGTTAGTGTTCTGAATTTTTTGGCATTAACCAATCTAGATATCGTAGATATATTGAACTTTGACTTTAATGCCTTATCCTCAATATCTGTTGGTAAATCAATTTCAGTAAAATATTTTTCCAAAATGTATTCTTGAACCGAATCCAGAATTTCAGCAGGTTTAACATTAAATCGTTCAGCGATATCAGCTATGGACTCACCGCCATCAATTCCTATGCTAGCAATAAATTTGTTTTTTTGTTGACGATTCCATTGAAGTTTACCCTCAGCATGCAATTCGAATAGAACATTTTCAACCGCCTTCCTTGAGGGAGCCACATATACTTCTATTTTCTCTATTACATCTTCCCCAATTTTATTCCTGAGAATATTCATCTTCCTTCTTATAGAAACTGTGGGCGCTAAATCTGGCTCTAAAAGACATTTCAATGCTGATACACGTCTATTGCCCTCGACAACCACATAAGCGTCACCTTCTTTTATAACATATATTGGGTCATGCGATATAAATCCTTTATCAACAATTTTTCCTGCAAGTCTGTCAACCTTTTCGTTTTCGAATAGAAAACGCAAAATATCTCTTGTAGTCCGTGTTATCACGTAGCTAGGAATTCGCGGGTTATTTTTATCGAGTTTTAAATTAGTTACTGACAGAGACATTCTTGGCCAAGAGCTATAGTTTATTCTATCCATGATTTCATTTCTTAAATTATCACCAGATGCATCTTATTTACCATCATAGATTAACTAAGTCAAGCCAAGTTAATAACACAAATCAAAATATTGTTTAACTTACATCACATATAATTAAAGCCATACACTAAAAAAGACATTTCACAAAAAAATTTAACTTAAAAAACATCATTTTACTCATAACACCATATGACGCAGTTAATTATAAGTACATGTTTTATATACCATTTCAAAAAATATTTAGCTTGCATTTATTTCTAAAAACGAGCAGAATACATACCATAATATTGATATATCCATCTGTGCCACTAATCAAATGAATCATAAATTTCCGTAAAACGACATATAGCTCACATTTCAAAAGGCAGCCAACTATCGAAATAGGTAAGACGCTATTGCTTGTTGAATCGCCATGGATTAATTGATACCTGAGAGTCATTCAAAATGACCTAAAAGAGAGGTGTACATGAGCTGTAAACGTTATCCTGAAAAGCTCAAAATCGAATCGGTCAAACAGGCTGTTGATCGCATCCATCCCATTGTAAATGTTGCCAATCGTCTCAATATCACCACACACTCTCTATAATGCATGGGCAAAAAATACAAACCTGATTCATTGGTCAAAAAAACTTAGGCCGATGTCCAGTCAGAGACCCGCCGGTTTAAGAAAGAACTGAAGCGAGTTACCGACGAGATAGACATACTAATGTACTTCGCAAAGCTGTCCGACTGAGGTACGCCTTTATCCGCGACAACAGCCGCATTCACCACGACACTTAGGAGGCCAGATGTTGATTTGGCAGATCAAACAGTTATGGCTTGATTCAGGCTGCGTCTATGACTATCACAAGATCCACTTAGGCTTGCGTGAAATAGGGTAATCGTGCGACATGAACCATGTCTGGAGGCTGAAGAAGCGTGCTGGAATAAAGACTACGATCGGGTACCGACGAAATCCGCGGGCACGCAAAGGTGAAGCCAGTATCGTGACGCTCAACATGCTCCAGCTACAGTTTAATACGGACGTACCATATGATCATTAGGTAACGGACATAACCTAATTATCAACGGCTCGGAAGTATTTGGATTCTCCGAGGCAATTCAACAAGCCTTCTGCCCTATTCTCTTTTATGACGAACACCGGCTAAAGAGGTTTCAGAATAAATACCAAATGCCATCAGTTGCAGCTTGCCACCAAAGCGATAACGCACTCGACAGTATTTTGAGCAGTCAGGGTGAACCAAGAAAACCATGCCATCACCGTCAGTCAGTTTGTAGACTTTTGCTTCAGGCTTTGCCGAACGAACCTTCACATCACTCAGAGCCATGATGAGTATCCTTTCAAGGGTTCTGTGTGGGTACAAACATTATCGAACCGGGATATACCCGCAGTTGTACCCACATCAGTAAGTTGATGTAGATTGAATCAGGTTGACTTAGGTTGAGTGAAAAAGCGAGGAAAGCCTTGCGTATACTGGATTTCAGGCACAAAAAAAGACGTCCGTTGACGTCTATTGATGTTCCGATGGTGCCGAAGGCCGGACTCGAACCGGCACGTATTTCTACGGTTGATTTTGAATCAACTGCGTCTACCGATTTCGCCACTTCGGCACTGAAGGGGATGCGGAAACGTGTTGGATTATACCTGCCGCGGGCGGCTATGCAAGTCACGATCTTGTCATAAGCCGCTAAGTGCTGAAAAAAACAGCGCCATCTCAGGCTGTTGGCAACCGGCCGGGAAATCAATCGGCCTCATAAGGTGTATGAGGCCGCATAATGAACAATGCATATATGAGACGTCGTTCGCGTTCACGCTTTCAAAAACAGCGCCCGTTCTGCTTCGCGTCGCCGGGTCAGTCCGGCCAGCACTTTGCCGCCCGCTTTGTTCCAGCGCGGGAACTGATTGGCGGCCTGGGCATACTCTCCCTGGTTCAGCAGTTTGAGCAGCGTGGACGTCTGCAAATTCCCGGCGCCAAGGTTAAAGGTAAAGGCCACCAGCGCATCAAACTGGTTCTGATTTAAATCCACTGTCACCAGCCGGTGAATACTGCGTTCAGTGATCCCCAGATCGTCACGCAGCAACTCATCAGCCTCCGCCTCAGTTAGCGCCCTGGGGAAACTCTCGTTCGGCAGGATCAAATGACCATATCCGATGGTCCATTTACCCACAGCATCCCGGTATTTCTCAAGCCTGAGCCCTTCAAAAGACTTGATTAAAGCCACCCCGGCATCGCCGGTGCTTTGCGGTTGTTCAGCCATTTTTCGTTGCTCCTGTAGGGTGTGTACGGCATCTCTTTGAGGATGGTACGGACACATTCTGTTGCACAGCCGACAGGCCGAAATAGGCCTATGGAAAATCCGAAAAAGCGGGCGCTGGCGGTGCATCAGCGGGCATCGTTTTGGCGAAACGGGCTATCTGCGCGCGCACAGGCTGCCACGGGATCGCCAGATGCCCTACACTTCATGCGTCCCCCTCTAACTCGAAGGAATCCATGATGAGCATCATTAAAAGTTATGCCGCGCCACACGCCGGCGCTGCGCTGGAGTTACAGGAATACGACGCTGGCCCGCTGGCGGCGGAAGATGTGGAAGTGCAGGTGGATTATTGCGGGATCTGCCATTCCGATTTGTCGATGATCGACAACGAATGGGGCTTCTCCCAATACCCGCTGGTTGCCGGGCATGAAGTGATCGGCCGGGTCGTGGAACTGGGTAGCGCTGCGCAAAACAAAGGCTTAAAAGTCGGTCAGCGTGTAGGTATCGGCTGGACAGCCAGAAGCTGCGGGCACTGCGATGCCTGTATCAACGGCGATCACATCAACTGTAAAGAAGGCGCTGTGCCGACGATCCTCAATCGCGGCGGCTTTGCCGATAAGATCCGCGCCGACTGGCAATGGGTGATCCCTCTGCCGGACAGCATCGATATCGAAACCGCCGGGCCGCTGCTGTGCGGAGGTATCACCGTGTTTAAACCACTGCTGATGCATCACATCACCGCCACCAGCCGCGTCGGGGTGATCGGTATTGGCGGTCTGGGGCATATCGCCATCAAACTGCTGCACGCCATGGGCTGCGAGGTGACCGCGTTCAGCTCTAACCCGTCGAAAGAGGCGGAAGTGCGCATTATGGGTGCGGACAATGTGGTCAACAGCCGCGATCCGGACGCGCTGAAAGCGCTGGCGGGCCAGTTTGATTTGATCATCAACACCGTCAATGTGGATCTGAATTGGCAACCTTACTTTGAAGCGCTGACCCACGGCGGGCATTTTCACACCGTCGGTGCGGTGCTGAAGCCGCTGGAAGTCCCGGCGTTTACCCTGATCGCAGGCGATCGCAGCGTCTCCGGTTCTGCCACCGGCACACCCTTTGAGTTGCGTAAGCTGATGAAGTTTGCCGGGCGCGCCAAAGTGGCACCGACCACCGAACTGTTCCCGATGTCGCAAATTAATGACGCCTTGCAGCACGTGCGTGACGGCAAAGCCCGTTATCGCGTGGTATTAAAAGCGGATTTTTAACAGCGTAACAGGCCGAATGCACTCGCGTTATTCGGTGCATGGCCCGGTGGCGTTCACGCTTACCGGGCCTGCAACGCCATCTGGATGGGTTACTTCGCGATGGCGGCAAACACCTCGGCAATCGCAACCGCACCCGGATCGCTCACGCCGTCGAGATTTTCACGGTTGACGTACGACGAGCGTCCGGCACCCGCTTTTTGCATGGTGGCGGTGCTGGCAGCGCCGTTTTTCGCAGCCGTGACGGCGGCATCCAGCCCGCTGTCACGCAGCGCTTCTAATGCCGGTTGCAGCGCATCGATCAGCGTCCGATCGCCGAGATCCGCCCCGCCATAATGTTTCATCTGCTTCAGACCGAGCAATAATGCATCCGACAACGCTGTCCCGTTGTGCACCGCCTGGCCTGCGGCCGTGAAGAAAATCGACATCAGCACGCCGCTGGAGCCGCCCATCACCGTCGCCAGTCGTTCGCCAACCAGTTGCAGCAACTGCGCCGTATTGTTCAGCGGCAACGCATTGCTCTCCAGCAGGCGCACGATCTCCCGCGCCCCTTCGGCGAAGGTTGAGCCGGTATCGCCGTCTCCGACTTTCGCGTCCAGCGCGTTGAGGCGGTTCTCAAGGCCAATCAGCGTCTGCGCCGCGCTGCTGACCAGCGCTCTTACCTGCGGGTTCTCTGACGGTTCACTCTCCAGCCCGGTATAGACGGCGCTATGCGGCTGCGTTTTCATCGGTGCGAACGGTACCGGCTTCTGCCAGCCGACCGTCTGCACCTCGGCGCAAATCGCCTGTTCAAACTCGTCGTTCAGGCGCAGCAGCGACAGTGAAAAACCTTTCATATCCAGCGAGCTGACCAGCGGCGCGGGGCCGATCAGATAGGCAATCTGATCTTTCAGCGCAGAATGCGCCAGCTCTTTGGTCAGCAACGCCATCTCCAGCGGCGACACGCCGCCAAGGTTGTTGATCAACACCGCCACGCGATCGTCGCCCACCGCCGCTTTGAGCGGTTGCACCAGCGTCTCAATCAGCGCCTTGCTGTTATGCGTATCGACGACGCTGGCACCCGGTTCACCGTGAATGCCCAGCCCCAGTTCGACTTTACCGCGCTGAATGCGTCCCGCTTCTTCGCTGTCGCTTCCCGGCAGGTTGCAGGTCTCCATTGCCAGGCCAAGACTGTAGACACTGTCGCAAGCCTGGCGGGCGATATCGCGCACTTCGCTGAGCGACTTACCGTGCTCGGCGGCGTAACCCGCAATCTTATGCACCAGCGCTGTCCCGGCGATGCCGCGCGGCTGTTTATTGTCCGGCAGAGCGATGTCGTCCGCGACAATCACCATCTCCACTTTCAGGCCGTAGCGTTTGGCTTTTTCCGCCGCCAGACCGAAGTTCAGCCGATCGCCAGTGTAGTTCTTCACAATCAGCAGACAGCCGCGATCGCCGGTGACGGCGACAATCGCATTCAGTACAGCGTCGACGCTGGGCGAGGCAAACACATCGCCGCAAACGGCGGCCGTCAGCATCCCTTTGCCGACAAATCCGGCATGCGCCGGTTCATGTCCGGAACCGCCGCCGGAAATCACCGCCACGCGGCTTTTATCCCAGTCGGCGCGGGCGACAATGCGAATGGCAGGATCGATATCAAGTCGGACGAGGTTGCCGTGCGGAGCTGAGATGACTAAACCTTCAATGGCGTCATTGACCAATTGTTTGCGGTCATTGAAAAAGAATCTGGACATAGTCTTCCACTAATGGGTAAACGGTATGCAAAAGCATAGCCTCTGGTGCGAAGAAGCGCGTTAAGAACAGATTTTACTGAGAAGCACTTACGGTACGGTACGCCCAAAGCCGGTGGTATAACCGCGTAATTGGCGTAGGTGCTCAAGACGGTGGCTCTGCCATAAGGCCCCGGCGATGGCCAGAATCAGCAGGCCGCCGTGCACATAGAGCGAAAGGCGTTCATCCAGCAGAATAAAACCGGCGATAGCGGGCGGGAGAAATATAAGACACTGGAATTCCTGCGCTTTTTCAGCGGTATCAAAGCGGGATAATACCCGGTCTGCCTGCACCTCTTCCGGCGAACCCGGCCGGACAGTCCCCACGGCACGCGCCAGCGCATCCGCGCGACGGGTCAGCCAACTGACCAGCCCCAATGCCAGCAGCGTGACCAGCACTTCCACTGCCAGCACCACACTGTCGCCAACCAGCGAAGCAAACCACTGCGCGCCAATCACCGCCACCGTAAGAACCGAACTCAGCATCCCGCAGAGGAAAATAGAAGAGAAACGAACAACCGTACGTGTAACCCACTGCAACATGCGCGACTCCTTGCACCCAAAAAAAGAGAGGCCGCAGCCTCTCTTGATGTACTGATTAACTTTTTCTCATCATCAGCCACAAGCTGATCAAGAAGAATGTGGCGCTGGGCAACAACGCACCCACCACAGGGGGAATGCCGTAAACCAGCGTCAGCGGGCCGAAAATCTTGTCCAGCACGTAGAAGACAAAGCCGAAACTGATGCCCGTCACCACACGCACGCCCATCGCCACGCTGCGCAGCGGGCCGAAGATGAACGACAGCGCCATCAACATCATCACCGCCACGGAAAGCGGCTGGAAGATTTTGCTCCACATATTAAGCTGGTAGCGCCCGGAGTCCTGACCACTCGACTTCAGGTACTTCACATAATTGTGCAGACCGCTTATAGACAGTGCATCCGGATCCAGCGCCACGACGCCCAGTTTGTCCGGCGTGAGGTTGGTTTTCCAGGTGCTGCTCACGGTCTGTGTACCGGTCACCTGCTTCGGATTGGTGAGGTTGGACTCATCCACCTGCGACAAACGCCAGATTTTCTGTTCTGTATCGAACTTCGCCGATGCCGCATAACGCACAGACTGTAAACGGCGCTGATTATTGAACACATAAATGCTCACGCCGCCCAGTTCATCGTCGCCTTTTACGCGCTCAATATACACAAAGTCATTACCGTCTTTTGCCCACAAGCCTTGCTGGGTAGAAAGCAGTGAGCCGCCATACATCGACTGTGCACGCTGGTTACGCGCCATTTGCTCACCCTGCGGCGCGACCCACTCGCCAATCGCCATTGTCAGCAACACCAGTGGGATGGCGGTTTTCATCACCGACAAGGCAACCTGCATACGGGTGAAGCCGGAGGCCTGCATCACCACCAGTTCACTGCGCTGGGCCAGCATGCCAAGCCCCAGCAGTGCGCCAAGCAACGCCGCCATCGGGAAGAAGACCTGAATATCTTTCGGTACGCTGAGGAGGGTATACAGCCCAGCGCCCAGCGCATCGTAACTGCCCTGCCCGGCTTTTTTGAGCTGGTCGACAAATTTGATGATGCCGGAGAGCGACACCAACATGAATAACGTCATCATGATGGTGGTAAAAATGGTTTTACCGATATAGCGGTCAAGTACGCCAAAAGCCTGCATTATACCGCTCCTCTACGGGCAAAACGGGCGCGAACCCGGCGCATCGGCACCGTATCCCACATGTTTAACGCCACCGCCAGCGCCAGATAAGCAAGGTTAACGCCCCACATCCAGATCATTGGATCCAGTTTGCCTTTCGCGCCATTCGAACGCAGCGAAGTTTGCAGCAGGAAGAAAACCAGGTACAGCAACATGGCGGGCAGCATGGAGAGCACGCGCCCCTGACGCGGGTTGACCACGCTAAGCGGGACCACCATCAGCGCCATCATAAAGACCGTAAACACCAGCGTTAAACGCCAGTGCAGCTCCGCGCTGGCGCGGGGGTTATCCGTGCTCAACAGCGTGCGCATATCCATCTGTTCGGTATCGGAAGGATCCAGCGTAACGGTCTGGTGGCCGATAATCGCCTGATAGTTCTGGAAATCGGTAATGCGGAAGTCGCGCAGCATCGCCGTGCCTTCAAAGCGCGTCCCCGTATTCAGCGTGACGACCTGCGAACCGTCTTTATGCTGTGTAATGTGGCCGGAGTCCGCCACCACAACCGACGGGCGAGCGTTGCCTTTCGGGCGGATTTGCGCAAGGAACACGTTATGGAACGTACTGCCTTCCACGCCTTCAATAAACAGCACCGAGTTGCCGTCCGTCGCTTGCTGGAACTGCCCCTGCGCCAGCGCGGCCATACCGGGGTTGGCTTTGGCATCCGCCAGCACCTGATCCTGATGGCGGGATGACCACGGGCCAGCCCACATCACGTTCACCGCAGCCATAGCGCCGGTAAACAGCGCCAGAATCATCGCCGCTTTTATCAGCACGCCACGGCTCAGGCCACAGGCGTGCATGACCGTGATTTCACTTTCAGTATAAAGTTTGCCCAGCGTCATGAGCAGGCCGAGGAACAGGCTCAATGGCAGGATAAGCTGCGCCATCTCAGGCACGCCCAAACCCAGCAGCGAGAGCACGAGGTTGGTGGGGATCTCACCGTCTGCCGCTGCGCCTAATATCTTGACCAGTTTTTGACAAAAGAAAATCAAAAGCAGGATGAATAGGATCGCAAGCTGGCTTTTTAGCGTCTCCCGCGCCAGATATCTTATGATTATCACTTTAATTACGCCCGTAAAAACCAGTCTTTTTCCTGGAAAATCGCTTGTTTCATGGCTTAAACGTCATTTATTCTCTTGAGTCGTCGAAATGATCGCTAAGATTAATATACTCAGCGGATACGTGCGTAAGACCCGATTCTGACGTGCCGAAACCGAAGTAACATTAAGATTAACACGAAGTCACCGCAACAGCGGACATGAGTTACGAAAGCTTGCAATTCTATCCGTAGCCGCCGCTGTTGTCTTTAAGATTCAGGAGCGTAGTGCATGGAGTTCAGTGTAAAAAGCGGTAGCCCGGAGAAACAGCGGAGTGCCTGCATCGTTGTTGGTGTCTTTGAACCGCGCCGACTCTCTCCGATTGCCGAACAACTCGATAAGATCAGCGACGGCTATATCAGCGCGCTGCTGCGTCGCGGCGAGCTGGAAGGCAAGCCGGGCCAAACGTTGTTGCTTCATCACGTGCCGAATGTCCTCTCTGAGCGGATTTTGCTGATTGGCTGCGGTAAAGAGCGTGAACTGGATGAGCGTCAGTACAAGCAGGTGATCCAGAAAACCATCAACACCCTGAATGATACAGGTTCCATGGAGGCGGTCTGTTTTCTGACCGAACTGCATGTTAAAGGCCGCAATACCTACTGGAAAGTCCGCCAGGCGGTAGAGACAGCAAAAGAAACGCTGTACAGCTTCGACCAACTGAAAACCAACAAAAGCGAACCGCGTCGCCCGCTGCGTAAAATGGTGTTCAACGTGCCAACCCGCCGTGAGCTGACCAGCGGCGAGCGCGCTATCCAGCACGGTCTGGCGATTGCTGCTGGCATTAAAGCCGCGAAAGATCTGGGCAATATGCCGCCCAATATCTGTAATGCCGGTTATCTGGCTTCTCAGGCACGCCAACTGGCGGACACCTACAGTAAAAATGTGGTCACCCGCGTGATTGGCGAGCAGCAGATGCGCGAGCTGGGCATGCACTCTTACCTGGCGGTGGGCCAGGGCTCACAGAATGAATCGCTGATGTCGGTGATCGAATACAAAGGCAACCCGTCTGAAGAGGCACGCCCGATTGTGCTGGTCGGCAAGGGCCTGACCTTCGACTCCGGCGGTATTTCGATCAAGCCTGCCGAAGGCATGGACGAAATGAAATACGACATGTGCGGCGCGGCGGCAGTCTATGGCGTGATGCGCATGGTGGCCGAATTGCAACTGCCGATCAACGTGATTGGCGTACTGGCGGGCTGTGAAAATATGCCTGGCGGGCGCGCGTACCGTCCTGGCGATGTGCTGACCACCATGTCCGGCCAGACCGTAGAAGTATTGAACACTGACGCGGAAGGCCGCCTGGTGCTGTGCGACGTGCTGACCTACGTGGAACGCTTCGAACCGGAAGCGGTGATTGACGTCGCTACGCTGACCGGCGCATGCGTGATTGCGCTGGGTCACCACATCACGGGTCTGTTGTCGAACCACAACCCGCTGGCTCATGAGCTGATCGGCGCCTCTGAACAAGCTGGCGACCGTGCATGGCGTTTACCGCTGGGTGATGAATACCAGGAGCAACTGGAGTCTAACTTTGCGGATATGGCGAACATTGGCGGCCGTCCTGGCGGTGCAATCACTGCCGGGTGCTTCCTGTCGCGCTTTACCCGCAAGTATAACTGGGCGCATCTGGACATCGCCGGTACCGCATGGCGCTCCGGTAAAGCCAAAGGTGCGACCGGTCGCCCGGTGGCAATGCTGTCGCAGTTCCTGCTGAACCGCGCCGGGTTTAACGGCGAAGAGTAATGTAAAGTCCCCCTCACCCTAACCCTCTCCCCAAAGGGGCGAGGGAATCACCGCTCCCTCTCTCTTAAGGAGAGGGCCGGGGTGAGGGTATGAGATTTAAATCCACCACAAGAAACCCCATATATTATGAAGACTGCAACGTTCTATCTTCTGGACAACGACAACACCGTTGATGGCTTAAACGCCGTGGAACAACTGGTGTGTGAGATTGCCGCAGAACGTTGGCGCAATGGCAAACGCGTGTTGATCGCCTGTGCCGATGAGCAACAGGCTATCCGGCTGGATGAAGCCCTGTGGGCGCGCCCGCCGGAAAGCTTCGTGCCGCACAACCTGTCGGGCGAAGGTCCGCGCGGTGGTGCACCGGTTGAGCTGGCCTGGCCGCAAAAGCGCAGCAGCAGCCCACGCGATGTACTGATCAGCCTGAGGGTGGAATTTGCAGATTTTGCCACCGCTTTCACAGAAGTGATAGACTTCGTCCCTTACGAAGACTCTCTGAAACAACTGGCGCGCGAACGCTATAAAGCTTACCGCGTGGCCGGTTTCAACCTGAACACGGCAACCTGGAAATAATGGAAAAGACATACAACCCCAAAGATATCGAACAGCCGCTGTACGAGCAGTGGGAAAAGCAGGGCTATTTCAAACCCAACGGTGATGAAAGCCAGGAAAGCTTCTGCATCATGATCCCGCCGCCGAACGTCACCGGCAGTTTGCATATGGGCCACGCCTTCCAGCAAACCATTATGGATACCATGATCCGTTACCAGCGCATGCAGGGCAAAAACACCCTGTGGCAGGCGGGGACTGACCATGCCGGTATCGCCACCCAGATGGTGGTTGAACGTAAAATTGCCGCGGAAGAAGGGAAAACCCGCCACGACTACGGCCGCGACGCCTTTATCGACAAGATCTGGCAGTGGAAAGCCGAATCTGGCGGTACCATTACTCGCCAGATGCGCCGTCTCGGTAACTCTGTGGACTGGGATCGCGAACGTTTCACCATGGATGAAGGCCTCTCCAATGCAGTGAAAGAGGTGTTCGTCCGCCTGTATAAAGAAGATCTGATCTACCGTGGCAAACGCCTGGTGAACTGGGATCCGAAACTGCGCACGGCGATCTCCGATCTGGAAGTGGAAAACCGCGAGTCGAAAGGCTCCATGTGGCATATCCGTTACCCGCTGGCCGATGGCGCGAAAACCGCCGACGGTAAAGATTACCTGGTGGTCGCCACCACCCGTCCGGAAACGCTGCTCGGCGATACCGGCGTAGCGGTAAACCCGGAAGATCCGCGTTATAAAGATCTGATCGGCAAATTTGTGGTGCTCCCGCTGGTGAACCGCCGTATTCCGATCGTTGGCGATGAACACGCCGACATGGAAAAAGGCACCGGCTGCGTGAAAATCACCCCGGCGCACGACTTTAACGACTACGAAGTTGGTCGTCGTCACAAGCTGCCGATGATCAATATCCTGACCTTTGACGGCGATATCCGTGAAAGCGCGCAGGTGTACGACACCAACGGCAACGAATCCGACGTTTACCCGGCAGACATCCCGGCGGAGTTCCAGAAACTGGAGCGTTTTGCCGCGCGTAAAGCGGTGGTCGCCGCGGTAGACGCGCTCGGTCTGCTGGAAGAGATTAAACCGCACGATCTGACCGTACCGTACGGCGATCGCGGCGGCGTGGTTATTGAACCGATGCTGACCGATCAGTGGTACGTGCGTGCCGACGTACTGGCGAAACCGGCGGTAGAAGCGGTGGAAAACGGCGATATCCAGTTTGTGCCGAAGCAGTACGAGAATATGTACTTCTCCTGGATGCGCGACATTCAGGACTGGTGTATCTCCCGCCAGTTGTGGTGGGGCCACCGTATTCCGGCCTGGTACGACAACGAGGGCAACGTCTTCGTCGGCCGCAGCGAAGAGGAAGTGCGTCAGGAAAACAACCTGTCCGCCGATGTCGCCCTGCGCCAGGACGAAGACGTGCTGGACACCTGGTTCTCCTCCGCGCTGTGGACTTTCTCCACCCTCGGCTGGCCGGAAAACACCGACGCACTGCGTCAGTTCCACCCGACCAGCGTGATGGTCAGCGGCTTCGACATTATCTTCTTCTGGATCGCGCGCATGATCATGATGACCATGCACTTTATCAAAGACGAAGATGGCAAACCGCAGGTCCCGTTTAAGACCGTCTATATGACCGGTCTGATTCGTGATGACGAAGGCCAGAAGATGTCCAAATCCAAGGGTAACGTGATTGACCCGCTGGATATGGTAGACGGGATTTCGCTGGCGGATCTGCTGGAAAAACGCACCGGCAACATGATGCAGCCGCAGCTGGCGGAAAAAATCCGTAAACGCACCGAGAAACAGTTCCCGGACGGCATTGAGCCGCACGGTACCGACGCCCTGCGCTTTACCCTGGCGGCGTTGGCCTCTACCGGCCGCGACATCAACTGGGATATGAAGCGCCTGGAGGGTTATCGTAACTTCTGTAACAAGCTGTGGAATGCCAGCCGCTTTGTGCTGATGAACACCGAAGATCAGGATTGCGGCTTCAACGGCGGCGAAAAAGTACTCTCGCTGGCGGATCGCTGGATCCTCGCCGAGTTCAACCAGACCATCAAGGCTTATCGCGACGCGCTGGATAACTTCCGCTTTGATATTGCGGCAGGCATCCTGTACGAGTTCACCTGGAACCAGTTCTGCGACTGGTATCTGGAGCTGACCAAGCCGGTCATGAACGGTGGCTCTGAAGCGGAATTGCGCGGCACCCGTAATACGCTGGTCACCGTGCTGGAAGGTCTTCTGCGTCTTGCGCACCCGATCATTCCGTTTATCACCGAGACCATCTGGCAGCGTGTGAAAGTGCTGAAAGGCATCACCGCCGAGACCATCATGCTGCAACCGTTCCCGGCATATGACGCCTCTCAGGTAGATGAGAACGCGCTGGCGGACACCGAATGGCTGAAGCAGGCGATCATTGCCGTGCGTAACATCCGTGCGGAAATGAACATCTCTCCGGGTAAACCGCTGGAGCTGTTGCTGCGTAGCGCAAGCGAAGATGCAAAACGTCGTGTAAACGATAACCAGAGCTTCCTGCAAACGCTGGCGCGCCTGGATAGCATTACGATCCTGTCTGCTGACGAGAAAGGCCCGGTTTCGGTCACCAAGATTGTTGACGGCGCAGAGTTGCTGATCCCGATGGCGGGGCTTATCGACAAAGACGCCGAACTGGCGCGTCTGGCGAAAGAAGTCGCTAAAGTGGATCAGGAAATTGGGCGTATCGAAAGCAAACTCGGTAACGAAGGCTTTGTCGCGCGCGCACCGGAAGCGGTGATTGCGAAAGAGCGTGAGAAGCTGAAAGGTTATGCGGAAGCGAAAGCGAAGCTGATTGAACAGCAGGCCGTTATCGCCGCGCTGTAATCACGTTGCATAAAAAAAGCCGGGCTCTGATGCCCGGCTTTTTTATTGGCTGGCCGGATAAAACATTGAGCGTCATCCGGCAAAAGCGGTCAGATTAAAAGACTACCGGATAGAAAGACAAACCACGCGCCAGCAGATTCGCTGGATCTTTTGCCGGTTGCACGTCGTGTTTTTCCAACGGCAGCGCTTCCAGATCACCGTGTACGTGCGTATTTTCCAGTAAATAGCGGGTAAAGCGCACTTTCGCCCACGGCCACGCCAGGAACAGCGTCACGCAGCACACCAGCAGGTTGGTCACGGAAATCACGAACACGCGCCCGATGGTCACCGTAGAAGAAAAACGAATATCCCCTTCCAGCGACAGTTGGCTGTAGAGGTAATTACGCAGCTTCACAAAGGCGAAAATATAGCAAACCACCGCACCGACAATATACAGCAGATAGCTGAACAGTAATTTTCCGTAGAACGGTCCCATCAGCAGTGCTAACTGTTCCGGGTCATCGCCAGCCGCATAGGCATACTGCGTCATCATAAAGAACGCCGGAATAATGATATACAATACAACGGCGATAAACGGCACAAACAACAGCATCGACAATACAATAATCGTGATGCATTTTTTCGCGGAAAATTCACCGGCGAATTTCAGTTTGCCGTATTGCAGATTATTAACCAGCATGCCAAACCATTGTGCAGTATATACACCCTGCATAATGGCGATCCCCAGCATTAATACCAGCGTACCGATACCAATCATAGTGAAAATAGCGCCGTACGAACCGCTACTGACAGCAGAAGAGGCAAAAAGGGAGAAGATCACCACTGAAGCGATAATAATCAGCAATGGGCATCCCATCATCACCCACCAGGCGCGCAGTGGGCTGGCGTAGAAATTGAAGCGTACACCGTTAATTTCCGTCATCAGCAGTTGATAGCGCAGCCCCTGAGTAATCAGCCACGGGAAGAAAATCAGGAATAAGCCAATCATGCACAGTTGCAGGCCAACATTCTGGTGCACCACGTTTATCAGGAAAATCACATACAGCACCAACAGACAGAGCCAGCCAACAAAAATCGAACGCCCGGTGGCATGATAAGAAAAACGCGCACCGCCAAGTTCAGTATTCTCGTAGAAATAACGGCGTGCACGCACTAATGCCCAGGGTAAATATAACCCTGCGGTTATCAGGGTAAGAAGAATATTCACCAGCCATACCGCAAAATAGCCTTTGCCACTGCCCTGAAAGAGAAAATGGCGAACGGGAGCCGTTACGGAACCATGAGTTTCGGAAGTCATAACAATCCTTATCGTAAAAAAACAAGACAAACAGAGTCAACCATAACAATATTGCGGTTGAGTTAAGTCCATTCTTAAGTCTAAATAGTTTAAAGTCGAAATAATAGCGACCAATATTCCTGGTCTTGCCAGAACGCCGTTGTGGTGGTATTAAGCAGGATCACGTCATAACCCCAAAACAGAGTGCAGAAATGAATGTGACCGCTCCGGTAGAGGTGAAAATGCGCCGGATTGCTGCTACAGATAACGCAGCAATCGCATCGGTGATCCGCCAGGTTTCGGCGGAGTATGGCCTCACCGCCGATAAAGGCTACACCGTCGCCGACCCCGAACTGGACGAGCTTTATCAGCTCTACAGTCGCCCGGGTTGTGCATATTGGGTAGTGGAACAAAACGGCGACGTCGTCGGCGGTGGCGGCGTTGCGCCGCTAAAATGCAGTGAACCGGATATCTGCGAACTGCAAAAAATGTATTTCCTGCCCAGGGCTCGCGGCCAGGGTCTGGCGAAAAAGCTGGCGCAAATGGCGCTCGACCACGCCCGCGCGCAGGGTTTTACCCGCTGTTATCTGGAAACCACCGCTTTCCTTACCGATGCCATTGGTCTGTATGAGCACCTGGGCTTTGAGCACATTGACGGGCCGCTGGGCTGCACCGGCCATGTAGACTGTGAAGTGCGCATGCTAAAAGCGCTGTAATATTACAGCGCGTTTTTACGCCGGCACGCCGCTGTGAAAACGAAACTCCGTATCCGGCGTTGAGATCAGCGCCGCTTCCACCTCGCCAAAATGGCGAACGCGCGGCGTGATATCCACGGGTGATACCTGCTGTGCCAGTGTCAGATAATCCTGGTAGTGGCGCGCCTCGGAGCGCAGCAGCGACAGATAGAACTTCTGTAAATCTTCTTCCAGCCATGGCGCCAGCGCAGCAAACCGCTCGCAGGAACGTGCTTCGATATAGGCACCGCAGATTAACTTATCAATCAGCGTCAGCGGCTCATGTGTGCGGACCTCTTTCAGCATCCCTTTGGCATAACGGCTGGCGGTGATTTTGACATAGGGGATGTTGCGCGCCAGCATCGCTTCCCTCACCTGCCAGAAATGGTGCAGTTCCTCTTTAATCAACAACACCATGCTATTAATCAGCGCCTGCCCCCAGCTATCGTCCGTTTGCGGCATTGCGCTTTTGCCAATCTGCTTATGCAGCGCAACAAAATCCGGCTCCGGTCCTTCACGAAAGGTGAATTCTTCATAGGGTTTGAGCCACGCCAGCAGCGCATCAGAACCGCGTTTATCCGCTACGTATTTGCGCACCAGCAGCATTGCGGTTTGCGCCGCTTTCAGCTCACAGACCATATGATCGGTCAGCAGGAGCGGCAACATCACCGGGTCGCGGGCTTTCTCTATCCAGGATGGTGGGGTCGGGCAGTGGAGAAAATCGCGAACCGGGGAGAGTATTTGCGGGTAATCCATAGCTGTTCCTTGCTTGCGGCAGCTGGCGCTGCCGCAACGGTCACTCAGTGACGTACACCGTCATCGTCTTCGTCGATGTAGTCTTCATCTTCATCATCGTCACCCTCTTCGCCGTTCGGATCTTCGTAGTAGGTGCCCCAGCCGTCGTATTCAACCTCAAATTTTTCCGCCAGGTTCAGCAGTTGCTCAACCTGCGCGTCAATCAGATCGGCATTCAGCGCGCTTTCACTCAGCACGTCGCAGCAGATCACTACATCGCCTTCTTCCAGCTCCAGCTCTTCCGGCTCGGTCACTTCGTAACCCAGTTTGAAGGCTTCCACAGCGACCTTTTCCAGCGTTTCGAAATCATCTGCCGACAGGTGATGCTCAATGGTGTACAGCGCGTCAGGATCGCTACCATCTTCCAGCAATTCTTCAATAATCAAACGCGTCTCTTCGCGCTGTTCTTCCAGGTGTTCCGGGTTCGCCATGGCTCGTTCCTCATAATGTGGCAGATACACTTATTGTCACACACCGCCGCCAATGCCTCCACTCTCTGCCGAAAAGATTTCTCCTTCGGGGTTGCAAATGAATATTCATCCATATAAATTGAATTTTAATTCAATAAGTGGCCTTAGCCATGTGAGGAAATTATGTCTACGTTTTATCAGAAACATTTCTTGAAGTTGCTCGACTTTACATCCGCTGAAATCCATTCCCTGCTGCAGCTCGCCTCGCAACTGAAGGCCGACAAGAAAAAAGGCCACGAAGTCCAGAAGCTTACCGGCAAAAACATCGCGCTCATCTTCGAAAAAGACTCTACCCGCACACGATGCTCTTTCGAAGTTGCCGCATTTGACCAGGGCGCTCGCGTCACTTACCTCGGCTCCAGCGGCAGCCAAATCGGGCATAAAGAATCAATTAAAGACACCGCGCGCGTGCTCGGCCGGATGTACGACGGGATCCAGTATCGCGGCTACGGTCAGGAGATTGTAGAAACGCTGGCGCAATACGCAGGTGTACCGGTGTGGAACGGTTTAACCGACGAATTCCACCCCACACAATTGCTGGCGGACCTGCTGACCATGCATGAGCATCTGCCGGGCAAAGCTTTTAGCCAGATGACGCTGGTGTATGCAGGTGATGCGCGCAACAACATGGGCAACTCGATGCTGGAAGCTGCCGCGTTGATGGGCCTCGATCTGCGTCTGGTTGCGCCGAAAGCCTGCTGGCCAAACGCCAGCCTGGTGACGGAATGCCGTGCGCTGGCGGTGAAAAACGGCGGAAACATTACGCTGACGGAAGATATTGCCGCAGGCGTAAAAGATGCTGATTTCATCTATACCGATGTCTGGTTGTCGATGGGTGAAGCCAAAGAGAAGTGGGCCGAACGTATCGCTCTGTTGCGCCCGTATCAGGTTAACAGCAAAATGCTGTCGCTGACCGGCAACCCACAGGTGAAATTCCTGCACTGCCTGCCTGCATTCCATGACGATCAGACCACGCTTGGCAAAAAAATGGCGGAAGAGTTTGGTTTACACGGCGGAATGGAAGTGACTGACGAGGTGTTTGAATCTCCGGCGAGCATTGTGTTTGATCAGGCGGAAAACCGCATGCACACCATCAAAGCGGTGATGGTAGCGACACTGAGTCAATAACGCGATACAGCCCGGTCAGCACTGTGCGACCGGGCGCCTTTTCTTATTCCACCCGCAGTTTAACCACCACTTTACGCACCGGTGCCGGGGCATTTACCGCGCACAGCGGCTTATGCACTTCGCCAGGGTAGAACACCACAAAATCCCCTTCGTTCAGCACTACCGTCTTCTCCTGCACGCCTTCCGGTAAAAAGGCGATGTCTTTATCCGCCAGCCAGTCGGTATCCGGCGCGCCCGCAGGTTGCGTACTGAAGGTCATGCCTTCCTGGCCTTTGAGAACGATCTGAATATCCAGATAACGTGCGTGATACTCCGCACGACGCTCGGCAAAAGGCTGAGTCATATCTTCCGATACCAGGTAAAACAGGCGACTGCCGTCGATCTCATGTTTGCCGATCGGCGTGGCATCGGTGACATGCTGCTTAATCAGTTCAATAGCCTGGCGCAACGTTTCCGGCAGCCAGGCTTGTACATTGTGAATATTGCCAACGATCATGATTACATCCTCGATATAAAACAGCGTTTCATTTCACATGGTTATACGAGAATTCCCACTGCCATACCACCCTTTTTTGCAGGAGATTTGCGACAGCGCATAGTTATCGGAACGGGTGTTAAACGGCTGTTAAGGCGCTGACGGCATTTATGCAGAGATCATGCATAAAGCCAGCGAGAGACGTTATCCGGCAGGCGCTGTGTGACTGATTAAGCATGGTTTATTAAAAAAAAGGGGGGAGCTTCACACTTTATTCCTCCCACTCTGCGCGCCTGAATTCACGCATTATTTTTAAATTGAATCGCCTCAGGAAATATTTCCCTCTTTTTTATGCATACCCATTCGGAATTGAAAAGTAAAAGCATTGAATTCAATGCGTTACAAAAAAGAGAAAATCAATCATTCCACACAAATCTATAACAACCATGAATAATTACAGCCATTAACGCGTAGACATTCACCCTGATAATAAGGCTGATTAACAGTTCTCTGATGCGAATCATGCATTTGAACACTCTCCAGACAATATCAATTTCGACGTGAACCAGCTCACATTTTTAATTCCACCGACACCTACTATGAGCCATGAAAATTAATTGAGCTTATCGCACCATGAAATTAAATCGCGTTCATGGCACGCCCCTTTTTATTCTTAAAAAACCGTTAAAGGAATAATTATGGAAAAGCATTACGTCGGTTCTGAAATTGGTCAATTGCGTAGCGTTATGCTGCACCGCCCAAATTTAAGTCTGAAACGCTTAACCCCTTCAAATTGTCAGGAGTTGTTATTTGATGATGTGTTATCGGTTGAACGTGCGGGCGCGGAGCATGATGTGTTCGCAAACACGCTGCGTGAACAGGGTGTGGAAGTCCTGCTGTTGACCGACCTTTTGACTCAAACACTTGATATTGCAGAAGCAAAAGCCTGGTTGCTGGAGATGCAAATCTCCGATTACCGCCTCGGGCCCACCTTTGCCAGCGATGTGCGAGGCTGGCTGGCGGATATGCCGCACCGCGAACTGGCGCGCCGGTTGAGCGGTGGACTCACCTACGGTGAAATCCCGGCATTTATTAAAAATATGGTTGTGGATACCCATACAGCCAATGATTTTATTATGAAGCCGTTACCCAACCACTTATTTACCCGCGACACATCGTGCTGGATTTATAACGGTGTTTCGATTAATCCGATGGCTAAACCAGCCCGCCAGCGTGAGACCAATAATCTGCGAGCAATATATCGCTGGCACCCGGCCTTTGCCGACGGGGAATTTATTAAATACTTCGGCGACGAGAATATTAATTATGATCACGCCACCCTCGAAGGCGGCGACGTATTAGTGATTGGCCGCGGTGCGGTATTAATTGGTATGTCAGAACGCACCACTCCGCAGGGTGTCGAGTTCCTTGCCAACAGCCTGTTTAAACACCGCCAGGCAGAGCGCGTGATCGCCGTGGAATTGCCGAAACACCGCTCCTGCATGCACCTCGATACCGTGATGACGCACATTGATGTCGACACCTTCTCTGTCTATCCCGAAGTCGTCCGCAAAGACGCCCAGTGTTGGACGCTGACGCCGGACGGGCGCGGCGGGCTGCAACGAACCCAGGAAGAGGATCTGTTGCATGCCATTGAAAAAGCGCTCGGCATTGATCAGGTGCGCCTCATCACCACCGGTGGCGACGCCTTTGAAGCCGAACGCGAGCAATGGAACGACGCCAATAACGTGCTGACCCTGCGTCCCGGCGTCGTGGTGGGTTACGAACGCAACACCTGGACCAACGAAAAATATGACAAGGCCGGTATCACTGTGCTGCCGATCCCCGGTGATGAACTGGGACGCGGACGCGGCGGTGCACGCTGCATGAGCTGTCCGCTGGAACGAGATGGCATTTAAAGGAGCCAACATGAAAAGGAAACCCACACTGGTTGTCGCTCTTGGCGGCAATGCCCTGCTCAAACGCGGCGAACCGCTGGAAGCCGATATCCAGCGCCAGAATATCGATCTGGCTGCGCGTACCATTGCCGCGCTCACGGAACAGTGGAACGTGGTGCTGGTCCACGGCAACGGGCCGCAGGTCGGCCTGCTGGCGTTGCAGAACAGCGCCTACGACAAAGTGACTCCCTACCCACTCGACATCCTCGGCGCGGAAAGTCAGGGGATGATCGGTTACATGCTGCAACAGGCGCTGAAAAACCGCTTACCCCAGCGCGAAGTCAGCGTCCTGCTCACGCAGGTAGAAGTGGACGCAGCCGATCCCGCGTTCCGCCATCCGACCAAGTATATCGGTCCGGTCTACAACAACGAGCAGGCTGCCGCCCTGCAACAGGAAAAAGGCTGGACCTTTAAGGCTGACGGCCATTACGTCCGCCGCGTTGTCCCGTCCCCGCAGCCCAAACGCATTGTTGAAAGCGACGCGATTGCCGCATTGATCCAGCGCGAACATCTGGTGATTTGCAATGGCGGCGGCGGTGTACCGGTAGTGGAAAACGCCAACGGCTATCACGGCGTTGAAGCCGTCATCGATAAAGATCTCTCTGCCGCCCTGCTGGCCCGCCAGATAGAAGCCGATGCCCTGCTGATCCTCACCGATGCAGACGCCGTTTACCTCGACTGGGGTAAACCGACCCAGCGGCCATTGGCACAGATATCGCCGGAAGTCCTGCAAGGGCTGTCGTTTGACGCGGGTTCTATGGGGCCGAAAGTCGCCGCCTGCAGCCAGTTTGTTGAAGCCTGTAACGGCATTGCCGGGATCGGCGCGCTGGCAGATGGGTTGTCCATCCTCAGTGGAGACAAGGGCACGCTGATTCGTCACTGATTTTTCCCCTCACCCCGACCCTCTCCCCTGAGGGGAGAGGGGGAAAACAGAGCTAGTCTCACCTCGCCAAAAGGAAGGGGAAAACAGGGCTCGCCTCACCTCCCTATGGAGAAGAGGAAACAGGACCGGTCCCCCTCCCTCCGGGGAGAAGGGGAAAACAGAGCTCGCCTTACCTCCCTATGGAGAAGAGGAAACGGGACCGGTCCCCTCTCCCTCCGGGGAGAAGGGGAAAACAGAGATCGCCTTACCTCCCTATGGAGAAGAGGAAACGGGACCGGTCCCCTCTCCCTCCGGGGAGAAGGGGAAAACAGAACTCGCCTCACCTCCCTATGGAGAAGAGGAAACGGGACCAGTCCCCCTCCCTCCGGAGAGAAGGGGAAAACAGAGTTCTCCTTACCTCCCTATGGAGAAGAGGAAACGGGACCAGTCCCCCTCCCTCCGGGGAGAAGGGGAAAACAGAGTTCTCCTTACCTCCCTATGGAGAAGAGGAAACGGAACCAGTCCCCTCTCCCCTCAGGGGAGAGGGTTAGGGTGAGGGGCTACAACGCTTTCATTTAAAAAGGATTACCCAATGACTATCAACCTGAAAAACCGCAATTTTCTCAAACTGCTGGACTACACCCCGGCGGAAATCCAGTACCTGATCGATCTGGCAATCACCCTGAAAGCCGACAAAAAAGCCGGGCGCGAGAAGAAAACGCTGGTGGGTAAAAACATCGCACTGATTTTTGAAAAAACCTCCACCCGCACCCGCTGCGCATTTGAAGTCGGCGCGTTCGACCAGGGGGCGCAGGTAACATACCTCGGGCCAAGCGGTTCGCAAATTGGTCACAAAGAGTCGATGAAAGACACCGCGCGCGTGCTGGGCCGTATGTATGACGGTATCGAATACCGTGGTTATGGGCAGGATATCGTCGAGGAGCTGGGCCAGTACGCTGGCGTGCCGGTCTGGAACGGGCTGACCAACGAGTTTCACCCCACGCAGATCCTCGCGGATTTAATGACCATGCTGGAGCATGCGCCAGGGAAAACCCTGCCGGACCTGAGCTTTGCCTATCTGGGTGATGCACGCAATAACATGGGCAACTCATTGATGGTGGGTGCAGCGAAAATGGGGATGGATATCCGTCTGGTCGCACCAAAATCATTCTGGCCGGAAGAAACACTGGTTGCCCGCTGTCGCGACATTGCTAAACAAACCGGAGCACGCATCACGCTCACCGATGATGTAGACGAAGGTGTACACGGTGTCGATTTCCTCTACACAGACGTGTGGGTATCAATGGGCGAGCCGAAAGAAGCCTGGTCAGAACGCGTCAGCCTGATGAAACCCTATCAGGTTAACGCTGCGGTCGTGAAAGCCACGGGCAACCCGCATGTCAAATTCATGCACTGTCTGCCCGCCTTCCATAACGAGCACACCAAAGTCGGTAGCGAAATCGAGATGGCCTATGGCCTGAAAGGATTGGAAGTCACGGAAGAGGTCTTCGAATCCGCCAACTCTATCGTCTTTGACGAAGCAGAAAACCGGATGCACACCATTAAGGCGGTTATGGTGGCGACACTCGGCGACTAACGACTCCCCCGGCGTGCCGAGGGTGCGCCGGGGTAACGGAGAACATCATGGGCAAGTTCAAATTTCCTTCCGCTTACACCATTCTCTTTTTCCTGATCGCCGTGGTTGCCGCCCTGAGCTGGGTGATCCCCGCCGGTCAATACCAAATGACACTCAATCCGGCTCTGGGCAAAGAGGTGCCGATAGCCGGTACCTATGCCCACGTCGCCTCCCACCCGCAGGGGCTTATTTCGGTGATTATGGCCCCTATCAGCGGCCTGTACGATCCGGTGAGCGGCCAGGCGGGTGCTATTGATGTGGCGCTGTTTATTCTGATCATCGGTGGCTTTCTTGGCATCGTCACCAAAACCGGCGCGATCGACGCGGGTATTGAACGCGTCACTACGCGACTACGCGGGCGAGAAGAGTGGATGATCCCGATCCTGATGGCGCTGTTTGCCGCGGGCGGCACCATTTATGGCATGGCGGAAGAGTCCCTGCCGTTCTACACCTTGCTGGTGCCGGTAATGCTGGCCGCCGGGTTCGATCCACTGGTCGCCGCATCAACGATCCTGCTCGGCGCGGGGATCGGTACGCTCGGTTCCACCATCAACCCTTTCGCCACGGTGATCGCCGCCAACGCCGCCGGGATCCCCTTTACCCACGGAATGATGCTGCGCGCGGTGATTCTGGTCGTGGGCTGGATGATTTGCGTGGCGTGGGTGATGCATTACGCCCGCAAAGTGCGAGCCAATCCGGCGCTCTCGATTCTCGCAGATAAGCAGCAGGAGGATCGCGCGTATTTTCTCGGCAATAAATCGGCGGAAACGCTGGCGTTTACCCCGGTGCGCAAAGTGATCCTGCTTATCTTCGTGGTGGCCTTTGCGGTCATGATTTATGGCGTGTCGGTGCGTGGTTGGTGGATGGCGGAAATCTCCGCGGTGTTTCTCGCCAGTGCCATTATCATCGGGCTTATCGCCAGAATGAGCGAAGAGGAACTGACGTCTACCTTTATCAACGGCGCACGGGATCTGCTGGGTGTCGCACTGATTATCGGCATCGCGCGCGGTATTGTGGTGATCATGGATAAGGGGATGATTACCCACACTATTTTACACAGTGCCGAGGGTATGGTCAGTGGGTTATCCACCATCGCGTTTATCAACGTGATGTACTGGCTGGAAGTGGTGCTGTCGTTCCTTGTGCCTTCTTCATCCGGGCTGGCGGTTCTGACGATGCCGATCATGGCGCCTCTCGCTGATTTCGCTAACGTCAACCGCGACCTGGTGGTGACGGCCTATCAATCCGCATCCGGCATCGTCAACCTGGTCACGCCCACCTCCGCGGTGGTGATGGGCGGTCTGGCGATTGCGCATGTTCCATATGTGCGTTACCTGAAATGGGTGGCGCCGCTGCTGGCGATCCTGACTGTTCTGATCATGGCGGCGTTGAGCCTTGGAGCCCTGCTGTAAGGGTGAATGAATGCCGGATAACGCGTCGCTTATCCGGCTTACGGCAGGTTTGGCAACATCAATGGGAAAAATAACATGAACGAATATGGAGATTATTCTGCGAAAGAGCAGCTACAGCTGGAGGTATGCCAGCGTCTGATTAGCGAGAAAAGCTACCTTTCCCAGGAGGAAATTCGCCGTGACCTTCAGTATCACGGCTTTGACAGTATCAGCCAGTCTACCGTTTCCCGCCTGCTGAAGTTGCTCGGCGTCATCAAAATTCGCAACGCCAAAGGACAAAAAATTTATTCGGTAAATCCGCAATCGCGCCCCGCGCCCGACGCCGCCCGTTCCATTTCGGAAATGGTGGTCAGCGTGGAGCATAACAGCGAATTTATCCTTATCCACACCGCTGCCGGGTACGGCCGCGCGGTGGCGCGTATTCTGGATTATCACCAGTTATCCGGGGTGCTTGGCGTGGTGGCGGGAAGCAGTATTGTCTGGGTGGCTCCGCGTGAGGTCGCACGCACTGCGCTGGTGCATAAACAGATTAAATACCTGCTTAAATCGCATGATTATTCATATAGAACCGTTTGCCATGGGTAAAATGTGCATCAATCGCTTGATTCGCAAAAACAGCTGCGTATAATCCGGGACAATTTGCCGGGAGGAAGTATGGTCCAGTGTGTACGACAGACTGTCTTACCGCGTCTGAAAAAGGGCGCAGGCCTGCCGTTTTCCTTTCCCGTTGCTTATCCTATTCACAGCCCCTCTATTGAGGGGCTTTTTTTTGCGCAGTCGTCAGGAGATAACCATGGCTAATCCGCTATATCAGAAACATATCATTTCCATAAACGATCTCAGCCGGGAAGAACTTGAACTGGTGCTCGCCACCGCCGCGCGACTGAAGGCAACCCCTCAGCCGGAGCTGCTGAAACACAAGGTGATCGCCAGTTGCTTCTTTGAAGCCTCCACCCGCACGCGTCTCTCGTTTGAAACGTCCATGCATCGCCTCGGCGCGAGCGTGGTGGGCTTTTCAGACAGCAGCAACACATCGCTGGGTAAAAAAGGCGAAACGCTGGCCGACACCATTTCGGTTATCAGCACCTATGTTGATGCGATTGTGATGCGCCACCCGCAGGAAGGCGCCGCGCGGCTGGCCACGGAGTTCTCCGGTGGCGTGCCGGTGCTGAATGCCGGCGACGGCGCTAACCAACATCCGACGCAAACGTTGCTCGATCTGTTCACCATTCAGGAAACCCAGGGCCGGCTGGAAAATATCAATATCGCGATGGTCGGCGACCTGAAATATGGCCGCACGGTGCACTCGCTGGCGCAGGCGTTGGCGAAGTTTAGCGGCAACCGTTTCTTCTTTATCGCCCCGGACGCGCTGGCCATGCCGCAGTACATCCTCGATATGCTCGATGAAAAAGGCATGGCCTGGAGCGTACACGCCAGCATTGAGGAGGTGATGGCGGAAGTCGATATTCTGTATATGACCCGCGTACAGAAAGAGCGCCTCGATCCGTCGGAATACGCCAACGTTAAAGCGCAATTCGTTCTGCGCGCCAGCGACTTGACCAGTGCGCGCAGCAATATGAAAGTGCTGCACCCGCTGCCGCGCGTTGATGAGATCACCACCGACGTGGATAAAACGCCGCATGCCAGGTATTTCCAGCAGGCTGGTAACGGCATTTTCGCCCGCCAGGCGCTGCTGGCGCTGGTACTTAATCGCGATTTGGCTCTGTAAGGGGAACACGACAATGACACACGATAATAAACTGCAGGTCGAAGCGATCAAATGCGGCACCGTGATTGACCATATTCCGGCGCGCATCGGGTTTAAACTGCTGACGCTGTTCAAGCTGACGGAAACCGATCAGCGCATCACTATCGGTCTGAATCTGCCCTCCGGCGAGATGGGGCGTAAAGATTTGATCAAGATCGAGAACACGTTTCTGACCGATGAGCAGGTCAACCAACTGGCATTGTATGCCCCGCAGGCCACGGTAAACCGCATTGACGACTATGAAGTGGTGGGTAAATCGCGCCCCAGTTTGCCTGAGCACATTGTGGGCGTGCTGGTCTGCCCGAACAGCAACTGCATCAGCCATGCCGAGCCGGTGTCATCCAGCTTTGCGGTGAAACAGCGCGCTGACGATATTGCCCTGAAGTGCAAATATTGTGAGAAAGAGTTCTCGCACCATGTGGTGCTGGCGAACTAATTGCGGTTGGTAAAGCCCCTTCCCCTCCCTATAATGTGGGGGAACCTTATCACCGTAGTCATTCAGGAACTATTATGACCAAAGTTATCGCGACGGAAAATGCACCAGCAGCTATCGGCCCTTACGTACAGGCTGTTGATCTTGGCAATATGCTCCTTACTTCCGGTCAGATCCCGGTCGACCCGAAAACTGGCAGCGTTCCGGACGACATTGCCGCGCAAGCGCGTCAGTCGCTGGACAACGTGAAAGCTATCGTGGAAGCGGCAGGTCTGAAAGTAGGCGACATCGTCAAAACCACCGTGTTTGTGAAAGATCTTAATGATTTCGCGACGGTAAACGCGACGTACGAAGCGTTCTTTACCGAGCACAACGCAACCTTCCCGGCCCGTTCCTGCGTGGAAGTGGCGCGTCTGCCGAAAGATGTAAAAATCGAGATCGAAGCGATCGCGGTACGTCGCTAAGCGACCCGCGCTTACCCGGTAAAACGCCTGCGTCTGGCCGGGTAAGCGCAGCAAAGGTGCCTGATGGCCGTTCGCCACCAGGCTCACCACGTTTGATTACTGCCAACCGTAGCGACGGTTGTAGAACCCTTTCACCCACTGTGTCAGCGTCATGTAACCTGCCAGAATCGCCACCAGCCACGGGAAGTAAGAGAGCGGCAGCGGCTGCAATTGCAGGTAACCCGCCAGCGGCGAAAATGGCAGCACAATCCCCACACAAATCACCATCAACGTCATCGCAATTAACGGCCAGGCCGCACGGCTCTGAATAAACGGCACGCGGCGGGTGCGGATCATATGCACAATCAGCGTTTGCGACAGCAAGCCCTCCACGAACCAGCCAGACTGGAACAGGGTTTGCGCTTCCGGCACATTGGCTTTAAAGACCCACCACATCAGACAAAACGTCAGAATGTCAAAAATGGAGCTGATCGGGCCAAAGAAGATCATGAAACGCCCAAGATCGGCGGGATTCCAGCGCTGGGGTTTTTCGATCTGTTCGTCGTCAACGTTATCAAACGGGATCGCCACCTGTGACACATCGTACAGCAGGTTCTGGATCAGCAAGTGCAACGGCAGCATGGGCAGAAACGGCAGGAACGCGCTCGCTACCAGCACGCTGAAGACGTTGCCGAAGTTAGAACTGGCCGTCATTTTGATGTATTTCAGCATATTGGCGAAGGTGCGACGCCCTTCAATGACCCCCTCTTCCAGTACCATCAGGCTCTTTTCCAGCAAGATGATATCGGCCGCTTCACGGGCAATATCCACCGCACCATCTACGGAAATACCAATATCCGCCGCGCGCAGTGCTGGGGCGTCGTTAATGCCATCGCCCATAAAGCCCACCACATGCCCTTCACGCTTCAGCAGGGTGACAATGCGCTCTTTGTGCATCGGCGTCAGGCGTGCGAACAGCGTCGTGCGTTTTGCCAGTTGTGCCAGCGCATCATCGTCCAGGTGCTCAATCTCACTGCCGGTCACTGCATCGCCGACCTCCAACCCGACTTCGTGGCACACTTTCGCCGCCACCAGCTCACTGTCGCCGGTGAGGATTTTGACGGTGATGCCGCTGGCTTTCAGCGCTTTTAGCGCGGGTGCCGTGGTCTCTTTCGGCGGATCAAGGAAAGCGATGTACCCTTCGAGGATCAGATCCGACTCATCCGCACGCTGGTAATCACCACTGCGCGCCGGAAGGTATTTCGTCGCCACGGCCACCACGCGCAATCCCTGGCGATTCAGGGTGCTGGTCACACGTTCAATACGCCGCAGCATGGTCTCATCCAGCGGGAAAATCTCGCCGTTAAAACGCACCTGGGAGCAGACGCTGAGGATTTCCGCCAGCGCACCTTTGCAAATCAGCTGATGCACATCGGCCTGCTGCGCCACCACCACCGACATACGGCGACGTTCGAAATCAAAGGGGATTTCGTCCACCTTGCGCCAGCCGGCGGCCAGCGTTTGTGCGGCATCCGCATCCACGCCTTCCAGTACGGCGGTATCCAGCAGATTTTTCAGCCCGGTCTGGTAATGGCTGTTCAGCCAGGCGCTATGCAGTACCCGTTCACTGCTTTTGCCGCTGATATCCGTATGATTTTCCAGCACGATTTTATCCTGCGTCAGCGTGCCGGTTTTATCGGTGCAGAGGATGTCCATCGCGCCGAAGTTCTGGATCGCATCCAGATGTTTGACGATCACTTTCTGTTTCGACAGTTTCACCGCACCGCGCGCCAGCGTTGAGGTGACGATCATCGGCAACATTTCCGGTGTCAGACCCACAGCAACGGACAAGGCAAACAGCGCAGCTTCCCACCAGTCGCCTTTCGTAAAACCATTGATCAGCAACACAATCGGCGTCATCACCATCATAAAGCGAATCAGCAGCATGCTGACGCGGCCAATGCCTTTCTGGAAAGCGTTCGGCTCACTCTCCTGCTCGCTCACCCGTCCGGCCAGTTGGCCGAACCAGGTGTGACCGCCAGTGGCGATCACCATCGCCTGCGCCGTCCCGCTTACGACGTTAGTCCCCATAAAGCACAGTGTGTCGCATTCCAGCGGGTTCTGTTGCCCTTGCTGACGCGTCGTGGCCACTTTCTCAACCGGCAGAGATTCGCCGGTCAGCGAGGCCTGTGCGACAAACAGATCCCGCGCCTGCATCACACGCAGATCGGCGGGGATCATGTCGCCTGCTGCCAGTTTTACGATATCGCCGGGCACCAGTTGATCGATTGGGATCTCGCACCAGCCGTTTTCGCCTTTCTCATTAACCACCCGTAATACCGTTGCGGTATTGCTCACCATCGCTTTCAACGCATCCGCGGCTTTGGTGGAGCGCGCCTCTTGCAGGAAATTCAGCAGCGTCGATATCGCCACCATCAAGGCAATCACACTGGCGGCAAACAGATCCTCCGAGGCATAGGAGATCCCCCCCAGGCAGGTGAGCAGCAGGTTAAACGGGTTGCGATAGCAGACCCACAGGTGCATCCACCAGGGCGACGGTTTCTGCGCCGGAATGAGGTTTTCACCGTGCGTTTGACGGGCCAGTTCAACGTCCTGCGGGTTCAGCCCTTCCGGGTGGCTGGCGAACGTTTGCCACAGCAGCGTAGGCTCCATGTTGGCAACGTTCAGACAGCGTTCGCTTAATGAGGCGGGGATGTCGCCATGCGCAATATGTTGTGCGCCAGGCAGCGGATCGCGCTGTACCAGGCGGCGGGGTAAATGGCGGTTCAGGCGAGCGAAAAGCTGCCGGGTAATGTTTTTCAGCATAACAGTGTCCTTGCCCCCGCATCACGCGGGTGCTTATGTTGCAGGCACGGAAAGCCACGCCTGCAGGCGTCATCTGGTTGGCAGGGACAAAAAAAATGTCGCTGCCTTACGCATCCGGTAAGGCAGCAAAAGCAGGCTTACCGGTTGTTTCTCCGTCGCGGGAGAGGGGTGGGATCGGGATCCATCTGACCTCCGGTAAGGTAGTGAAGAGTGAATGATTACAGTGCGGTATCATAGCGCAGTCGAATTAAACGAAACGTATACATACAACAATCCATATAGCTGAAAGGCAGCAACGCAGCGTGTAAACCAGACTTTGCTCATTGCCGATCGGTTGGAACCAGGACGAAACTCCTTTATTCTGCAAACCGCCTGAGAACGGAGAGGGATTCACGCATGCAAAACCGGCTGACCATTAAAGATATCGCGCGCTTAAGCGGGGTGGGTAAATCCACCGTCTCCCGCGTGCTGAATAATGAAAGCGGCGTAAGCCAGCGTACGCGCGAGCGGGTTGAGGCCGTCGTCAATCAGCATGGTTTTTCCCCTTCCCGTTCGGCGCGCGCCATGCGCGGACAGAGCGATAAAGTGGTGGCAATTATCGTCTCCCGTCTGGATTCCTTGTCAGAAAACCTTGCCGTGCAGACCATGCTGCCAGCGTTCTACGAGCAGGGGTACGATCCGATCATGATGGAGAGCCAGTTCTCCCCGGAACTGGTAGAAGAGCATTTGCAGATGCTCAGCCGCCGCAATATCGACGGTGTGGTGCTGTTCGGTTTTACCGGCGTCACAGAGTCCCTGCTCGCCTCCTGGCAATCCTCGCTGGTGTTGCTGGCGCGCGATGCCGATGGTTTTTCCTCCGTCTGTTATGACGATGAAGGCGCTATTCAGCTCTTGATGGAGAACCTCTACGCGCAGGGGCATCGCCATATCAGCTTTATCGGTGTACCGCACAGCGACATCACCACCGGCAAACGCCGCCACGACGCGTACCTGGCGTTTTGTAAAACGCATCAGCTGGAGCCGCTGTCCGTGCTGCCAGGCCTCGCCATGAAGCAGGGTTACGAACATGTGGCGCACGTGCTGACCGCACAGACCACCGCCCTGCTCTGCGCGACAGACACCCTTGCACTCGGTGCCAGCAAATATCTGCAGGAGCAGCGCATCGACAACCTGCAACTCGCCAGCGTCGGTAACACACCGTTAATGAAATTCCTGCACCCGGAGATTATCACCGTCGATCCCGGCTATGCCGAAGCCGGTCGTAAGGCCGCCGCACAGTTGATCGATCAGGTAAATGGTCGCGTTGATCCGCGACAGATTGTGATCCCCGCCCACCTGGTGTGATCCCCCCTCCCAACGGTTTATTGTGATCCTCGCCCAATTTCGGGAACGTTCCCATTTTCAATTTTTTTGCCCGCGGTTACGCTTTGCTCCGGTCATTACGCATCATTTCTCCCCCAGAGGCACCATGATGAGCAAAGTAAATCAAACAGACATCGAGCAACTGATCGCGCGGGTCGGCGGACGGGAAAACATCGCCACCGTCAGCCACTGCATTACGCGGTTGCGCTTTGTATTGAACAACCCGGCAGCTGCCGATCCGAAGGCTATTGAGCAGTTACCCATGGTCAAAGGCTGTTTCACCAACGCCGGGCAATTCCAGGTGGTGATCGGCACCGACGTTGGCGACTACTATCAGGCGCTGCGTGTCGCCACCGGGCTGGCCCACGCCGATAAAGAGCAGGCTAAACTGGCGGCACGGCAGAATATGAAGTGGCACGAACGCCTGATCTCGCACTTCGCGGAGATCTTCTTTCCGCTGCTGCCTGCGCTGATCAGCGGCGGTTTGATCCTTGGCTTTCGCAACGTGATTGGCGATGTGCCCATGAGCAACGGGCAGACACTGGCGCAGATGTCACCCGCGCTGAAGACGATTTATGACTTCCTGTGGTTAATTGGCGAAGCCATCTTCTTCTATCTGCCTGTGGGTATTTGCTGGTCTGCGGTACGCAAAATGGGCGGCACGCCGATCCTCGGTATCGTTCTGGGCGTAACGCTGGTTTCCCCGCAGTTAATGAACGCCTACCTGCTGGGCTCACAAACGCCGGAAGTGTGGAACTTCGGCCTGTTTACCATCGCCAAAGTGGGTTATCAGGCGCAGGTAATCCCGGCATTGCTGGCCGGGCTGGCGCTGGGCGTGATCGAAACCCGTTTAAAACGTCTGGTGCCGGATTACCTCTATCTGGTGGTGGTGCCGGTCTGTTCGCTGATCCTGGCCGTCTTCCTTGCACACGCCTTGATTGGCCCGTTTGGTCGCCTGATTGGTGATGGCGTGGCCTTTGCCGTGCGTCATCTGATGACCGGCAGTTTTGCGCCTATCGGCGCGGCACTGTTTGGCTTCCTCTATGCGCCGCTGGTGATCACGGGTGTGCACCAGACCACACTGGCAATCGATATGCAGATGATCCAGAGCATGGGCGGAACGCCAGTCTGGCCGCTGATTGCCCTCTCCAATATTGCGCAAGCCTCGGCGGTGGTCGGCATCATTATTTCCAGCCGTAAACAGAATGAACGCGAGATCTCCGTTCCTGCCGCCATCTCCGCCTATCTGGGGGTCACGGAACCGGCAATGTACGGTATCAACCTGAAATACCGCTTCCCGATGCTGTGCGCGATGATCGGTTCCGGCCTCGCCGGGCTGCTGTGCGGCCTGAATGGCGTGATGGCGAATGGCATCGGCGTCGGCGGTTTACCAGGGATCCTCTCTATTCAGCCGACATTCTGGCAAGTCTTCGCCCTGGCGATGGCTATCGCAGTGATGATCCCCATGGCGCTGACCTCCTTTATTTATCAGCGTAAGTTCCGTCACGGCACATTGCAGATTGTGTAATTTTTGGGGCGCCGTTGCGCCCCTTCCTTTTCGCAGGACATTGTTATGAATACCCTTCCCCACTGGTGGCAAAACGGCGTTATTTATCAGATCTACCCCAAAAGCTTTCAGGACACGACCGGCAACGGCACCGGTGATTTGCGCGGCGTCATCACCCGACTCGACTATCTGCAAACCCTCGGTGTAGACGCCATCTGGCTGACGCCGTTTTATATTTCGCCGCAGGTGGATAATGGTTATGACGTGGCGAATTACACCGCCATTGACCCTCTGTACGGCACGCTGGACGATTTTGACGAACTGGTGGCGCAGGCTCATCAACGCGGGATTCGTCTGGTGCTGGATATGGTGTTTAACCACACCTCAACGCAGCACCCCTGGTTCCAGGCAGCGCAGGATCCCACGAGCCCTTACCGCTCTTTTTATATCTGGCGTGATGGCGTCCCCCAAACGCCGCCCAATAACTGGCGCTCAAAATTCGGCGGCGGCGCGTGGCGCTGGCACAGTCAAAGCAGTCAGTACTACCTGCATCTTTTTGCCCCGGAACAGGCGGATCTCAACTGGGAAAACCCGGCGGTACGCAATGAACTGAAAAAAGTCTGCACGTTCTGGGCAGATCGCGGTGTTGACGGTTTACGTCTGGATGTGGTGAATCTGATCTCCAAAGCGCAGGATTTCCCCGACGATGAGCAGGGCGATGGCCGCCGTTTTTATACCGATGGCCCGCGCGCTCACGCTTTTTTGCAGGAGATGAGCCGGGAAGTCTTTCAGCCGCGCGCGCTGATGACGGTCGGAGAAATGTCCTCCACATCACTGGATCATTGCCAGCGTTATGCGGCGCTGGATGGCCGCGAACTGTCGATGACCTTTAACTTTCATCATCTGAAAGTGGACTACCCCAACGGGGAAAAATGGACGCTGGCGCGCCCCGATTATGGTGCGCTGAAAGCCCTGTTCCGCCACTGGCAACAAGGGATGCACAACGTTGCGTGGAACGCGCTGTTCTGGTGTAACCACGATCAGCCGCGCATTGTGTCGCGCTTTGGCGATGAGGGGGCCTTGCGCGTGCCATCGGCTAAAATGCTGGCCATGGTGCTGCACGGTATGCAAGGCACGCCGTATATCTACCAGGGTGAAGAGATTGGCATGACCAATCCGCACTTTTCCCGCATTACCGATTACCGCGATGTGGAAAGCCTCAATATGTTTGCCGGGTTACGCACTGCCGGGCGTGAACCCGATGAATTGCTGGCGATACTTGCCAGTAAATCTCGCGACAACAGCCGCACACCGATGCAGTGGACGGCCCGCAAAAATGCCGGTTTCACCACCGGCGATCCGTGGATCGGGCTTTGTGATAACTATCGGGAAATCAATGCGGAAAATGCCGTCAGCGATGCAGATTCGGTATTTTATACCTATCAGACTTTGATCCGTCTGCGTAAAACCCTGCCGTTGTTAACGTGGGGGGATTACCAGGATCTCCTGCCTGCACACGCGCATTTATGGTGTTATCGCCGCCAGTGGCAAGGACAGACGCTACTGGTTATCGCCAATCTCAGCGATGAATGCCAGTCATGGCGGCCCGGTGCCTTGCCAGGCGACTGGCGGGTACTGATAAGTAACTATGCCGAAACCGCTTCCCGTCCCGTCGACATGACGTTACGGCCATTTGAAGCCGTATGGTGGCTGCAAGAGTAATTTTTTGTCCCTTCGCACAGAAAAACAGCAGGCATAAACCTGCTGTTTTTGTTGAATTTTTAGTCAAAATGAGAATTGAAAAATTTACACTCCGCCAGGTCGCCCGTCCTCTGTGCTATCAGATTTTTACTTTGTTCTGAGTCAATAAAAACGTAAACATGTTTGATGCAAATCACTATATATAGAAATTAGAATGCACGCCGGCCCTATATGTTGTATTAATCGACTACGATCTACACAAGCATACCGCCTGGACAGCAATGCATGCTGTGGATAACGCGGGCCGAAACGGGACGAACCCATTGGTTTTAGTAATGAATAATCAGCCAGTCAGCGCGTCCTTTATTGTGGATAACCTGTTTTCTAAAATGGAGTGATCATGACACCGCATGTGATGAAACGAGATGGCTGTAAAGTCCCTTTCAAATCAGAGCGCATCAAAGAAGCGATTTTGCGTGCAGCTAAAGCAGCGGGAGTCGATGACGCAGACTATTGCGCCACCGTCGCAGAAGTTATCAGCAACCAGATGCAGGGCCGCTCGCAGGTTGATATCAGCGAGATTCAGACCGCCGTCGAAAACCAGCTTATGTCCGGGCCGCATAAACAACTGGCGCGCGCCTATATTGAATACCGCCATGACCGCGATATCGCGCGGGAAAAACGCGGCCGCCTGAACCAGGATATTCGCGGGCTGGTTGAGCAGACCAACTCAGCACTGCTCAACGAGAACGCCAACAAAGACAGTAAAGTGATCCCCACCCAACGCGATCTGCTGGCGGGTATCGTGGCCAAACACTATGCCCGTCAGCATCTGCTGCCACGAGATGTGGTACTGGCACACGAGCGCGGCGAGATCCACTATCACGATCTCGATTACTCCCCGTTCTTCCCGATGTTCAACTGTATGCTGATCGATCTGAAAGGCATGTTGACGCACGGGTTTAAAATGGGCAATGCCGAAATCGAGCCGCCAAAATCGATTTCTACCGCCACCGCCGTTACTGCGCAGATCATCGCGCAGGTCGCCAGCCACATCTATGGCGGCACGACAATTAACCGTATTGATGAAGTCCTGGCACCGTTCGTGACCGCCAGCTTCGAAAAACATCGCAAAGTGGCGACCGAATGGAATATTCCGGATGCCGATGGTTATGCCCACAGCCGCACCGAAAAAGAGTGTTACGATGCCTTCCAGTCGCTGGAATATGAAGTCAACACGCTGCATACCGCCAACGGCCAGACCCCGTTCGTCACCTTCGGTTTTGGCCTGGGCACCAGTTGGGAGTCACGCCTGATCCAGCAATCAATCCTCCGCAATCGTATTGCCGGTCTGGGTAAAAACCGCAAAACCGCCGTGTTCCCGAAACTGGTTTTCGCGATTCGCGATGGTCTGAACCACAAGTTCGACGATCCGAACTACGACATCAAACAGCTTGCGCTGGAGTGCGCCAGCAAACGTATGTACCCGGACATCCTGAACTACGATCAGGTGGTCAAAGTCACTGGCTCGTTCAAAACCCCGATGGGCTGCCGCAGCTTCCTGGGCGTGTATGAAGAGAACGGTGAGCAGATCCACGATGGGCGTAACAACCTGGGCGTGATCAGCCTTAACCTGCCGCGCATTGCGCTGGAAGCGAAAGGCAATGAAGACGTGTTCTGGAAACTGCTGGACAGCCGTCTGCAATTGGCGCGCAAAGCGCTGATGACGCGTATTGCCCGCCTGGAAGGCGTGAAAGCGCGCGTGGCCCCCATTCTGTATATGGAAGGTGCCTGCGGCGTGCGCCTGAAAGCGGACGACGATATCGCACCGATCTTCAAAAACGGTCGCGCCTCTATTTCGCTGGGTTATATCGGGATTCACGAAACCATTAACGCGCTGTTCGGCAATAAACATATTTATGACAGCGAAGCCCTGCGTGCCAAAGGCGTGGCAATTGTTGAACGCTTGCGTAAAGCGGTGGATGAGTGGAAAGAAGAGACGGGTTACGGCTTTAGCCTGTACAGCACGCCAAGCGAAAACCTGTGCGACCGTTTCTGCCGTATCGATACCGCCGAATTTGGCGTGGTGGAAGGCGTAACAGACAAAGGTTACTACACCAACAGCTTCCATCTCGACGTTGAGAAAAAGGTTAACCCGTACGACAAAATCGATTTCGAAGCGCCGTACCCGCCGTTAGCCAGCGGGGGCTTCATTTGTTATGGCGAATACCCGAATATTCAGCACAACCTGCGTGCACTGGAAGATGTCTGGGATTACAGCTACCAGCATGTGCCGTATTACGGCACCAACACGCCTATTGATGAGTGTTACGAGTGCGGTTTTACCGGTGAGTTTGAGTGCACCAGTAAAGGCTTCACCTGCCCGAAATGCGGCAACCACGATGCCACCCGCGTGTCGGTGACCCGTCGGGTATGCGGTTATCTTGGCAGCCCGGACGCACGTCCGTTTAACGCCGGGAAGCAGGAAGAAGTGAAACGCCGCGTCAAACACCTCGGCAACGGGCAGATGGGTTAACGTCTATTTGCCCGATGGCACTGCGCTATCAATCTGCTATATATCCGCAACGCAATTGACGTCAGAACAAGGCGACAATTGCGTGTGTCCCGGGGAGTTTACATCAGTAAGTGACCCGGGCGCGCGCAAGCAGCCAACGCAGCGATGGCGTCAATTGATAAGCGGATGAGATGCGAAAATGAATTATCACCAATATTACCCAGTCGACATTGTCAACGGTCCCGGCACCCGCTGCACACTGTTCGTCGCCGGCTGCGTGCATGAATGCCCCGGCTGTTACAACAAAAGCACCTGGCGGCTGAACTCCGGCGTGCCGTTCACGGTCGAAATGGAAGAGCGCATAATCGCGGATCTCAACGACACCCGCATTAAACGGCAGGGGATTTCACTCTCCGGCGGCGATCCACTGCACCCGCAAAACGTGCCGGATATTTTAAAACTGGTCACCCGCATTCGCGCCGAATGCCCCGGTAAGGATATCTGGGTCTGGACGGGCTACAAGATGGACGAACTCGACGCCGCACAGCGTGAAGTAGTCGCACAGATCAACGTGTTGGTGGACGGAAAATTTGTCCAGGATTTGAAAGACCCGATGCTGATCTGGCGAGGCAGCAGCAACCAGGTCGTCCATCACTTGCGCTAAACAGCGCGGCAGCCGCTTGCTGGCATTCCGGTAAGCGGCCGCGTTTTCTCGTTTGCCCACCGCTACAGCAAAAACCAAACCGTCACGCCAGTTGCGTGTACACCTTTAAATACCCCCTCGCCACGGTATAAGCGTGTTGCGGTATCGTTCATCCCCAACAGGTTCTAAAAACGGCTGAGCGATTCCATTGCTACGCGTTTGAACGTGGCAAAGTCTGCACAGGCACAAAGCCTGGCGGTGGCGCGTTCGCGCAAGAAAGTGACGAAAATATCGTAGATCGCCATCGCCTCTTCGTACTCGCTTTTGCTGATCGCCAGTAAAAAAATGACATGCGCGGTGTCGTCTCCCCAGCGGATCCCCTGCGGGGCCAGCACGGTATAGACCACGGTTTTTTTCGCCAGCAACCCAAGGGCGTGCGGTAAAGCAATGCCTTCCCCCAGCAGGGTGCTGACAATCGCTTCACGTTCAATGACCGAGTCGAGAAATTCTGCGTCGACAAAACCTTCATCACGCAATTGGTCACAGAGGGTGGTAAACAGCGTTTGCTGATCCATCTCACCGTCGATAATGCGGAAATGGAGCGCATCAAAATACTTTTCCAGCATCCACGGGCGCGTTCTGTCCACCAGCACCAGTTTGCCGATCTGCTCCAGTTGATACTCACTGGGGAACGGCGCAATGGTGACCACCGGTTTATCTTTTTCACTGACCCGCGCAGTGGAAATCACAAAATCTTCGGCAATAGTGGCGCACTGCTCGTAATCACGCAGCGTCACGGTGCGGGTAACCACAATTTGCGGGTATTTCCGCCCCAGCACGGCTTCAATCATGCGCGCCATCGCATTTCCGGCATCACACACCAGCAACACCTGCGGTTGCCGCTGGTAACCAATGTTGTAGTGACGCTCCAGCCCCACGCCAATGTGCAGCACCAGAAAACCGATCTCGTTTTCGCTGATCACATACGGTGTGTATTTCCCCCAACTGGAGACCGCCGCCAGCGTCATGTCCCAGGCCATGGGGTAGTGCTGCTTGATGTTATCCAACAGCGGGTTGGGGATCATGATTTGGTAGCGCACGCGGGTGATCATGGTTTTGATATGCGTCAGCAGGTCCGCATGCAGTTGTGTGTCGTTTTGCAGGTTGTAGTTATAGTGGCTATTGATATAGCCAAGAATGTAATTCACCAGTGTTTCATCATCATCGGCGCTGATGGCGCTGGGTACCAGTTCCTGCACGCGACGCCCGGCGATATGCACTCGCAGCCAGTGCTCTTCCGCCGCCGCCAGCGGTTTCCCCGCCAGTTGTTGCAATGCGGCTGAGATATCCCGTGCGGCGTCGCGCACGTTCTCATCCCCATCATCGGCGGTAAATTCCGACAGCGGATAGCCCTCGCTGATACGGCGTACTGCAACCGCGCAATACAAGCGGATAAACAGATCGCCTTCGTCAGTCAGGCAAATGTGATAACGACTAAAACAATCGTGTAGAACAGACGCCAGTGCTTCCGGCACGCCTGGATTGAGCGCATCTTCGGTGATCAGCGGGTTCTGTGCATTCTGTTGCGCCAGCTCCCACAGTAAATCCGTCAGGCAGGCGCGCAGTGCCATTTCACTGCCAAACAGTTTCATACCATGACGCGGGCGGGTTTCCAGCGTCAGGCGATAGCGGGAAAACCACTCGCGCACTTCCGTCATGTCGTTTTGCAGCGTGGCGCGGCTGACAAACCATTCGTCCGCCAGATCTTCCAGTTTGAGGGAAAACGCGGAGGTGAGAAAACGCACCACCAGATAGTGCACCCGCTCCGGAGCACTGCGCGGAATACGCAACGCACGCGGGCGGGTGGCCTGCAAGCTCTGATAGCGGGCAGCGTCATCGATTTTTAGTTGATAACCGCTGCCGCGCGTCAGCACAAATTGCGCACCGTGCTGCAACAGCAACGCGTTGAGAGCAGTGATATCGGCCCGAACGGTACGCGTTGACACAGACAAGCGCTGTGCCAGCTCATCCTGCGGTAGCGTTTCGTTTTGCAGCATAGTAAACAGTTGCGCTAAACGTTGGTTCGGGAATCGCACATCGCTCTCCAGGCTTTAAGGGTGAGATGAAATGACCATCTGAGATGGACTGCCCACCGGGGTGTAATCCGGCTCAAATTGCAGTTTTCCGTTGGGTTCCACGCGAAAGCGGGTGATGTTATCGCTGCGCTGATTCAGCACATAGAGCCAGCGCCCATTCGCCGCCAACGTCAGCGTGCGCGGATAATCACCGCGTGTCCACACATCGTCCTGATGCGTGAGCGAACCATCGGCTTTCACCGTAAAGTGCCCAATGCTGTTATGCAACCGGTTGGCAACATACAGCTGTTTGCCATCGGCGCTTAACACCAGACCCGCGGCAAAACTGGTGCCTTTGTAGTCTTTCGGCAGCGCAGAAATGGTTTCCCCCTGCTGTAATGTGCCGGTGGTTTTATTCAGCGCGTAGTGCGTCAGCGTCGACGACTCTTCATTAATCAGCCACAGGCCGTCGCCTTGCAGCGTGAAAACAAAGTGACGTGGACCGGCTCCTTTGGAAGAGGCACTGATAAAAGGTGGATCATTAGGTGTTAACGCGCCTGTTTTGCCATCAAACTTATACTGGTAAATGCGATCCAGCCCCAGATCGGTGGAAAAGACAAATTTCCCGCTCGGATCGGCGGCAATCATATGCGCATGGGGACCATTGTGATCGCTTATCGCAAAACTACCTTCCACCGCCGCTTGCGGTTTTGCCGTGCCAGGTTCCCCCTGATCCTGCCGCTTGTCCACCGCTTCCCCGAGGCTGCCATCATCGTTAACCGGCAACACGGCAATCGAACCGCTGACGTAATTCGCCACCAGCAAGAAACGGCCATCCGGCGTTAGTGACAGATAGACCGGCCCGGCCCCGCCAGACGCCACTTGATTGAGCACGCTCAGCTCGCCATTGTTGCCAATACGCAGCGCCTGAACCGCGCCCTGCTCCACTTCGCTGGCGAGATAGAGCGTCTTGCCATCGCGCGCCACGGTCAGTTGCGCCGCGTTCGGCAATGTGCTGACCAGCGTTTTATTCCCAAGCACTCCCGATTGCGGATCGACGGTGAAACGGTACAACCCTTCACCATTCGGGTTGTACGTTCCCACCCAGGCGTATTCGGTTTGTGCCATGACGTGGGTCGCCAGCAGAGAGAGTGAAGCGGCAAGTAGATAACGAACAGTCGTCATAATGGCTCCTGACACAACGGTTGAGTTGCTCCCTCACAGCAGGGAGAGGGAGTGCGTTTACTGCACCAGTTTTTGGGTTATCGCCATCAGTTGACAAACGTCCGCCGGACGCGTGTCGCCGCTCACCTTATCGATGATTGAGCTGTAAACATGCGGGATAATTTTACGCACTCCCGCCTCCAGTGCGATTTGCAGGATCTCACCAAAATTGTCCAAATCGATACCGCCAGTCGGCTCCAGCCAGAAATCGTAACGCGCACAAGCTTCAGCCACCGCCAGATACTCGTCACGGCACGTCAGACCGCCCATTGGGAAGTATTTAACCGAGCTGCCGCCCATATCTTTTAACAGTGCAATTGCCGTCTCAATCGGTACAACGCCGTCCGCAGCCTGGCTGCTTAGCGGCCCGGTGGAGATTTTCACCAGCCCTGGCGTTCCCGTTGGCGAGACCAGGCCGTTTACCACCGTCTCACTCTGCCCCAGCAGCGCCCGGCTGGTTGCCACGCCGGTAAAGACCTGATTCACATGCTGCGGTTGCACCTCACGGGCGATGGCGCTGACCATGGCGGACTGGTTCGGATCACCCGCACCCAGGCCGACAGAGAGCGCGTTATCAATACGCGCTGCATAGTCGCGCATATCGGCGACCGCCGTGGCAACGTCCGGGTAGTTTTTCGACAGGACGCCCACCAGCACATGGCCTTCTGCAGCCTCGTAAATGGCGCTGGCGTTCTCTTTACTGCCTGCCAGCACATTCAGGCACACACGGTCACGGTAAAAATTGGGGGTCAGTTTCATGGGTGTTGCTCCTTGTTCAGTTCTTCGGCGATGCGGCGATACACCACCGCCAGTTGGTCGGCAGTTACGCTACGGACATCGGCCTCGATAATGCCTTCATTGGCTTTATAGCCACGGAAGTAAATGGCGTATTCCCCCTGTTTCAGGGCGCTGACTAAATCACCTGTGGCGATACCCGTTATCGCTTCGTCGAACTTGATTTCGCTACGGGCAATATCTCGCCCGGCGCTGTCCCACACGACGCGCGCGCTGACGCCCGGCAGCGTATTAAGCTGGTCGATAAACGGCGTCATTTTGGCGACCATTTCCGCACCGCTCTCTTTCCGGGCGCTAAGGTAGTGTTCAATGGCGCAGGTCAGTCCGAGAATGCCCTCTTTGCCCACTTTCATCGCCCGACCAATGCCCGCCGTCTGGCGTTTGACCCACTCGACGTACTGCGTTTTGCCGATCACCAGCCCGCTAGTTGGCCCCTCGATCGCCTTCGCGCCGCTGTAGATAACCAGATCGGCGCCAGCGCGGTAGTAGCACTGCAAATCTTCTTCCGCTGCCGCATCGACAATCAGCGGCAGATCGTGTTTACGCGCCACCACGACAGCCTGCTCAACGCTGAGCATGCTTTTCTGTACGCAGTGGTGGGACTTGATATAGAGGATCGCCGCCGTGCGCGGGGAGATCGCCGCCGCCAGTTGATCGGCGGAACATTCGTTGGCGTAGCCGGCTTCCACAACCTTACCGCCGCCCAACGCCACCATTGTGCCGACCGGTGCGCCAAAGTTAACGTTATGGCCGCGCGGCAGCACGATTTCGTTGTTCTCAATCACCGTGCTGTGCAGGTTTTCCAGCAACCAGTCACTCTCTTTCACCAGTACAGCGGCCACCGACTGTGCAATACCGGCAGAAGCACAAGAGACCACCGTCGCGCCCTCAACCTCCAGCAAATTCGCGATGTACTCCCCGGTCTTGTTCACCAGATCTTTCATTTCGAAGTAGTGATTCATGCCGCTAAGGACCGCCTCAACCACTTCCGGGCGCGGGGTGGAGACGCCGAGCGCCGTCATGCGCCCGGAGGCATTAATCACCTGTTTTAATTGGTACTTATCATAAATCGAAGGCATGTTCCGCACTCCCCTGTTCGGTCATATAGCCATGGCCTGCACGAATGGCGGCCAACGGCGTGATTAACTGTTCAGCCTGTAAGCTTTCGTGTTCCGCATCGGTAAACAGCACTGGCTGGCGCTTCAGGTCGAAAATGGTCAGATCGGCGTCATAACCGACCGCCAGTCGCCCTTTCTGTTTCAGGCGCAGGCCCTCGGCGGCGTGGTCGGTCACACAGGCAATCACCTGCGGCAGCGACAGGCCAATGGCGAGAAATTTGGACATCACGTTCGCCAGTGAGCGCACCGGGCCGTCAATGCGGTTGCGGCAGTAGATGTCGGAACTGATGGTCTGCGGCAAAATGCCCAACGCTATCGCACGTTTTGCCACCGTAAAGCTAAAACTGGCGCTGCCGTGTCCGACATCCAGCCGCACACCGCGGCGAAGCGCGCGGGCAACGGACGCGCGCAACTCCCCGCCGGGGGTCAGAATGCGGTTCGGTTTACCGTTATAGCAGTGGGTGATGATGTCGCCGGAGGTGAGCAGATCGGCAATCTCGTCGAGGTTCGGCGGGTTGTTACCGATATGCACCATCAGCGGTAAATCACCGTTCTCTTTTTGTATCGCTTTCGCGCGTTCAAGCGGTGTAATGCCGTTGTCACCCACCACGCTGCTGCTCATCCGCGCTTTCAGGCCAACGATAAAATCCGGGTGGCGTTGCACCGCATCACGTACGGCGCTGGCATCGATATTATTCAGGTTCGCCAGCTCATTTTGTGCAATCAGTCCCACGCGGGAGATATTCAACAGCGCATAGACTTCCGTGGTTGCCTGGCGGGTGAGGGTATAAAAATCGTCAATATCGTCCGCACCGGTGCTGCCTGCATCGATCACCGTGGTGACCCCGGTTGCGATCCCGACACTGTCGGGCTGATCGTGATAGATCGGCGAGTTTGGATAGCAATGGACGTGGGAGTCGATCCACCCGGCGCTGACATAATGTTCACCGTGTAAATCAATAGATTTCACCGCCGGGCCGCTGATATCACCCAACGCGGCGATTTTACCCGCACTGATGGCGATATCCGTCACCGTATCGTCAACCAGACGTGCCCGGCGCAGGAGTAAATCAAACATGCGTATCTCCAGAAGTAACGGGCGCCGTAGCGCCCGCGGGTATCAGAGGGCCACCGGGAAGATGGCACCCAGCAACATCGCACCCAGGATCGCGCCCCCGGTGATCGGCTTTTGCCAGAGGTAAAACAGCAGTGCGCCCACCAATGAACCGATGCCAATAGGAATCGAGGCCGTCATGGCGCTGAGAATAATCAACGGGCCAAGGAAGCGACCCGACGCATTACCTGCCCCCATCATCACGTCTGCGCCGTAAGTGGAGTCGCTCTGGTTAATGGTGAACTTACGCGCCAGGATAATCAGGTAACCAATCAACACCCCAATCACCAGACCGGTTGCCAGCGAGGCAACAAAGTTCGCCACCGGGAAGACAAAGCCCGCGCCGAGCAGCAGTGCCGGAACGCCAAGCCCGACACCGGTCTGGATCGCGCCGCCGATATCCAGAATCCCCACCAGCGAACCTTCAATAATGCGGGCAAACAGGAAGCTGGCGCCAAACGCCGCCACCGCTCCGTATACGCCAGTGTCCATACCGGAGCGCAGCATCGAGACAAACGCCACTTCGTTGAACGCGCCGATGCCGTACAGGTAGTACATATGTGTCCCGGCAAAGACGCCGGAAGAGAGCAGGCCGACGAAAATCGGGAATGACCAGTCGGCGTACCAAAAGCCTTTATTCTGTTCCATCGTCTTTCCTTATTTGCCGCTGAGCGAGTTGTGGATGAGCTCAAGCCAGTTCGGCGCGCTCAGGTGGAAGGACTCAATCATTTTCAGATCGAAGCCGCGGAAGAAACCGCTCAGGACAAACAGGGCGACAATCGCGGTCATCATTACTTTGGTAACGCGGTTCCAGCCACTCTCTTCCACGCCTTTACCGATCAGAATACCCAGCACCAACCCCGGAACGGCGTTACCCATGATTAACTGCGCCGCGCCGCCAAAAACAGTGGCCCAGAAACCGGATTTTTTACCGGCGTCGATGGCCGCCAGCCAGAAGATCACCGGCATCACGGTATTCACCAGTAAGTTTGCTGCCGGTACCAACACTTTCACCGCCGTGACTTGCAGCGCCGCCGGTACGGAAGAGGCCGTCAGGTTGAGGAAGGTGACCACCACCATGCCGATCAGCCCACAGGCGATGGCCATCTTTTTCGGATCGTGCAGGGTTTCGCCGACGTTACGGTTTTTCACCATCAGCGCCGCCGCGCCCCAGTTGGGGATAATGCGGTGGTCAACGTCCTGGGTAAAGGAACCCGCAGCTACGGATGACGCCCAGGCGTTAAAGAAGAACCCTAAGCCAAAGGAGAAGTGCGATGCCGGATCCCCTTCGCAAGAGTTCAGTTCCCCCAAAGTACGAAATGCGCCCATACCCTGAGTGGTCGGCGCGTGGAACATGCGTGCAGCCCCGGCACCCACGCCGACGCCAACCAGGCCGCCGATGATGAGTGATTTTATTAGTATGATTAAGAACATCAGTCTGCCCTCTTCTACCCGATGGAACGGACTCACGGGTATGCATTGAGTTATTTCGTGACGAAATCCACTTTATCGAGATTGATGGCGGTCACGTTGACGGTCACATCCAGCTCCACGCTGTAAGTGCGTCTTTCCCGACGCAGGAAGAGGAACAAAAAGGCCTCTTTCCGCGTCGTTTCCTGCGCATGAACAACCTGCACATCCTGTGGCTCGATACGCAGTAAAATATGCGGCGACGCTTTCATCACCGCGGCCTGAACGTGGCTCAGCGCATCGGCGAAGGCGCGGTTTTTCGCATCGCCCTTGCCGTTAACCCTGACCGTGGTGGTGAACTGTTCTTTCATGGTTATGCGCCGTATTTTTTCAGCCACGCCTGCACCAGGCGCTCGCCCAATTCTTCTTTGTCCATAAAACCGAATCCCAGCACGTTGCAGCCTTCGTTGATGGCGGTGACGCCCTCTTCCACGGAGCGCATGCCGTATTTCGCTTTGTAACCATGTTTGTTTTGCGCGGTGATGGCACCTGCGCCACCGCTGCCGCAAAATGAAATGCCGAAGGTGGCGTTTTCCGCTTTCATCACGTCGCCAAGTTTCATATCCGCCGCCACGCCCGGTACAACCACCGCGCGGCCGCCTGCTTTTTCGACGCCTGCGGCCACTTTCTGGCCTTTACCCAGACGATCGCCAATCACTACGGTAATGTGTTCCATCTTTCGCTCCTTACAGGTTGTCTTTCGCCACTTCGAAGTGCACCGACAGCAGCCAGGCTTCTTCTTCCGGTAAATTGCCGAATGCCGCCACCACCTCGCGGGCAAGGTCCATCGACCCGGCTGAAATTTCATCAAACAGGCTGGCGTCCACTTCCGGCAGCGGTTCGCCCGTCACGGAACGGTGCGCCATTGCCCGGACATGCGAGGTCAGCATCTGCTGCTGTACTGCATTCGGCGTGATGCCTTGATCGCTTAACAAGGTAAACACCTTCGTCAGCATGCGCTGTGCGAGGGTTGCCGTTTGCGCTGCCTGCTCCGCGTCGTTCATTACCGCTCCGTTATTCACTCGTCTTACCCCACTCATGGCTTCGGAATAAAGCTAACGTTGCAGGTTAAGAGTTTGTAGCGAGGAGTTTTCCACTTCGAAGTGGAAAGGCGGAAGGTCTTAGTGATCTGCGCCACAGAAATCGGGTCACTGAAGATTTTTGACTGGGCAACGGTCACAGGAATGCAGAAAAGTTGCGGAAATCGGTGTGGAAATGAGAATAAAAAAACGGCGAACCGAAGGGGAAAAGTGTGAGATGAATAAGGTTTACTTATTGGTAAAGCGGGGCCGCAGCCCCGCCGGGTATGCTTAGCGGAACTTCTTGTGATAGGTGTTGCGGGTGTTAGCCAGGCCTTCAGCAGCCGCCTTCGCCTCTTTCACTTTACCTTCATTAGCCAGTTTCAGCGCATCGTCAATCTGCCCAACCAGCACATCAAAGCCGTGACGATAATCTTTCATCTCGGCGCTATCCGGCGCTTTCCCTTCCAGCTTCGGCGGGGTAGCTTTTTGTGCATCCAGCGCGGCGGTGCGCATATTGGTTAATGCGCCTTTCAGCTCGGTGGCATCATTGGTTTTCTGCACCACTTTGAGGTTATCGCTCAGGGTGCCCATATCATCCTCAAGATCGGCGGCAAACACCGCCGAACCCATAAACAACGACGACACAGCCAGGATTGCTAACAGGTTTTTACGCATTGCTCACTTCCTTTTTTATTATCACGCTGAAGGCGCAGCTCTTAGCGCCACGGAGTTATTGTCCGGCGATTTTCATCTCCGGGAGTAACACTGAACCACACTGAATATTACTGCGTTGTTCAATATCGTCACCGACAGTAACAATATCGCGCCACATCTCTTTCAGGTTACCGGCAATAGTGATTTCGCTCACCGGATACTGGATTTCCCCGTTTTCCACCCAGAAACCGGCGGCGCCGCGCGAGTAATCGCCCGTGATGCCACTAACGCCCTGTCCCATCAATTCTGTTACCACCAGACCAGTGCCCATCTCTTTCAGCATCTGCTCAAAACTGAGACCGCGCCCGGCGATCCGCCAGTTATGAATGCCGCCCGCATGCCCGGTACTCTTCAGCCCCAGCTTACGCGCAGAGTAGTTGGTCAACAGCCACTGGGTCAGCACGCCGTCTTTAATAATATCGCGACGCTCGGTGCGCACCCCTTCGCTGTCGAACGGCGTGGAAGCCAGGCCTTTCAGCAGGTGCGGATGCTCTTCAATCGTCAGCCACTCTGGCAGGATCTGTTTGCCCAGGTAATCCAGCAGGAAGGTGGATTTACGGTACACCGCGCCGCCAGCGATCGCGCCCACCAGGTGGCCAAACAGCCCGGTCGCGACTTCGCTGGCAAAAATCACCGGTGCTTTCATGGTCGACAGCTTACGCGGAGACAGGCGAGACAGAGTACGGCGCGCACACTCTTCACCCACCCATTCCGGCGTGTGCAGATCGCGGATATCACGCCCGATGGTGTAGGCGTAATCGCGCTCCATATCGCCATTTTCTTCAGCAATCACGCAGCTCGACAGGGAGTGGCGGGTGGAACAGTAACTTTGCAGCATACCGTGGCTGTTGCCGAACACTTTGATGCCATAGTGGCTGTTAAAGCTCCCGCCTTCGGTATTGTTGATACGTTTGTCTGCTTTCAGCGCAGCTTGTTCCGCACGCGCAGCCCATTCGATGGCTTCATCCGGCGTCACTTCCGCCGGGTGGAACAGATCGAGATCCGGAGCATCGAAGGCCAGCAGCTCTTTATCTGCAACGCCCGCGTAAGGATCCGGCGAAGTGTAACGGGCGATATCGAGCGCCGCCTGCACCGTACGGGCAATGGCATCCGGGCTGAGATCGGTAGACGACGCGCTGCCTTTGCGGTTCTGGTGATAGACGGTAATGCCCAGTGCACCATCACTGTTAAATTCAACATTCTCCACTTCGCCGTAGCGTGTGCTGACACCGATGCCGGTGGTTTTACTGACAGCCACTTCCGCACCATCCGCCTTCCCGGAGGCCAGCTCCAGCGCCGTGGTAACTGCGTCTTCCAGTACTTTGCGTTGTTGTGCAACTTGTGTGATCACTTTCATCGCCAATGCCATAATTAAGGGAGAGAATCTTTGAAGTCTAACAGAGAACCGTTTTTCAGTGCGCGCCTTAACTGGTAACATTAGCCTCTTTTTTTAAGGAGCCTGAGATGACAAAGCAGCCCGACGACTGGCTCGACGACGTGCCCGGTGATGATATTGAAGACGAAGATGATGAGATCATCTGGGTCAGTAAGAGTGAAATTAAGCGCGATGCTGAAGAGTTAAAGCAGCTTGGTGCAGAAATGGTAGAACTGGGTAAAAACGCGCTGGATAAACTCCCGCTCGACCCGGATCTGCGCGATGCCATTGAACTGGCGCAGCGCATTAAGAAAGAGGGTCGTCGCCGTCAGTTGCAGTTGATTGGCAAAATGCTTCGTCAACGCGATGTGGATCCTATCCGCCAGGCGCTGGATAAGCTGAAAAACCGTCACAATCAGCAGGTCGCGTTCTTCCACAAGCTGGAGCATTTGCGCGATCGTCTGATTGAAGAAGGTGACGATGCTGTACCCGATGTACTGAATCTGTGGCCGGAGGCCGACCGTCAGCAATTGCGTTCACTTATCCGTAACGCCCAAAAAGAGAAAGAAGGCAACAAACCGCCCAAGTCCGCGCGGTTGATCTTCCAGTATCTGCGCGAACTGGCTGAGAATAACGAAGCCTGATAACCGCACATGTAGCCCTCCCTACCGGGAGGGTTTCTTTTATGTATCCCGTTATTTATCCCATGGTTTTACCGCCGCGCACTGCCACTATTTCGGCACTGAGTATTTAGCTGAATCGTTAAAGCTAAAATCAACGCATCTCACAAATTTTCCCTATCAATATTTTGCATTTCATAAATAAATGCGATCAATTCCTACTATTTAACCTCTTGTTGCTGCTCATTTTCATCAGATGAAACGGATCACATTTTCTTATCAGCGCAAAACGTAGATTTCAGCCGTGGTACACATAATCGATTCAGCATAAAAGGAATAAATGATGAAAAAAACCGTAATGCTTTCCGCGCTGGCGCTGCTTATTTCTGGCCCTGTGATGGCGAAAACCTGGGTGCTGACAAGTGCTGAAGGCGGCATTGAACAAGGAAACTGGCGGATCAGCAGCGATCAGCTGAACGTCAAAGGACAGCAGTTCAGCATTGAGCAAATCGTACTGCACGGCGGCAAACAGGAAGGCAGTAAAGTTATCAAGATCACCAGCAAAAACGGGCTCACCATTGCCCTGAGCCCCACTCGTGGCATGAACCTGCTGTATGCCGACGGCTTCGGGGTGCATATGGGGTGGAATTCTCCGGTTAAAGAGGTGGTGAACCCGGCGTTTATCAACCTCGAAAGCCGTAACGGCCTTGGCTGGCTGGAAGGTTTCAACGAGATGGTGGTGCGCTGCGGTTACGAATGGACCGGCCACCCGGTCACCGCAGACGGACAGATTTACACACTGCATGGCAAAGTGGGCAATACACCAGCATCACAGGTATCGGTGGACGTCAGCGATACCGCACCGTATGAGATCCGCATTCGTGGGCTGGTGAAAGAGAGCACCTTCAAAAAAGCCGATCTGCAAACCGAAATGGAACTGCGCTATATTCCGGGCAGCAACAGCTTCAGCCTGCATGATGTGCTGACCAACCACGCGGATTACCCCCACGACTACCAGATCATCTATCACAGTAACTTCGGCAAACCGATCCTTGAGCAAGGCGCTCGCTTTATCACGCCGTACGAAAACGTCAGCCCGTTCAACGATTATGCTAAAGGGGGTCTGAAAGAGTGGCAAACCTACGCCGGGCCAACCAAGGGCTTCGACGAAATGGTGTTTAACATCAAACCGCTGGCCGACGCCAATAAACAAACTGTCGCCGCCCTGCTGAATAAAGCGGGCGATAAAGGCGTCTCCATCAGTTACAACACCGAACAACTGCCGGTGCTGACGATGTGGAAAAACACCGATACGGAAAAACAGGGCTACGTCACTGGCATCGAACCCGGCACCAGCTACGCCTACCCGGTCACCATTGAACGCCAGCAAAAACGTGTGAAACAGTTACAACCGGGCCAGAGCACACGCTTTGATCTGACCTATACCTTACTGCATAACAGCAGCCAGGTGGCGGATGTGGAAAAACGCGTGAAAGAGATTCAGGGCAGCAAAGCCCCACAAGCCATTGAAACGCCTATGGCAAAAGAGTAAACCGCAGCCATAAAAAAACCGCGCCGGGATACCGGGCGCGGTTTTTCTTTGCATTGACGGGGTCAGGCGTTTTCGGCTGCGATTTCCGCTTTTTTCGCCAGCCCATCCAGCAGTTTCTGGTGAATGCCGCCGAATCCGCCGTTACTCATGACCAGAATGTGATCGCCCGGCTGTGCGCTTTTGACAATCATGTCTGCCAGCGCGTCGACATCCGCGCTCCAGTGCGCAGGCTGTACGCACGCATCGGCCACTTCTGCAACCTGCCATGGAATATGCTGCGGTTGCAGCAGGTAAACTTCATCTGCGCGGCCTAAAGAGGGTGCCAGGTCGTCTTTGCAGATCCCCATTTTCATGGTGTTCGAACGCGGTTCCAGCACGGCAATGATCTTCGCGGTGCCGCCGACTTTACTGCGCAATGCCGCCAGCGTCGCGAGAATGGCCGTCGGGTGGTGAGCAAAGTCGTCATACACCGTTACGCCGTTAGCTTCGCCACGCAGTTCGAGGCGGCGACGGGCGTTAATAAAGGAACCCAGCGCATTGGCCGCATCCGCCGGGGCGACGCCGACATGGCGCGCCGCTGCGATCGCCATCAGGCCATTGTGCATGTTGTGCTCGCCAACCAGCCCCCAGTTCACCTGGCCAACGCATGCATTATCCAGCCACACTTCCCAACTGGATGCATCGGTGTTCAGTTTTTTCGCCTGCCAGTGGCCCTGCTCGCCCACCAGTTCCTGTTCGCTCCAGCAGCCCATTGCCATCGTCTGTTTCAGGTTGATGTCATTTTCCGGCCAGATGATTTTCCCCTGCCCCGGCACAATACGCACCAGGTGATGGAACTGCTTCTGGATCGCTTTCAGGTCGTCGAAGATATCCGCATGGTCAAACTCAAGGTTATTGAGCACCAGCGTACGCGGGCAATAATGAACAAATTTGGAACGCTTGTCGAAGAAGGCGCAGTCATACTCGTCAGCTTCGATCACGAAGAACGGGCTGTCGCCCAAACGCGCGGAGACGTCGAAGTTACCCGGTACGCCGCCAATCACAAAGCCGGGTTTGTAACCGCAGGCTTCGAGGATCCAGGTCGCCATGCCCGCGGTGGTGGTTTTACCGTGCGTTCCGGCAATCGCCACAACCCAGCGGTCACGCAGGACAAAATCGTGCAGCCACTGCGGGCCGGACATATAGGGAATGTTTTTTTCCAGCACCGCTTCCACACACGGGTTTCCGCGCTTCATCACGTTGCCAACAATCACCAAATCCGGCGCGGGATCGAGCTGACTTGCGTCATAGCCCTGAATGAGATCAATACCTTCCTTTTCCAGCAAGGTGCTCATCGGCGGATAAATATTGGTATCCGAACCCGTAACCTGATGACCCAGCGAGCGCGCCAGCATGGCCAGCCCGCCCATAAAAGTGCCGCAAATCCCCAAAATATGAATGCGCATACGTCGTTATCCTTTCTTAAACTGGCGCACATTTTACTCATATGTTTAACGTCAGAGAAATGCATTTCAGGATAATCCGTATAGAGCTGGCGCGATTCACCTGTGCGCGAAGTTTTTAATCTTTGTTAGTATAGTTGTACGTATCCTGCGTTTTCGTTTGCGAAAGCTCTGGCTGTTACGGTGCGAGCTGTTTAATATCCGGAACTTGCTGTGCCAGGCAACCTGAAAACCACAGGCTACAATCGCTTTACTCCATATTAAAAATGCAGGGAAAGTGTTATGAAAACGTTAGGTGAATTTATTGTCGAAAAGCAGCATGAGTTCTCGCATGCAACGGGTGAACTGACTGCTTTGCTGTCGGCAATAAAACTGGGCGCCAAGATCATTCATCGCGATATCAATAAGGCCGGTCTGGTCGATATCCTGGGTGCCAGCGGTGCTGAAAACGTACAGGGTGAGGAGCAACAAAAACTCGACCTGTTCGCCAATGAAAAACTGAAAGCTGCACTCCGCGCCCGCGATATCGTGGCAGGCATCGCCTCTGAAGAAGAAGACGAAATTGTCGTTTTCGAAGGTTGCGAGCACGCCAAATACGTGGTGCTGATGGATCCTCTGGATGGCTCTTCCAACATCGACGTTAACGTCTCTGTCGGGACCATTTTCTCTATCTACCGCCGTATTACGCCGGTAGGCACGCCGGTCACCATGGAAGACTTCCTGCAGCCGGGCAACAAACAGGTTGCCGCCGGTTACGTGGTGTATGGATCTTCAACCATGCTGGTTTACACCACGGGCTGCGGCGTTCACGCTTTCACATACGATCCGTCACTGGGCGTCTTCTGCCTGTGCCAGGAACGTATGCGCTTCCCGGAGCGTGGCAACACGTACTCCATCAACGAAGGCAACTACATCAAATTCCCGCTGGGCGTGAAAAAATACCTGAAGTTCTGTCAGGAAGAAGATAAGGCGACAAACCGCCCTTATACCACGCGCTATATCGGTTCTCTGGTGGCAGATTTCCACCGTAACTTGCTGAAGGGTGGGATTTACCTCTACCCAAGCACCGCCAGCCACCCGGAAGGGAAACTGCGTCTGCTGTACGAATGCAACCCGATGGCCTTCCTCGCCGAGCAGGCGGGCGGTAAAGCCAGCGACGGTAAAGTACGTATTCTGGACATTCAGCCGGAAAGCCTGCACCAGCGCCGTCCGTTCTTCGTCGGCAATGAGCATATGGTGGACGATGTTGAACGCTATATGCGTGAATTCCCGGACGCGTAATGCCGGAAAGAAGAGAAAACGCCACGTTATGTGGCGTTTTTTTTAGCGCACAAATGTGCGTTTTTCTTTGCTGATCTATCCCTGAGGTTGCAGGCGGAACGACGCCATCGCCTGCAACAATTCACGTGATTGTTCTTCAAGCGAACGCGTGGCTGCAGAAGATTGTTGTACTAACGCCGCATTTTGTTGTGCCGTTTCATCCATCTGGCTGACGGCAATATTGACCTGCTCAATACCGCGGCTCTGTTCCTGCGATGCATTAGCGATTTCGCGCATCAGTTTGGTCATTCGCAACACTTCTTCTGCGATTTCGTCCATTGTTTCGCCAGCCTGCATCGCCAGATCGCTGCCTTCAGACACGTGCGCCTGCGAACTGCTGATCAGCGCGCGGATCTCCTTCGCCGATTCGGCGCTGCGGCTGGCAAGGTTACGCACTTCACCCGCGACCACGGCGAAACCGCGGCCTTGCTCCCCGGCACGAGCAGCTTCAACAGCGGCGTTCAGCGCAAGAATATTGGTCTGGAAAGCGATGGCGTCGATAACGCTAAGAATATCGGCGATACGATCGGAGCTTCCGGAAATGTCACGCATTTTTTCAATGACATAGCAAACCATTTCGCTGCCGCGATCGGCGGTATCGGAGACGGTCTGTGCCAGTTTATGCGCCTGCTCCGCGTTGTCGGCATTCAGTTTCACCGTGGCGGTGATTTGCTCCATGCTGGCGGCGGTCTGCTCAAGCGATGTCGCGGTGGACTCGGTTCGCTGGGAGAGATCGACGTTGCCAGCGGCCAGTTCACGACTGCCGGTATCAATTTGCGAACTGGCGTCGCGCACACGCGTCACCGAATCGACCAGTGACTGGCGCATCTCTTCAATTGCGGCATTAAGCCGGTTGAACTCGACGCTGGCAGCCCCGGTGGTCGTCGACGTCAAATCACCAGCGGCCACATGCTCAAGCTGCTGTATAGAGGTTTCCAGGGGTTTGAGCAGCATATGACGCAGCGCCAGCCAGGCCAGCACGATAATGCCCGCTACCAACAGCGCCACGACCATAATCAGCATCATAACCACGTTTTTGCTGCTCTGAACGGCGGTCACTTCCGCTTTGCCGCGCGCTTCGCCCCAGACCTGGAAAGCCTGCATATCCGTGTCGAACTGACGGGAGATAGGGATCAGCTTGCTTTCCAGCAGCTCATAATAGGTGTCGGCGCTCTGTTTGTTCAGCGCATCCTGCATCGGCGTAATACCCTGACTGACGTAGTCGCCGTAGCTTTTCGCTACCTGCGCCAACAGCGCTGCGCCTTTTTCATCCTCGACGCCTGCGTTGATCACACTGGTGAGGGATTTTTCGCCTTCGGTGATTTCGGCGTTAATCATCTTGACCGATTTTGCCGCATCATCCAGCAAGCCGACTTCCATCATACGCACGGCCTGGCCTGCTTCATTACGGGCGCGCAAGATCTGGGTATAGCCTTCGCTCAGGCGCGCCATCTTCTCGCCCTGCAACAGACTGATACGCTCCAGCGATGAGGAACTTTTATTCAGTGCATACACTCCAATGCCGCTCACCAGCAGCAGGAGGAGAGTCATAACAGCCAACAACGAAAGTAAACCAGTACGGATCGAAAGCGTTTTAAGCATGATGTGAATTCCGGTAGCAGTGATACTTTTTGGCGTAAATTAAGCCCATTCGTCAGTTATCGACTGCTAACGGAATTACTTTAGGAAAAAATAAAGATTTCAGTGTGTTATTATTTTGTAGCGTTTGTGCTAACTCGTGTAACAGGAGAGCTCTGTCGGTTCTCCCACAGCACGGTAAGTCCACGTTGCAACGCGATAAAAATAAACAACAGAATGCCAATGGCAATTTTTGTCCACCACGAGCTGAGCGTGCCGTCAAAGTTGATATAGGTTTGAATCAGCCCCTGAATCGCCACACCAAACAACGTTCCCAGCACCGTCCCCACACCGCCGCTTAATAGCGTGCCGCCAATCACCACCGACGCAATGGCGTCCAGCTCAACGCCGACGCCCGCCAGCGCGTAGCCCGCCTGGGTATAGATGGAGAAGACAATGCCCGCCAGTGTTGCCAGACCGGTGGAGAGCATATAAATGCGAATGGTGGTGCTGCGGGTGGAGATGCCCATCAGGTTCGCCGAAGTGGCATTGCCGCCAATGGCGTAAACCTGGTTACCGAAGCGGGTACGGTGAGCGACGAAAATGCCGATCACTACCACGCCAAGCATCAACAATCCCATGGCACTCAGTCGGCCGCCGCCGGGAATTCTCCAGGCCAGGCTTGAGAGCGTGTCGTAAACCGGGTGGTTGATAGGAATCGACTCTTCCGACAGCAGGTAACTGATCCCGCGCAGGAAAAACATCCCGGCAAGGGTGATGATAAAAGCAGGAATTTTTAGCGCATCAATCAGCAACCCCATAAAAGCGCCAAACGCACAGCCCAGAATCAAAATGAGCGGAAAAGCTATCAGCGGCGAGATGCCCCAGTCGCCAATGGCTTTCGCCAGAAATACGCCGGTGAAGGCGATGACCGACCCGACGGACAAATCGATACCGCCGGAGAGGATCACAAACGTCATGCCCACGGCGATAATGCCGAGAAAGGCGTTATCTGTCAGTATGTTGCAAATCACACGCGTGGAGGCGAACCCCGGAAACTGCGTCAGACAGTAGAGATAGCCGAGCACGAAGACGCCCAACGTGATCATCAGCGGTAAGTTACGTTTTATCATGACCGCGCACTCCTTTAATCATCGCGATAAAGCGCGGCGACTGCACAATCAACACGCACATCACCACGACCGCTTTCACCACCTGGTTGAGTTCTGGCTGGAAACCGGAGAGCAGAATCCCGGTATTCATCCCCTGAATAATCAATGCGCCGACTACCGACAGCACAAGGTTAAAACGCCCGCCCATTAATGATCCCCCGCCAATCACCACCGCGAGGATCGCATCCAGTTCCAGCCACAACCCGGCGTTGTTGGCGTCAGCACCGCGAATGTCCGCCGTGACAATCACCCCGGCTATCGCCGCACATACACCGCTCAGCACATAGGTCAGCATCACTACCGTGCGGGTATTCACCCCGGCGTTTTTCGCCGCGCGAATGTTAATCCCCACCGCTTCGATAAACATACCGAGCGCGGTTTTGCGGGTGAACAACCAGAACAACAACAGCGTGACCAGCGCGATAATGACCGGCGTCGGAAACAGCAGCAGGGAACCACTGCCGAGCCAGGCCAGTGACGGGGCGTTAAACGTGACGATTTGTCCGGAGGTAATCAACTGTGCCACACCACGTCCCGCGACCATCAGGATTAGCGTGGCGACAAAAGGCTGAATTTTCAGCACCGCCACCAGTATACCGTTCCACAAACCGGCCAGGACGCCGGTTCCCAGCGCGGCCAGTAACACCACTGGCAGGCTGTGTCCGGAGACGGTCATTGACGCGGCTGTTGCGCCTGCAATGGCCATCACCGCGCCTACGGACAGGTCAATCCCGCCCGTCGCGATGACCAGTGTCATGCCGATCGCCAGCAGTGCGACCGGCGCGGCGCGGTTAAGAATATCGATAGGGCTACCAAACAGGCGACCATCCTGCAGTACCACCTGGTAGAAATGGGGCGCGACGAGGCTGTCCACCAACAGCACCAGCAGCAGGGCTATCAGTTGCGGCGTGCCGGTTGGCCAGTTAACACGCCGCCTGGGCGCCCCGGTTTGCCCAAGAGATTGAGGCATCACACTCTACTCCTTATGCCGCAATGGCATTCATGATCGCCGGGACCGACAGTTCAGCGAGCGGGATCTCCGCCACCTGTTTGCGATCGCGCATGATAATCACCCGATCCGCATAGCCCACCAGCTCTTCCAGTTCTGACGATATCACCAGCAGCGCCAGACCATCGGCGCACAGGGTTTCGATCAGGCGAATGATCTCGGCGTGAGCGCCAACATCAATGCCGCGCGTCGGCTCATCAAGGATCAGGAATTGCGGTCGGGTCAGCAGCCAGCGTGAGAGCAACACTTTTTGCTGATTTCCCCCGGAGAGGAACTCAATAGGCTGCTCGGCGCTGGGGGTACGAATGCCAAGCTGGCGAATAAAACGTTCGGCGATGGCGTTCTGCTCTTTACGGGCAATGGGACGCAACCAGCCGCGCTGCGCCTGTAGCGCCAGCACAATATTTTCCCGGACCGATGCGGCGGCGATAATGCCATCCGTTTTACGATCTTCCGGGCAAAAACCAATGCCCAGGCACGACGCCTGATGCGGTGAGCGCAGCGTTTGCGGTTTGCCTTTGATGGTGGCGCTCCCGCTGTCGGCTGGTTTGATGCCGAAGATGACCTCGGCGGTTTCGGTACGCCCGGAGCCGAGTAACCCGGCCAGACCGACAATTTCGCCTGGGCGCACCTCAAGATTAAAGGGGGAAATGACACCTTTCTTACCAAAGCCCTCAAACGCCGCTACCGGTTTTTCGCTCAGAAGCGTGCGGCCGGCGCGTTGCAGCGCGTTGCTGTCCAGTTCACGCCCCAGCATCATTTTCACCAGCTCGATTTGCGGCAGTTCACTGGTAGGACGGCAACCAACAAAACCACCGTTGCGCAGTACGGTAATGCGGTCGCTGACTTCGTAGACCTGGTCGAGAAAGTGCGTAACAAAAATCAGGCTGACGCCCTGAGCGCTGAGCTGGCGCATCAGGGTAAACAGCATTTCCACTTCCTGCGTGTCGAGACTGGCGGTGGGTTCGTCGAGGATCAACACTTTCGCCGACAGATCGATTGCACGGCAGATTGCCACAATCTGCTGCATCGCCACGGAGTAGCGGTTGAGCGGCTCGCGCACATCCAGCGAGAAACCGTAGGATTCCATCAACGCAGTGGCGCGTGTTTCCATCTCTTTGCGACGTAGCAAACCAAAACGCCGCGGTTCGCGGCCAATAAACAGATTATCCGCCACCGACATATTGGGCAGCAGATTGACTTCCTGGTAAACCGTCCCGATACCCAGTTGCTGAGCGTGGGCGGTATTTTTCGGGCGGATTTCCTGGCCTTCCAGCCAGATAGTGCCTTTATCAGCGTGGTAGACCCCGGTCAGGGCCTTAATCAGCGTGGATTTCCCCGCGCCGTTCTCCCCGAGTAAGGCCATGATTTCGCCGCGACGCAGGCTAAAATCGACGTTATCAAGCGCTTTTACGCCGGGAAAGAATTTACTTAAGCCCTCGGTTCGCAAAATCTCCTGGTGTGCTTCGTCGGTCATGGTCCTCTCCACTTCACGGTATTTCCCGGACGATCACAGGGTTTTCCCCTCATCCTGCCCTCTCCCCGGCGGGGAGAGGGTTATCAGAACTCTCCTCGGTGGAGAGCGGGTTAGTAACCCATGTTTTTCTTTTTCTCTAACTCTTCTTTTGCCGTGTCTGGCAGATAGAGCGTCGATTTGGTAATGGTCAGCTTCGGCGGCTGGGTGCCATCTTTTTTGAATTTTTCCAGCGCATCGAATGCCGGCCCTGCCATGTTCGGCGTCAACTCTACGCTGGCGTTGGCTTCACCATCGATCATCGCTTTGTAGATGTCCGGTACACCATCGATAGAACCGGTAAGAATGTCTTTGCCTGGTTTCAGGCCCGCTTCTTTAATCGCCTGAATCGCACCGATCACCATGTCATCGTTGTGGGCGTAAACCATACAGATGTTTTTGCCGTTGTTTTCCGCCTTGATAAAGCTCTCCATCACCTCTTTACCTTTACTGCGGGTAAAGTCACCGGACTGAGAGCGAATGATTTTGATGTTAGAGGCTTTGGAGATGGCTTCCGCAAAACCTTTCTTACGATCGATCGCGACGCTTGCGCCGACGGTGCCTTGCAGTTCAACGACGTTACAAGGTTTACCGGCCACGGTTTTCACCAGCCAGTCGCCAATCAGCTTGCCTTCCAGCACGTTGTCAGCGGTGACGGTGGTCATATAGAGCGATTTGTCTTTCACATCAATGGAGCGATCGAGAAGGAAAACCGGAATCTGTGCGTCTTTCGCCTCTTTCAATACCGGTTCCCAGCCCGTTGCCACCACCGGAGCGATAAAGATGGCATCCACGCCCTGAGCGATGAACGAACGCACCGCTTTGATCTGGTTTTCCTGTTTTTGCTGACCGTCAGCGATTTTCAGCGTAATGCCGCGCTTGCTGGCTTCGCTTTTCGCAACGTTGGTTTCAGCGGCTCGCCAGCCGGATTCGGATCCAACCTGCGAAAATCCTACGGTTAACGGGGCGGCCATCGCCATAGACGACATGGCTGCCGAAACTGCTGTGACAAGAAGTAAGCGCTTCCACATAAGAGCATCCTCGTAGGGTTATTGTTGGCTACAACTTCACCTGCGGGGAAAACTATAGACAATCGGAGATGTAACAAAATGCGTTACATCACAAATCGGAAAAGTGAATGAATTGTTGTGAGGCAGTTGCGATCTGGCGCGCGAAAAGGGGCGTTTTAACGCACCTCAATTATCCATTGAAATTGCAGAAATTTACTGCCCTGAAACGTAGCGAAGATTTCACTGTAATCGCTTACAAAATATTATTCAGTATGCTGCTACAGTTATGGACAAAATGGTCACAAAAAGATGCTAAAAACCGTGTAGAAAATGTGAGGAAATTAAAACAGGCGAAGACATTCGCCACCAGTTGGCTATAATACCCGGCACTTGTTTGCCACACATTTTAAAGGAAACAAACATGAGCTTACTGAACGTTCCGGCGGGTAAAGATCTGCCAGAAGATATCTACGTCGTTATCGAAATTCCGGCTAACGCAGATCCGATCAAATACGAAGTGGACAAAGACAGCGGCGCGCTGTTTGTTGACCGCTTTATGTCCACCGCGATGTTCTACCCGTGCAACTACGGTTACATCAACCACACCCTCTCTCTGGATGGTGACCCGGTAGACGTGCTGGTTCCGACCCCGTACCCGCTGCAGCCGGGTTCTGTGATTCGTTGCCGCCCGGTTGGCGTGCTGAAAATGACGGACGAATCCGGTGAAGATGCGAAACTGGTTGCCGTTCCGCATACCAAACTGAGCAAAGAGTACGATCACATCAAAGATGTGAACGACCTGCCGGAACTGCTGAAAGCACAGATCACCCACTTCTTCGAGCACTACAAAGACCTCGAAAAAGGCAAATGGGTGAAAGTTGACGGTTGGGACAACGCCGAAGCCGCTAAAGCGGAAATCGTTGCCTCTTTCGAACGCGCTGCGAAGAAGTAATCCATTTTTTCTGAAAAACCTCTGACCGTTTATGCGGTGCAGAGGTTTTTTTTCGCCCCAGCATGGCCTGATGTCATGAAGCTAAAGCGTTACGGATGAACATCGGTGCGGGCAATCACGCATAAAAAAACCGCGCCCTGCGGCGCGGTTCTCTGAGAACAACGATTACTGGTACTTATCTCTGTCGAGCCAGTTACCACTTTCGATAAAAGTCTTGCCTTCAACCGAACGTTGATACACATACATCCAGGCGCTGCCATACGGCGTCTGGATCAACTGGCGTTTATATTCGCCGCCAGCGGTGCGCAGTGCATCCAGCTCACCGAGCGTTGCCGCATCGATGCGATACACTTCGCCCTGTACGCTTCCTTCGCCCGGTACCGCACCCGGGTAATGCCCCAGACTAAACAGCTGATGATTTTCGACGCAAAAATCCCCCAGCCACTGTGCATTGGTCATCCAGTGGCTGTTGCCTTGTTTGCTTCGTAAACTGCCGTAGACAAATATTCGCATTGCTAAAACTCAAACTGATAGAGCAAATCAAGTGCCTGATCTACGCCAGACACCGCTTCAAGATACAGCTTAGGCATCAGGCGATAACGTAACGTGAGAGTCGCCAGTGAGTCAAAAATTCCGACGCCATATTTTACCTGCAGACCCGGCAGCACGTAGCCACTGACCACTACCTGGGAGGCATCGCCTACCCCCTGAGTATCCAGCGCCAGATTGCTTACGCCAAACGTCTCGCCGATTTTACCCACAACCTGCCCACTTTGTGCAACCCCCAGGCCTACAAGCATTGAGGTCATTGCGGCGCTATCGCTCTGTTCACTGTCCAGACCCTGCCCACGAAGCAGGTAGGAGAGCGCTTCTTGCTGCGACATCGCCGGATCGGAGAAGATCTCCGCTTTGGGTTCATCGGCTGTCCCGGTCACACGAACCCCGGCAATAACATCATTTTCCGTCGCATCCGGGTTACGGATCGCCTCAATATTCAGCAAGGGCTGGTCCGGCGGACCGGAGAACAGCAGTTCCCCTTTACGCACAATCAAATCCTGACCATAAGCGTGGAAACGCCCTTCCGGGATCGTGATCTGCCCGTTAAGCCCCAACCCTTGCTTATCCTGCGCCACTTTCAGGTCGCCGGTCAGCCGTGCTTTGAGGCCAAACGCATTCAGACGCACATTGTTGCCAACGTGGATAACCAGATTACTGTTAATCGGGATCGAGGCGCTTTGCGGTTTCTCAGGTTTCAGTTGATCGTTAAGCATTACCTCATCACCAGAGACGCCGACCGCGCTTTCCGGCACGTCATGCACCACGATGCGTGCCCACGGCACATCCACACTGCCGTCAAGCGTAAACAGACTGGGTGTGGCTTCAAACACCACATCCGGCGACACATCCAGCCGCACCATTGGCGGTACGGTAATGCGCACTTTACTGCCCTTCGCCGCCACCCGCGCGCGCCAGTTATTCATCTGGGTCCAGTCTGCATCGCCGCTGAGGTTAATCTGCCCCTGGCCGGTGCGCACCACGCCCTGAAGCACGGAGCGTGTACCGTTGAAATTGATCGCCAACTGACTGGGCTGCATCTCGAACGGCATAAAGTTGCCTTCGACATCCAGTCCGTTCAATCCCAGTTGCCCGAACAACTGCGGGTTCTGCGCGTTTCCGCCCAGTCGCAAATTGGCGTTCAGCGTACCCGCCGCCTTTTCACCCCGGCTGAAGATGGCATTGGCCATCGCCAGCGAGACGTTGCGGATATTGACGTTGCCGCCCAGATTACGTCGCCCTTGCGGATCGGTTACCTGCACCTGGCCATCAAACTGCCCGTTGTTGGTCAGCCGAATCAGCCAGCCGAGATCGGCGCGGTCGTTACGCAGTTGGGCGTTCAGGTTCAGGGTATCAAACGCCACTGGCAACGGCGCATCGTTCACCACCTGCGTCACTTTCACGTTACGCCCGACAAGCGTAACCTGCCCCTGCGGCAGCCCGGCTTTTGTCGTGTCCCAGCTCACATCCGCTTTGCCACTGAACACACCGCTCGCCTGGGTGGTCTCCGGCATAAAAGGCTTCAGCATGGCCAGGTCAAAACGATTAAGGTTCACCAGCGCGTGCCCTTCCGCGCCGGCATCAATCGGTTGCGGCACGCAAAGCTCGGCGTTGGGGTTAAGCCAGCAGTGTGGACCAATAGCAATTTTCTGCTCCTGGTTCCGGTAATCCAGGGTAATCGGCCGGTTGATCGACCATGGCCCTACCGGGGTGGCAAAGCGCGTATTACTGAGCGAACCTTTCCAGCGCTGCGTCTGGCGATCGAAACTCCCCGCCAGATCCAGTTGCCCGGAAACCGGCTCCCCCTGTACACGCAACTGTAAGGTGTGTTGTTTTTCGCTCCCTTCAGCCGCCAGCGTTACCAGGCCCAGGTTGACACCCGGCTGTGCAATACGCTCCACGCGCACATTGAGCTTCCCGGCGATGTGATCGCTGGATTTCACATCCCCGTCGACCCGCACGCGGGCAACGGAAAGATCCTGCCAGCGCAGATTATTGGCCGTGATGTCCGCCAGCGCTTGCGGCGCATCGACCGTGCCGCGAATTTTCACGACGCCTTTGGCCGTCCCCCCAAGTCCTGGCAGTGCGTTATCCAGGCCTGGCGCATCAATATTGGCGTCAAGATTGAGATCTTTTACCCCCAGTTCGCCTTTGATATCCGCACTGTTGCGCCCCAACTCCAGATGCAAACCGGGAATGGTCCACTGTAAATAGCTATTGCCCTTCAGTTGCCCGTCGACCTTCACCTTGTTGTTTTTCACATTACCGTTCAGCTTCAGCTCCGGTACATCCAACTGCCAGCTACCGCCGTACAGGCTACCGCGCGTTTTGATCAGGCCATTCAGTTTTGACGGCCATGCCGGAAAAGCTTTTGCCGTATCAATCCCGTTCAACGCCAGTTCGCCACGCCAGCTGATCGCCTGCTGCCAGTCCAGCAGCGCCGTTAACTCAGTGGTTCCTTCCAACGCCGCGAGGGTCAGCTTATCGAGGCTGATTTGCTGCTCATTGCCTTTTGCATCAAGCCGGATGGTGGTGGGTGGCAGATCCTGCCCTTTCACCGCGGTACGGAACGCCAGCGTGTAGTCGGTCATCTTGCCGGTCAGCGTCAGCGAGACGTCATCTGCCTGATACTGTTTCTCGCCGGTAAACGGCCAGTAGAGTTGCTTACTGGTCACCGCAACCTCCAGCGGCAAACCGGCCTGCGCCAGTTGCGTTTGCGCCCGCAGCGTCACGTCCACCGGACCGGAGAGGTTCACATCCATATTGAGTTGTTGGTGCACGTCACCGCCAACGTGCAGCTTCACTTTTTCGCCTTTTAGCGGATCCACATTCAACGTGCTGTTAAGCGTAAAATCCACCGGCCAGTTATCACGCAACTGTGCGCGGCCTGTCGCGCTCACCTGCCCCTGGTTCGAGTCGATATCCAGCGCATCAAGTGTCATTTGCCCGTCAAGGCTGCTCACTTTCAGCAGCAGGCTACGCACCAGAATATCCGTGTCGCCAGTGAGTCGCAGTTGCTCGCCGCGAAACGACTCAATATTGAGATTGAGCGGCAAATGCACATCGGTCATTTCCGGTAACAGGGGTTTGGCAAACAGCGCTTTCAGCGTTTCGCCGAGCGGCTTCTCCTGAGGCTGCGGATTGTGGATTTTCGGTTCAACCACCTCTTCCTGCGCCACCTGCGCCACTTTCGGCAGCGCAATCAGCAGCCCTTGCAATGAGGTGGGCTTCAGCGTCAGGTTTTTCTCTTCCCAGCTCAGCCCGGAACTGAAATTCATCACCGAGACGGTCGTATCGTCAATGTTGATATTTACATTGTTCAGCGCCACCCGGCTGAGCGTAATCGGGTACGGCGTAGAGAGGTTCAGCGGCCCGCTCTCCTCTTCCTGCACAGGAGCGGCTGGCGGCATCTTTTTACTGTCGATCGCCACGTTGATCTCTTTCAACGACAGATCGTTGATGCACAAGCTACTGCTACGCAGACACCCCAGATTCACTGCCAGGTGGATCTCCCCGGCGTTCACCGCTACACCGGGCTGCTCGTAACGCAGATTTTTCAGCGTCAGATCGCGCCAGCCGCCCGTGACCTGACTAATGTGCAGCCCCGGCACCCAGCGGTTCGCCGCCTTAAACAGCAGATGAAGCCCGCTGGTGGTTCCCACCAGAAAGGCGACCGTCCCCAGCACCAGCAGAATAAACACCAGTACGCCGAGGCTGATTTTCTTCCATAAACTCATAATTCTGGCCCCAGACCGATGTAAAACTGCACCCCATGTTCCTCTTTGTCGCCGACCGGAACGGCGAAATCGAGTTTGATTGGCCCGACAGGCGATTGCCAGCGCACGCCAACACCCGCGCCGGTTTTAATGTCGCTCCGGCGGATATCGCTGACCGCTTCGCCGCTGTCGATAAACGCCGCGCCCCACCATTTCCCGGTGACGTTGTACTGATACTCCAGCGAGCCAGTCGCCAGTTTTGAAGCACCGATCAGCTTGCCATCATCATCTTTTGGCGCGATGGATTTGTATTTGTAACCACGGATGCTGCGATCGCCCCCGGCGAAGAAGCGCAGATCCGGTGGTACACGATCAAAGTCGCCGGTCTCGATCCACCCCAGGTTGCCGCGCACCACAAAACGGTGGCGATCGTAGAGCGTGCGGATCCAGACGTTTTGCGCCTGCATGACGAGGAAGTCGACATCCGATCCCCATGCGGTGTTGGAATAATCCACCGAATAGCGCTGAGAGTCGCCCCAGGTCGGCATCAGGCCACCGCGAGAACGGGTGCGGCTGATCATCACGCCTGGGTAGAGCAACATGGTGGTATTGGTGACGCTGGCTTGCGTAAAGTGGTCAAGGCTCCAGCGCAGGTTAATGGCGCGCTGCCAGCCACTGGAGAGATCCCAGTAGCGAGAAAGCGCCAGTGTTGTGGAGTCGGCTTGCGTATCGTTCAGGTCAGTACGCTTAAAACCGCCCTGCACCAGGTAGTATTGTTCAAGCGGATTTTTCAGCAGCGGCATCTTATAGCTGAAATCCAGTTGCTGCTCTGGCGCGGAGACGCTCATGCTGGTAGTCAGACTGTGACCGTAGCTGTTCATCCACGGCTTTTTCCACGTGGCTTTCACACGTGGTCCCACATCCGTGGAGTACCCCACCCCGGTTTCAATGGTGTTTTCCGTACGTGGCGAGACCACGCCCTTCAGCGGCAGTACTTTGGTTTTCCGCGCTTTATCAAACTCCGGCGCTACCACCACCGATTTAAACCAGCCGGTAGCAGACAGACGTCGGTTCAGTTCCGCCAGGTCTTTGGTCTGGTAATAATCGCCCTGGTGAAAAGGCACCAGATGTTGCAGATACTCGTCGCGGATTTGCGACCCTTCAAATGTTACCGCGCCAAACCGGTAGCGCTGGCCGCTGTCATAGTCGATGTCCCAGAATGCCTGATGCCTGTCGAGGGCGATGCCCAACTGGCTCTTATTGAACTGGCTATCAAAGTAGCCTTTACGCAGCGCGACGTTAGTGAGGCTTTTTTTAAAGCCGTCATAGTCGCTGTGATTGAGCACCGTGCCGTTGGCCGGGCGTGTTTTGAGTAAATCGAGGTAGTCACTGTCAGTACGCGCGCCGCCGCGCAGGATCACATCGGTGCCGCCAATCCGTACAGGTTCGCCTGGCGAAACCCGCGCGATCAGCACCTGTCGCCCCTTTTCCGGCGGCGGGCGCAGTTCAAAATCAATGGTAGGTTCGTAATAGCCTAACGCTTTTAATCCTTCGCGAATGGCGTCATCCACGCGTGCCTGAAAACGTCTGTCAGGCGTAACTTCATCACTCTGGATCGTCGATAACTGGGCTCGCACATTTTTTTGCAGCGCTCCGGTCAGCCCCTCCAGTTGCAATCGCACATTGGCGGCGAAAGCCGTTTCGCTCGCCAGCAACAAACCGGCAAAACATAAAAGACGGATTTTTGGCACGTTCTCTCCTGAATATCCTTGTTCCCACCCCTGGAAGGAAACGTAAGCGCAGCTCCGCGCTAAGCCCCGCTCCGCCTAATGTGGCGGAACACAAGCCGATAAAAACCCAAAATATGGGTTGAAAAACGGACGACTACCCCAAAATTTCTTATGTTTAAATTTAGTCTGTTTATGGTGCTTATTGTGTTAAAACACGCGCACCGTTACAACCTTAACCGCAATTTGACCCGCCGGGAGGTTCCACCGTGAGTCTGTTTGATAAAAAAGAGCTTGTTTCTCAATCGGATGCATTACCCGGACGCAATACACCGATGCCAGTCGCCAGTTTACATGCCGTTAACGGGCATTCAATGACCCATGTTCCGGAAAACATGGAGATTGCCCTGTTCGCCATGGGGTGTTTCTGGGGCGTTGAACGCCTGTTCTGGCAATTACCGGGCGTGTACAGCACCGCGGCAGGATATACCGGCGGCTTTACACCGAATCCTACCTACCGTGAAGTGTGTAGTGGGCAGACCGGCCACGCTGAAGCCGTGCGCGTGGTGTACGATCCGAAGGTGGTGAGTTACGAACAGTTGTTGCAGGTGTTCTGGGAAAATCACGATCCGGCACAGGGCATGCGCCAGGGTAACGACCACGGCACCCAGTACCGCTCGGCGATCTACCCGCTGACGCCGGAGCAAAACGACGCTGCCCGCGCCAGCCTTGAGCGTTTTCAGTCCGCGATGCGCAGCGCCGGAGATGATCGCCAGGTCACGACCGAAATCAAAACCGCCACGCCGTTCTACTATGCGGAAGATGATCACCAGCAGTACCTGCATAAAAACCCGTATGGTTACTGCGGCATCGGCGGTATTGGCGTTTGTCTGCCGCCGCAGCTTAACCCTTAATATTTTGCGGAAATACGCCATAAAAATGGGCAAAAACTAAGCCGCTGGTAGCCTGTAACACGCTTACGCTATACTAGCTCTCGAAATTGCCGGTCCACCGCTTCGGGCCGGCTTTCATTGTGTTTACCACATGGATATTCAAAAACCCTTCCGAGGATCCGGTCAATGGCTGGATAAATTATGTTAAACAGTATCTTAGTCATACTCTGTCTCATCGCAGTAAGTGCGTTTTTCTCGTTATCCGAGATCTCGCTTGCCGCATCGAGAAAAATTAAACTTAAGTTGCTGGCCGATGAAGGCAGCATCAATGCACAACGCATCCTGAAGATGCAGGAAAACCCCGGTACCTTCTTTACCGTGGTGCAAATCGGCCTTAACGCTGTCGCCATTCTTGGCGGTATCGTCGGCGATGCCGCCTTCTCTCCGGCGTTTTACAGCTTGCTGGTCAGGGTGGTTTCTCCGGAACTTGCCGAACAGCTCAGCTTTATCATCTCCTTCTCGCTGGTCACCGGGATGTTCATCCTGTTTGCCGATCTGACGCCGAAACGCATCGGTATGATTGCGCCCGAAGCTGTGGCTTTGCGTATCATCAACCCGATGCGCTTCTGTTTATTCGTTTTCCGTCCGCTGGTCTGGTTCTTTAACGGCCTGGCAAATGTCATCTTCCGCATCTTTAAACTGCCGATGGCGCGTAAAGATGACATCACCTCTGACGATATTTACGCGGTGGTTGAAGCGGGCGCGCTGGCTGGCGTGCTGCGTAAGCAGGAACATGAACTGATCGAGAACGTGTTTGAGCTGGAATCGCGCACCGTCCCTTCTTCCATGACCTCCCGTGAAAACGTGATTTGGTTCGATCTACACGAAGATGAGCAGAGCCTGAAAAACAAGGTCGCGGAGCATCCGCACTCGAAATTTCTGGTCTGTAACGACGATATAGACCACGTTGTTGGCTATGTGGATTCGAAAGATCTGCTTAACCGCGTACTGGCGAATCAGAGCATGGCGCTCAACAGCGGCGTGCAGATCCGCAACACGTTGATTGTGCCGGACACGCTGACCCTCTCCGAAGCGCTGGAAAGCTTTAAAACCGCCGGGGAAGACTTCGCCGTTATCATGAATGAATACGCACTGGTGGTGGGAGTTATCACCCTTAACGATGTGATGACCACGCTGATGGGCGACCTGGTCGGCCAGGTGGAAGAGATGATCGTCGCCCGTGATGAAAACTCATGGCTGATTGACGGCGGTACACCTATTGACGACGTCATGCGCGTGCTTGATATCGATGAGTTCCCGCAGTCGGGCAACTATGAAACCATCGGCGGTTTTATGATGTTTATGCTGCGTAAAATCCCGAAACGCACCGATGCAGTGAAGTTCTCGGGCTATAAGTTCGAGGTGGTGGATATTGATAACTACCGAATCGATCAGCTGCTGGTGACGCGTGTCGACACGCGTACAACGCTGCTCACGCCAAAGCTGCCGGATGCGGAAGAGAAAGGCGCAGCGTGACGCGTCGCTAAAATGTCAACGGCCCCATCGGGGCCGTTTTTTTATAGTACTTAAACTACTGCATAGCACGACTGGTTAAGCCATCTCAGTTTGCAGACGCATAACCTGACGGTTGACTTCAGACATCACAGACAGGTGCTGCTTGTCTTTCACTTTCGGGACCAGGATCTTGCCTTTGTCAAACTCGAAAGCGCCAACATCCTTGATATACAACCGTCCACGGAACAGGATTTTCACGTACTTGGCCACCTGAAGTGGGTTGTAACGCTGGAAAATTTTCATTCTTTTATCTCCTGTAAAGCATTACGCCCTTGCGGTACCACAATCGGACCAGCGTTGATGAGCGCAAATTTAATGCTCAATGACTATAGTTCAGAACCGCACTGATACATAGTGTGTATAAGTTTATTTACCTTTTGATGACAATTATTCAGAATTTTCTTTTCAGTGCGTTTCGCTATGCAGTATAAATCCACATTTTTGTGCGGATATGTGCGTCCACACGCAAACTGGCATCCTGATTGCGGGAAAAACGGATTGATCGCACATATGATTAAAATGACCACTTAAGTGGTCGGATCACCTGCATAAACACAAGGAAAAACCATGACCCTACGTAAGATTCTGGCAGCGACATGCCTGTTACTGCCGCTGGTTGCTTCAGCCCATAACTTTGAAAACAACCAGCGTGTGCCGCCTGTGGGCATAGCCGACAGAGGGGAGTTGATACTGGATAATGACAAGTTTAGCTATAAAAAATGGAATAGCGCCCAGCTTCCTGGCAAAGTGCGGGTTGTGCAACATATTGCCGGTCGGACCTCTGCCAAAGAGAAGAACGCCGCGCTGATTGAAGCCATCAAAACCGCCAACCTGCCGCACGATCGTTACCAGACCACCACCATCATCAATACCGATGACGCCATTCCCGGCAGCGCCATGTTCGTGCGCAGCAGCATCGAGAGCAATAAGAAACTCTACCCGTGGTCACAATTCATTGTTGATAGTGACGGTGTGGCGCGTAAAGCCTGGCAACTGGAAGAGGAAAGCTCGGCGATTGTCGTACTTGATAAAGACGGGCGCGTGGCGTACGCAAAAGATGGCGGGCTGAGCCAGCAAGAAGTGCAGCAGGTCATTGCCCTGCTGCACACGCTGCTCAGTAAATAAAAACCCGGAAGCCGGGGTTGAGGAAGGACTCGCGGGGGGTGTAATCCAGCGAACGCCCCTGCCAGTCGTTAACGTGCGCCCCGGCAGCCACCGCAACTGCGTGACCTGCGGCCGTATCCCATACGTTAGTCGGCCCGAAACGCGGGTACAGTTGAGCTTTACCTTCCGCCACCAGGCAGAATTTCAGCGAGGAGCCGATCGCTGTGGTCTGGTGCTCACCTAACTGGTGCAGGTACTCTTTCAGTTCATCATCCGCATGAGAACGGCTGACGACCACCAGCGGTGGCCGGGCGTCGCGCACCTGAATTTGATGGTGATTGCCCGCTTCATCTTTCCACGCTTTCCCGTCAGCGGCGTAATACATCACTTTCAGCACCGGTGCGTAAACCACGCCCATGACCGGTTTACCCTGGTCAATCAGGGCGATATTCACGGTAAACTCACCGTTACGCTTAATGAACTCTTTCGTGCCATCCAGCGGATCCACCAGCCAGTAGCGCTGCCATGTCTGGCGCGTTTCCCAACCCGGTGGATCTTCTTCCGACAACACTGGAATGTCTGGCGTCAAGGCCTGCAAGCCGCGCACAATCACCTGGTGCGCCGCAATATCCGCTGCGGTGACCGGGGAGTCATCCACCTTACTGGTGACATCCATCGGTTTGTGCCCATCGTAAACCTGCATAATGGCGTCGCCCGCTTCCCGCGCGAGCCGGCAAATTGCATCTAACATTATCCACCTCTTGTCTGTTCAGTGGTTTGTAACTCGTTGTTTTACTTATATCGCATCACGCCGGAATCTGCCATCTGTGATAGTGATTGCGTTTTCTTTACCCGCTTTTATGGCAGTATTCACAATTCTGTAAGCAACAAAATGTACATAACACTTTCTTTTGTGGCCCAGATCGAAAAAGGATGCCTCTGATGATTAAGTTTAGTGTAACGCTTCTTGCCACGCTGATCGCGGCAAGCGTCCAGGCCGCGACGGTGGAGTTGCGGATCCTGGAAACCACTGATTTACATAGCAACATGATGGATTTTGATTACTACAAAGACAGTGCGACGGAAAAATTCGGACTGGTGCGCACCGCCAGCCTGATCAACGCCGCCCGCCAGGAAGTCAAAAACAGCGTGCTGGTGGATAACGGCGACTTAATCCAGGGAAGCCCGCTCGGCGATTATATGGCGGCCAAGGGACTGAAAGCGGGTCAGGTGCATCCGGTCTATAAAGCAATGAACACCCTGGATTACGCTGTCGGCAACCTGGGTAACCATGAATTCAACTACGGTCTCGATTACCTGCATAAAGCGCTCGCAGGGGCGAAATTCCCCTACGTAAACGCCAATATCATTGATGCGAAAAGCAAAAAACCGTTATTCACCCCCTACCTGATTAAAGAGACGGCGGTTCAGGATAAAGACGGCAAAGCACATACTCTGCGCATCGGCTATATCGGTTTTGTGCCTCCGCAAATCATGGTCTGGGATAAAGCCAATCTGAGCGGCAAAGTGACCGTCAACGACATCACCGAAACGGCCCGTAAATATGTACCGGAGATGCGTGCCAAAGGCGCAGATCTGGTGGTGGTGGTCGCCCACTCAGGCTTGTCAGCGGAACCATACCAGGCCATGGCGGAAAACTCGGTCTACTACCTCAGCCAGGTACCGGGCGTCGATGCGATTCTGTTTGGTCATGCGCACGCGGTATTCCCAAGTAAAGAGTTTGCCGCCATTAAAGGCGCAGATATCACCAAAGGCACGTTGAACGGCATTCCGGCAGTGATGCCTGGCATGTGGGGCGATCATCTTGGGGTCGTCGATCTGGTGATGAACAATGACGCCGGTAAATGGCAGGTTGCCGACGCCAAAACCGAAGCGCGGCCTATTTACGATGCCGCGGCGAAAAAAGCGTTAGTCGGCGAAGACAGCAAACTGGTGGCAATCCTGAAACACGATCATGACGCCACCCGCGAATTTGTCGGTAAACCGATCGGCAAGTCCGCCGACAATATGTACAGCTATTTGTCGCTGGTGCAGGACGATCCCACCGTGCAGGTGGTGAACAATGCGCAGAAAGCCTATGTTGAGCACTTTATTCAGGGCGATCCGGATCTGGCGAAACTGCCGGTACTCTCTGCCGCCGCACCGTTTAAAGCCGGAGGGCGTAAAAACGATCCCGCCAGTTTTGTTGAAGTGGAAAAAGGGCAACTGACGTTCCGCAACGCCGCAGATTTGTATCTCTACCCGAATACGCTGGTGGTGGTCAAAGCGACCGGTAAAGAGGTGAAAGAGTGGCTGGAGTGCTCAGCAGGCCAGTTTAACCGTATTGATCCGCACAGTGATAAGCCGCAAAGCCTGCTGAACTGGGACGGTTTCCGGACCTATAACTTCGATGTGATCGACGGCGTTAATTACCAGATTGATGTCACGCAACCGGCGCGCTATGACGGTGAATGCCAGAGCATCAATCCGCAGGCGGAACGCATTAAGGATCTGACATTCAACGGCAAACCTGTCGATCCCAACGCCGTTTTCCTCGTCGCGACCAATAACTACCGCGCGTACGGCGGCAAGTTTGCCGGAACCGGCGATAGCCATATCGCGTTTGCCTCGCCGGACGAGAACCGTGCGGTGCTGGCAAAGTGGATCAGTGACGAATCCAAACGCGCCGGTGAAATCCACCCGGCAGCGGATAATAACTGGCGACTGGCGCCCATTCATACTGACAGTAAGCTGGATATCCGTTTTGAAACCGCGCCAACGGATAAAGCCGCCGCGTTTATCAAAGACAAGGCGCAATATCCGATGGAAAAAGTAGCAAATGACGAGATCGGTTTTGCTGTCTATAAAGTCAATTTAAGCCAATAACAGCGGTGTCCTGTCCGGCCTGAACCGCAGGCCGGATGGTGGCGGCCGTTTTATCCGATCCACGCAGCTACGCCACCTGTTGGGCATGGTGCGCCAGCACATGTGGAACATTCAGTTCAATCCAGTCCGCCAGCGCGGCAACCTTCTCCCCCACCTGCTCACCAAGCGGGGTCAGACTATACTCCACATGCGGCGGCACCACCGGATAAGAGACACGGTTGATAAAGCCATCCTGTTCCAGCCACTGCAAACTCTGCGACAGCATCTTCTCGCTGACCCCGCCCATTTTGCGGCGTAGATCGCTAAAACGATGGGTGCCATCGCGCAGCGCAATCAGGATCAACACACCCCAGCGACTGGTCACGTGCTTGAGCACCTCCCGGGAGGGACACTGCTCTGCAAACAAGTTGCCATTGCGCACTTGCTCACTCAGCGTCAGGGGGAGAGATTCTTTTTTCATACTTACCTTTTTGTACGTACTTACTAAAAGTTAGCTAAGGTGATAGCGTACCACAACACTCACCGAAATCGAAGGAGAATACCCATGATCGCACTTACCGGCGCGACCGGCCAACTGGGCCAGTTTGTGGTAGAAGAACTGCTGAAAACCGTGGCGGCGAAACAGATTGTCGCGATTGTTCGCAACCCGGCGAAAGCCGACTATCTCAGCCAACAAGGCATCCTTGTGCGTCAGGCCGATTATAACGACCAGGCTGCGCTCACTCAGGCGCTGGTCGGCGTAGATAAACTGCTGTTGATCTCCAGCAGTGAAGTCGGCCAGCGCGCCGTACAACACCGTAATGTGATCAACGCCGCCAAAGCAGCGGGTGTGAAATTTATCGCCTATACCAGCCTGCTGCATGCGGATACCTCCCCGCTAGGCCTGCATGTTGAACACATCGAAACTGAAAAGATGCTGGCTGATTCCGGCATTCCTTATGCGCTGCTGCGTAATGGCTGGTACAGCGAAAACTACCTCGCCAGCGCGCCTGCTGCACTGGCGCACGGGGTGTTTATCGGTGCGGCCGGAGAGGGCAAAATCGCCTCGGCAACCCGTGCGGATTATGCTGCCGCCGCCGCGCGCGTGATCAGCGAAGAGGGCCATGCCGGCAAGATCTACGAACTGGCGGGCGATACCGCCTGGACGTTAAGCGAACTGGCGGCGCTGCTGAGCAAAGCGAGCGGTAAAAACGTGGTGTATCAGAATCTGAGTGAAGCCGATTTCGCCGCTGCACTGAAAGAGGTGGGCCTGCCGGAGGCGTTTGCGAATCTGCTGGCGGACTCCGATGCCGGTGCAGCAAAAGGCGGTCTGTTTGACGACAGCAAAACGTTGAGCAAACTGATTGGTCGCCCGACCACACCGATTGCCGACAGCGTCGACGCCATGCTGTAAACGTTACAGACTGGTTAATTTTTGTAGCCTCCCGCCAGGTCATCCCTAATAATAGAGAGATGGCCTGTGCGGAGGAACCCGGAGTGGAAGGCGTACCAGAACAGTTTAACGACAAGCGAGATTGCGCCCGTTTTCGTCATCTGGATTTACTGCCAGGGGTCGAGCTGTACCACGCGCATATCTCCCGTTACGCCTTTGAACCGCACACCCATGAAGCCTTCGGCATTGGCGCGATTGAAACAGGGGCCGAGCGTTTTCGTTATCGCGGCACGCAATATGTCGCCCCGGCTAACTCCGTCGTCACCATGAACCCCGATGAGCTGCATACTGGCGAAGCGGAAACCGCCGACGGCTGGCGTTACCGCATGGTCTATCTGGATCCAGCATTACTGGAGCAGGTTACCGGCATCCGCCACTGGTGGTTTAGCGATGTGACGCGTCACGATCCCTTGCGTACCCGGCTGATCTGCACGCAGATCCACACGCTTTGGCATACCGACGATCCGCTGGCACAACAGGGGATCCTGCTGAATCTGATCGACACTTTCCGCCCACTGGCACATCATGCGCCGCAGCGTGCTGAGGGGGCGCACCGTTTTGATCGTGTGCGCGACTACCTGCACGATAACTATATGCACAGTCTGACGCTGGATGCGCTGGCAAATGTCGCCGCGCTCAGCCCGTATCACTTCCAGCGCCAGTTCAAAGCCCATTTTCACGTCACCCCGCACCAAATGCTGATGGCGATCCGCCTGTGGCGCGCCAAAGCATTTCTCTCGCAGGGTATGCCCGCCGCCGATGTCGCTGCGGCGACCGGTTTAACCGACCAGTCGCATCTCACCCGCGCTTTTACCCATCGTTACGGCATTACGCCGGTGCGCTACCAGAAACAGGTCGCGCGCCGTTAATGCGCAACCTCATACAATATTCCTGCCTGTCACTTCCCTACACTGGTTCTGAACAAGAGAAAAATGGATGAGAAGATGATGAGTGGCGTGTTGTATGCCCTGCTTGCCGGGCTGTTTTGGGGGCTGATTTTTGTCGGGCCGCTGATTGTGCCGGATTACCCGGCGGTATTGCAATCAACCGGGCGCTACCTGGCATTGGGGCTGATTGCTCTGCCGCTGGCCTGGCTGGGCCGCGTGCGCCTGCGCCAGTTGACGCGCAGCGACTGGGTCACTGCGCTGTGGCTGACAATCATGGGCAACCTGATTTATTACGTCTGCCTGGCCAGTGCTATCCAGCGTACCGGCGCGCCGGTCTCCACCATGATTATCGCCACGCTGCCGGTGGTGATCCCGGTGTGTGCCAATCTGCTCTATAGCCAGCGAGACGGTAAGCTTTCGTGGCGGCGTCTGTCGCCTGCACTGGTGTGCATTGCGCTGGGGTTGGGGTGCGTAAACATTGCTGAACTGCGCCACGGTTTGCCCGATTTCAGCGCCTGGCGCTACGGTTCGGGTATTGCGCTGGCCTTTACGTCGGTCGCCTGCTGGGCATGGTATGCATTACGTAATGCCCGCTGGCTGCGGGAAAACCCGGATAAAAATCCGATGATGTGGGCCACTGCACAAGCGCTGGTAACGCTGCCCGTGTCGCTGGTTGGGTATATTGCCGCCACGCTGTGGCTCTCCGCACAACAGCCGGACTTTGCTCTGCCTTTCGGCCCGCGTCCGTGGGTGTTTATTGGCCTGATGTGTGTGATTGCGGTGTTTTGCTCATGGGTTGGCACGCTGTGCTGGAACATCGCCTGCCAGAGGCTGCCGACAGTGATTGTCGGCCCGCTGATTGTTTTCGAAACCCTTGCCGGGTTGCTGTATACCTTCCTGCTGCGCCAGAGTATGCCGCCGCTATTGACCTTTTGCGGCATTATCTTGCTGGTGGGTGGCGTGGTAACAGCGGTGTTATCAAAACCGGTGACAACCCGCGTTACGTCACTGAGTGATGCCACGTAACGCGGTGGGACGATTACCCGGCTGGTGAAGCCGGGTTAACGCGGTTTAGAAGGTTTCCCAGTTCGCTTCATGGAAGCTTTCCGCCGCTTTCACTGTCGGCATGCTGACGGGTGACCGCAGCGCGGTGGTTTTGGCACGCTGTGTGCGGTTGACCTTAAATACCGCCACGGTTTCGGTCAGGCGCGCGGCCTGCTCCTCCAGTGCGGCAGCGGCGGCGGCAGACTCTTCCACCAGCGACGCATTCTGCTGCGTCACGCGATCCATCTCGGCAACGGCCTGGCCCACCTGGTCAATCCCGCGGCTCTGCTCATCAGACGCCGAGGAGATTTCTCCCATAATATCCGTCACACGCGTTACCGCGCTGACGATCTCAGCCATGGTTTCACCCGCCTGGTGAACCAGCGCCGCCCCCGCATCAACGCGGCTGCCGGAATCTTCGATCAGGCCTTTGATCTCTTTCGCCGCCTGAGCGCTACGCTGCGCCAGCGTACGGACTTCACCAGCCACGACCGCAAAACCACGCCCCTGCTCACCCGCACGGGCGGCTTCTACGGCGGCGTTCAGCGCCAGGATATTGGTCTGGAAGGCAATACCATCAATCACGTTGGTGATCTGCGCAATTTTGCTCGAGCTGGCGGCAATTTCATCCATCGTACGCACCACGCCGTCCACGACCTGACCGCCTTTTTTAGCGGTACCGGATGCATTCAGCGCCAGTTGCGTTGCCTGGCGAGCGTTGTCGGCGTTTTGTTTCACCGTCGCAGTCAACTGCTCCATGCTGGCCGCCGTCTCTTCCAGAGAAGCGGCCTGCTGTTCGGTACGGGAAGAGAGATCGTTACTACCGGCAGAGATTTCGCCCGCACCGGTATAAATTGTGTCTGCGCCATCACGCACTACACTCACCGTTTTCACCAGTGACTGTTGCATCTCCTGCACGTTTTTCGCCAGCAGCGCCATCTCATTTTTGCCATCGGCATTAATGTTGTGCGTCAGGTCACCGGTGGCGATATGGCGAATATGTCCCATCACTTCATGCAACGGTTTCAGCAGGACGCGCTGCATCGCAATCCAGCTCATGACGATCACCGCCAGCACCACCAGCATGACAAGCCCGATGATCCACATAATGCGCTGGTAATCACGTTCGTTCTCAACGATACCTTCATTCGCCAGCACCGTCTGTGCATCACGCCATGTGCGGTAGCTTTTTTGCATCGCGGTCTGCTTCTGCTCGGCATTCTGGCGGAACATATCTTCCAGCTTGCCGGCCATCAGCAAACGGTTCATTTCCGTCAGCGTGGCATGGTAGATGCCATACTGGGTTTCCAGATCTTTCGACAGGTTCTTGTCGAGGCCCGGGGTTTCCGGAATGGCTTTATATTTGTCGAAATGCTTTTGTGCCTGATTCAGCAGTTCAGTGGCATTGTTTGCCAGTTCACTGAGCTGCCCGCCGTTAATCTGGCTGGCAGTGCTGCTTTGCAGACGCAGCATGCCGCGGTTCAGCGTCACGCGCGCCTGGTTAAGGCTGATCCAGGCATCGGTAAATTCAGAAACGTTCTGGCTGGAAACCTGGGAAACGGTGAAGTTGTTTTTATCGTTATTGAGCGCGCTGATAAACACGCCTGCAGAGATCAATTGCATGGCGCCAAGCACGAGTAACACCATGATTAACAATGTAATAACTTTAATTCGTTTAAACATCATAGGCCTATAGTAAGTGCAGGATATTGTCTGAGGTGTTTGTATCGGCAGTGCGACAGAGTTGTTTAATCTTGCAACATTCCCTTATCCGAAACTTTCCAGAAAAACCATCTGTATTCAACATGTTAACTTCGAAAGAATTTTTGTGATGAATATCACGGTTTTTTGCCTGTGAAAGGCATAAGGCCATTCCTGCTGCCCCGAAAGGGGTATATCATCGCCTAAAAGATGCATTTAAAATACAACTTATAATATCACGATGAGGTAACTGCTATGGCTTTCCGCGATCAACCCCTGGGTGAGCTGGCGCTCTCTATCCCCCGCGCCTCCGCTCTGTTCCGTAAATACGATATGGATTACTGCTGTGGCGGTAAGCAAACGCTGGGACGCTCAGCGGCCCGCAAAGAGCTGGATATTGAGGTTATCGAAGCAGAGCTGGCGAAGCTGGCGGAACAGCCAATAGACAAAGACTGGCGCACAGCGGGACTGGCGGAAATCATCGATCACATCATTGTGCGTTACCACGATCGCCACCGCGAACAGCTGCCGGAACTGATCCTGCAAGCCACCAAAGTGGAGCGCGTTCACGCTGACAAACCTAACGTGCCACGCGGTTTAACCAAATACCTGACGATGCTGCACCAGGAACTCTCCAGCCATATGATGAAAGAAGAACAAATTCTTTTCCCGATGATCAAACAGGGCATGGGGTCACAGGCGATGGGCCCGATCAGCGTGATGGAAAGCGAGCATGATGAAGCAGGTGAGTTACTGGACGTGATCAAGCACATCACGCACAACGTGACGCCGCCACCAGAAGCCTGCACCACCTGGAAAGCGATGTACAACGGCATTAATACGCTGATTGATGATCTGATGGAACACATCAGTCTGGAAAACAATAATCTGTTCCCGCGTGCCCTCGCAGGCGAAAAATAAAGGCGCCCGAGAGCGCCCTTGATTCATGGAAGTTTAGAGCCGCTTTGCGGCTCTTTTTTATGGCTGACGGTCAGCCAGACGCTTTTTACCGGCATACAGCCAGCCTGCGCCCAGCACCACAAACCACAGAGGCGTCACCAGCAGTGCCTGTCGGGTGTCCGTTTCCAGCGTCAGCAACACCAGCACAAAGACAAAGAAGGCCATGCACACCCAGCACATCAACTTGCCCAGCGGCATTTTGTAGATGGATTGCTCATGCAGGTGCGGACGTTTCTTACGGTAGACCAGATACGAGCAAAGAATAATCGTCCAGACAAACATAAACAGGATCGCTGACACGGTCGTGATCATGGTGAACGCCGCAATCGCGCTCGGGTTCACATACAGTATCGCCACGCCGCCGAGCAGGCACAGGCAAGAGAAGGTAAGCCCCTTCGCCGGAACGGCACGCTTAGAGAGTTTGCCGAACGATTTAGGCGCAACGCCATCCTGCGCAAGGCCAAACAGCATGCGGCTGGTGGAAAAGACGCCGCTGTTGGCGGAAGAGGCCGCAGAGGTCAGCACCACAAAGTTAATGATGCTTGCCGCCGCCGGGATCCCCACCAGTACAAACAACTCCACAAACGGACTCTTATCCGGTACCACGGAACTCCACGGCGTAACGGACATGATCACAATCAGCGCAAACACGTAAAACATAATGATGCGAACCGGAATTGAGTTAATGGCGCGCGGCAGAGACTTCTCAGGATCTTTGGTTTCCGCTGCTGTTGTGCCCACCAACTCAATCCCCACAAAGGCGAACACGGCAATCTGGAACCCGGCAAAGAAACCGCTGATGCCTTTCGGGAACCAGCCACCGTCATTCCACAGATGCGCAAAAGAGGCTTCTACGCCGGCCGGTGATTTGAAATGCATCAGCACCATCACCACACCCACGATGATCAGCGCCACAATGGCGACGATTTTGATCATCGCGAACCAGAACTCCATCTCGCCAAACATTTTCACTGTCGCGAGGTTCAGGCTCAGCAGTACAAACACCACCGCCAGCGCCGCCACCCAGTCTGACAGACCGGGGAACCAGAACTGCGCATATGCCGTGATGGCCACCACGTCCGCCATACCGGTTACCACCCAACAAAACCAGTACGTCCAACCGGTGAAGTACCCCGCCCACGGCCCCAGCAGGTCGGCGGCGAAGTCGCTAAACGATTTGTATTCGAGGTTCGACAGCAGCAACTCGCCCATTGCACGCATGACGAAAAACAGCATAAAGCCGATGATCATATAGACAAAAATGATCGATGGACCGGCGAGGCTGATGGTTTTTCCGGAGCCCATAAACAGCCCGGTGCCGATAGCACCGCCGATAGCGATGAGCTGGATATGTCGGTTAGTAAGATTGCGCCGTAGCGACTGTTCAGCCGGAGCCTGTTCGTCGGCCACGACTTTAACCTGATCTACCATGTTTAGTTCCTGTCTGTGTTGTGTTGGGGCTCTGCTGGCCTTTTTTATCTGCGCGTTCCGCCCTTTCCAGGACGCAACGATATTAGGTAAGAATCGGCGGGATGAATACTCTGAATTAAATCTAATGTTAAATATTTGTTTAAAGTGAGTGTCATATCACTTACTTAATGCGAAATAGTTCACAAAAATACACCCGATTGCGCAGTTTGCAAGATAATGTATTGATAATAGTTTTATTAACGAACGATCAGCGCAGTCAGACACCCTCTCTCCTGACGGAGAGAGGTATTCATGCGGGAAATTACAGAATTTCCAGCAGTTCCACGTCGAAAATGAGCGTACTGAATGGCGGAATGGATGCGCCAGCGCCACGCTCGCCATACGCGAGGTTGTGCGGAATAGTCAGTTCCCATTTGGAACCCACCGGCATCAGCGTCAGAGCTTCGATCCAACCGGCAATCACGCCGTTGACCGGAAACTCAGCCGGTTCGCCGCGCGCCACGGAGCTGTCGAATACCGTACCATCGATGAGTTTACCGGTGTAGTGCACGCGAACGCGGTCAGTACGCGCCGGAATAGCACCTTCGCCCTGGTTGATCACGCGGAACTGCAGGCCAGATTCGGTGCTGTTCACGCCTTCACGCTCACGGTTTTCATCCAGATATTTCACGCCTTCCGCCGCCATTTCTTCAAAACGTGAACGACGAACCGCATCGGCACGCTCGTGAATTTCGCGCAGCGCGCGATGTACAACATCAACCGGTACGGCAGGTTGTTTGCCTGCCAGCGCGTCCGCGATCCCCGCGACCAGCGCTTCCGGTAACAGCCCCTCTAACCCGGATTCGCTCAGCTGCTGTCCTACCTGTAAACCAATGCCATAGCTGGCTTGCGCTTCGATCGTGTCAAAAGTTGGGGTTGTCATGGGTTTTCCTTCCATCGCTTTTTAAGGTAGCGCGCAGCATAACAGTCGCGCTGTGCCGGGTACAACTTTGTCTCAGGAAAGATGACAAATCGCGGAGAAAGGGAAAGAATAACGGAAACCAGGATAAATCCTGATTTGTGGTCGCTAGAAGCCGCTTTACACCATCAATCAGGCAGTTATCCGCCGGAGAAACAACGCTAAAAGCATAACGTGTATATACTCAACGAGACAGGACATTACATGACGCGGAGCAGGAGGAAAGCCATGCCCGGGCGCTTTGAACTGAAACCTTCCCTGGCGAAAATCTGGCACGCCCCGGACCATTTTCGCCTGATGGACCCGCTCCCGCCAATGCACCGTCGAGGCCTGATCCTCGCCGCTTTACTGGTGGTGATAGGTTTCCTGCTCCCGGCAACGGATACGACGACCACTGTCACCTCATCCGCTCCCCGCGAAGCGCAGGTTGAGTTGCCTTCATCAACAACGACGCAACAAACCGCACCAGAGCAAACACCGCCGCCAGTGGTCAGTGAGCCACAGCAAACAGCTCCCTTTAGCGAGCCGCAACAGCAACAGCCCATTCAACAACAGCAACCCGCCGCTACCCCGAACCGTTCGGTCGCGTCGTCTGGCGGTATTGAGCAGCAGTGGCGCGCGTATCGCGTTGAAGAAGGGAAAACGCTGGCGCAACTGTTTCGTGACCATAACTTGCCGCCAACAGATGTGTATGCGATGGCAAAAGTAGAGGGTGACGGTAAACCGCTCAGCACATTGCAAAGCGGGCAGATGGTGAAAATTCGCCAGAACGCCAACGGCGTCGTGACCGGGCTGACCATTGAGACCGGCGGCCAGTCGGTGCTGTTCACCCGCCAGTCGGACGGCAGTTTTATTCGCGCCCGCTAACTTCACCGCCGGGTAGCGTTTTTACCCGGCGCGTTTATTGACCCACCAGATCCCTGAACAGACCAGCACCAGTGCAATCGCGTATTTGAGTTCCAGGATATTCTCACCGAGAAAAATGGCGGATAACACGGTGCCAGCAACCGGTATCACAAAGTTAAACGGTGCAATCATGCTTACGCGGTTCACTTTCAGCAACATGCTCCATAACGCAAATGCAATCGCCGACAGTAAAGTCAGGTAGCCGAGGATCGCCACCGCCGCCACGCCAGGCACGCCCAACCCGCCGCCCGACAAATACCCGCCCGCCAACAGCGCGATACCGCCAATAGCCAGTTGCCAGCCGGTCATTACCGTCGGCTCGACCGTCTGAGAAATACGTTTGCCGTACAGTGTGGCAGCAGAAAGGATGAACGCCGCCAGGATAATGAATCCATCGCCGTGCCAGACAAAGTTAAAGTCACGTAATCCACTGTGGAAGTTAACCAACATGACCCCCACAAAGCCCAAAATACAGCCCAGCGCTTTGTTAAAACTGAGTTTGTCGTTCTGATAGATAAAGTGGGCCAGCAGGACGCTAAAGAACGTGCCAGTCGCATTCATGATCGAACCGTTTACGCCGGTGGTGAAGGCAAGACCAATATAGAAAAAGGTGTACTGCAGGGTCGTCTGGGTCAACCCCAGTATCGTCAGTTGCCCAAACTGGGCACTCGTCAGCCTGCCTATCGGTTTACGCTGCGCCAGCGCAAACAGCAGCAATAGCGCGCCAGCAAATAAAAATCGATACCCGGCGAACACGACTTTTGACGGGATATCATCGGTGGCAATGTGAAAAAGTTCGTAGCCGCTTTTTATGGCCGGGTAAGAACTGCCCCAGAGCAGGCAACAGAGCGTAGCGCAGGCATAAGCCACATTCCGGCGGGCAAAGAGGGGCGTGGGTAAAGCAGTGTCCATGACAAATCTCAGAAATAAAATTGCGTTTCAATTTATTATCAGAGAATGCGTCTGAAATAGCTACCCTACACGGTGAAATGGCCTGTCCTGGTTGCGCAGAAAAGCAAAACGCCGGCACAAGGCCGGCGTTTCAACATTGTTTAGAGTAAAAAATTACTCAGCAACAACGTTTACAGTCAGTTTAGCGAATACTTCGCTGTGAACCTGGAAGTCCACTTCGTGCTCGCCAACAGTACGCAGAACGCCGTTCGGCAGACGAACTTCGCTCTTAGCCACTTTAACGCCAGCTGCAGTTACAGCGTCAGCGATATCGCGAGTACCGATGGAACCGAACAGTTTACCTTCGTCGCCAGATTTAGACGCGATAGTAACGCTGCCCAGTGCATTGATGCTTTCAGCACGAGCGTTAGCAGCCGCCAGAACGTCAGCCAGTTTGGCTTCCAGTTCAGCACGACGTGCTTCGAAATACTCAACGTTTTTCTTGGTAGCCGGAACAGCTTTACCCTGCGGTACCAGGAAGTTACGAGCGTAGCCCGCTTTAACGTTAACCTGATCACCCAGGCTACCCAGGTTTGCTACTTTATCAAGCAGAATAACTTGCATTACCTTATCCTCTCAAAGTCGTATTAATGGACCGTGACCGATTACTGATGACGATCAGTGTACGGCAGCAGGGACAGGTAGCGAGCGCGTTTGATAGCGCGAGCCAGCTGGCGCTGGTATTTTGCACGGGTACCGGTGATACGGCTCGGGACAATCTTACCGCTTTCGGTGATGTAGTTTTTCAGCGTAGCGATATCTTTATAGTCGATCTCTTGAACGCCTTCCGCGGTGAAACGGCAGAACTTGCGACGACGGAAATAACGTGCCATTTGGCTAGTCTCCAGAATCTATCAATTCAATCTGCTCGGCATGCAGAACCATTTTGCTCAAGCCGTTCTTTGCCTTGTGGCAACTGATGAACCCCTGAACGGTTACTGCGCTACCGACCGTTATACTGTGAGTAATGGCCTGGTTCTCTTGCCCGCTGATTATTACAGGCATTTGGCACCACGCCTGCCGGTGAAAACCGGCTTCCTCCTGCACAGAACGATGCTCAAGCACGAACTGGCAATGAGGAATTCCTGATGGGCTGACCTTACGAAGCGGCGTCCTGCACACGGTGCCGGACAACTCCAGACGGTTAACCATCAAAGATTACTCTTCAGAATCCCCAGCATCTGCATCATCTGCGGTTTCGTTTGCGAAATCATCGCGACGTTCACGACGCTCGTCTTTCGCTTTAACCATCGGAGATGCTTCGGTAACAGCGTGTTTAGTACGCATTACCATGCTACGGATAACGGCATCGTTGAAGCGGAAGTTTGTTTCCAGCTCATCGATAACTTCCTGCGGTGCTTCAACGTTCATCAGAACGTAGTGTGCTTTGTGCAGTTTGTTGATCGGGTAAGCCAGCTGACGGCGGCCCCAGTCTTCCAGACGGTGGATCGTGCCTTGCGCACCAGTGATAGCACCAGTGTAACGCTCGATCATGCCCGGAACCTGTTCGCTCTGGTCAGGATGGACCATAAAAACGATTTCGTAATGACGCATCGAATTGCTCCTTACGGATTATTCAGCCTCCTGTCTGGGTCAGCCGAATCCCGGGGAGGCAAGGAACGTGTTAAAGGTCGGCTGAAAAATTGACGCGTCATAATACTTACCTCCCTCACCAAACTCAAGTTCATTGAGCAAATAATTCGCACTAAGCGCAAAGAGAACTGGCCAGCGCCGCTTAAAATTAAAGCAAGCCTGATATGGCAATTTTTTGAACGACAGCATCAGAAATGGTCGCGATACGTTTTCAGGCGAACGCGTAAACTTTAATCAGGCCTCACCACACAGGAGGAGAGAAGTTCAAAAACGAATAACTCACGTCGTACTGGAGCGTAATATCATGAAATACATCGCTATTTTACTTACAACTTTGCTACTAAGCCTGAACGCAACAGCAGCAATCAAACTCGACAATCACCAGGCCCGCAACATGGACGATGTGCACAGCTTAGGCGTTATCTATATTAATCATAACTTCGCCACCGAAAGTGAAGCAGACCAGGCTCTCAATGACGAAACGGACGCGCAAAACGCCAAATATTACCGACCGATGCTGACCCACGAACCGGGTAGCAACGGCAACCTGCATGCCAGTGCGTATATCTACCGCTAAACACGCAGATAACCATTTTCCTTTCTGGATATTGCGGCCCCAACCCTGGGGCCGCTGTTGACAACAATTATTTCCCTTTCTGTCTTATCAAATCAGCTGCTGGCAGGTTTAATAATCCTCTGACTGCATTGTGAAAGCATGGCGGGGAAAAACATGTTCAGGCGTTTTGCAACATTACGCCAGATACCGAAAGGTGTCTGGGTGCTGGGCTGTGTCAGTATGCTGATGGATATCTCATCAGAAATGATCCACAGCTTACTGCCGCTGTTTATGGCGACTACACTCGGCGCAAGCGTAGTGATTATCGGCCTTATTGAAGGACTGGCGGAAGCCACCGCGCTGATGGTGAAAGTCTTTTCCGGCGTGCTTAGCGACTATATTGGTAAACGCAAGGGGTTGGCGCTACTGGGCTACGGCATGGGCGCGCTGAGCAAACCGCTGTTCGCGCTGGCCTCTTCATCCGGCATGGCGTTTGGCGCGCGAATGATAGACCGCCTTGGCAAAGGGATCCGTGGCGCGCCGCGTGATGCACTGGTCGCCGACGTAACGCCTGCGGAGATCCGCGGTGCCGCCTTTGGTTTACGCCAGTCGCTGGATACCGTTGGCGCGTTTCTGGGCCCCCTGCTGGCGGTCGCCTTTATGTTGCTGTGGCATGACGACTTTCAGACCGTATTCTGGATTGCGGTGATCCCCGGCGTGATGGCCGTCGCATTGCTGTTTTTTGGCCTGCACGAACCGAAAGCGCCGATAGACAACAAACGCACTAATCCTATTCGGCGCGATAATCTTAAACGCCTGAGCAAAGCCTACTGGTGGGTGGTAGTGCTCGGTTTTATTTTTACTCTCGCCCGTTTTAGCGAAGCATTTCTGGTACTGCGCGCCCAGCAGATGGCGATCCCGCTGGCAACCATTCCGCTGGTGATGGTCGTCATGAACCTCGTCTACGCGCTGACGGCCTATCCGTTCGGCAAACTCTCAGATCGCATCAGCCACAGCCATTTATTGCAGGTTGGGTTAGTGGTGCTGATCCTCGCAGACATTGCACTGGCTCTCAGCCAACACTGGAGCATGCTGCTGCTCGGCATCGCCTTATGGGGTGTACATATGGGGATGACGCAGGGCCTGCTGGCAACCATGGTCGCGCAGACCGCACCGGCGGAACTGCGCGGCACAGCCTTTGGCATGTTCAACCTGCTCAGCGGCATCGCCCTGCTGCTGGCAAGTCTTGGCGCAGGTATTCTCTGGGAAACACACGGCGCGGCGTCAACGTTCTGGGCGGGTGCGCTTATCTGCATCCTCGCCCTGATAAGTATGCGAATCGCCCCACGCCCTCCACAAGCGCAGTAATATCGGCGGGGGAGAAAACCCCGCCACGCCTGAGAAAAGACGCGCTTACCGCTGCCCGTAGTACGCATTAAAATTCTGCGCGTTTAGAGGTGGCGAAGGAAAAAACGGACGGTTGCCTCCAGCGCCTGCGGGGTAATGCGATGCGTTACTCCACTCTCCCACAAATATGTCAGATGATTGTCGAGCCCGTTATCTTGTAAAGCTTGCTGTAAACGGAAAGATTCGGCCGCCGGAACCACGTCATCCTGTTCGCCATGCCACAACAGCAACGGACGATCCGCAACGCGTGCAAGCTGGGTGCTGACATCCCACCGGGCAAGCGGTGCGATAATCGCGTCGAACTCATGCTGCTGCGCGGAGTCTGTCACCGCCAGTGGTGGAAATAGCGTGCGCGCAAGCGTTGTAAAGTAGCCAGAGCCCATCAGGCTCGCGACACAGCGCACCTCCGGGTGATGCGTCATAATACCCAGCGCCGTCATACCGCCCATGGATGCCCCACCAACCGCTAACCGCTGCCCCTCAATCAGTTTCCGGTGTTCCAGCGCATCCCGCAGTGCAGCAAACTCTTCAATATTGCCGCGGAGGATTTGCCAGAACTGGCCAAGCCGATGTTGCACATCGCCGCTAAACCGTGCGCCGTGGTCCGGCGCATCAGGCATGATGACGCGAAAACCAGCCTGCGCCAGCGCCACAGCAAAATAGCTGTAGACCAGTTTTGATGAGGTGAAACCGTGATAAAAAACCACACAGGGAAGCGGCTGCGCCTGTTTTCCCGCCGGAAAAGCATGGAGCGCTTCCACGTCGGCAAATTGTTCAGTCTGAAGCTCAATCATCGCACTCTCCTTGATCTATAGTGCAGGTATGCCACCCGCGAATACGCGGTGCAAGTCTGAATTCATCTATGGATTTAGCGACGTTGAGAGATAGGTTACGCTTTCTGGATACTTTCATTCGAAATTAGTGCTCGAGCTAACAGTTCGGGAACATTCCCCTCTAAGGGAAATTCATCAGGAACTACACTATGGCTATCAGGAGAAGGGAGAAAACAGTGCGTGTCTTGCTACCGGTACTGCTTGTTCTGTTGTTAAGCGCCTGTTCAGTACTGAACGGCAACCCGCAACCCGCGCCGCCGGTCAGCGACCATCCGCAGGAAATTCGTCGCAACCAGACGCAGGGCCTGCGGGAAATCGGCTCGGTGAGCGCTGCCGTATTGGGATCTCCTATGGATGTGGAACGTGAAATCAAGGCCAAGGCCGCCGCCGCAGACGCGAATTATTACGTTATTCAGATGCTGGATGACACCATCATTCCCGGCCGCTGGTACGGACGCGCCCTGTTGTACCGACAGTAGCGAGGCATTGATTTTCAGGATATTTACACTGCTTTGCGTCCATTGATGTTCTCCTGTGCACAATAGGATGAGATGGAATCCGTTGTGCGATGGAATGCCCTGCAATGTCTCGGGGTAACGTAAAATGGAGCTGACTATGAAACGATCTCTTGCCTTAAACTCACTGTTGCTTTCTACAGGGATGCTTAATACAACAGCGCAGCCCGCAGAGTTCGCCAGCGCAGACTGCGTGACGGGGCTGAATGAAATCGGCCTGATCTCCGTCAACAATGTCTCAGGGAGCCTACAAGACGTGGAGCGTGTTATCGCCTTAAAAGCGGATGAGCAAGGAGCCTCCTGGTATCGCATCGTCCGAATGCAGGAAGATCAACAGGTTGACAACTGGCGGGTGCAGGCCATTCTGTATGCCTGACCCCCCAAAAAGCCACCTAAATCAGGTGGCTTTTTTTATTCCCCTGCCTTCCCTAAGATTATGTTATTGTAAAGAAATCGCAATGTTACATCTTGTTACATTGATGTGCTAAATGTTATCCGCTTTGTGCCGTTGAAGGAGCCTCACCCACAGATCAACGGACAAATTATGAGCGCCTTCTTTCATCGCACCGGCCTTGGTGCAAAATTGTCGCTGCTGACTGGCGCAAGCGTTGCAACGCTTTTCCTTTTATTCACTTTTCTGATGAGCAATAAAGCCAGCCAACAACTGGAAACGCTGGCTATGGAAGACCTGCATAACCAGTCCACCGGCGTGGTGGATATGGTGGAAATGTTCAACAGCAGTCTTAGTGAAGAGGTGGAAAGCTACACGCGCTTGTTTAGCAGTTTTCTGCCGCAGCCACTGAGTATCGATACGCAACAGCGCCGCGAAATCAATGGCATTGATGTGCCACTGCTTAAGGCCGGCGACACCGAACTGCACAACAATAACGCGATCCCTGATGACTTCCTGAACCGTACGGGCGCCATTGCCACGCTGTTTGTACGCAGCGGTAATGACTTTGTACGTGTCGCGACCTCGCTGCGCAAAGAGAATGGCGATCGCGCGATTGGCACCAAACTGGATCCCGCCAGCCCGGCATTCGCGTCGCTGATGAAAGGTGAGCTTTATCGTGGCCTGGCGCTGTTATTCGGTAAGCGCTATATCACCCAGTATCAACCGGTCAAAGATGCCAGCGGCAACACCATTGCGATCCTGTTTGTCGGCGTGGATATTACCCGCTCCTGGGACGTGATGCGTAATAAGATTCTCGGCCGTAAGCTGGGCGACAGCGGTCATTTCTTTGTGATCGACCGTAACGAAGGCAAGAACTACGGTAATTATCTGTTCCACGACACCGACGAAGGCAAACGCCCGCAGTGGGACGACAAGGATTTGCAAACCCTGCTGAAAAACAGCAGCGGCACACTGGCACGCCAGGATGCCACGGGCCGTACATTAATGATGTCTTACACAGCCCTGCCCGGTTGGAACTGGACGGTGGTCGGCGAAGTCGATAAAGAGATCTTGCTGAGCGATGTGACCCGCATGCGTAATCAATTCCTGCTGGCGGGCGTCGTGATTTCGCTGCTCTTTGCCGCACTCTTTGTGGTGATCATTCGTCGCTGGCTGACCCACCCGTTGCGCGGTGTGATCGATCTGGCTCAACGTTATGCCGACGGCGATCTGCGCGCCACGCTGAATGTCGATCGTCATGATGAAGTCGGTCAGTTGATCGCGGCGATCAACGGCATCGGCGACGGTCTGCATAAAATCGTGTTACAAGTCCGTGAGTCCGCAGCAGAGATCAATCTGGGCACCTCCGCATTGGCTGCAGACAGCGGTGAGATTAGTGAGCAGATCAACAAGCAGGCCAGCAGCGTGGAGGAGACCTCCGCCAGCCTTGAGCAACTGACTGCGACGGTGCAACAGAATGCAGCCAATATGGAGCAAACGCAGCATCTGGTGAATGAAACCACTGACGCGGTGAAAAAAGGCGGTGAAACCGTGGATAACTCAGTCGCGACCATGGAAGACATTCGCGGCGCGTCACAGCGCATCGCCGACATTACCCATGTGATTGAATCCATTGCCTTCCAGACCAATATCCTGGCGCTGAACGCCGCCGTAGAAGCCGCCCGCGCAGGGGAACACGGCAAAGGGTTCGCCGTGGTGGCGCAGGAAGTGCGAGCGCTGGCCGCGCGCAGCGCCAACGCGGTAAAAGAGATTGAAGCGCTGATTGGCGATACGCTGAAAAAAGTGGGCGAAGGGCATGCGCAGTCGGAGGCAACACGTGTGGCAATGCAGTCGATCATCAGCCATATGGGCAATATCAATCAGCTTGTGCATGAGATTAACCAGGCCTCACATGAACAATCCGCAGGTATCAACCAGGTGAACCTGGCCATGACACATATCGGCGATGCCACGCACATCAACGCCGGGCGGGTTTCCCAAAGTGAGGAAACCGCCCGGACGTTGCGGGAAAAAGGTGCGCATCTGACGGAACTGGTGAGCCTGTTCCGCTTGAAAATGGACTAACAGGCCCCACCCGTGGCGCGAAGCAGCAGGTCGTTTTGTACCTGCCCGTCAACTGGCGACACGCCGCGGGTATCCAGCATCAGCCGACACCACGCCTGCGCCATCGGCGGCGATGCGTGTTGCAGCATCTGCGCTCCGACGCCCAGTAACCACAGCTGTTGCGCCACTTCGCGTCCTTGAGCCTCATCCGGTTTACGCAACCGTTGTTGCAGTTGCCGCCACGCACGATCAAAGTGACGATCCTGGCCTTTCACCGCGCCAAACTCATCCACCAGCAGCGCCACCGCACCCGGTTGCTTACCCAACACGCGCAGCACGTCCAGACACATGACGTTTCCGGAACCCTCCCAGATGCTGTTGACCGGCATCTCGCGATAAAGACGAGGTAATTCATTCTCTTCGCAGTAACCGATACCGCCCAGCACTTCCATCGCTTCAGCCACAAAAGGAATGCCCGCTTTGCAGACAGCGAATTTCGCCACCGGCGTAAACAGCCGTGCCCACAATGCTTCCCGCTCATCCGCGCGGTTGTCCCAGGCGCGTGCCAGGCGAAACAGCATGGCGGTTTGCCCTTCCAGTTGTAGCGCCATACGACTGAGTACTTCCCGCATCATCGGTTGATCGACAAGGTTTTTGCCGAATGCCTGCCGCTGATGGGCATGATACAGCGCCACCGAAAACGCGCGACGCATCAGACCATGGCTACCGAGCGCGCAGTCAAGGCGCGTCAGACCGCCCATTTTCAGGATCTGCCGCACCCCTTCGCCCTCTTCCCCCAGCAACCAACCGCTGGCATCGTAAAACTCAGCCTCGCTGCTGGCGTTGGAACGGTTACCGAGTTTGTCTTTCAGACGTTCCAGCCGTACGTTGTTGCGCTGACCATCGGGTAAAAAACGGGGAACAAAGAAGCAGGAGAGCCCGCCTTTTGCCTGTGCCAGTACAAGGTGCGCATCGCTTTGCGGAACCGAGAAAAACCATTTATGCCCGGTCAGCCGGTACGTTTCACCGCTCTTTTCTGCCCGGGTGGTGTTACTCAGTACATCTGACCCCCCCTGCTTCTCGGTCATCCCCATGCCAATCAGCAATCCGCGTTTCTGGTCACCAGGCAGCAGATGAGGATCGTAACGATCGCTGAGCAGCGGTTTTAGCCAGCCGTGAAAAGATTTTGGTAGCGACTGCGCCAGCAAGGGGATGGCAGCGAACGTCATGGTGATGGGGCAAAGGGTGCCGGATTCCACCTGCGCATGCAGCACAAAACGCGCGGCACGGGCGACAAACGATCCGCTGCGTGCATCCTCTTCCCATGCCAGATTGTGCACACGATTGGCGCACATGCCCTGCATCAGCAAATGCCAGGCAGGGTGAAAGCGTACATCGTCGAGTCGCGCGCCGGTGGCGTCGTAGCGGAGTAATTCCGGCGGATTGGCGTTAGCCAGTCGTCCAAGTTCGAGCGACTCCGCCGTGCCCAACTGCTGGCCGATGCTGGCAAGCAGTTCAGCATCCCATGCTGCGCCTTCGCGTAGCACGGCATCATACAGTGCGCGGTCAGAAAGGAATAAGTTGCTGTTATGTAAGGGAGTCGGTTGATTAAAAACCGTATGCGTTTGCCATTGCATGCTGTGTCCCTCCGTCAGTGGCAGTCGCTATAAGTATGGACAGCCCGAGCAAACACTGCATGGGAGTAGAGTCACAAGGCAACGATTTTGCACCCTACATTCGTGAAACAACTCACATAATTCAGCAAGAGTGCCAGCACAATGCGCCCGGCTGCACTGATGCCACCGGGCCTGCAGCTAAGCGGAGTTACCCGGCGATATAATGCGGAATAAAACGGGAGGTATCTTTGGTGATCAACGAGCAGTCTTCGCGGATGCCCATACCAACGGCTTCATCATCCACCACCCAACTACCAATCAACGTGTAGCTGTCACCAAAACGCGGTAGCGGCTGAAAAGCCTGGAAAATCATCGGCTCGTTACCATAATCGCCATCTTCGTGATCAATGACGTTATGCGCACCGTCGAGGATGGTGACATTCCCCCCCTCGCGGGAAAACAGCGGCTTACGCACATAGCTTGCACCCGGTGCCAGCAGCGGCTTTTCGCCATCAAACCACGCAGGCAGCAGGTTGGGATGGTGAGGGAAATAACGCCACAGCAGAGGTAATAACCCCTTATTGCTGAGAATGCTCTTCCATAGCGGCTCCAGCCACTGCTCACGGCGCTTACATAGCAAGGGGCCGTTCTCGTCGCGCATCATCCATTCCAGCGGATAGAGCTTGAAGGCCTGACGAATGACATTGTCATCCAGATCCGTCAACACGCCGCCAAGACCCAGCCCGAGATCGTCGATGTAGATAAAGCGTGTATCCAGACCCGCCTGACGCGCGCAATCCTCCAGATAAAGCACCGTTCCACGATCTTCCTCAGTATCTTTACAGCAACAAAAATAGAGCGGATGGTGCCCCTGTATCTCAGCAAAACGGGCGATCAGCTTATCCTGGATAGCATTGTACTGATCGGCATCGCGAGGGATAACGCCGCTGCGCCGGGAATCTTCCATCCAGAGCCACTGGAAATAAGCGGATTCGTACAGCGATGTTGGCGTGTCGGCATTATATTCCAGCAACTTCACCGGCTCCTTGCCGCACCAGACAAAATCCATACGTCCGTAGAGCGAAGGATCGCGGCTGCGCCAGCTATCGGCAATGGCGTCCCAGTAGAGCGGTGGGATGGCCAACTGTGTCAGGACAGCTTCATCGGCTACGGCGCGATCCACCACTTCAAGGCACATTTGATGCAACTCTGCCGTGGGTTTTTCGATCTGTTCCTCAATTTGCCGCAACGTAAAACGGTACGCCCGACTTTCGTCCCAGTAGATTTCGTTATCAATAATATGGAAGTCGAAACCATGATCGCGAGCAATCCGTTCAAGCCCGGGGCGAACAGCAACATCATGTCGTAGCATCGTTATCCTCCCCAGCTTCCGCGTGCGCTGGAGGAGCGCCCGAAACCACCACGGGAAAAAGTGGTCGCCTTTTTGGTGGTGTATCCATAGTGGCTGCTCGCACTGGTATTACTGGTGCTGCCGCCGGAGCGCCAGCTATAGTCGCCATCGCTGTTACGCCACACCGGGCGGGAAGAGTACATAGAGCCGCCGCTGCTGTAGCTATACTGCTCATCGCGGTCTTTTCTGATGGCTTTACTGAGTAAAAAACCGCTGAGTACTGGCATCCAGCGCTGACCGATATTGTCGTAGTAGCAATGATCATATTGCTGCACGCACGCGGGCTGCGACATATTCGTCGGGATTTCTTGCTCAAAGCTCATGCGCGCATTATTCCACGCATCATTACACACCTGCGCAGTATTACCGTCGTCGACGCAATCCTGCTGGGAGGTGTAATAAACGCCGTCACCATCGTTATCATCTTTATGATCGCTGCAGCCTTTTAACGCAAAGAAAGCGGCTCCGCCCATAATTGCCAGTGTCAGATACTGCCCGCTTTTACGCTCTTTCGGCGGTGACAAAAGCGAGCGCTGGCTGCGGCTTTGCGCTGGCGACAGAATATAATTTTTTTGCCGGGTCTTTCTCTTTCTGGCCATGATTTGTCCATTACCATGTCATGCAGGCGGCATTAAAAATTCCGCCCGCCAGCGCTGCCGCCCCCATAAACACCCCGGCGGCAGTGTTACCGTTAATAATTTTATCACTCAGATTCGGCATATACAGACGTACACCGCCGTAGACCATTAATTGCACCACCAGTGCAATAAAGCCCCAAATTAAATAATCCGGAATGCTGACAGAGTTAATAGCTGCACTGGAAAGAGGAATAATATACCCCAACAGTGAACCACTGAATGCTAACGACGCGGCGATATTGTTCTCTTTAATTAATCGCCATTCGTCATGGGGTGTAATATGCGTATAAACAAAAAGAAAAAAGAGCACCATGGCAATGCCAATAAAGAAATACGAACCAAACGCCAGCAGTGAACCCAGAATATGAATTTCCGTTCCCATAATTATCCTATGATCTTTAATGATGTCAGGGGAATATCGACACCCAGCGCGCGCGAATAGATCCACTCGGGCTGATTTTGTTCATTAAACGTCTCTTCGCCGTTCAGCAAGAGATACTCAAACACACCGTCGGTGACTTCTCGCTGATAGGCCATCATAAAGTTATGCACTTCCCAGCATGCTCCAGCCGGGTTGTTGACGGTTTCCAGCGTATAAATCGGCTCGATATCGGCGCGCTCTTCCGCATTAAACACGCGCTGCCACAGGCAATCGCGCCAACGTAACGACGGCTTGCCCATGGTTTTTGCGCTCAGCATCTCCCGCCAGGTTTTCTCACCGGAAACACCGGCGCTCTCTTCATACACGAACAGCTTGATATCATCGATATTGCTGGTTTCCAGACCGCCAGAGGTGCTGATTTGCAGGAACTCATCGCCGGTGGTGTAGTAACGGTGGATCATGCACCCTGCGCCCAGGTCAAAGCTGCCGCAAGCGCCAATGGTGTACTCTTCGCCGGGCAGCGTGACCAACAATTCCTCTTCGCACAAACGAAACAGCAGCGTATCAATGGTAAACCCGGCGTGCAGATGCAATCCAAGCGGACCTCTTTCCGGGGCCGCCGCATCAGGCCGCCCCAGCAGGTTTTTAAAAAAAGAGAGCATCACTGTTTTTGTTGCTGTTGCAGTCGGGCCAGTACATCCTGCGCGGAGGTTTTATCGCTGCCGCCAATGCCTGCCTGCGCGAGTTTTTCATCCAGATCGCGCCCGTCAGCCACTTTTTCAAGTTGGGTGGCCGCATCCAGTCGCGCCTGACGTTCAGCCTGACGCGTCTGCAGACGTTTTAGCGATTCTGCCGCCGTCGCCACATTGTTAGATGCTCCAACAGTGGACGTCGTCACCGCCTGCTGCGCACGCTGCATTGCTTCAGTCGCTTTAATCACTTCCAATTGCTGCTCAAACTGCTCAATGCGTTGCGCCGTCGCCGTGACCGCTTTTTCAACCGCATCGCGTGACGTTTCAAGGTTGCTCAGCACCTGCTCTTCCGCAGTAATGGCGTTTTCCAGACGGGCGATTTCCGTTGCAACCTCGTTGAGCAGCGCCGCATCGACATTTTTCGCCATCGCTTCCAGCGCACGCGCCTCAAGACTGGCTTTACGCTCGCGCAGATCGTCCAGCTTGTCGTTGCTCAGTTTCACGCGCGCCAGCAGGTCAACGCGGGATTTTCCTGCCTTATCCAGTTCCGTGCGCGCATCGCGAATATGCTGTTCCAGCATGCGTACACCCTGCGTTTCTTCAATCGACTCTTCCGCCTGAGCAATAAACGATTTACCCAGCGTAAAGAGGCTTTTTAAAATTCCCATACCATCACTCCCAGCTCAGTTATTGGGTAAAATTATCTGTTAATTCAGCGAGATCCAGCGCATTTTCAGCAAGTGTGGTGATTTCCAGCAGAATATCGTCGATCGACGAGTTGAGTGACAGTGCGCCGAACGCGACATAGTACTCTTCGCCGCCGACAGGCGAGATGCCAACAGAAGATAACGGTAACAGTTTTTGGTTGCGCAGCAGGAAGGCATTAAACGCGTCCTGATGCTTAATTTCGTTCAGCGGGCAAATATAGGTTTCGATAATGATTTGCCGGGAGGTCAGCAGCACGTTGAGTTGTAAGTCGCCGTAATCATCCAGCGTCAGAATTAAAGCGTCCGCTTCGCGTTGAATATTTACGTCCAGCGTTGCTGATTGTAATAATGCTGCGCTCAGTGTTTCTACAGTCCATGCCATCTTTTATATCCTGATCATTTCATCGCAATAAGGGTGAAATACCTGCCCGCGAATAGTACCAGCGTTAACGGTAAAAAAAACCACCCGAATAAGGGTGGTTTCTCTGTACTTCGCCGCTTACAAACCGCGTTGGCGCACGGCTTCAAACAGACAGATGCCTGTGGCGACCGAGACGTTCAGCGACGAAACGCTTCCCGCCATCGGGATGCTGATCAGCTCATCGCAGTGCTCGCGGGTCAGGCGGCGCATACCTTCGCCTTCAGCGCCCATCACCAGCGCCAGACGGCCAGTCATTTTGCTCTGGAACAGAGTATGGTCTGCTTCACCGGCGGTACCAACGATCCAGATATTCTCTTCCTGCAGCAGACGCATCGTGCGGGCAAGGTTGGTTACGCGGATCAGCGGTACGCTTTCCGCCGCGCCACAGGCGACTTTTTTCGCGGTGGCATTCAGTTGAGCGGATTTGTCTTTCGGCACAATCACCGCATGCACGCCCGCCGCATCTGCGCTACGCAGACATGCGCCAAGGTTATGCGGATCGGTGACGCCATCCAGGATCAACAGGAACGGCTGATCGAGACTGGCGATCAGATCCGGCAGATCGTTTTCCTGATACTGACGCCCCGGTTTCACGCGTGCAATGATCCCCTGATGAACCGCACCTTCGCTTTTTTCATCCAGATACTGGCGACTCGCCACCTGGATCACCACGCCTTGCGCTTCCAGTGCGTGGATCAGCGGCAGCAGACGTTTGTCTTCGCGGCCTTTCAGAATAAAAACGTCCTGAAAACGCTCCGGAGCGCGCTCCAACAGGGCCTGCACCGCGTGGATGCCGTAAATCATTTCACTCATTGATGGTACTCATTTGGGGCGGTTTGCGCCGCGTTATTGGGCTGTGATTGTCATCACCTGGCGCCATTATACCCGACACACGCCCCAGAACGAACCACCCGCCCGCGCTAACTCAGGTGCCGTTTCGCCTCCAGCCTGACCCGGTGCAGGACATGCTGCTTGATAGCGCCGTATTGCGGATGTCCGACAAGGGTTTCAATGTCCCGGTCACGGCCAAACGGCAACGTAATTTCCTCAACGATCTTGCCCGGCCGCGCCGACATAACCAGAATGCGGTCGGCGAGAAACAGCGCTTCTTCCACATCATGGGTCACAAACAGCAGCGTGGTACGGGTTTCCAGCCATGCTTCGCGCAGCAGCTCCTGCATCATCAGCCGCGTCTGTGCGTCCAGCGCACCAAAAGGCTCATCCAGCAGCAGCACATCCGGGCCGGGCAACCAGGCGCGCGCCAGTGCCACCCGCTGTTTCATACCGCCAGAGAGCTGCCACGGCGCATGGTGCTCAAACCCTTTAAGTCCAACGCGCGCCAGCCACTCCAGCGCCCGGGCGTTCACCTCCGCTTTGTGATGTTTTCCTAACCGCGGGCCAAACGTGACGTTATCCAGCACGGATAACCACGGAAACAGGTTCGGCTGCTGGAAAATCATCCCCCGTGAGGGGCCGGGTTGTTGCACCGTCTGACCGCCCGCCAGCACCTGCCCGCTGTCTGGCTTTGTAAACCCCGCCACCAGGTTAAGGATGGTGGATTTTCCACAGCCGGATGGCCCAAGCAGCACGACAAATTCCCCTGGCGACAACGCCAGCGAAATATTTTCCAGCACCGTAAACGGCTGTGGTTTAGCGGCAAACGTCAGGGAGACATTTTCCAGTGCGATATGTGCCGTCATCACTCTTTCCCCGCCCAGGGCGCTAACCACCGTTGCAGCCCCAGCAGTAATAAATCCAGTAAATAGCCAATGCCGCCCAGCAGCAAAATGCCGAGCATCACAATGTCGGTGCGCAGATAAGAGCTGGCGTTGATCACCATCCACCCCAGGCCAGAACTGGCCGCCACCATTTCGGCCGCAATCAGCGAGGTCCAGCCGATGCCAATCGACAGACGTACGGTGGTAAACAGTTCCGGCAGCGCATCCGGCAGTACCACACGCAGGAAAATTTGCCACCTGGAGGCACCAAGGGTTTGCGCTACGCGGATACGCGCCCGGCCGATGCGCTCTACCGCCGCGCTGGCGCCGACCACGACGCTTAAGAAGGTGGCGATAAAGATGAGGAAAAATTTCGAGGCTTCTCCAATCCCCAGCCATACCACCGCCAGCGGGATCAGGGCGATTTTCGGCAATGGCCGCAGAAACTGCACAAAGGGGTTAAGCACAGCGGACAAACCGTCGGATAACCCCATCAACAGCCCTAACGGAATACCAATTGCAATGGCGACGGCAAAAGCGCTCAGCGCACGCGCCAGACTTACGACAATATGCTGCCACAGCGGCACCTGACGGTAACCGTCCGCCAGCAGCTCTTCCGCCGTGAGGCCAATGTCGGTCAATGACGGTAATAGCAGTGGATCGACCCACTGCCGGGTCGCCGCCACTTGCCAGAGCATGAAGAAAACCGCCACCGACAGCACGCTGATAGCGATATGCTGACTCAATTTCATTGCGCGGTAGCCGCCGCATCGCGAATGTAGCGGGAGTCGATCGCCGCATCCCAGTTGGCCGGGATATCGCGCTTACGCAGTTCACCGATCCCGGCAAGGAAATCGGAGGTCTTGCTCAACGCTTTACCAATACCGCTGTCGGAGGTGTGCGTGCCGTTACCCAGCCACGCTGCCGTCCCTTGTTCGCTCAGCGACGGGTATTCCAGCCCGCCGAGGGTGTTAGCGGCTGTGGTCACTGGTGCCCCCACCTCTTTCGCGACAATCGCAGCGGCACGTTCGGGATCTTTCTTGAACTCATCCACTTTCTGCTGATGTACACGCAGGAACGCCGTCACCGCGTCCGGGTACTGCTCCGCGAAGGCTTTACGCACCACATAGTTGTTGTAAATCAGGTAACCCGCTTTTTGCAGATCTTTGGTGGCGAACACCTGATGCCCACCGGAAGCTTCCAGTTCCTGGGCAAACGGTGCCCAAACGTAACCGGCATCAATATCACCGCGTTTCCATGCCGCAACCATCTCTGCCGGGCGCAGCGGCAACAGCGTTATTTTACTGCGGTCGAGTTTGTTAACGCTTATCGCCGCTTCCAGCGCATATTGCGCAGTAGAGTTTGGCGGGTAAGCCACTCGCTTACCTTCGATATCACGGATAGTGTTGATGCCATCTTTGCCAATTAAACGTTCATAACTGGCAATCACCCCCGATACACCGATAATTTCCACCGGCAGTTTTCGCACAATACCCGCAGTCGCCGGGCTGGAGCCGAAATTGGCAATATCGATAGCGTTACTGGCGAAATAATTTAACGCATCGGCACCAGAGGCAAATTGCACCCATTTCACCGGGCTGTGTAAGGCTTTATCCAGCGAGCCGTCGGCTTTTGCCAGCATTAATACTTGTGAACCGCCGCTATACGCGACACGGACTTCCGTCGGCGTGGCGCCGAAGCTGGTGTTGGCCCATAAGCTACCCGCTGCCAATAATAAGCAGAGACCTTTTTTCATTTTATTTAACCTTTAAAAAACGACATTATTAGCGCTGGATCACTATATCCACTGGCGGCTCTTTTATTTATTCCAATTATTGCTTTGGGTATGCGGGAAATAAGAATGACGATATTCAAGCCATATTTCCGCACAGCGCTGCGCCAGTAACTGCGCCGGATCGTGGGTCAGAGAAAGAAACGGCGCGGCTACCGCACGCAGCGCAAGTGGCACCTCGGTACAGGCCAGTAGCAATTGCTCAGCACCGCGAGCCAGAAGTGCCTGCGCCTGTAAACTCAGCAACTCGCCGCCTTCACGCAACGCACCGCGCTTCACCGCATAACACCCCGGCACAAACCACTGCTGCAACTCGTCAGCGGTAGGCAGCAACACCTCCATGCCCTTCTGCGCCAGCGCACGCTGGTACCAACCCGCATCCAGCGTCCCTTGTGTGGCAACCAGCCCTACCCGCTGTGGTTTTTGCGGCAGCGCCACCAGCCCTTCAAGGGTGGCATCAACAATATGCAGCAACGGTGCCGCGCTGGCGTAACTGAGTTCATCAAACCAGTGATGCGCCGTATTACAGGGGATCACAATATGGCTGACACCAGCCTGATTAAGCTTTTCGATACCGAGCAGTAATTGCGGCAACGGCGATGGCCCCAGCCCGGCGAGGGCTTTTTGCCTGTCGGCGACCTGCGGCACATTCCAGACCACCGATGGCAGTTGCTGCTGATCGCTGTCAGCGGGAGTGGCATCCAGCAATTTATGCTGGAAATCCAGGGTGGCAAGCGGCCCCATGCCGCCCAGCACGCCAAGCAAAAAAGGCTTAGCCATGGCGGACGTGCGCCTCCAGCACCTGACGATAACCAAATAATCCGGCCGAACCGCCTGTGTGAATAAACACCACGTTTTCGTCACGACTAAAGTGGCCTTTACGGATCAAATCAATAAGCCCGGCGGCGCCTTTTCCGGAGTAGACCGGATCAAGCAAAATACCTTCGTGACGGGCAAACAGCGTCAGCGCTTCCAGCATGCTTTCTGTTGGCAGACCGTAGCCATCGCCCACGTAATCGCTGTTAGCCACCACCGCTTCGCGCGGCAGCTCCCCCTTCACGCCAAGCAGTTCGCGAGTACGTGATGCCAGCGTCCAGACATTCTCTTCCTGCTTCGCTTTCGGCGCGCGAACGCTGATGCCCAGTACCGGCACCTGGCTATTGGTGGCGCTAAACCCAGCCACCAGCCCGGCTTGTGTACCGGTGCTGCCAGTAGCATGCACCACGCTGTCAATGCGCAAACGTAGCTGGGATGACTGGAACAGCAGCTCTTCCGCACAGGCAACATAGCCCAGCGCACCGATTGGATTTGAACCGCCACCGGGAATGACATACGGGTTGTGCCCTTGCTCGCGCAGCTGTTGCGCCAGCTCTTCCATGGCCTGCTGCATATCCGTACCGCCCGGCAGATGAGCAACGATCTCGCCACCCAATAACTCATCCAGCAGGATGTTGCCGGAACGCTGATACGCTTCGCCAAAATCCGTTACCCGCTTTTCCAGCAGCACTTTGGTCGGTAACCCGAGTTTCGCCGCAGCGGCAATGGTCTGACGCACATGGTTCGATTGTGTCGCTCCCTGGGTAATAATGACGTCGGCGTTTAAGGCCAGCGCATCCGCCAGTAAGAACTCCAGTTTGCGGGTTTTATTGCCGCCGGTCGCAAGACCCGTGGCGTCGTCGCGTTTGATCCATAATTGGGGGCCACCCAGTAATGCGCTTAGATTATTCAGCGGTTCCAACGGCGTCGGAAAATGACCTAATGTCAGGCGGGGAAAACGGGCCAGATGCATAATCGCTCCTTGCAAAACAGAGATATGCCGAAGCGAAAAGGCTTCGGTTTTTTATTCGGTGAATAAGAGATGGGTATTCACTATATACATCTGGCTGCGCAGACTAACGATAAATACTAAATATCGATTTGCAGAAAATAACTAACCATAAAAAAACCCCTTCACAGGAAGGGGTTCGGGAATATTACTGCGCGACTTTCTTTTTCGCCGCACGTTTTGCTTTGGTGGCGGCGGCGATTTTTTGCGTCTTCGCCGACGGTTTTTTGGCTTTTTTCGGTTTGCCTTTCCCCGGTTCGCCGCGGAAGGCGCTGTCCGGCTCAAAGTTCACCTTTTTGCCCATCTGGCGGCGCGGCGGTTTTTTCCCGGCGACTTTTTTTCCTGCCGGGCCTTTCTTGCTGCGTTCACGCTCGGTTTTACCGACATTGCGCGGACCGCGTTCGCTGGAGATCAGCGAGAAGTCGATCTTACGCTCGTCCATATTGACCGCTTCGACTTTCACCTGCACGCGGTCGCCCAAACGGTAAGTCTGCCCGCCGGATTCGCCAATCAAACGCTGACCAATCTGGTCAAAGCGATAGTAGTCATTATCCAGCGAAGAGACATGCACCAGACCATCAATAAAGAGATCATCCAGGCGCACAAAGAAACCAAAGCCGGTCACGCTGGCGATCACACCCGGGAAGATGTTGCCTACCTGATCCTGCATAAAGTCGCATTTCAGCCAGTCCGACACTTCACGCGTGGCTTCATCAGCGCGACGTTCGGTCATCGAACAGTGCTGGCCCAGTTGCAGCACTTCTTCCATGCTGTAATGCCAGCCGCCGGTTTCGGTGCTGTTGCCTTTCAGCCCCTGCTCTTTCGCCAGCAGATATTTAATGGCGCGGTGCAACGACAGATCCGGGTAACGGCGAATCGGCGAAGTAAAGTGTGCGTAGGATTGCAGCGCCAGGCCAAAGTGGCCGCGGTTTTCCGGATCGTAGATCGCCTGTTTCATAGAGCGCAGCAGCATGGTTTGCAGCATCTCATGATCCGGGCGATCGGCAATCGACTCCAGCAGCTCCGCATAGTCGCGCGGCTCGGGTTTGTTGCCGCCAGGCAGTTCCAGACCGAGCTCAGCGAGCACACTGCGGAACGCCGTGATCGCGTCGTTAGAGGGTTTATCGTGAATACGGAACAGCGCAGGCTCGCTGGCTTTCTCCACAAAGCGCGCGGCGGAGATATTGGCGAGGATCATGCACTCTTCAATCAGTTTGTGCGCATCGTTGCGCTGGGTCTGTTCAATGCGTTCGATGCGACGCTCAGCATTGAAGATAAACTTCGCTTCTTCGCTTTCAAACGAGATGCCACCACGTTCTGCACGCGCCTGGTCGAGGACTTTATACAGGTTATGCAGCTCTTCAATGTGCTTCACCAGCGGCGCATATTGCTCGCGCAGATCCTGATCGCCCTGCAGGATATGCCACACTTTGGTATAGGTCAGCCGCGCGTGCGAACTCATCACCGCTTCGTAGAATTTAAAGCCGGTTAAACGGCCTTTTGCTGAGATGGTCATTTCGCAGACCATACACAACCGATCCACCTGCGGGTTCAGAGAGCACAGACCGTTAGAGAGCACTTCCGGCAGCATCGGCACCACTTGCGACGGGAAGTAGACCGACGTGCCGCGGTTGCGTGCTTCGTTGTCCAGCGCAGTGCCGTGACGCACGTAGTAACTCACATCGGCAATTGCTACCCATAAGCGCCAGCCACCGCCGCGTTTTTTCTCGCAGAACACGGCGTCATCAAAGTCGCGAGCATCTTCGCCGTCGATGGTAACGAGCGGCAGATCGCGTAAATCCACGCGGCCCACTTTTGCTTCTTCCGGCACCTGCTCTTTCAGCCCGGCAATCTCTTTTTCAACTTCTGTCGGCCACAGGTAGGGAATTTCATGGGTGCGCAGCGCCATATCCACTGCCATGCCGGTTCCCATATTATCGCCAAGCACTTCGACGATTTTCCCCAGCGCTTTGGTGCGACGGGTCGGTCGCTGCGTCAGCTCCACCACCACTACGAAGCCCATGCGAGCACCCATGATCTCTTCCGGGGGGATTAAGATATCAAAGCTCAACCGGCTGTCGTCCGGCACCACAAAACCCACGCCTGCGTCGGTAAAGTAGCGGCCAACAATCTGGCTGGTTTTCGGCACCAGGATACGTACAATGCGCGCTTCACGGCGACCTTTGCGATCCGCGCCAAGCGGTTGTGCCAGCACCTGATCGCCATGGATGCAGGTTTTCATCTGTTCGCTGGAGAGGTAGAGATCGTCTTTACGCCCTTCTACGCGCAAGAAGCCGTAGCCGTCGCGGTGGCCAATGACCACGCCTTTCAACAGATCCAGGCGTTCCGGTAAGGCATAGCACTGGCGGCGGGTAAAGACCAATTGTCCGTCGCGCTCCATGGCACGCAGACGGCGGCGTAGCGCTTCGTTTTGTTCTTCGCCTTCGATGTTCAACTCAACGGCCAGTTCGTCCCGGCTGGCGGGTTTTTCACGTTTTGCTAAGTGATCGAGGATGAATTCGCGGCTGGGAATGGGGTTGGTGTATTTTTCAGATTCGCGTTCGAGGAAAGGATCTTGTGACATTGCGGTTCCTCCGTTGTCAGCTCTGGCGGTAATTTTCGTCATTCCACCAGCAATAATTTGTAAAGCGGTTGATTCTCTTCAACCAAATCGGCAAGCGTGTAGTTATCCAGCTCCTTGAGAAAACTTTTCACGGCTTTGGAAAGCGCCATTTTGAGGCGACAGGCGCTGGTGATATGGCAGAATTCACTGCTGCAATTGACCAGCGAAAGGGGTTCGAGGGAGCGCACAACATCACCAATACGAATATCCTGCGCCGGTTTGCCCAGGCGAATCCCACCGTTTTTCCCACGGACGGCCGCGACATAGCCTTCACGACTGAGTTGATTGATTATCTTAACCATATGATTACGGGACACACCATACGTTTCCGTTACTTCAGTAATGTTGGTCATTTGTCCTTCCGGCAGCGACGCCATGTAAATCAGGGCGCGTAAACCGTAATCGGTAAAGCTTGTTAACTGCACATCAACCTCAATAAATGGGAAAGGGTGAGATACCCACAGGTATTAACTCTATTGATGATAAACCAGCCAGCTGTCAGGCCGCTAATTTATTTGAACAGAAGGGTAAAAAAAGCGAGGAGACGGGGCGCGATCAACACGCCCCGGAACAGCATTATGCGTCGAACGGGTCACGCAGGATCATCGTTTCCGTACGATCCGGCCCGGTAGAGATAATATCGATCGGCACACCGGTAAGTTCTTCAATACGTTTGATGTAGTTCAGCGCTGCCTGTGGCAAACCGCTGCGCTCTTTCACACCAAACGTCGATTCAGACCAGCCAGGCATTGATTCATAAATCGGCTCAATACCTTCCCAGTTGTCTGCTGCCAGCGGCGTAGTGGTCACTTCGCGGCCGTCCGGCATGCGGTAGCCCACGCAGAGTTTCACTTCTTTCAAACCATCCAGCACATCCAGCTTGGTCAGGCAGAAGCCAGACAGGGAGTTGATCTGCACCGCACGGCGCACCGCAACGGTGTCCAGCCAACCGGTGCGACGACGACGACCTGTGGTCGCGCCATATTCGTTACCCTGTTTGCACAGGAACTCGCCGATATCATCGAACAGTTCAGTCGGGAACGGACCCGCCCCCACACGCGTAGAGTAAGCTTTGATAATACCCAGTACGTAATCAACATAACGTGGGCCAAGGCCGGAACCAGTGGCGACGCCGCCTGCGGTAGTGTTAGAAGAGGTGACGTACGGATAAGTACCGTGGTCGATATCCAGCAGCGTACCCTGTGCGCCTTCAAACATCACGAAGTCGCCGCGTTTGCGTGCCTGATCCAGCAGATCGGAAACATCGACGACCATAGCGGTCAGGATGTCAGCAATCGCCATCACGTCGTCCAGTACTTTCTGGTAGTCAACCGCTTCCACTTTGTAGAAGTTCACTAACTGGAAGTTGTGGTATTCCATCACTTCTTTCAGTTTATCGGCGAAAGTCGCTTTATCGAACAGGTCGCCAACACGCAGACCGCGACGGGCAACTTTGTCTTCGTATGCTGGCCCGATACCACGGCCCGTGGTGCCGATGGCTTTCGCGCCACGCGCTTTTTCACGCGCAACGTCCAGCGCAACGTGATAATCGAGGATTAACGGGCATGCTTCAGACAGCAGCAGACGTTCACGAACCGGGATACCACGGTCTTCCAGTTCTTTCATCTCTTTCATCAGCGCAGCTGGAGACAGCACGACACCGTTACCGATGATGCTGGTGACGTTTTCACGAAGAATGCCTGATGGAATAAGATGGAGGACGGTTTTTTCACCGTTGATTACGAGAGTATGGCCTGCGTTGTGACCGCCCTGGTAGCGCACAACATATTTAGCCCGTTCAGTCAGAAGATCGACAATCTTCCCTTTACCTTCGTCACCCCATTGGGTGCCCAGTACGACGACGTTGTTACCCATTTTTCAAAATCACCGTTTGCTTAAAAATGGATTCTACCACCGCTTTTTTTCAGATTCAGCACTTTTTCCGGGCAAAATGACAGCAAAATAACCGCTTTTGCTTCAGCCAATCGTTTTCCTCAACATGTAGTAGATAACCACTCCCGCAACCACAAGCCCACCGCCAAAACGACGCAAAATATGATCCGGCAGCAAACTCAGGGAGGCGATCATACGACGCCATGCGCGCGGATAGAACATCGGACCAAGGCCTTCAAACACCAGTACCAGCGCCAGGGCAAGCCATATTGTTGAATTCATTTCTGATCCTTCCAAAAAGAAAACCACCGCCTTAAATCGGGCGGTGGTTTTTTTATCATGAAAACCGCTGACGCTATCTTAGCGTGTCGCGGAACTCGGTGTCTTCATATAACGGAAGAAATCGCTGTCCGGGCTGAGCACCATCACATCCTGGTTGCTCTCAAAGCTGCTTTCATACGCGCGCAGGCTACGGATAAAGGCATAAAAGTCCGGATCCTGGCTAAAGGCATCGGCGAACAGCTTCGCCGCTTCCGCATCGCCTTCACCGCGCAGGATACGCCCCTGACGCTCAGATTCCGCCAACGTTTTGGTCACTTCGTAATCCGCAGTGGCGCGCAGTTTTTCCGCCTCTTCCTGACCTTGCGAACGGTGACGACGGGCTACCGCTTCACGCTCGGCGCGCATACGGTTGTAAATCGCCTCGGACACTTCGGTCGGCAGGTTGATCTGCTTGATACGCACATCCACCACTTCAATACCTAACGCTGCCATACTGTTCGGGTTAATGACCGGTACTTTACCGTTCGTTTCTTCGGTGACGCGTTCAGCGGCCTTGGCAATCGCATCATCTGCCGCCGGGGTCGACACTTCATCTTCGGTACCCGCGGAACCGGAGTTCAGCGCATCGCGCACTTCCAGCGTCAAACGACCACGGGAGTCGGTCACGATGTCACGCACATCCAGACGGCCGATTTCAGAACGCAGACGGTCAGAGAACTTACGTTTCAGCAGAACTTCTGCCTGGGAGACGTCACCGCCGCCGGTCGCCAGATAGTAGCGGCTGAAATCACTGATGCGCCACTTAATGTAGGAGTCGACGATCAGATCTTTCTTCTCTTTAGTGACAAAGCGATCCGCCTGGTTATCCATGGTCTGGATACGGGCATCCAGCATTTTAACTGATTCAATAAATGGCAGTTTGAAGTGCAGGCCTGGCGCAAACACCAACGGTTTGTTGTCATCGTCGCGCAGAACTTTACCAAAGCGCAGTGAAATGCCGCGCTCACCCTCTTTCACCACAAAAATGGAGGTGTAGAGCACTACCAGCACGATGATGATGATCGCGATAACTGACTTACGCATCGTTATTCCCCCTGACGCTGGTAGTCGTTACGCTGCGCGTTAACGCGGCGTTGGTCCATGATGTCTCCCGCAGACGTTGCGGGGGCGCTGTTCGCACTGCTACCAGAGTTGGACGCAGGCGGCAGGCGCAGCAAGTTGTTCGCGCCACTGCTGTCACTCTTTGCCGCAGGCGCATTGCCACCTTTCAGCATCTGGTCCAGCGGCAGCACCATCAGGTTGCCACCTTTATCGTTCACCAGCACTTTGCGAGTATGACTCAGCACTTTTTCCATGGTCTCGATATACAGACGCTCGCGGGTGATTTCCGGCGCGGCTTTGTATTCCGGCAGCAGCTTCGCAAAGCGAGCCACTTCACCCTGTGCTTCCAGAATGGTCTGCGTTTTATAAGCGCGCGCCTCTTCGAGGATACGCTGCGCCTGACCATTAGCACGCGGCTGCACTTCGTTGGTGTACGCTTCCGCTTCACGAATATATTGCTGCTCGTTTTCACGGGCGGCGATAGCATCATCAAACGCGGCTTTCACCTCTTCCGGCGGACGAGCGGCCTGGAAGTTAACGTCCAGCAGGGTGATACCCATGTTATACGGACGAATGGTCTCTTCCAGCTCACGCTGGGTATCGCTACGAATAACGGTACGGCCTTCGGTCAGAATGCGATCCATCACGTATTTACCGATCACACCACGCAGGGCGCTGTCCGTCGCCTGACGCAGGCTATCGTCGGCGCTGGTCACGCTGAACAGGTAACGCTCCGGATCGGTCACGCGGTATTGCACGTTCATCTCAACGCGAACCACGTTCTCATCAGAGGTGAGCATAACGCCGGACGCGGCCAGTTCACGCACGGACTCGACGTTGACGGCAGTGACATTATCAATAAAGGTCGGCTTCCAGTTCAGACCCGGCTCCACCAGGTGGCTGAACTTACCAAAGCGGGTAACCACGCCGCGTTCCGCTTCTTTGATGGTGTAGAACCCGGTAGCAGCCCAGATAATCACGGCGGCCGCGGCAACGATGCCGACAACGCGCCCACCCATATGACTGCGCGGGCCAGAAGAACCTGGATTGCCGCCGCCTGAGCTCTTACCCCCGCCCAAGCCACCGAGCTTTTTGCTCAGTTTGCGGAAGATATCATCCAGATCAGGTGGCCCCTGATCGCGACCGCCTTTGTTTCCATTTCCCTCAGAGTTGCCGCCTGGTTTGCTGCTTCCCCACGGGTCGCGGTCTTGTCCGTTGTTACCGGGCTGATTCCACGCCATGTATGTGCTCCATATATGTCTATCGTGCGGTGTATGCCCGAACTGGCGGGCACCCCCAAAGGGGAAAAATCTTCAGGCCTGTGCCGGTCAGACGACGTACTCTTCGAGTGCCGGTTCTTGTTTACAGAGTCGACGCCAGTCAACAATCGGCATACGCACCTGCATACCTACGCTGCCATCGTCTTCCATCCACTCTTTTTCTATTGCCTGAAGCTGATAAAACCGACTTCTCAGGCGCCCTGCCTGCGGAGGCAAACGCAGCGTGTGCTGCGCCACTTCCCCGGCAAGACGCTCCGTCAAAGCCTGGAATAACAGTGGTACGCCAACACCGGTCTGCGCAGAGAGCCAGACGCGGATTGGTTTATTCTCTTCATCCCTGTCGATACGCGGCTCGAACTCTTCCAGCATATCGATCTTGTTCATGACCAACAGCGTCGGGATCTCGTGCGCTTCAATTTCTTCAAGCACCGTATTCACTGCGTCAATGTTTTCCTGCACACGGAGATCGGCGGCATCGATCACATGCATCAGCAGCGTCGCCTGACGCGTCTCCTGCAAGGTCGCTTTAAATGCCGCCACCAGATCGTGTGGCAGATGACGGATAAACCCTACGGTATCCGCCAGCACCGTTTCCCCGACATCCGCTACATCGATACGACGCAGCGTGGGATCCAGCGTTGCGAACAGTTGGTCTGCCGCATACACCTGCGCTTCGGTGATCTGGTTAAACAGCGTCGACTTGCCGGCGTTGGTATAACCCACCAGCGAAACCGTTGGAATATCGGCTTTCGTGCGGGAGCGACGCCCTTGTTCACGCTGCTTTTCAACCTTCTCAAGGCGCGCCAGGATCTGGGTAATACGATTACGCAACAAACGACGGTCGGTTTCGAGCTGGGTTTCACCCGGACCGCGCAAACCAATCCCGCCTTTTTGTCGCTCAAGGTGGGTCCAGCCACGCACCAGACGCGTCGCCAGGTGGCGCAGTTGCGCCAGTTCAACCTGCAATTTCCCCTCGTGCGTACGAGCACGCTGGGCAAAAATATCCAAAATCAGACCGGTGCGATCGATTACACGACACTCGCACAGTCTTTCCAGGTTACGTTCCTGGGCAGGGGTCAGCGCATGATCAAAGAGCACAACGGAGGCACCCACGGCTTTTACGGCATCCGCAATTTCTACTGCTTTACCTTCGCCAACGAAATACTTAGGGTGCGGTGCTTTACGGCTACCGGTAATCACCTGCATTGCTTCGACACCGGCGGAAGAGACCAGAGATTCAAACTCCTGGAGGTCTTCCATATCTTTGTCTTGCGAAAAATAGATGTGTACCAGTACCGCCTGCTCACCGGCTTCATAACGGTCAAACAAGCGTAAACCCTCAAAAAAGATCAGCGGGGAACGCAGATCTTCTGGCTCCCCGATGTAGATAAACAGCAAAAACCTTATTCGGTTTCTTCGCCGTCCTGCTGTGCAGAGCCCTGCGCGTTGCTACCATGATGGTAGTTACTGTTGGTACCGCCGCCCGCATTGTTGCTGTGATGAGAAACCGGACGAGATGGAACAACAGTAGAAATCGCGTGCTTATAGACCATCTGGCTGACCGTGTTTTTCAACAGGATCACGAACTGATCGAAAGACTCAATTTGCCCTTGCAGCTTAATACCATTCACCAAATAAATTGAAACTGGAACACGTTCCCGACGCAGTGCGTTCAGGAACGGATCTTGTAAAGATTGCCCCTTAGCCATTCTATCTTTTCCTTATATGCTTGTTTTGTACTTAGAACCCGAAGGCTCTGAAAACTGCGTAAAAAATTCGCGCACGATACGACTTAATTGTACACATTCACCCTGCGATAGCACGAACAACCTGTAACACGTCCTGGTAAGACTTTTCTGGCTTTTCACTCTCTAACCAGTGAACGCCATCCCAGCCGCGCAGCCATGTCATCTGTCGCTTGGCTAACTGCCTCGTGGCGCAAATACCTCGATAAACCATTTCATCGTATGAAATCTCACCTTCAAGATACGACCACATCTGGCGGTATCCCACACAACGAATGGAAGGCATCTCCGTATGCAAATCTCCGCGAGCAAAAAGCGCCCGCACTTCTGCTTCAAAACCTGAAGCCAACATCTGATGAAACCGCTGCTCAATGCGTTGATGGAGCAGTTCACGGCTCGCCGGGGCGATGGCGAACTGATGCACCTGGTAAGGCAGAGCGTCTCCCGACGTTTGCGTCAGATCTGTTAAAGTTTTACCCGAAATGAAAAAAACTTCCAGTGCCCGGGAAAGCCTTTGCGGATCATTTGGATGAATCCGTGCTGCAGCAACCGGATCGATCTCCCGCAACTGCTGGTGCAACGCTTCCCATCCACGCTCTGCCGCTTGTTTTTCAATGTCCGCTCTGACTTTTGCATCCGCTGATGGCAAGGGTGATAACCCCTCCAGCAGCGCCTTGAAGTAGAGCATCGTACCGCCCACCAGCAGCGGAATGCGTCCTGCCTCGGTGATCGCATGCATTTCCGCCAACGCATCGCGGCGAAAATCCGCTGCGGAATACGCCTGCGCCGGGTCGAGAATATCCAACAACCGGTGCGGTGCGGTGTGTAACTCTTCCGCATTCGGCTTTGCGGTACCGATATCCATGCCCTGATAGATAAGGGCAGAATCCACGCTTATCAACTCAACAGGCAAAACTTTACGCAACGCAATGGCTAACGCCGTTTTACCCGAGGCCGTCGGCCCCATCAGAAAAATAGCCTTAGGCAGGCCAGCCTTACTCACTTCACTCATCATTCAGGGCGTTCATCGCCGTTTGTAGATCAACAGGTTGTAATAAACCATCTGGTGGGGACTTCACCAGATGCGGACAAAGCCGTTCGACGTCGGCCAGCAGGGTAATCGCCTGCGCCACACTCCATTGCGGATGATCGCTCGCCAGATGACGAGCCAGCCATTGGGCAATATTCGCCGCATCAATGCTTGTCTGCTGCGCCAGGTAGCCTATCAGTTCGGGAATCAAGATTTGTAAATTTTGTTGGCGCAAGGGTAAAGGCACAGCACGAATGGTTACGTACTGGCCATCCGGGACAAATTCAATGCCCATTTTTGCCAACACCGGCTGCGCCTGTTTCAACGCCGCGCGCTCTTGCGCAGAAATTTTTAAACGCACCGGAATCAACAACGGTTGACCGCAGGCCGGCGCATTGGCCGGAGAAAGCTGTGCATGGCGTAACCACCGTTCCGCAACGGGAAGCGCCAACAATGCCAGTTGCCCGTTGCGCTCAAGCAGTGCGTAGTGCGGCGCAATCAGCGTTAAGACGCGGCCAAAACTCTGGCTGTGCCCTTCCAGCGCGGGCGCTGCAGGCTGTGGCGCTTCACTTTTGCGCTCCACAACAGGCGTATCCAGCAACTGACGATACAGCGCGCCCTGCTGCTTTTGGTAACCCGGTTGTGCATGCGGCCAGCCGGGCGTCGCGCCTGTATTGCCGCTGTTACGGGAAGCCGGAGCAGCGCTGGTTGGCATGCGTGGAGCATCCGGTTCACGGGCGACCAACGGTTGAGAGAATTGGTTACGCCCTGCTGCCACTCGGTTCTCTGGTAACGCGCGGGGGGCGGGTTCATCCGTTAGCGGCAAGGGGGTGTCGAACTGTTGTTGCAGCACGCTGAGCACCCCCTGGTAGATAAAGTCATGTACCAGCCGCGATTGATGGAAACGCACTTCATGCTTCGCCGGGTGCACATTGACATCCACCTGATGTGGATCGATGTCCAGGTAGAGCACAAAAGCGGGTTGCTGATCGGCACCCAGTTTATCTTCACAGGCCTGTCGGATGGCGTGATTGATTAACCGGTCGCGCATCATTCGGCTGTTCACATAGCAGTACTGGATCTCAGCGAAAGCCGCCGTGGTCTGTTTAGGGTCCGCCACCCAGCCGCGCAGGGATAAATCGCCGTGCTGCCACTCAATGGCCAGCGCGTGTTCAAGAAAGGCGGCACCGCAAATCGCCCCAAGACGGCGCTCTTTTTGCCCCCCTTCGGCGACCGCGCGGTACTGGCGCACCAGCTTGCCGTTATGACTCAAATTGAGGGTGACATCGAAACGCGCCAGCGCAATGCGGCGTATCACCTCATCGATATGGTTAAATTCGGTTTTTTCCGTGCGCATAAATTTACGGCGCGCCGGTGTGTTGTAGAACAGATCCAGCACTTCCAGCGTGGTGCCCACCGGGTGCGCGGCGGGTTTGACCGTCACCGCCATATCACGCCCTTCGGCGTAAGCCTGCCACGCTTCTTGCTGCTCAGCAGTACGGGAGGTGAGCGTTAAACGGGAAACAGAGCTGATACTGGCCAGCGCTTCGCCACGGAAGCCAAGGCTAATAATGGCTTCGAGATCGTCCAGCGAGGCGATTTTACTGGTAGCGTGGCGCGCCAGCGCTAGCGCCAGTTCATCTTTCTTGATGCCGCTGCCGTTGTCGCGGATACGGATAAGCTTGGCGCCGCCGCGTTCAATATCGATATCGATTCGCGTAGCGCCTGCATCAAGGCTGTTTTCAACCAGCTCTTTCACTACCGACGCAGGGCGCTCCACCACTTCGCCAGCGGCGATTTGGTTCGCAAGCTGCGGCGGCAGAACCTGTATCGGCATGAAAATATCCTTAGTTAAGCAGACCGTTCGCAGGTGCCGCGGCGCTGGCTGTCTGCCCGCCTCCGCTTTGTGGCGCAGACTGCAACGGATGTGCGAGGAAATAGTTACGCAGACCGCCGTATATTGCTTCAGCGATCTGTTGTTGGTAATTGTCGCTTCCCAACAATCGCTCTTCTGCAGAATTACTGATAAAACCCGTTTCAACCAGCACAGAAGGGATATCCGGGGAGCGCAGCACACCTAAGCTTGCGTGTTCCGGGCGACGCTTATGTAACGCGCCCACACGCTCAAGCTGACCCAGCATACTGGTGGCGACATCATAACCGACGCGCTGGGAATGGCCGAATTGTAAATCCAGCACCGCCTGGCTCAGGTAGGGATCCGACTGGCTATTGGCCAGCACATCCCCTGCACCGCCCAACAGTTCCGATTGTTTTTCATGCTGCTCCAGCCAGCCCGCCATTTCACTGTTCGCTCGGCGGTTTGACAATACCCATACCGACGCGCCGGTTGCATCGCGATTTGGTGCGGCGTCCGCATGGATAGAAACCAGGAAATTCGCATTCTGCTTACGCGCCACATCGGAACGCCCCATCACCGAAATAAAGTAGTCCCCGTCGCGCGTCATCACCGGTTTGAACATCGGGTCATCATTCAACAACGCGCGCAGTTTACGGGCGATGGAGATGGTCACGTTTTTCTCTTGCGTTCCGCCAGCGCCAATCGCACCAGGATCCTGACCACCGTGTCCGGCATCAATGGCGATAACCACTTTGTCACCGGATGCAGTGCGCGTCTGTACCGCCGGGCGGGTCACCGTATTACTGCTGGTCACGCTAGTAATGCGATCATTTTCCGCTTTAAACGGATTGCGCGCAGGCGTTGAAGGCTGCGCAGGGCGAGAGGTAACCGGCGTATCGTTACGCTGCACCACCGCTTTAGGCGGTGGCGGCGGTGGCGGCACATCGGCATCAATCGTAAAGACCACGTTGTAGCCCGCGCCGCTTTGCTGTTTCACCGCCCGGGTTTTGCCATTTTGCGTTAAATCCACCACCAGACGGATCGACTGATTATCTTTCGCCGTCCCGGCACGGATACTTTTGACCAGATTATTGCCGCTAAACTGCAGCGGCAAACCCTGGATAATGCCCGTCTGTTTGATATCCAGCGCGACGCTACGCTTATCCTGCTGCGTAAACGCATATTCAGGATCGCCCATAAAGCTGAAAGTGATACGCGCCTGGCTGTCGCCGTTGGACACCTGAATATCCGCCAGGCTTGCAGCCCCCGCCTGCGTACAAAGCAGTAATAACGCAGCCGCCAACCAACTTTTAACGCGAGAGATCATCACGTTATCCTTCCTGTCAACCGGCCATACGCGCCAGTAACGAATCGCCAGATGAGGATACCGCGCGAATGCGCGCCTCACGCCCCTGAGCCTGGTAATCTAAATGGATTTCAACATCCGGATCAGGCAGTACACCCGCACCTTGCTGCGGCCACTCAACCAGACAAATGGCATCATTGGCAAAATAATCGCGGATGCCCATAAATTCCAGTTCCTCCGGATCCGCAAGGCGATACAGGTCGAAGTGGTACACCGTCAGCGAATCGAGCGTGTACGGCTCAACGAGGGTATAGGTCGGGCTTTTGACATTCCCGTGATGACCAAGAGCCTGTAAAAATCCCCGGCTGAAGGTAGTCTTACCCGCGCCGAGATCGCCATACAGATAAATCACCGTCGCACCGGTGCAGGCCTGCGCCACACGCGTGCCGAGATCCAGTGTCGCTTGCTCATCAGGTAAAGGAATAACTCGATTAATCATCTTTTGTATCAACTACATCCGGGTTAACAACACGCCAAAGCGCCGTAAAAAGATCGGTTGCCAGCATACCGCGCATACCGAATTGCGCCGCCAGCCTGTCAGCCGCAGCGCCATGAGCAACACATCCCGCACAGGCTGCATCCCAGGGCGTCAACTTCTGCCCGAGTAGCGCGCCAATAATACCGGACAAAACATCCCCCATGCCGCCGCTCGCCATGCCAGCGTTACCGGCATCGACAATGCCCATTTCACCCTCTGCATTTGCAATGACGGTACCCGCGCCTTTCAGCACAACAACACCGGCATAACGTTTTACCAGCCGCTGCGCGGCGAGCAAGCGATCGCTTTCGATCTCCGCCACGCTGCAATTCAGCATACGCGCAGCCTCACCAGGGTGCGGCGTCAGTACGCGATTGTGACGTTTATCGGGATTGATTGCCAGAAGGTTCAACGCATCCGCATCCCATAGCATCGGTTTACGGAAATTCTCTACCTTTTGTAGCGCTTTTTTGCCCCACTCCTGCTGCCCAAGTCCCGGACCAATCACCACGACATCCGCCCATTGCAGGCTCTCATCCATCGAGGCGCTGGTCAGTTCATGAACCATCAATTCCGGGCGGGCGGTTAACAGCGGAGCAATATTTTCGCTGCGCGTCAGCACGCGCACAAGGCCTGAGCCTGCGCGCAGTGCTGCCTCGCCAGCCATACGAATTGCTCCGGCGGTACCGTGATCGCCGCCAATAATCAGCAGACGCCCATGATCACCTTTATGTGACGTCGGGCGACGTGGCGTAAACCAGCGGCAAAGCTGGCTGGCATCAAACCGGGTTAATGCTGTCTCTTGCCCGTTTAACCAGGACTCCAGCCCCAGCGCATGATGATGAAGCTGCCCTACGACATCCCGCGCTTTGCCCGTCAATAAGCCAGGTTTAAGCGCGATAAAGGTGAGGGTGTGATGAGCATGAATCACCGCGCCCGGCGCGGCACCTGTTTGAGCATTAAGCCCGGAGGGGATATCCAGCGCCAATACGGGGGCCGGATGGGCGTTTACGTGGTCGATCAGTTGGGCAACATTGTCGCGCGGCGCGCTGGTAAGCCCGGTTCCCAGCAGACCATCGATAATTAAATCAACCTGTTCCGGCCAGAGAATGTCCGGCGCATGGATCACGCCGCCAGCATTAAGCCAGGCATCCCGCGCCTGCGCGGCCTCTTCCGGTAGTGGTTTGTTGCTCTCCAGCGCCAGCAATGTCACTTGTATGCCCGCCGCGGCGGCAAGCCTGGCGACCACATAACCATCGCCGCCGTTATTGCCGTGCCCACAAAGCACCAACCAGCAACGCGTATCGGGATACTGCTGCCGGGCCACAGTAAAAGCGGCCTCGCCAGCACGTAACATCAGCTCATAAAGCGTAATACCGAAGCTGTCCGCCGCCTCTTTTTCGGCGCGTTTAAGGTCCTCAGCAGGCCAGATGGAGTGTGGTATACTTGCTGCGATTTTCTTCATTTTTATGGTCCGTCATGTCACAGCCCCTCGATCTCAATTATTTAGCGCAACAAATCAAACAGTGGGGCTCTGAACTGGGTTTTCAGCATGTCGGTATTACCGATACCGATCTCAGCGCCAGCGAACCAAAGCTACAGGCGTGGCTGGATAAACAATATCATGGCGAGATGGAGTGGATGGCACGTCACGGAATGATGCGCGCCCGCCCCCACGAGCTTCTCCCCGGCACGCTGCGCGTGATCAGCGTGCGCATGAACTACCTTCCTGCGCACGCCGCTTTCGCCAGCACGCTGAAAAACCCAACGCTCGGCTATGTCAGCCGTTATGCGCTGGGCCGTGATTATCATAAGCTGCTGCGTAACCGGCTCAAAAAGCTCGGCGAGACTATTTCGCAGCAATGTGCTTCGCTCAATTTTAGACCTTTTGTTGATTCCGCGCCTGTTCTTGAGCGCCCTCTGGCAGAAAAAGCCGGGCTTGGCTGGACAGGTAAGCACTCACTTATCTTAAGCCGCGATGCGGGCTCATTTTTCTTTCTGGGTGAATTGCTGATTGATTTACCCCTGCCTGTCGATAAACCGGTGGAAGAGGGCTGTGGGCGTTGCGTGGCGTGCATGACGATTTGCCCTACCGGCGCCATTGTCGAGCCGTATACTGTCGATGCCCGCCGCTGTATCTCTTATCTCACGATTGAGCTTGAAGGTGCCATTCCGGAAGCATTGCGCCCCTTGATCGGCAATCGCATCTATGGTTGCGATGACTGTCAGCTCATTTGCCCCTGGAATCGCTACTCGCAACTGACCAACGAGGACGATTTCAGCCCGCGTAAAGCACTGCATGCGCCCGCGTTGATCGATCTGTTCGCCTGGGACGAGGCACATTTTCTGAAAGTGACGGAAGGGTCGGCTATTCGACGCATTGGTCATTTACGCTGGCTGCGTAATATTGCCGTCGCCCTGGGAAATGCCCCGTGGGAAGAAGCCAATATTCAGGCGCTGGAGCAGCGTCTTGGTGAGCACCCACTTCTTGATGAACACATACAGTGGGCGATTGCGCAGCAAAAAGAGAAGCGAAACGCCTGCCGCGTTGAGGTACAAATGCCGAAACAGCAGCGGCTGGTCAGAGTGGTGGAAAAAGGTCTGCCGCGCGACGCCTGAGCCATCCACAGCTTGTGAATAAAATAAAAAACACATTGCGATTCAATGACCACAAATTCGTCAAGTGATCACATTAACAATTTGCGATGTTATTTTGTTTTTATTTTACAGTGGGTTAAAAAAAATTCATTCACCCATCGAAGTAACTATTATGTTGCGAATGAAAGACAGGCCTGTGGATAAGTCTGTTCACAACGCATTCCTGAGGGAAATAAAAAACGTCCCCAGCGAAGCTTTCCGCTGTGGATAATTATTTGATGTGAAAATTTGGAGCGGGAAACGAGACTCGAACTCGCGACCCCGACCTTGGCAAGGTCGTGCTCTACCAACTGAGCTATTCCCGCGTACTTATCTGGGCCAGCTTGCTTGCCGGAACCAGTAAATCTGGATGGTGCGTGCCTTTCGGCATTTCAAATTTGGAGCGGGAAACGAGACTCGAACTCGCGACCCCGACCTTGGCAAGGTCGTGCTCTACCAACTGAGCTATTCCCGCATATTTATCCGGTTTCAGCTTCATTGCCGGAACCAGTAAATTTGGATGGTGCATTTCAAATTTTGGAGCGGGAAACGAGACTCGAACTCGCGACCCCGACCTTGGCAAGGTCGTGCTCTACCAACTGAGCTATTCCCGCTTATCATCGATTTTTCAGTACGTTAGAACTCATTTTTACTGAAATTTCGTGATGCCGTGTTTCACATTTCTGTGTCTTCACGGGAGGCGCATTATACGAGAAATCCTTCCTGCTGCAAGCCCCTGAAAGCAAATTTTCGCTTTTTTTGTTTGAATGCTGCTTTAATCGACAAAACGCACACTTTTACAGCAAACCCACGCCAGCACTGGCTTGCAGGGCCAACAAAAAAAACGGCCCTGCATGCATGAACATTACAATTTAATAAAATGTTCGCGATACCAGGCCAACTCAGCCACGGATTCGCGAATATCGTCCAGCGCCTGATGTGTATTCTGTTTTTTCAGTCCTTCCAGCACTTCCGGTTTCCAGCGACGAGCCAGCTCTTTCAGCGTGCTAACGTCCAGGTAGCGATAATGGAAGTACGCCTCCAGCTCCGGCATGTACTTAAACAGGAAACGTCGATCCTGGCCGATGCTGTTGCCGCAAATGGGCGATTTTCCCGCTGGCACCCACTCTTTTAAGAACGCAATAGTGGCCAGTTCCGCGGCGCGATCATCCAGTTGACTGGCCTTCACACGATCCACTAACCCGCTACCGGTATGGGTGCGTACGTTCCAGTCATCCATTAATGCCAGTTGTGCGTCGGTTTGATGCACTGCAATCACCGGGCCTTCCGCCAGAATATTCAGGTTTGCATCGGTCACCAGCGTCGCGATTTCAATAATGCGATCGCGCTCGGGATCTAACCCCGTCATCTCCAGATCGATCCAAATGAGGTTGTTTTCATTTGCGCTCATGCTATTTTCCACCCTTCTCGCGTAACTATATTCATCTAGAATTGCGTGTATCATAGTTGTTTTGCCCATCCAGGGCGACCAGGAGCCAGCACGATTGAGTAAAAATAAACTCTCCAAAGGGCAGCAACGCCGCGTTAAAGAGAACCACCAGCGCCGGCTGAAAACCTCTACGGAGAAAGCTGACTATGATGACAACCTGTTCGGCGATCCGTCCGAAGGCGTTGTGATCAGCCGCTTTGGCATGCACGCCGATGTGGAATCCGCCGACGGCGCAGTGCATCGCTGTAATATTCGTCGCACGATCCGTTCACTGGTCACCGGCGACCGGGTGGTCTGGCGTCCTGGCAAAGAAGCGGCGGAAGGCGTTACAGTAAAAGGCATTGTGGAAGCCGTACACGCACGCACTACGGTGCTTACGCGCCCCGATTTTTATGATGGCGTAAAACCCATCGCCGCCAATATTGATCAGATTGTTGTGGTGTCGGCGATCCTGCCAGAACTGTCGCTGAATATTATCGATCGATACCTTGTCGCCTGCGAAGCCTTACAGGTTGAGCCCCTGATCGTGCTGAACAAAATCGATCTGCTGGACGAGGACGGCATGGATTTCGTCAATGAGCAGATGGATATCTACCGCAATATCGGCTATCGCGTACTCATGGTCTCAAGCCACGCACAGAATGGGCTTAATCCGCTGATTGAGGCGCTGACCAACCGCATCAGCATCTTTGCCGGGCAGTCCGGCGTGGGGAAATCGAGCCTGCTTAACACACTGCTCGGTTTACATGAGGAGCAGATCCTCACCAACGACGTTTCCGACGTCTCCGGTCTCGGGCAACACACCACCACAGCCGCACGTCTTTATCACTTCCCGCACGGCGGCGATGTGATTGATTCTCCGGGCGTTCGCGAATTTGGACTCTGGCACCTTGAACCGGAACAAATTTTCAACGGTTTTGTCGAATTCCATGACTATCTGGGCCAGTGCAAATACCGGGATTGCAAACATGATACGGATCCGGGTTGCGCCATTCGCGAAGCGGTCGAAAAAGGCGAAATTGCTGAAAGCCGTTTCGAAAATTATCACCGCATCCTGGAAAGCATGTCACAGGTAAAAACGCGTAAAAGCTTTTCTGAATCAGATGACTGACAACTAAGCTATGCATCGTTAAAATCGTCCCCTTTTTAGAAAAGGATCCGGCGCCCGGCGGCGGATCAGGAACGACAAAAAACAATGGCCTGGAGGCTACCTTGTTAAACGCATTTAAACTTTCGCTTCAATACATTCTGCCGAAACTGTGGCTCACTCGCCTGGCGGGCTGGGGCGCAAGCAAACGCGCGGGCTGGCTGACCAAACTGGTTATCGATCTGTTTGTGAAATACTACAAGGTCGATATGAAAGAGGCGCAGAAGCCCGATACCGCCAGCTACCGCACCTTTAATGACTTTTTTGTACGCCCGTTGCGCGACGACGTTCGCCCGCTGAATACCGATCCTAATGTGCTGGTGATGCCGGCAGACGGCGTGGTGAGCCAGCTTGGCGCTATCGAAGAAGATAAGATCCTGCAGGCCAAAGGCCATAACTACAGCCTTGAAGCCCTGCTGGCAGGCAACTACCTGATGGCCGATCTGTTCCGTAACGGCAGCTTTGTCACCACCTATCTCTCTCCGCGCGACTATCACCGAGTTCATATGCCGTGTAACGGTATTCTGCGCGAGATGATTTACGTCCCAGGCGATCTCTTCTCCGTTAACCACCTGACAGCGCAAAACGTGCCGAACCTGTTTGCCCGTAACGAACGCGTAATCTGCCTGTTTGATACCGAGTTCGGTCCGATGGTGCAAATTCTCGTTGGCGCGACCATTGTCGGCAGCATTGAGACCGTTTGGGCCGGTACGATTACGCCGCCGCGCGAAGGGATCATCAAGCGCTGGACCTGGCCTGCTGGCGAAAGCGAAGGCGCCATCGCATTGCTGAAAGGCCAGGAAATGGGCCGCTTCAAACTGGGTTCCACCGTGATTAACCTGTTTGCGCCGGGCAAAGTGGCACTGGCAGAACAGTTGCAAAGTCTGTCGGTCACCAAAATTGGTCAGCCGCTGGCGGTGTCCACCGAAACGTTCGCCCCTGTCGAAACCGAACAGGCCCCTTTGTCGGAAGCGGAAATCAACGCCGAACACGACGCCAGCCCGCTGGTAGACGATAAGAAAGACGAAGGTTAATCCACAAACAGGAAGACTGATGTGCGCCTGATTATCACATTTCTGATGGCCTGGTGCCTCAGCCTGGGGGCCATGGCGGCATCGGCCCCCGATGCCAGACAAATTACGCAGGAACTGGAGCAAGCCAAAGCGGCGAAGAACACGCCCGACCAGGCGGAAACCGTGGAGCTGCTCCAGGCTGCACTTAACGCGCTCGAAGAACGTAAAGGTTCACTTGAGCGCGCTCAACAATACCAACACGTTATTGATAATTTTCCTAAACTTTCCCGCACTCTGCGTTCTCAACTGGATAACCTGCGCGACGAGCCTAAATCCGTCCCGGCGGGCATGAGCAGTGACGCGCTGAACCAGGAGATCCTGCAAGTCAGCAGCCAGTTACTGGAGAAAACGCGTCAGGCACAGCAGGAACAAGAGCGTGCGCGGGAAATCAGTGATTCCTTAAACCAGCTTCCGCAGCAGCAAACCGACGCCCGTCGGCAGGTAACCGAAGTGGAACGCCGCCTGGGGGCGCAAAATGCGACAACGCCGCTGGCGCAGGCGCAGAATCTCAGCGCACAGGCAGAATCGGCGAAACTGAAAGCGCTGGTGGATGAACTGGAACTGGCGCAACTGTCGGCCAATAACCGCCAGGAGTTGTCGCGCATGCGTTCCGAGCTGGCGCAAAAACAAAGCCAGCAACTGGATACTTATTTGCAAGCCTTGCGCAATCAGCTTAATAGCCAGCGTCAGCGTGAAGCAGAGCAGGCGCTGGAAAGCACCGAACTTCTGGCAGAGAACAGCGATAATCTTCCTGTCGGTATCGTTGAACAGTTCCGAATCAACCGGGAGCTGTCGCAGGCGCTTAACCAACAGGCGCAGCGCATGGATCTGGTGGCGTCTCAGCAGCGCCAGGCTACCGGGCAGACATTGCAGGTGCGCCAGGCGCTCAATACGCTGCGTGAACAATCCCAATGGCTGGGCGCATCAAATATGCTCGGTGAAGCATTGCGCGCACAGGTTGCCCGTTTACCAGAAATGCCCAAACCGCAGCAACTGGACACCGAAATGGCGCAGTTGCGCGTGCACCGCATGCGTTACGAGGATCTGCTGAACAAGCAACCACAACTACGGCAAATTCGCCAGGCGGACGGCCAGCCGCTCACAAGCGAGCAGAATCGTATTCTGGAAGCCCAGCTGCGTACTCAGCGCGAACTGTTGAATTCGTTGTTGCAGGGCGGCGATACACTGATCCTTGAGCTGACCAAGCTGAAAGTTTCTAATAGCCAGTTGGAAGATGCGCTGAAAGAGGTGAACGAAGCGACCCACCGCTATCTGTTCTGGACGGCGGATGTCAGTCCGGTCACCTTCGCATGGCCGATTGAAATCGTCCAGGATCTGCGCCGCCTGCTGTCGCTGGATACCGCCAGCCAGTTAGGCAAGGCCAGCGCGATGATGCTCACCAGCAAAGAGACGTTGTTCCCACTGTTTGGTGCCTTGATACTGGTGGGATTCAGCATTTACTCACGCCGGCATTTTACCCGTTTCCTGGAGCGCTCCAGCGCCCGTGTGGGCAAAGTCACCCAGGATCACTTCTGGCTCACTATGCGTACGGTGTTCTGGTCCATTCTCGTCGCCTCGCCTTTGCCGGTGCTATGGGCAACGCTGGGTTATGGTCTACAGGAAGCCTGGCCTTATCCCCTGGCCGTCGCCGTTGGCGACGGCGTAACTGCGACGGTGCCATTGCTATGGGTAGTGATGATTTGTGCCACTTTTGCCCGCCCTACCGGCTTGTTCGTCGCGCACTTTGGCTGGCCGCGCAATCGCGTCGCGCGCAGTATGCGTTATTACCTGATGAGCATTGGCCTGATCGTACCGTTGATCATGGCGCTGATCATGTTTGATAACCTCAACGATCGGGAGTTCTCCGGTTCGCTGGGCAGGCTCTGTTTTATTCTTATCTGCGGCGCACTGGCGCTGGTCACACTGAGCCTGAAACGCGCCGGGATCCCGTTGTACGTGGATAAAGCTGGCAGCAGCGACAATATGCCAAACCGCCTGCTGTGGAACCTGCTGATGAGTGCGCCGTTGATTGCCATTCTCGCAGCCTCCATCGGCTATCTGGCCACGTCGCAGGCGCTGTTGGCCAGACTGGAAACCTCCGTTGCCATCTGGTTCCTGCTGCTGGTGGTTTATCACATCATCCGTCGCTGGATGCTGATCCAGCGCCGTCGCCTGGCCTTCGAACGCGCCCGTCACCGCCGCGCGGAAATTCTCGCCCAGCGTGCACGCGGTGAAGATGAGCCGCCGCATCAGACCAGCACTGAAGGGGTTGCCGATGTCGATGAGGCAGAGGTCGATCTTGATGCCATTAGCGTGCAGTCCTTGCGACTGGTGCGCTCTATTTTGATGCTGATCGCATTACTGTCGGTCATAGTGCTGTGGTCGGAAATTCATTCTGCTTTCGGCTTCCTTGAAAATATCACGCTGTGGGACGTGACCTCGACCGTGCAAGGCGTGGAAAGTCTCGAGCCGATTACGCTGGGCGCGGTACTGATTGCCATTCTGGTGTTTATCATTACCACACAACTGGTGCGTAACCTCCCGGCGTTGCTGGAACTGGCGCTGTTGCAGCACCTTGAACTCACACCTGGCACCGGTTATGCCATTACCACCATTACCAAATATCTGTTGATGCTGTTTGGCGGGCTGGTGGGTTTCTCGATGATCGGTATCGAGTGGGCAAAACTGCAGTGGCTGGTCGCAGCGCTGGGTGTCGGTCTCGGCTTTGGTTTGCAGGAGATCTTCGCCAACTTTATCTCCGGTTTGATCATTTTGTTTGAAAAACCGATCCGCATCGGCGACACCGTGACGATCCGCGATCTGACCGGTAGCATCACAAAGATCAACACCCGCGCCACGACTATCAGCGACTGGGATCGCAAAGAGATCATCGTGCCGAACAAGGCTTTTATCACCGAGCAGTTTATCAACTGGTCGCTGTCGGACTCTGTGACCCGCGTGGTGCTGACGGTTCCAGCGCCAGCGGATGCTAACAGCGAAGAGGTCACGCAGATCCTTTACACTGCGGCCGCACGCTGCTCGCTGGTGATTGATAACCCGGCACCGGAAGTGTTCCTGGTCGATCTGCAACAAGGGCTGCAACTGTTTGAACTGCGTATTTACGCTGCGGAGATGGGACACCGTATGCCATTGCGCCACGAAATCCACCAGCTGATTCTGGCCGGCTTCCGTGAGCACGGCATTGATTTGCCGTTCCCACCGTTCCAGATGCGCCTTGAAAGTCTCGACGGTAAACGCACTGCGCGTACGCTGACATCAGCAGGTAAAAACAGCAGGCCAGCGGGCAGTTTGTAGAGCAGAATATTCAGCGCCTGATGGCACGATGCTTGCCCGGCTTGCAGAACACGCACCCGAGGTGCCTGCCAGGCCGGGTAAGGTTATCGCTTCCACCCGGCGATATCACATTGATGACTGGTGGTTACAGGCAAAACTGATAACGCAAGCAAAAACGCCACAACCAGAAAGCAAAAATGGAGAAGAGAGTCAGGTACAGGAACCCATGATGCTGTTTTTTCCAAACTAACAGATAAACAAACGGAAAAAACAGTGGGATCGTAATGGCTATCCCGGCATCACGGATATCCTCACTTTCGACATATGCCTTTAAATCACATATGTTTTTTATATTTTTCCCGTCAATAAGCCACTCTTTATCCTGAACGGATAAGAGCAGGATCAGGACAATACTGAAACAGAACCAGATTAAGCCAGCTATCCACCCTTTTCTGCTCACCTCATTCCCCGAAACACTCGCCATCGAAGCCAGCACTGAATATCACTCTTTTCAGCGCCATGTTAAAGGGAATAAATGCAAGCCAAGGGGAACACAGGCATCTCTCAACCCTGGCCCGAAAAAGCAGTTACGCCCGGTCGACGGTAAAAGCAATAACATCCGCCAGGCTTTCTGCCTGCAACGCCAGCATTACCAGACGATCAACGCCCAGCGCTACGCCGGAACAGTCTGGCAGGCCCGCCTTCAGTGCTTCCAGCAGATTCACATCCACCGGCTGCTGCGGCAGACCACGCGCCGCACGTTTGCGGTTATCCTGCTCGAAACGCTGCTGCTGCTCGCGTGCGTCGGTGAGTTCATGGAAACCATTCGCCAGCTCAATTCCCTTGAAGTACACCTCGAAACGCTCAGCAACGCGGTGATCTTCGGTACTGATCTGCGCCAGTGCAGCCTGACTTGCCGGGAAGTGGTAAACAAATGTCGGACGATCTTTACCGATCTGCGGCTCCACGCCCATTGTAAACAGCAGTTGCAGCAGCGTATCGCGGTCTTCTTCCGTGTCAGCAATATTGCTCAGGTCAAGCTTTGCCGCCACTTCGCGCAGTTGGGTTTTATCGGCAGAGAGTGGATCCACGTCCAGATAACGCTGGAACGCCTGTTGATAAGAGATCGATTCCGCAGCCTGGCACTCCAGCACCTGCTGCAATAAATCATCCACTTCATTCATTAAGCGGTACATATCGTAATGCGGACGATACCACTCAAGCATGGTGAATTCCGGGTTGTGATGACGCCCCATTTCTTCGTTACGAAAGCTTCTGCACAACTGGAATACCGGCCCGCAACCCGCAGCCAGCAAGCGCTTCATATGGTATTCCGGGCTGGTCATCAGATAGAGATTCAGCCCCTGAGAGTGGCCCGGTCCGACAAAACGGGTTTCAAACGGAAACAGATGAATGTCTGTTACCGTTGCCTGGCTCATACAGGGCGTTTCCACCTCGAGCACGCCGCGATCGACGAAGAAACGCCGGATCTCAGCCATAATTGCTGCTCGTTTCAATAGATTAGGGATGGATGCGCTCGGCTGCCAGGTTGCCGTCTCGCTCATGGTGCTTTCTCCGAATTCAGACAAGGGCACGAAGTCTACCCGCATCGATCCGCAGAGACAAATTTTGCACAAAAAATTTTCACTTATGTCGTCTATAAATAATGAGGGGCGTTTATGTGGTGATATCTGTCAATATCGATGATGCATCACACTAAAGAACGGCAAAAAAATCGAACACATCAAATTTCCTTTCCATCCCTACGGTTATACTGCGCTTACCCAAAAAGGAGCAGTGGAACATTTCCGCAACTACCTCAAGCGCTTCAGGCTTATCGTTGCGGAACAACAATAATCTGGAGGAATGTCGTGCAAACCTTTCAAGCCGATATCGCTGTGATTGGCGCAGGCGGAGCAGGATTACGCACCGCGATCGCTGCGGCGCAAGCCAACCCTAACGCTAAAATCGCACTGATTTCAAAAGTCTATCCCATGCGCAGCCATACGGTTGCTGCAGAAGGCGGCTCTGCCGCCGTCGCCCAGGATCATGACAGCTTCGAGTACCATTTCCACGATACCGTTGCTGGCGGTGACTGGCTTTGCGAACAGGATGTCGTCGACTATTTTGTGCACCATTGCCCGACAGAGATGACCCAACTTGAACAATGGGGTTGTCCGTGGAGTCGCCGTCCCGACGGTTCGGTCAACGTGCGCCGCTTCGGCGGGATGAAGATCGAACGCACCTGGTTCGCGGCCGATAAAACCGGCTTCCACATGTTGCATACGCTGTTTCAAACCTCCCTTCAGTTTCCGCAAATCCAACGCTTCGACGAACACTTTGTGCTGGATATTCTGGTCGACGACAACCATGCTCGCGGCCTGGTAGCGATGAACATGATGGAAGGCACCCTGGTGCAAATCCGTGCGAATGCCGTGGTAATGGCAACGGGCGGTGCGGGCCGCGTATACCGTTACAACACCAATGGCGGCATTGTCACCGGCGACGGTATGGGCATGGCGCTGGCGCACGGTGTACCGCTGCGTGATATGGAATTTGTGCAGTATCACCCGACCGGTCTGCCCGGTTCCGGCATTCTGATGACGGAAGGCTGCCGCGGTGAAGGCGGGATCCTCGTCAACAAAAACGGCTACCGCTATTTGCAGGATTACGGCATGGGGCCGGAAACGCCGTTGGGCGAACCGAAAAACAAATATATGGAGCTGGGCCCGCGCGATAAAGTGTCGCAAGCCTTCTGGCATGAATGGCGCAAAGGCAACACTATCTCCACGCCGCGCGGCGATGTGGTGCACCTCGACCTGCGTCATCTTGGCGAGAAAAAGATCAAGGAACGTCTGCCGTTTATCTGCGAGCTGGCGAAAGCCTATGTCGGGGTCGATCCGATCAAAGAGCCGATTCCTGTGCGTCCAACAGCACACTACACCATGGGCGGCATCGAAACCGACCAGAACTGCGAATCCCGTATCACCGGGCTGTTTGCGGTGGGCGAGTGTTCTTCTGTCGGCCTGCACGGCGCCAACCGCCTTGGTTCGAACTCACTGGCGGAACTGGTGGTCTTTGGTCGCCTGGCCGGTGAACGCGCAATGGAACGTTCTGCTACCGCAAGCCGTGCAAATGACGATGCGCTGAATGCGCAGGCGGCGGATGTCGAACAGCGTCTGAAAGCGCTGGTTAACCAGCAGGGTAACGAAAGCTGGGCGAAAATCCGCGATGAAATGGGCGAATCCATGGAAGAAGGCTGCGGTATCTACCGTACGCCGGAGCTGATGCAGAAAACCGTGGATAAACTGGCGGAGCTGCAGGAACGCTTTAAACGCGTGCGTATCACCGATACCTCCAGCGTCTTCAACACGGATGTGCTCTACACCATTGAACTGGGTCACGGTCTGAACGTGGCGGAATGTATGGCGCACTCCGCACTGGCGCGTAAAGAGTCCCGCGGTGCCCATCAACGTCTGGATGAAGGCTGTACCGAACGCGATGACGTCAACTTCCTCAAGCATACTCTTGCCTTCCGTGACGCTGACGGCGCAACACGGCTGGAATACAGCGACGTGAAAATCACCACGCTGCCACCAGCAAAACGTGTTTACGGCGCAGAGGCGGAAACGACCGAGAAGAAGGAGACGAACAATGGCTGAGATGAAAAATCTAAAAGTCGAAATCGTGCGCTATAACCCGGAAGTGGACAACGCACCGCACAGCGCCTTCTACGATGTGCCTTACGACGAAGCAACCTCGCTGCTCGACGCGCTGAGCTATATCAAAGACAACCTTGCGCCTGACCTGAGCTATCGCTGGTCGTGCCGTATGGCGATTTGCGGCTCATGCGGGATGATGGTCAACAAGGTGCCCAAACTGGCCTGTAAGACCTTCCTGCGCGACTACGAGAAAGGGATGAAGGTGGAAGCGCTGGCGAACTTCCCAATCGAGCGCGATCTGGTGGTCGACATGACCCACTTTATCGAGAGCCTCGAAGCCATTAAGCCTTATGTCATCGGCAATACGCGTACGCCCGATCAGGGTCCGGGGAAACAGACACCGGCGCAAATGGCGAAATATCACCAGTTCTCTGGCTGCATCAACTGTGGTTTGTGCTACGCCGCGTGTCCTCAGTTTGGCCTGAACCCTGAGTTCATCGGCCCGGCGGCGATCACGCTGGCGCATCGCTACAATCTGGACAACCGCGATAAGGGTAAAGCAGAGCGTATGGGGCAACTGAACAGCCAGAACGGCGTGTGGAGCTGCACTTTTGTCGGCTATTGCTCGGAAGTTTGTCCGAAGCATGTCGATCCCGCTGCCGCTATTCAGCAGAGCAAGGTGGAAAGTTCGAAAGACTTTCTTATCGCCACTCTGAAACCACGCTAAGGAGTGCATTATGACGACTAAACGCAAAGCCTGGGTTCGTCCCGTACCCGCAAGCTGGTGGAAACAACTGCCGTTTTATCGCTTCTATATGCTGCGTGAAGGAACGGCAGTGCCAGCAGTCTGGTTCAGCATTGTGCTCATTTACGGGCTCTTTGCCCTTAAACATGGCCCGGAAAGCTGGACCGGTTTTGTAGGCTTCCTGCAAAACCCAATTGTGGTAGTTCTTAACCTGATTTCGCTGGCGGCTGCATTGCTGCACACGAAAACCTGGTTTGAGCTGGCGCCGAAAGCGACGATCATCATCGTGAAAGATGAAAAAATGGGGCCAGAGCCGGTTCTTAAAACGCTCTGGGCGGTTACAGCGGTGGTCACTGTCGTGATCCTGTTTGTCGCACTGTTCTGGTAAGGAGGCCAAGGTGATTAACCCGAATCCAAAACGTTCCGACGAACCCGTATTCTGGGGCTTGTTTGGCGCAGGCGGTATGTGGAGCGCGATTGTTGCTCCGGTGATTATCCTGCTGGTGGGGGTGTTGCTGCCGCTGGGGCTCTACCCCACAGAAGCACTGAGCTATGAGCGCGTCCTGGCGTTTGCGCAAAGCTTTGTTGGTCGCGCCTTTATCTTTTTAATGATTGTATTGCCAGTGTGGTGCGGTTTGCACCGTATCCACCATATGATGCATGACTTAAAAATCCACGTACCAAGCGGTAAATGGGTATTCTACGGCCTTGCTGCCATTCTGACCGTGGTCACCTTGATCGGCGTGATTTTTATTTGATGCCAGTCGCTCTCCTGCGCAAGCAGGAGAGCAAATTTTCCCCCAGCGTCTATACCTGAAAGAAAATGCTGGAAGGAAAATCTTATGCGTTTTCTCCTCGCTGTTGTAGCCGCGTTTTTACTCTCTGCCTGTAGTTCCCCCACACCTCCCGAGGGCGTTAAGGTTGTTCAAAATTTTGATGTGCAACGCTACCTGGGGAAATGGTACGAAATTGCCCGTTTTGATCACCGCTTCGAGAGCGGTCTGGAGCAAGTCACCACCACGTACAGCCTGCGCGATGATGGTGGCTTAAACGTCATAAACCGTGGCTATAACCCGGATCGCGGCATGTGGCAGCAATCAATGGGCGAGGCGTATTTCACCGGCAATCCACGCACTGCGGCGCTGAAAGTCTCTTTCTTCGGCCCCTTCTACGGCGGCTACAATGTTATCGCGCTGGATGATAATTACCGCTATGCGCTGGTCTGCGGGCCGGATCGTGACTACCTGTGGATCCTGTCGCGCACACCATTCCTCCCCGCAAAGGTTAAACAGCAAATGCTGGAGATCGCGTCGCGACAGGGTTTCGCCGTAGAAAAATTACTCTGGATTAAACATGTGCCTTAATGAGCGCTGAGTTTCAGACCAACGATCCCCGCCACGATCAGACACAAACTGAAAACGCGCGCCAGACTGGCAGATTCGCCAAGCAATACGATGCCGGCAATCGCCGCACCGACGGCACCTATTCCGGTCCAGATAGCATAGGCTGTACCAACTGGCAGCGTTTTCATTGCCCATGAGAGCAGCACAATACTGGCGACCATCGCTGTGACGGTGACAATGCTGGGAGTTAAGCGTGTGAATCCATACGTGTATTTCAGGCCGATGGCCCAAACCACTTCCAGAAGACCTGCAACAAGAAGAATAAACCAGGACATTATTGGCTCCGGTGCGGGGCCGTCCCCGTTGAACATGCACACTGGCGGGTCGTCCCGTCAGGCGATTGAAGAGGGTCAGATTCTGACTATTCCAGATTATTATTTCAACATTTTTGTGCTTACTTAATTTTAGGAGGTAAAAGCAAGAAATAGCCACTGTTCTCAGCGGAATTCAGGCATTTATTCAGCAGATATACACCCTATGATGAATCGCTTTCCTGAATACAGGAAGTTGTGCGCCACCTCCTGACTGCGAAGAAAAATATGTTCAAGATTCTCGTGATTGACCGTTGTTACTTCACCCGTTCAGGGATGGAATCCTGGCTCAATCAAAATGATTTGTTCACCGCATCATTCCTCGTGACCGCACTGCACAATTTGATGCTGGCGAGAGAACATATTGTGCAATGGCAGCCAGATTTAGTGATCGCTGACCTTCATGGTTTTAAGAACGAAATTCATCATAGTCAACAACTTGCCTCGCTTTTTTCTGCCTGCGGCGACGCTAATCAGGTGATGCTGCTGGAATCCGGCGAAGATGCGCAACTCTCAGAAATCTATGCGCAATTTATGGTTAAAACAAAATTGCTGAAAACAGAACCGCTGGATAAGTTAGCACAAGTCATTGATACACTTGTACTCGCTCGCCCGGTGCGCGCAGTGCCGCATGTTGCCACGCCCTTACTGACAAAGCAGGAAGAGAAAGTGTTAACGCTGTGGATGGAAGGCAGAAGTAATCAGACCATTGCCGCCAAGCTGAGTATCAACGGCAAAACCGTATACACCTATAAGCGCAATATCAGAATGAAACTGGGCATGGGGAATCGATTTACACCGTTCCTGTCGCTGCCAGAAAATTCAAATTAACGGTACGACGGACGTCGTACCGATAGAGGTTACTGCTGTGCTTTGGTTGCCGCGCCAGAGATCGCGCTACCACCCTCAGAAATATCCTGACCGACACCTCGCGTGGTGTTACAAGCCGTCAGAGCGGAGGAAAGGAGCAGTACAGAAAAGATCGCAGCAATCGTCTTCTTAACCATAATATCTTCCTTTTGTGACCAATATTGTTAGCCACTTAAGCATAGACAAGATTCCGGAACGTGACCGGAACAGAGGCATTTTTAAGAAGATGTGAAGTTTTAGTTGGCCGCGCGGGAGATAACATGACCGAGACTCTGGATATCTTCACCGACGCCGCGCGCGGTATTGCAGCCAGACAGAAGAGCACAACCAAGAAGTATCAGTGAGAGAAATTTCGCAAAACGTTTCATCATCCCGGCCCTGAGAAATTCAGCGGCGTAGCACGACGCTACGCCGAAGTCGTGAGGATTATTTCACGCGAGATACGTATTCGCCAGAGCGGGTATCCACTTTAATCACTTCACCGATCTGCACGAACAGCGGAACTTTAACCACTGCGCCAGTGCTCAGGGTAGCCGGTTTACCGCCAGTGCCTGCAGTATCACCTTTCAGACCCGGATCGGTTTCAATGATTTCCAGTTCAACAAAGTTCGGCGGAGTCACGGAGATCGGCTGACCGTTCCACAGGGTCACGATGCATTCTGCCTGATCCAGCAACCATTTTTCGCTGTCGCCGATGGCTTTTTTGTCAGCAGAGAGTTGCTCGAAAGTTTCATTGTTCATGAAGTGCCAGAACTCACCGTCGTTGTACAGGTAAGTCAGGTTCATATCGACAACGTCCGCACCTTCAGCTGAGTCGGTAGACTTGAAGGTTTTCTCTACACGGGTACCGGTCAGCAAACGACGCAGTTTAACGCGTGCGAAAGCCTGGCCTTTCCCCGGTTTCACGAATTCGCTGGCTTCAACCGCGTACGGTTCGCCGTCCAACATGATTTTAAGACCGGCACGAAAATCGTTGCTATAGTAAGTCGCCATAAGGCCCTCTGAAATTGTTAACTGGTAGCTTAGCCAAAAAAATGGCACACATTGTAACCCTAAAAACCCCTTCCAGAGAAGATTGGTTATTGCAACTTGCCGATGTAATAACCGATCCCGATGAACTGTTACGTATTTTAAATGTAGACCCGGATGCGCAACTGCTGGCCGGACGCGAAGCAAAACGCCTTTTTCCCCTGCGCGTACCACGCGCTTTTGTGGCAAGAATGGAGAAAGGCAACCCGAACGATCCTCTGTTGCGTCAGGTACTTACCTCTGCAGAAGAGTTTATTGCAGCGCCAGGGTTCAGCGCCGATCCACTGGAAGAACAACACAGTGTGGTCCCGGGATTACTGCACAAATACCGTAACCGCGCCCTGTTGTTGGTAAAAGGCGGTTGCGCCGTAAATTGCCGTTACTGCTTCCGCCGTCACTTCCCCTACGCCGATAACCAGGGCAACAAACGCAACTGGCAAGGCGCGCTGGACTATATCGCCACGCATACAGAACTGGATGAGATTATTTTCTCTGGCGGCGATCCGCTGATGGCGAAAGATCATGAACTGGACTGGTTGATTGAGCAGTTGGAAGCGATCCCCCATATCAAGCGCTTGCGCATCCATAGCCGCTTACCAATCGTGATCCCGGCGCGTATCACCGACACGCTGGTTGCCCGTTTCGCGCACTCTTCATTGCAGGTCCTGCTGGTTAATCATATTAACCACGCCAGAGAAATAGATGATGATTTCCGTGCGGCGATGTCCAGGCTGCGTCAGGCTGGCGTAACGCTACTGAACCAAAGTGTGTTGCTGCGAGGGGTGAATGATAATGCGCAAACGCTAGCAGACCTGAGTAATGCGCTGTTCGACGCGGGGGTCATGCCTTATTACCTGCACGTGCTGGATAAAGTCCAGGGCGCGGCGCATTTTATGGTGAGCGATGAGGAAGCGCGAAATATCATGCGCGACTTGCTGAAGCAGATTTCAGGCTATCTGGTACCGAAACTGGCCCGTGAAATTGGCGGTGAACCAAGTAAGACCCCGTTAGACCTGCTCTTACGTCAGAGCTAAAAAACACGGCTATGCCACGAGACAGAGCATAGCCGTGAAAATCTGCGAGTCTGACAGGAGCAAACTCACGCTACCGCTTAGAATTTTTCCCAGCCATCATCTTCACTGACGACGGTTGGGTTCATCTGAGTATGCTTAACGGCTGGCGCAGGTTTATGTACAACGTTTTGCCCCGGCAGACGGAAAACGTCAACCAGTTGCTGTAGCTTCGTCGCCTGGTCTTCAAGACTGGCTGCGGCAGCAGAAGATTCCTGAACTAAAGATGCGTTCTGTTGGGTTGTGGTATCCAGCTCTGACATTGCCTGAGCGATTTGCGTAATCCCACGGTCCTGCTCATCTGACGCTGCGGCAATTTCCTGCATCAGATCTTTTACTTGCATAACAGAATGCACAATCCCGCTCATGGCTTCGCCAGCCAGATCAACCTGCCGGGCTCCGTCTTCAACGTAGTTAACAGACTCATTGATCAAAGTTTCGATCTCTTTTGCCGCTTGTGCACTACGCTGAGCCAGTGAGCGGACTTCTCCCGCGACAACAGCAAACCCTCTCCCCTGATCCCCGGCTCTTGCAGCCTCTACCGCGGCGTTAAGCGCCAGGATATTGGTCTGGAAAGCAATGCCGTTGATCACCGACGTTATTTCGGAAATTTTATTCGAACTTCCGATAATGTCTTTCATACGATTAACCGTTGCGCTTACCACCTCGCCCCCCTGCGTTGCTGCCTGAGATGCAGCGATAGAAAGTTGGCTGGCCTGATGCGCATTGCTCGCATTTTGTTTCACCGTGGAGTTGAGCTCCTCCATGCTGGCGGCGGTTTCAACAACCGCTGCCGATTGCTGTTCCGTGCGAGCGGAAAGCTCGTTGTTGCCTAATGCAATCTCATTGGCTGCGATATTGACGGAAGAGGAAGCAGAACGCACCATCTTCAGAGATTCCGCCATGCGCCCTATCAGCTGATTAAACGCATTGGCGGCCTGGCCAATTTCGTCCATACGCCCGACAGGAATGGTATAACTGAGATCCAATTTTTCACTAATACTCACCATGCCATCTTTCATTTCATTCAGGCGGCGTCGAATATTCAGCACCGTTATTAAACCAAACAGGCCCAATAATATTGTCGCAGCCAACGTTGCAGAAATAGATAACACCATCGAACGAGAAATTAAGCTATCACTCTTGTTTTGCGCCTCATCGACTAACCAAGTGTTATAAGCGACCTGATCGGAAAAGTCCTTAATCAGGATGGTAATATTATCCGCTACAATACCACCACTACGCATGGCATTCGACGCCGCCAAGCGATCATTCGCTTCGGATAATTTAAAATAACTGTCCATAACCACACGGAATTTATCCAGATCGGCAAGTGTTTTTTTAGACTGATCAAGATCTTTCTGATCCACAGTAAGCTTCTGCGTATAATGCTGATGCATACTGTATAGTTCGTCGAAAATTTTCAACGCATTCTGTTTTATTTCCGCCATTTCTGTTGCATCATCCGTCAAGGCATGCAAAAAGAGCTGAGCGCGGACACTCGTCACTTTCAGCATCTCAGCATTTATCTCATCGAGACTGGGTAATGTATTTTCCTGGAAGATCTTTTGTGAGCTTCCTATTTCTGATAACGACATCATAGCAATAAGGTTCGTACCAATCAGACTGGCAATTAGTAACGAAAACGCAAGCAACAATCGCTTTGTAATATTCATGACAAGCTCCCAACGCCATCATAATTAAAATAACACGCCGCAAAATTCATCTTGCAATGAATCCTGTCGGGACTATCGGCACGCAGCGATAATGCTTTACGCTTTAATCTATAAAAAAGCATAAAGAGGATAATATAACGACGCAGGTCAATGTTTCGTGATAATTTATATTCAGGGAATTTATCAATGACTTGAAAATATAATAGAAATGAATTTTTAAATCATAAATAAAATAACAAAGAAACGACTAAGATGATTAACTCCCGTCATCGCTGACGGGAGCAAATAAATAAGATCAATTCGGGCATTTATAAACCTGGCCGCTCATTTCACTGGCGGTCGGAACAAAACTGGACAGAAAGCCTTGAGTTGGACTGTTTACGCTATAAAGTACGTTGCCACCCATGGCTGCAGCCTGATTGCGTAGTGCATTTGCCGCACCGCGCATAGACCCCCCTTCTTCACCGTGTTGCCCGGAAAGCCAGTTACTCTGTTTGCCAGTTGCGGTGCCAAGATACTGGCACTGTGCCCCAGGTTTCTCTTCAACAAAGCGAACGCTCTGCCCGGCAGCGCTCAAATCGTTGCTACTGCTGCATCCGGCCAACAGTATCGCGGCACCAACGATCCCTGCTAAATATTTTACGTACATGTTATTCCCCATAATCAATGAGCTGGACGCATGTCGCCCGTGTGTAAACCTTATACTAAAAAGATGACCAAAAGAAAAACGCCGTCATCGCAGGCCGCACAAATCAGGAAAAATAATGCGGGAACCCCCACCGCAAGCGACGGAGTTATATGAGGATTAACCTCCGTCGTCATTGAATGTCGAACCAGGAACGATTTTGTTCACAGGCTGTATTGCAGCATCGCCATTCTGATCGACATTGATATAAAACAATGCCAGAACAGGTCCGACGGTGCACCGAATGTGCTCTCCACAGTGCACGTTTAGGCTCTGCCATCCGCTAGCTCGACATTGACTTTTGCCCTGACCATTAATGACCCCACTCCGGACGGTGGTTATTGACCGAATAGCTCTGCATCCTGAGACAGCTCAGCGTCTCCGTGATTAATGCAGCCCATAGCAGATGGCATTTCTGTGGAAATGAAAGATAAAAAAAGAGCGGGGATAAGCCCGCTCTTTTTTGTTGAACTCACGACAGGGTAAACCCTGCGCATGTGCCCGGCAGCAATTACATCATGCCGCCCATACCGCCCATGCCGCCCATACCACCAGCAGCACCTAAATCCGGTGCATCGCTTTTCGGCAGGTCAGTCACCATGCACTCGGTGGTGATCATCAGACCGGCTACAGATGCCGCGTACTGCAGAGCAGAACGGGTCACTTTAGTCGGATCCAGGATACCCATGTCGATCATGTTGCCGTACTCTTCGGTCGCTGCGTTGTAACCGTAGTTACCGTCACCGCCTTTCACAGTGTTAGCCACAACAGACGGCTCTTCACCGCAGTTCAGCACGATCTGACGCAGCGGAGCTTCCATTGCGCGCAGCGCAACTTTGATACCCACGTTCTGGTCTTCGTTCTGGCCTTTCAGGTCAGCGATTTTGCTTGCTACGCGGATCAGCGCAACGCCACCACCAGCAACCACGCCTTCTTCTACCGCAGCACGGGTCGCGTGCAGGGCATCTTCAACGCGGGCTTTTTTCTCTTTCATTTCAACTTCGGTCGCTGCACCGACTTTGATAACCGCAACGCCGCCTGCCAGTTTCGCTACGCGCTCCTGCAGTTTTTCACGGTCGTAATCAGAGGTTGCTTCTTCGATCTGCTGACGGATCTGAGTGACGCGGCCCTGGATTGCAGTTTCTTCACCCACGCCATCGATAATAGTGGTGGTGTCTTTGTTGATCACAACACGTTTAGCCTGACCCAGGTCTTCCAGGGTTGCTTTTTCCAGTTCCATACCGATTTCTTCAGAAATTACGGTACCACCGGTCAGGGTTGCGATGTCCTGCAGCATAGCTTTACGACGATCGCCGAAGCCAGGCGCTTTAACCGCAGCCACTTTCACGATACCACGCATGGTGTTAACCACCAGGGTAGCCAGCGCTTCGCCTTCAACATCTTCAGCGATGATAACCAGCGGTTTGCCTGCTTTCGCAACGGCTTCCAGAACCGGCAGCATTTCACGGATGTTGGAAACTTTTTTATCAGCCAGCAGGATGAACGGGCTTTCCAGTTCTACAGCGCCAGTTTCCGGCTTGTTGATGAAGTAAGGAGACAGGTAACCGCGGTCAAACTGCATACCTTCAACCACGTCCAGTTCGTCCTGCAGACCGGTGCCGTCTTCAACGGTGATCACGCCTTCTTTACCCACTTTGTCCATTGCTTCCGCGATCAGTTTACCGACGGTTTCATCGGAGTTCGCGGAGATGGTGCCAACCTGAGCAATGGCTTTGGAGTCAGAGCACGGTACGGACAGCGCTTTCAGTTCTTCAACCGCGGCAGCGACAGCTTTGTCGATACCACGTTTCAGATCCATCGGGTTCATACCCGCAGCAACAGCCTTCAGGCCTTCAGTGATGATGGACTGCGCCAGTACGGTCGCAGTGGTGGTGCCGTCGCCTGCAGCGTCGTTCGCTTTGGAGGCCACTTCTTTCACCATCTGTGCGCCCATGTTTTCGAACTTGTCTTCCAGTTCGATTTCACGTGCTACAGAAACGCCATCTTTAGTGATGGTCGGTGCACCGAAAGATTTATCCAGAACCACGTTACGGCCTTTCGGGCCGAGGGTAACTTTCACTGCATCTGCCAGAACGTTTACGCCGCGCAGCATTTTTACACGGGCGTCGTTACCGAATTTTACGTCTTTAGCTGCCATTTTCTCTTTCCTTAAATTCGTTCAGTTTCGCGAGTGAAATTACGCTTCAACAATTGCCAGAATGTCACTTTCGGACATGATCAGCACTTCTTCGTTGTCGATTTTCTCGGCTTTAACACCGTAGCCATCGTTGAAAATCACGATATCGCCCACTTTAACGTCCAGCGGTTGCACAGTACCGTTTTCCAGGATGCGACCCTTACCGACAGCGATGATTTCGCCACGCGTTGATTTGCCTGCTGCAGAACCGGTCAGAACGATGCCGCCAGCGGATTTTGATTCAACTTCTTTACGTTTGACGATCACACGATCATGTAACGGACGAATACTCATTGATAGCTCTCCTTTGAGAAAGTCTTTATCAGTTATGGATGACGCCGGTCCGCACAGGGTTCTCCGGCTGGTGACCTGAGAGATGGGGGTCGATTTTTCCCCCTTCAAGGGGGAAGAGCAAAAAAAATTTACGAAAGTGCATCAATGCGCATAAGTGCGGAAAATAGCAGCACCGCTGGTCCAGCCATAAGAAAAACCGATTGTGATAACATCCCTTTTCTTGAAGTCAGTCAGACAGAGGGTGATGCAGGGGCAATGGGCGGATTAAAACAAGAACTGGGGCTGGCCCAGGGTATCGGGTTGCTTTCCACCTCCTTACTTGGCACTGGCGTTTTTGCCGTACCGGCGTTAGCCGCCGTGGCTGCGGGTAACAGTAGTTTGTGGGCATGGCCGTTGCTAATAGCGCTGGTATTTCCGGTGGCGATTGTTTTTGCCGTGCTGGGTCGCCACTTTCCCAGCGCAGGCGGGGTCGCACACTTTGTCGGCATGGCGTTTGGCCCACGTCTGGAGCGGGTAACGGGTTGGCTGTTCCTCTCAGTGATCCCGGTCGGGTTACCGGCCGCGTTGCATATTGCCGTCGGTTTCTGGCAGGGCATGTTTGGCTGGCAAGGATCGCAGTTGCTGATGACAGAGTTAGGCACGCTGGCGCTGATTTGGTTTTTAGGCACGCGCGGCGCTGGCTCCAGCGCCAATCTGCAATCGATCATTGCGTTACTGATTGTTGCGCTGATTGTCGCTATCTGGTGGCGCGGCGGTATTCACTTCGCTGATATTCCCTTCCCGCCGCTACCGCAGGTATCGCTGTCGGAGATGTCCTCATCGCTGGCGGTCATGTTCTGGTGCTTTGTTGGGCTGGAGGCTTTCGCCCATCTGGCCTCAGAGTTCAAAAACCCGGAGCGCGATTTTCCCCGTGCATTAATGATAGGTCTGCTATTGGCAGGTTCAGTGTACTGGGGCTGTACCGTGGTAGTGCTGCACTTTGACCTCTGGCGCGATCAGGGCGCGGCGGCGTCATTACCGGTAATTGTGGTCGAACTGTTCGGCAAGCAAGCGTTGTGGATCGCCTGCACCATTGGTTATCTGGCCTGCTTTGCCAGCCTGAATATTTACATTCAGAGCTTCGCCCGCCTGGTGTGGTCACAGGCAATGTACAAACCGGATAGCGCGCTGGCGCGACTCTCCGGGCGGCAGATACCGCAACATGCGTTAAGCGCAGTGATTCTCTGCTGTATCGTCTGCACCCTCGCGATTTATGCATTCAGCATTAATCTCGATACGCTGATCATCTACGCGAACGGGATTTTTATCACTATCTATTTGCTGTGTATGCTCGCGGGCTGCCGGTTGCTGAAGGGGCGCTACAAAGCGCTGGCGATCGTGGGTAGCGTGCTGTGTCTGCTGTTGCTGGTGGTTCCCGGCTGGAAAAGTCTCTATGCGATATTCATGCTTGCCGCGCTATGGTTCTTTTTACCCAAACGTCGGATCTCAGCCTCCCCCTCCGTTCACTCATAAAACAAGCCCGGCGTCGCCGGGCATCCTGTTTAGCGGTCGTCTTTGTTATCCAGGCGATCGCGCTGATCGTCTTTGCGCTGGTATTCCCCTTCGAAGGTCTCTCCTCCGCCACTCCCCGCCCCAAAACCTCCACCAGGCATACGGGAAAAACGCAAATGCGGCATCAGTTTCAGCGTCAGGTGTTTTTGCACCGGTGGCAACAGAAGCAACAGGCCGAGAAAATCGGTAAAGAACCCCGGCAGTACCAGCAACAGACCCGCGATAATCAGCGACACGCTTTTGATCATCTCAGCCGCCGGGCTTTCACCTGCCGCCATTTTCTCCTGCATCAGCATAAAGTTCTTGAAGCCCTGATTACGCACCAGCGACATGCCGATCACTGAGGTAAAGATCACCAGAATCAGCGTCATCAGAACGCCAAAGACATGCGCGACCTGAATAAAAATCGAAATCTCAATATAAACGTATAAAAAAAAGGCAATAAACGGTATCCAGCGCACTGGCTTCTCCTGTCGACGGACAGACGCCCTGTGGCGGCTGTCTGAATGAGTTTGCGAATCGCATGGTTACTGAGATGGTGACGAATACGAAAAATTCAATTTCCCGCTGGATGAAAATGTCCTCTTTGTCACGAAGCGGTGACTCATTTCACATATTAATAATTATGATGCAACGGCGAATATAATAAGTGATCAAGATTACGGCATTTCGCTATCATCAGCATATCATTCCGGGTATCGGGCCGATTATGGGGATAATCGTCGGTCGGAAAAGACACATAACCACATTAATACTGTGTGTTTGGTGTATTCATTCGTAGCTTGAAAAAGAAGGTTCACATGTTAAACAACATTCGTATCGAAGAAGATTTGTTAGGTACCAGGGAAGTGCCGGCGGATGCCTACTACGGCGTGCATACTCTGAGAGCGATTGAAAACTTTTACATTAGCAACAGCAAAATCAGCGACATACCTGAGTTTGTGCGTGGCATGGTAATGGTGAAAAAAGCGGCAGCGCTGGCGAACAAAGAGCTGCAAACCATCCCTAAAAGTATCGCGAACACTATCGTTGCCGCATGTGATGAGATCCTGAACAACGGCAAATGCATGGATCAGTTTCCGGTAGACGTCTATCAGGGCGGTGCAGGAACCTCCGTGAACATGAACACCAACGAGGTACTGGCCAACATTGGCCTGGAGCTGATGGGCCACCAGAAAGGCGAATACCAGTTCCTGAACCCGAATGATCACGTGAACAAATGCCAGTCCACCAACGACGCCTACCCGACCGGCTTCCGTATTGCGGTCTATGCCTCTATCGTCAAACTGGTCGATGCCATTAAACAACTGGGCGAAGGCTTCGAGAGTAAAGCCGTTGAGTTCCAGGACATCCTGAAAATGGGTCGCACACAGTTGCAGGACGCCGTTCCGATGACACTCGGTCAGGAGTTCCATGCCTTCAACGTGCTGCTGAATGAAGAAACCAAAAACCTGCTGCGGACATCCGAACTGCTGCTGGAAGTGAACCTCGGTGCGACCGCCATCGGTACCCGCCTCAACACGCCGGATGGCTACCAGCAACTGGCGGTGCAGAAACTGGCGGAAGTCAGTAACCTGCCGGTTGTACCTGCGGAAGACCTGATTGAAGCAACGTCTGACTGCGGCGCCTATGTGATGGTACACAGCTCGCTGAAACGTCTGGCCGTCAAGCTCTCCAAAATCTGTAATGACCTGCGTCTGCTCTCTTCCGGCCCACGCGCCGGGCTGAATGAGATCAACCTGCCGGAGTTGCAGGCGGGCTCTTCCATCATGCCAGCCAAAGTGAACCCGGTAGTGCCGGAAGTGGTGAACCAGGTGTGCTTTAAAGTTATCGGCAACGATATCACCGTCACCATGGCCTCTGAAGCGGGTCAGTTACAGCTCAACGTGATGGAACCGGTGATCGGCCAGGCGATGTTTGAGTCGATTCATATCCTGACCAATGCCTGCTACAACCTGCTGGAAAAATGCATTAACGGCATTACTGCCAACAAAGAAGTGTGCGAAGGCTATGTGTACAACTCCATCGGCATCGTCACCTATCTCAACCCGTTTATCGGCCATCACAACGGCGATATCGTCGGCAAGATTTGCGCCGAAACGGGCAAGAGCGTACGGGAAGTGGTGCTGGAGCGCGGCTTGCTGACTGAAGCCGAACTGGACGACATCTTCTCGGCGCAGAACCTGATGCACCCGGCCTACAAAGCGAAACGTTATACCGATGAAAGCGAACAGTAACCCCTACGGCTAAACAGACAAAAGGCACGCCCGGATGGCGTGCCTTTTTTGTTGTGCGGTTACCAATCCATAACAATTACTTATCAACAGGTTAACTGACAATAAGGAAACAGTCTTATGATACTCGTCGAACTTATCATTGTTCTTCTGGCTATCTTTCTGGGGGCCAGATTAGGGGGCATAGGCATAGGTTATGCTGGTGGTCTTGGTGTACTGGTGCTTGCTGCTATTGGTATAAAACCGGGGAATATTCCTTTTGATGTTATCTCTATTATCATGGCGGTTATCGCCGCGATTTCCGCCATGCAGGTGGCAGGGGGTCTGGATTACCTGGTTAACCAGACGGAAAAATTACTGCGCCGGAACCCGAAATACATCACTATTCTTGCGCCGATCGTCACCTATTTCCTGACGATCTTCGCCGGAACAGGTAATATCTCGCTGGCAACGCTGCCGGTTATTGCTGAAGTGGCGAAAGAGCAAGGCATCAAGCCCTGCCGCCCCTTATCAACCGCGGTCGTATCGGCGCAGATAGCTATCACAGCCTCGCCCATCTCGGCAGCAGTGGTGTATATGTCCTCGCTGATGGAAGGAAAGGGAATCAGCTATCTGCATATGTTGGGGGTGGTTATCCCTTCCACCTTGCTGGCAGTGCTGCTGATGTCTTTTTTAGTTTCCATCTTGTTTAACTCGAAGCTCTCAGATGATCCGGTCTATCAGGCGCGACTCGCCGAAGGGCTGATTATGCTGCGTGGCGGCAAAACCATTAACATCCTGCCGGGTGCCAAAACCTCCGTCTGGCTGTTCTTGCTGGGCGTCGTGGGCGTCGTCGTTTACGCTATTCTTAACAGCCCGAGCATGGGGCTGGTAGAAAAACCGTTGATGAACACCACCAGCGCTATCCTGATTATTATGCTGAGTGTGGCGACGTTAATTACCCTGATGTGCAAAGTTGAAACTGGCACCATCCTCAACTCCAGCACCTTCAAGGCAGGGATGAGCGCCTGTATCTGTATTCTCGGCGTTGCATGGCTTGGCGATACCTTTGTTTCGGCCAACATTGACTGGATCAAAGAGACCGCAGGTACTGTTATCCAGGCACATCCGTGGCTGCTGGCGGTAATCTTCTTCTTCGCTTCTGCGCTGCTTTACTCTCAGGCCGCCACGGCGAAAGCACTGATGCCAATGGCGCTGGCGCTGAACGTTACCCCGCTCACCGCGCTCGCCTCTTTTGCGGCAGTTTCAGGTCTGTTTATTCTGCCAACCTATCCGACACTGGTTGCGGCGGTACAGATGGATGACACCGGAACAACCCGCATCGGACGTTTTGTCTTTAACCATCCGTTCTTTATCCCTGGCACGATGGGTGTCGTGTTCTCCGTCTGCTTTGGTTTCCTCTTCGGCAGCATCATGCTGTAATGTACCGGCGGCAGGGCAAAGGCACCTGCCGCCTCTTCATTCCTCGTTCGTTGGTAAATTACCCCTGCCACTGTATAGTGACCTTTCGATACATCACGCGGAGGTTTCTATGCACGATGACAACAACCTGACGCCATCCCTTCCTGATGCCCTTGTGGTACTCTGCACCGCCCCGGATGAAGCCACCGCTCAGGATCTGGCGGCAAAAACGCTGGCGGATAAACTCGCTGCCTGTGTCACCATTTTACCTGGCGCCACGTCACTGTATTACTGGGAAGGCAAGCTGGAGCAAGAGTACGAAGTTCAGCTATTGCTGAAAACCGACGCCGCCCATCTCGAAGATCTCTTCGCCTGTATAAAATCGCACCACCCGTATCAGACCCCGGAATTACTGGCCTTACCCGTTACCCACGGAGATTACGACTACCTCTCATGGCTCAACGCATCCTTACGCTGATCCTGCTGCTGTGCAGCACATCCACCTTTGCCGGATTGTTTGACGCGCCCGGCCGCTCTGACTTTGTGCCTGCCGATCAGGCCTTTGTTTTTGATTTTCAGCAACATCAGCATGATTTAACCCTTAACTGGCAGGTGAAAAAAGGCTACTACCTTTATCGCCAGCAGATCCGCGTTACCCCTGCACAGGCGAGTATCGGCCCCCTTTCGCTACCGGAAGGAGAGAGGCACGAAGATGAGTTTTACGGCAAAACAGACATTTACCGCCAGCAACTGAGCGTACCGCTTAAGGTGACTCAGGCGGCGAAAGGCGCAACGCTGACCGTCACCTATCAGGGCTGCGCCGATGCCGGGTTCTGCTACCCGCCGGAAACCAAAATCGTGCCGCTGATGGATGTGGTGGCAACCACCCGCGACACCTCCACTTCTGTTCCCCCTGCTACCTCCGGAACGGTTGTTCCCCCTGACGCCTCCGGAGTGTCGGTTCCCCCTGACGCCTCCGGAGTGTCGGTTCCCCCTGACGCCTCCGGAGCGTCGGTTCCCCCGGCCGTCTCCGGAGCGTCGGTTCCCCCTCTCCCCTCGGGGGAGAGGGCCGGGGTGAGGGGAAATACACTCCCCTTCTCCGCACTCTGGGCACTGCTGATCGGCATTGGCATTGCATTTACGCCCTGCGTATTGCCAATGTATCCACTGATTTCCGGCATCGTGCTCGGTGGCAAGCAACGTCTCGCCACACCACGGGCATTACTGTTGGCATTCATCTACGTCCAGGGGATGGCGCTCACTTACACCGCGTTGGGATTGGTGGTTGCCGCCGCCGGGTTGTCGTTCCAGGCCGCGTTACAGCATCCGTACGTGCTGATCGGCCTCTCCGTGCTGTTTAGCCTGCTGGCGCTCTCCATGTTTGGCCTGTTTACGCTGCAGCTTCCCGCCTCCCTGCAAACCCGTCTGGCGCTGTGGAGTAACCATCAGAAAGGCGGATCGATGGGCGGCGTGTTCGTCATGGGGGCGATTGCCGGGCTGATTTGCTCTCCCTGCACCACCGCGCCGCTGAGTGCCATCCTGCTGTACATTGCCCAGAGCGGCAACCTGTGGCTCGGCGGTGGTACGCTCTATCTCTATGCGCTGGGTATGGGGCTGCCGCTGATACTGGTCACCGTGTTCGGTAACCGGCTGCTGCCGAAAAGCGGGCCGTGGATGGAGCAGGTCAAAATCGCCTTCGGCTTTGTGATCCTCGCTCTGCCCGTGTTCCTGCTGGAGCGCGTGCTTGGCGATATCTGGGGACTACGCTTGTGGGCGCTATTAGGCATCGCTTTTTTCACCTGGGCGTTTATCACCAGCCTCAGCGCAACACGCTCAATTGTGCGCGTACTGCAAATTGCGCTGCTCGGCGCGGCGCTGGTATGTGCCCGACCGCTACAAGATTGGGTTTTCGGCGTACCAGCCGCACAGGCGCATGCAGCGCTGGCGTTTAAGACAGTGAAAACCGTGGATGAACTGAACCAGGCGCTGGCGCAAGCCAATGGCCGCCCTGTGATGCTGGATCTCTACGCCGAATGGTGCGTGGCCTGCAAAGAGTTTGAGAAGTACACCTTTAGCGATCCGCAGGTACAGGCAGCGCTAAAAAATACGCTCTTATTGCAGGCGGATGTCACCGCGAATAACGCCCAGGATACGGCCCTGCTGCGGCACCTGAACGTGCTCGGCCTGCCGACGATCCTGTTTTTTGATACCCAAGGGCAAGAACAGCCTGCGGCCAGAGTAACCGGATTTATGGACGCTGCTGCCTTTACCTCACATTTGCGCAATCAAGCCCCGTAAACAACACTTGGTGGGGGGAATACGCTTCACATAACGGAGGACATCACCGTGCAACGCGAAGACGTTTTGAGCCAAACTTTACAGTTGCTTGAATTAAAAGGGATTGCAGACACCACGCTGGAGATGGTCGCCGAACGCATCGATTACCCCATTGATGAGTTCCGCCGTTTCTGGCCGGATAAAGAAGCACTGCTGTATGACGCCCTGCGCTATCTGAGCCAGAAGGTGGATATCTGGCGCAGGCAGCTCTTGTTGGATGAAGAACTGAGCAGTGAACAGAAGCTCCTTGCACGCTACGGTGCGCTGACCGAATGCGTCAGTAATAACCGCTATCCCGGCTGTCTGTTTATCGCCGCTTGCAGCTTCTTTCCCGATCCTGGTCATCCCATCCATCAACTGGCGGATCAGCAAAAACGCGATGCCCACGACTTTACGCACGAATTGCTGACCCGGCTGGAAGTGGACGATCCGGCTATGGTGGCGAAGCAGATGGAACTGGTGCTGGAAGGCTGCCTGAGCCGGATGCTGGTGAACCGCAGCCAGGCCGATGTCGATACCGCTCAGCGGCTGGCAGAAGATATTTTGCGCTTTGCCCGCTGTCGCCAGGGCGGCGCGCTGACTTAAACACCAAACAGTCCCGCCCAGGCGGAAGCCAGCAAACAGAGCGCCATCCCGCGCTGAAACCAGATAAGGGATGTCGCCGTGCGAAACAGCCGGTTAGCCGCTTTGCCCAACAACGTCCATGCACTCAGGCAAATCAGTGAGATCAGTAAAAACCACAGTGACAGAAATGACACCTCGCGCAGCGGTTGACCGCTGTGCGGGGCAAACAGACTCACTACTGCCAGCGCCATCATCCAGGTTTTGGGGTTGATCAACTGCAACATTGCCGCCGCCCGACCGCTGAAGGGGCGCTGCGCGTCGCCCTGTAAATCTGTGGCGGGAGCAGAAAAGAGTTGCCAACTCATCCAGCTTAGCCACAGCGCGCCCGCCCAGCTCATCACCTCACGCACCAGCGGATAATCCCGCAGGATCTCCCCGGCACCCGCACCCGAGATAAAAACGATCAGACTCGCCGCCACACACGCGCCCACCACGGCGGGCAGCGTCGCTTTAACGCCAAAGCGTTGGCTACTGGCGAGGATCAGGATATTTGTCGGTCCTGGCGTAATCGAGGCGACAAAGGCGAAGAGTAAAAACGGTAAAGAGTTATGCAACAGGTTCACAATCAGGCTCCTTAGTCATGAGCCTCAGACTGTGGCGTTATTTTTCCGTATCGTCTGGAAGATTTGTGCACAACCTGCGGTAATGCGCGGGCGACAGGCGATAAGCCCGCTGAAACCAGCGCCCGAGATGACTCTGGTCGGCAAAGCCTAATGCGGCAGCAACGCTGGCCGGTTGTGCGCCCTGCGCCAGTTGCGCGCGTGCCGTGGCAAGGCGAAGCTGAATAAGCCAGGCATGAGGGCTTAAGTGGAATTCGCGCTTAAAGCAGCGCGTCAGCGTAAAGCGATCGGTGCCGGTTTCCCGCGCCAGGTCCGACAATCCAATATTGTCACCAATATGCGCATGAAGATAATCCCTGGCACGGTGAGCAATCGCCGCGCTTTGCACCTGCGAAGGCAGTCGTTTATGCCACTGGCAATGGTGAGTCAGCTGGCTAAGCAGTGTATCCATAGCACTTTGTTGGACAATACGCATCTCTTCGCGGTGCAGCGCGTAAAAGGTCTGCGCAATCGCACCGATCAACTGCGGTTCGCGGGCGATAGTATGAGAAAAATGGAGTGAATAGCTGGACGGCACCGACTCATACAGGCCGCGTAATGTATCGCTCAGCCAGTGTTTATCAAGATAAAAGGTCAGGTAGGTAAAACCGCCGGCGACGGGCGCATCGCCATCGTGGATCTCTCCCGGTTCCAGTAAAAAAGCGTCGCCAGGCGTGCTGCGATGGCGCTCGCGACGGCAGTGAAACTGCTGGGTGCCCGCCAGCGTGATCCCCACCAGGTAGCTATCGTGCCAGTGCGGATCATATGCGTGCCCTTCAAAGTGGGCGCGAATTGTTTCAATGCCGGTATCTGCATGCTGCCGCAGTTCCAGCCAGTCATTAGCCATAAAGCCTCCGGAACGCCTTCAGTTTTTTTAGCATTCCTCGCCGGTCAATAAAAGTCTGGAAGATTTGTGCAATTCTCGTTTTACGCCGCAGAATCGCACAGATTGCCGCAAAGTTGAGCAACCGGTTAGCATTTAAAGAAATAAGGTTGACGCCTTAAGACGATTAAGGTTTAATGCGCCCCGTTGCCCGGATAGCTCAGTCGGTAGAGCAGGGGATTGAAAATCCCCGTGTCCTTGGTTCGATTCCGAGTCCGGGCACCACTTATTCAGAGAACCCAGCTTATGGCTGGGTTTTTGCTTTTCTGCTTCCGGACTCTCCATCGAACTTCGTTCGATTATTCGCCGCAAGCGGCTCACCCCTTCGGGGCCAGCGCGACAAACGCGCTGTTCAATGCCTGCGGCGTTAGTCCGAGTCCGGGCACCACTTATTTAGCGAACCCAGCCCTTGGCTGGGTTTTTGCTTTTCTGCTTCCGGACTCTTCATCGAACTCCGTTCGATTATTCGATAAAAGTCAGTTTTGTCGACTCTCCTGTCTGCGTAATGAACGCCCCTTTATCGCTGTCACCCTTGACCCACATTTTCCCCATCACAGGATCTTCTGTTTCGTGGTAACCAAGTGACTCAAGATAACGCTGGATACCAGCCGTATCTGCCTGACCGTCGTACTCAATCTGACTCGACTCGGGTGCAGGACCATCAGCAGCCCGGAAATGTAACATAACGATTTTACTGAAATGAGGGGCATTTTTGATTTCATCTGGCGTCAACAACCGGTATTCCAGCCAGTCGGAAGGGGTGTAATCCACACTGTCTGCCATATACACAGAAGAAAATTTAAAAAAAACCACAGCCAACAACAGAATGAGGGAAATCACGCCGTACTTTATCACTCTGCTCATCGAAACCTATCCTGGGGCTGCCGCCCGACATTCATAAGCACACCATTGTTTGAGATGACCTGGACCGTATCCCCTGAAAAGTCATTATAGGGTTGAACGCATTTCATGAAGCCCGGAAGCTCCCCATAAGGGCATAACGAACGAAACATACCGCACTATTTCACGCCTTCGGCAGAACAAAGAGAGTGCCGCCACGCAAAACTCACTTACCCTTCCTCTCTCCGGTAAACCGGAACGTTGCGGGTGGTGCCGGTCAGGTTATCGGACACCTCTGTTTCGGCTGTGGCGATTCGCACACCGGCTTTTCTGAGCCGCTGAATATCGGCGGCAATACGCTGGCTGCCAAACCAGAACAACGCATCGAGTGCGGTGACCTGCAAACCCTGCTCCAGCGCCATCTTCAGGCGTTCTCGCGGGGCACGCACCTCTTTGGCGATTTGCTGGTAAGGCGTCGCCGACGTTCCGGTCGGATCAACACGCCGGATGCGGGTCGACAGACGGTACTGAAAAGCGTCTGGTATATCGCTCAGATCATTTTTCAGGCTATAGACGCAGCCAAAGCGCTTGCCATTGAAAATGACGTTTTTCTGGTTGAGTTGTAGTTCATCCCGCACGCTGGCGATCAGCTGCGGCGCGCGGATCAGCAATAACCGGAAAGGGAGCTCAAAGCTGGTCACGTAGTCCACATTCAGCAATGCAATGCGTAACCGTTCTTCCGCTCCAGCGCGGACTTGCAGACACTCTTGCGCCACATCCGCCCACTGCTGCGTCAAGCGTGGTGTTTCAGCGGCTTCCACAAAACTGTACTTTTCGATTTGATAATCAATGATCCCGCTCACCCTGAATGCCCTTCTGCTTGCTCATCCGTATCGGTTGTTCACTTTACCAACACGCGAATATAACCGGAAGATTGCTGCAAAAGAGAAAGTGGAAAACGGAGTAACGTCATTTTGCCCGCAGGATTGTTTTTTAACACTATCGGACTGATAGTTATCTTTTTTCCGAAATGGCTATACGTATGATTAAGAGCGTTAACCGCACCACGCTGAACGTGGCTGCACTTCTTCTGGCACTGATTCTGGTCTATACCGGTCTGATGGCGAAAGACCGTATCACCTGGCTGATGGAAGTGGTGCCCGTAATGATCGTCGTCCCCCTGCTGCTCGCCACCTGGCGTCGCTACCCGTTAACCGCATTGCTATATGGGCTGATTTTTTTCCATGCCATCATTCTGATGGTCGGCGGGATGTACACCTACGCCAAAGTACCGATTGGTTTTGATGTGCAACACCTGTTTGGCCTGAGCCGTAACCCGTATGACAAACTCGGCCACTTCTTCCAGGGGCTGGTTCCGGCGCTGGCGGCGCGGGAGATTCTGCTACGCGGGCGCTATGTGCGCGGCGGAAAAATGCTCGACTTTATTGTCTGCTGCATTGCATTGGCGATCAGCGCCACCTATGAGCTGGTTGAGTGGTGGGCTGCACTGTCGATGGGTCAGGGAGCGGATGAGTTTCTCGGCACCCAGGGCGATCCCTGGGATACGCAATCCGATATGTTCTGCGCCCTGCTGGGTTCGTTGACCACGGTATTGGTGCTGGGACGCTGGCATAAACGACTGCTTCCTTCCTGACGCACCCTGCGGCGAAGGCTGGAGCCGATGTCCTTCGCCGCCTATACTTCAGGCATCACTCTTTCATTGCCCGTAAGCTTATGACCACGCAACCTCTTACCCGCGACTGGCGCTTGCCTGCGGCTTTTGCCGCCCTGGCTGTCGCGCTGTTTGCGCTCTTCACGATCCATGCTCACTGGGGCGCGTTTCTGCAATGGTGCCTGGCCACGCAAATCACCCTGCACCGTTATCTGGTGATGTACCTGCTACAACTGAATAACCATCAGTACGGCGGCGGGCTATGGCTACTGACCGGGGCTTTTTTCTATGGCGTACTGCATGCCATCGGGCCTGGTCACGGTAAATTTATCGTTACCACTTATCTGAGCACCAACAAAGAGAGCGAGATGGCCGCCCGTGTGGTACCGGTGCTGGGCAGTCTGATGCAGGGGGTCAGCGCCATCCTGTTCGTCTTTATTTTGGCGGTGGGGTTTAATCTCGCCGCCGGCGATCTGAGCGAAAGCCGCTGGTATGTGGAAAAGGTCAGCGCCGTGATGATTGGCGGATTTGGCGCTTATGTCGCCTGGCGTGCAATCAACGATCTGCGCCCGCGCGCACTGAACATTCACAGCCTGGCCCCGCTGCATCAGCATAGCGATCGGTGCGGTTGCGGCCATCACGGTGTCGGTGCGGCAACACAAGGCGACTGGAAAACACGTCTGGGTGTGATCCTCGCCATTGGCGCGCGCCCGTGCAGCGGTGCGATCATGATTTTGCTGTTCTCAAACGCTCTGGGTATCGTGACATGGGGCATCGCTGCGGTAATGACCATGGCGGTAGGCACTGCGCTGTCCATCATGGGGTTATCGCTGGCGGTGCGCTATGCGCGCAACAGCACAGCGACCTTTTTTGGTGGCAACGCAGGTCAATTAAGCAAGGTGGTTCCGCTATTGAAAATGGCAGGGGGCGTGGCGTTAATACTGTTTGCGGTGGTGCTGTTCTTAACCGTCATCCCGGTAAGTGCGAACGGGGATTATATTGCCGCCGGCTGCTGATAACGATACGGATGGCGTTGCCGCCATCCGCTCATCATCGGACTAGTCGTTAATTTTCGGATGCTGCTGCACCAGCCGTGCGCGTTTCTCCTGCAATTGCGCAATTTCTTCATCAATATCTTCGATCTTCTGCTCAATATTATCGTGATGCTCCTGCAGGATTTCTTTTGCTTCCTGAATATCCGACGCGGCTGGCGTTGCGCCTTTCAGCGGGCGGTTCGCCGTCTCTTTCATGGTCAGGCCGGTAATAAGACCAATCACGGCGATCACCATCAGGTAGTAAGCTGGCATCAACAGATTGTCAGAGCTTTCCACCAGCCAGGCAGCCAGCGTTGGCGTCAGACCCGCAATCAGCACCGAAATATTAAAGGCGCTGGCCAGTGCGCTATAGCGGATATGCGTGGGGAACATCGCGGGCAACGTTGAAGCCATCACCCCGGTAAAGCAGTTCAGGATCACCGCCAGCATCAGCAAGCCCGCGAAAATCAAGCCGATAATGTTGCTGTTAATCATAATGAAGGCCGGAATGGCCAGCGCAAACAGTGCAACGCTCCCCAGCAAAACAAACGGACGGCGACCAAAACGGTCGCTCAACAGCCCCATCACGGGCTGCACAAACAGCATACCGATCATAATGGCGATGATGATCAGTACGCCGTGATCTTCGGAGTAGTGCAGGTTGTGCGACAAGTAGCTCGGCATGTACGTCAGCAACATGTAATAGGTGACGTTGGTGGAAATCACCAGGCCAATACAGGTCAGCAGGCTGCGCCAGTGTTTGGTGGCAATCTCTTTGAAAGAGATCTTCGGTCCTTCCTGCAACCCCTGGCGATCGCCCTGCTCCAGCTTATCAACATGCTGCTGGAATGCCGGTGTTTCTTCCAGCGCATGGCGCAGATACAAACCGATAATACCCAGCGGCAGCGCTAAAAAGAACGGAATACGCCAGCCCCATTCCAGAAAGTTATCTTCGCCTACAATGGTCGAGAGCAGCACCACAACGCCCGCGCCCAGCACAAAACCGGCAATGGAGCCAAAGTCCAGCCAACTGCCCATAAACCCGCGTTTACGGTCCGGAGAGTACTCCGCAACGAAAATGGACGCCCCGGTATATTCCCCGCCCACCGAGAAGCCCTGCGCCATCTTACACAGCAACAGCAATATCGGTGCCCAGATGCCAATCGTGGCGTAAGAGGGAATCAAGCCGATACAGAACGTACTGACCGACATAATCACAATAGTGATGGCGAGGATTTTCTGCCGCCCGTATTTATCGCCGAGCATGCCGAAAAACAGACCGCCAAGCGGCCGAATCAGAAAGGGGACGGAGAAAGTCCCAAGCGCGGCAATCATTTGCACGCTGGGGTTGGCATCCGGGAAGAAGACTTTACCAAGGGCGTAGGCCACAAAGCCGTAAACGCCGAAATCAAACCACTCCATGGCGTTACCCAGCGAGGCGGCGGTAATCGCTTTACGCAGTTTGCCATCATCAATGATGGTCACATCACGCAGGGTAATCGGTTTAATTTTTTTCCTTTTTAACATGCATCTTTTCCTCTTTAGACTTTCGCCCGAACCGCCCGACTTTCCTTTTATTGCCAGACGTTTTTACAGCGTTTTCAGCTTTCTTATTCAAGCGTAGCAGGTTTACTTACACTGGCATGGGCAGCCTGTACAACCGAACCTGTTGACGCCTGTTGGGCAGTTAATGACCTTTTTACCCTAGCAGGGTTTTAAAATGTGATCAAATTCACACATTCTCCTCGGTGATCATCATCCCCACTTTTAACACACCTCATTTCGACCGTGATTATTACTCTGCTTCCTTTATTTACGTCTGGTTTTTCACAACTCATTTACAGCAATTTAATTTGATAAAACATCAGAAAATCTTTACACAAAATATGTGATGAAGATAACTAAAACACTGTTTTATTCTTATTGAATCAATATTCCAAAGATCAGATGATACGCGCAGAAACAGCGGCGTTAGCGTCAGTTCTGCGCCAGGCAAAGGCACATAGCCCGAATGATGGCAGGAAATGGCCGCGAATAAACCGATAACATAATCATTTAACTTTCTGAAAGTATTGAATATTAACTTTTATCTTTCCTCGTTCATGCTGATGACGAGAAATGAGGGCTCATTATGAAAATCAAGGCCACAATTGAACGTATCCCTGGGGGGATGATGCTGGTCCCGCTGCTATTAGGGGCTATTCTGAACACACTTGCGCCGGATACCGGTGCGTATTTCGGTTCCTTCACCAAAGGCATGATTACCGGCACAGTACCGATTCTGGCGGTATGGTTCTTCTGTATTGGTGCATCCATTGATTTACGCGCCACCGGCACAGTATTGCGTAAATCCGGTACGCTGGTGATGACCAAAATCGCCGTCGCATGGGTCGTTGCTATGATCGCTGCGTCCTTTATTCCGGACACCGGGATCCAGACCGGTTTCTTCGCCGGTCTCTCGGTGCTGGCCATCGTCTCCGCCATGGATATGACCAACGGCGGCCTGTACGCCAGTCTGATGAACCAGTACGGTAGCAAAGAAGAGTCCGGGGCATTTGTGCTGATGTCACTGGAATCCGGTCCGCTGATGACCATGGTGATCCTCGGCTCCGCAGGTCTGGCCTCCTTTGAACCACACCACTTTGTCGGCGCTGTATTGCCGTTCCTGATCGGTTTTACGCTCGGTAACCTCGATCACGACCTGCGCGCATTCTTCAGCAAGGCGACGCCGGTGCTGATCCCGTTCTTCGGCTTCGCGCTGGGGAATACCATCAATCTGAGCGTGATTCTGGATACCGGTCTGCTGGGTATCTTCCTTGGTGTGGCGGTCATTATCATCACCGGTATTCCGCTGATCATTGCCGATCGCGTGATCGGCGGCGGCAACGGTACCGCCGGTGTGGCAGCCTCTTCCGCCGCTGGCGCAGCGGTGGCTAACCCGGTGATTATCGCGCAGATTAACCCGGCATTTCAGCCTGTCGCCGCTTCCGCAACGGCGCTGGTTGCTGCCAGTGTGATTGTGACAGCGATTCTGGTGCCGATCATCACGGCACTGTATGCAAAGCGTTTCGGTACTATTCCACTCGCTACAGACAAAACGGAAACTGCCGTCGAGTCCACCGGGCATTAACCGCCCACAAAAAAAGCCCCATCAGGGGCTTTTTGTTGTTCGCTATGTCCTGCAATTAACGACCCGTCCGGCCAGATAATTGCAGGGCACACCAACGGTTAAGCAAAAATCTCTTCCACCATCGCTGTCGCAATCCGTGTGGCGGAACAGAGTCGCGGCATCCCTAACGCCACTGTTTGCCAGCTCTGCGTCACCGACCAGCAAACCGGATGACGTTCTGCATCGCACCAGTCGCCGAGCCAACCCAGCAGATCTTTATAATCCATCAACCCGGGTGTTGACGGCGTCGCCAGCCATTGATGATAAAAATGGCGGGTGGTCGGTGCGGCATTAATGCCCTGAGCCAGAAAATCCGCCGCCATCACACGCAAATTGTCTTTCAGCATATTCGCCACATCTTCATTCGCCAGCCGGCAGGCATCGCCAAACGCTCCCCAGCGCAACTCTTCCAGCGCCACATAACAGCGCCCGGCCATCGACCAGCCGTTATAGCTCCCGGCACGCCAGTGGGTAAACACCTGCTCACTATGGTTTCCCGCCTGCACTGCTAACCCACGCTGCGTCAGCGCTTTCTCTTTCCACGCGGCACGCTGGCTAAAATGCTCAATCAGTTCATCGTACTGTTGTTGTAAACCGGGCGTCGCACTACTGGCAGGGCGGCTGGTTTGCTGCATAGTCGTCAGGTGCTGAGTAATGCGGGTTAATGCCAGATGACCAGGATCGAGCATACTGGCCAGTTTTTCAGCCAGCCCAAGGCGGAGCGTATCATTGTCGTTTAACACACCGGACATAGCCCACGGGCGCAGCTGCGTTTGCGCCATGATCTCTTGCGTCAGCCTCTCACGGAACAACTGCTGTTGGGGCACGATTGTTGACTGACGAGACGCATCAACGCCTTGCACCAAGTCCACGATAAATTTCGGATGGATACTTTCCAGTACGCGTCCGGGTCCTTCCAGAAGTCGATTTTTCATGGTTGATCTGCCGCGAATAGGGTTTGTATGTCATCGCGTAACAGACGAGCGTCCTCGTGGATCCAATTTGCCGTCCGAATGCAGTGCTGCAAATGCTGCCGCAACGCCAATACTGACGATTCGTTTTGCTGCCGTATCGCCAGGCTGTCACGCAAACTTTCCTGTAGTCCCGCGAGACTTAACGAGAACTCGGCGAAAAATGTTGCCATCCCTGCCGTAACAGAAACATCGACCTGTGCGGCTAAAGCTTTACGGATTTGTTCACAAAAATGCGCGATATGGTTGATCAATTTCTGATGTAACGAGCCAACATCGATGACATAGCGGGTACGCGTGACCACATAATCATCCCAGCCCCAACTGGGGTTATTCAGCCAGCGCGATACCGTTTCCCGCACACTGCTCGCCCGCGCTGCTTGCCCGGCGGGAACATCTTCCGGCGAAATCACGTTGGTAAACAGCGAACGGGTGTTAAAGTTCAGTGTACTGGGCTGGAAAGCCGGGAAACTGATGCGCGCACGAAACCCCGCATGGTTAAGCTCTTCTTTTATACGGGTTTCAATGGGACGCATCGTATCGTTCAGGGAGCGAGTCAGCGTGTGCTCCAGTTCATCAAAACGCAGAGCCAACCCGCGGCTGATGCGCTCCTGCGCCGCCAGTAAAATCGTCTCACAGCCTGAGCGGATTTTACTGATCACAATCTGCGCCTGACCTTCATCTTCCAGAATAAGCTGGTCCGGGGTCAATCCCGCGTTCAGACGCAGATCCGCCTTGCTGTCACGCGCTATGCGCACCAGTTTTCCCTCGTGGAACCAGGCATCAATCGCCTCGACGATTTCAAACTGCTGACCATGAAGAAAGGTCTCCGCCGCAGCCAGCGCCTCTTCCACTTCATGCGCAATTTCGTCGCTAACGCGCTCCTGGCTGGTACGCAACAGCGCCATATCCTCTTCCAGACGCGTAATATTATGCTCCAGCTCCTCATACGCCACCGTTAATCCCTGGTAGCGAAAATCGAGATACTCGCGGGCGCTCTGTGTGTAATTCAATAACTTATGCGAAGCCGAGCGCAGCGCGAACAGCGATGCGTTGGCATGGGCCGCGTGCAACAACTTGCGGATCGGCTGCTCGAAAAGCGAGTCTTCCCACAACAGGTTGGCGGCATGATGAATATGTTCGATATCGTCTAAATCGGCTGTACGCCAGCGCCGCCCCAAAGCGGCTTCGGCAAAGTCCTGTACCCAGCGCTGATCCTGCGGATGTGGCAAGCGTCCCTGGCTTTGAAGCTCGTGGCGCGCCCGGTTAGCCAGATATCCCCACATAGAAGAGACCGGGAAAATCTGCGTCGGATTAATTTGCCCCTTCATCAGCGTGCCGGAAATCAGCGCCCGAACCTGCTCTTCATCGTCGCTATTGCGATCTTTCTGGTCGAATTTATTCACCAGCGCATAGAGCGGAACCGAGCGGCCAACCGCGGAAATCGCGCGACGCACTTCTTCATCAGAAATCGATTTAAGCTGTGTATAGTCCATCACCGCCAGTACGGCGGAGGCACGGGCTAACTGCTCACTCAACATTTTTTGCAGGTGGGGCTGCCCGGCTTCGTTTGGCCCCGGGGTATCCAGCAGCGTCAGTTGACCGAGTTGCTTATCGAGACCGGCCAGATGCACGAATTCGACTTCAATCACCGGAATATGCTCAATGGAGGCATACGCGGAAAAAGGAAAATCCACATCCAGCGCTTTCGAGAGCCGCACTAAGTCGTTGAGACTTTTCAAACAGTGAAATATCGGCTGTGCGCCAAGGTAGTGTTTGTCAAACGCATTCCCCTGGGCAATACGATCCAGCAGACCGGCCATGTCTTTATCGATTTCCAGCTTTTGCGCCAGCTTTTCGCGATCGTACTTAAACAGTCGTGTCTGCAACTGTTGCGACAACGCATCGATCGGCCCCACATGAGAAAAATGCAGCACCGGCTCTTTCTGACCCGGCGTGTGGCGAATCAGTGTCGGCAATGCCGTCATGGGACGGTTGCGATTTGGCAACACCTCAGTACCCACAATCGCATTGATGGTGGTCGATTTGCCGGCTTTCATGGTGCCAACGATCGCCAGCACCATCTCCAGACGGGTGATTTTCCGTAATTCATTGTGCAGCGTGGCCTGTTGTGCCTCAACGCCGCGCGAACTGAAATGTAAAGGCAGTACGTTGGCATTTTCTGCTGTGCCAGGAAGGCTCGTCTCATCAAACGTCGCCGTCGGCATTTTTTTCAACGCCTGGAGATTATGCAAAGAGAGTTGTAACAGCCTCTCTGCCTCCTGGCTTAATTCAAAAATTGTCTGTGTGTGCATGTTAAAAGTCTTTCCTTAACGCAAATTTCTTACTTTTATTTAGCCGCGCAGTTATTTGTTAAGTTTCGGCTTTTATAATTACGTGTGGAAAATATCTTCGAAAAGATAAATACCTGATGGGAATCAGGAAATGATATTTTTATCTCAAAAAATGACAGCAACACCCCTCCGGTCATAAAAAACCAGAGAATTTCAGCGTAGCGCATTTTTGGAAACAGCCAGGATATATCGTCATGTATTTACCCACCCAAATTGAGAGGTAATTATCCCCCAATGGCGCTGGAGGCAGCAGGTATGACAGTTTGTAGCTAATTACATCAGGTACTCCCTGCCACCATATCTGAATTAGTAAATGCTGGCAATTTCCACCCGTAAATATTCCGAATATTAAGCATGAGATAATCCTCACAACGTTTCTGCGATAAGCATCGCTTAAGCGAATGACAGGTTATGTCACCGCTATCACTTTTTTATCCTTTATGAAAAAAAACAATAACAACGGCAAATGTGCGGTTTTGCTGTATAATTGCGGACTTTTCAGGCAATGCGCCTTTTGTGTCAGCTAAATGCTGGCCGTGTATGTACTTTTGAGGAAATCCCCTATGCAACTCCCGCACTGTCCACAATGTGATTCCGAATACACTTACGAAGATAACGGCATGTTCATTTGCCCGGAATGCGCACATGAGTGGAACACCGCCGAATCCAGCCACGACGCCGACGAATTAATCGTCAAGGATGCAAATGGCAACCTGTTAGCCGACGGCGACAGCGTAACTGTAATTAAAGATTTGAAAGTAAAAGGAAGTTCTTCAATGCTGAAGATCGGCACGAAAGTGAAAAATATTCGTCTGGTGGAAGGCGATCATAATATTGATTGTAAGATCGACGGCTTCGGCCCGATGAAGCTGAAATCTGAATTTGTTAAAAAGAACTAATGTATCGGCGGGAAGTTAGCTTCCCGCCAGATAATTTCCCAACCCCTCCCAGCATTCATCCCTTCGCAATCCGCGTATAACGTAAATGAAACATTAACGCTGCAGCATAAGGCCACACCTTATCTGGCCTACGGGGCGTTGATGACCATGCACTTATCCAGACATCCGACCAGTTATCCTACACGTTATCAGGAAATTGCCGCCAGACTGGAGCAGGAACTGCGCAATAACTATCGTTGCGGCGACTGGCTCCCTGCAGAACAGCAACTGGCGGCACGCTTTGAGGTGAATCGCCACACCCTACGCCGCGCCATCGATCAATTGGTAGAAAAAGGTTGGGTACAGCGCCGTCAGGGCGTTGGCGTACTGGTGCTGATGCGCCCGTTCGATTATCCCCTCAATGCGCAGGCCCGCTTTAGCCAGAACTTGTTGGAGCAAGGCAGCCATCCTACCAGCGAGCGCCTGCTGGCGGTGTTGCGCCCGGCATCCGGCACTGTGGCGGATGCGTTAGGCGTACAGGAAGGCGATAACGTGATTCATTTGCGCACCCGCCGACGCGTCAATGGCATAGCACTCTGTTTAATTGATCACTACTTCAGCGACATGACGTTGTGGCCGGTGCTGCAACAGTTTAATAGCGGTTCGCTGCACGATTTTTTGCGCGAACAATCCGGTATCCACCTGAAACGTACCCAGACACGCATCAGCGCCCGTCGCGCGCAGGCCAAAGAGAGCCGTTGGCTGGAGATCCCCAATATGGCGCCGCTGCTCTGCGTGCGCACCCTTAATCACCGTGAAGGCGAAATCAACGCAACGGAGTACTCCGTCAGCCTGACACGCGCCGACATGATTGAATTCACCATGGAGCACTGAATGCATTTCGATACCCCCACCCGTCAGCGTTGGATGGCAACGCTGGCCCGCTCCACCCCGGAGATACTGCGGGCGAGGATGCGCACGCTTGGACTGGCACCGGAATATGAACAAATACGGGCACCGCAAACCGGGCTGGTGCAAATTCAGGCGCGCATGGGCGCGACCGGCGACCGTTTTTTTCCCGGCGATGCGACCCTGACTCGCGCAGTGGTTCAACTTGCTGGCGGGCAACTCGGTTTTAGCTGGGTATTGGGCCGCGATAAAGGCCATGCCGAACGCTGCGCCGTGTGCGATGCACTGTTACAGGATCCCACCCACTATCAGACCCTGATGGAAACCCTTATTGCCCCGCTGGAAGCAGACCACGCTGCGCGTATTGACGCGCGCCAGGCCGAAATCAGCGCCAGCCGGGTCGACTTCTTTACTCTGGTTCGCGGAGATAACGCATGACCTTACAACCCGCATTCGCCTCAGCGGTTCACGATGCCCAACACTGTTTTCGCCGTTTGCTAAAAGCCATGAGCGAGCCGGGCGTCATTGTCTCGCTGCCGCAACTGAAACACGGCTGGCCGCCGCTCAACGCAGCTTCTACCAGCGTACTGTTGACGCTGGTAGACAACGACACCCCAATCTGGCTCTCCGGTACGCTCAGCAACGATCTGGTCCGCCAGAATCTGCGTTTTCATACCAATGCACCGTTGGTGGATCAACCGCAACAGTCGCTGTTCGCAGTGGCGGACCACACCCTAAGCGCCTTGCAGCTCAGCGCACTGCCTGGCGGTACTGCCAGCAGCCCGGAAACCAGCGCCACGCTGATCTTGCAACTGCCGGGTTTGAGCGGCGGACGCATGCTGCGCCTCACCGGGCCTGGCATTCTGGAAGAGCGCATGATTGCGCCACAACTGCCGGAGTGTATTACCGATGAGTTTACCGACCGTCCGCACTCGTTCCCGACAGGCATCGATGTGATCCTGACCTGCGGTGACCGCGCGCTGGCTATCCCCAGAACCACACTTGTGGAGGTGTGCTGATGTACGTTGCTGTCAAGGGGGGCGAAAAGGCGATTGCCGCCGCCCACGCTCTGCAGGAACACAAACGTCGTGGCGACAATGAACTGCCGGAACTGAGTGTCGGGCAAGTTGCCGAACAGCTCCACCTCGCGGTGGACAGGGTGATGACCGAAGGGGGCATCGCCGATCGCGAGCTGGCGGCACTGGCGCTGAAACAGGCAAGTGGCGATAACGTCGAAGCCATCTTTCTGCTGCGCGCTTACCGCACGACGCTCCCGCGTCTGGCCGTTAGCGAACCCATCGACAGCGCAAACATGCGTTTAGAACGCCGTATTTCAGCAATCTACAAAGATATTCCCGGCGGGCAGTTGCTTGGCCCTACTTATGATTACACCCACCGGTTACTGGACTTCGCCCTGCTTGCCGAAGGCGACATTCCCCCGTTGCGCACCGCAGAGCCTCGCCCGCAGGAAGCCACACCGCATGTTTTCAGCCTGCTGGTCAATGAAGGACTGGCAAAAGCCGAGCAGGACAGCGGCACAGCACCGGATGACATTACCCGACAGCCACCGGTTTTCCCTTGTTCGCGGGCGTCACGTTTGCAGCAATTGGCGCGCGGCGACGAAGGATATTTACTGGCGCTGGCCTACTCCACCCAACGTGGTTACGGGCGCAATCACCCTTTCGCTGGCGAGATCCGCAGTGGCTATGTCGAGGTGGAAATTGTACCGGAAGAGCTGGGCTTCGCCGTGAATATTGGCGAACTGCTGGTGACCGAATGCGAAATGGTCAACGGATTTGTCGCCCCGGAGAACGAGGCGCCGCATTTTACCCGTGGCTATGGGCTGGTGTTTGGCATGAGCGAGCGCAAAGCCATGGCAATGGCGCTGGTAGATCGCGCATTGCAAGCCGCCGACTACGGAGAACCGATGCGCAGCCCGGCGCAAGACGAAGAGTTCGTGCTGGCGCATGCGGATAATGTCGAAGCGGCGGGCTTCGTCTCACACCTCAAGCTCCCCCATTACGTCGATTTCCAGGCTGAACTGGACCTGCTCAGACAGCTACAACAGGAGAAGCACCGTGGCTAACGCGCTGACCGGCTATAACTTTGCCTTTCTTGATGAGCAAACCAAACGCATGATCCGCCGGGCGCTGCTCAAAGCGGTAGCCATCCCCGGTTACCAGGTGCCGTTTGGCGGCCGCGAAATGCCCATGCCCTATGGCTGGGGAACCGGTGGCATTCAGCTTACCGCCAGCGTGATTGGCGAAGACGATGTGCTGAAAGTGATCGATCAGGGAGCGGACGACACCACAAACGCCGTATCGATTCGCCAGTTCTTCAGTCGGGTAACGGGGGTGGAAACCACCGAGCGCACCGCAGACGCCACGCTGATACAGACCCGCCATCGCATTCCTGAAACACCGCTGACCGCCGATCACATTCTGATTTACCAGGTACCGATTCCGGAGCCATTGCGCTTTATTGAGCCGCGCGAAACCGAGACCCGCACCATGCATGCGCTGGAAGAGTACGGTGTAATGCAGGTGAAGCTGTATGAAGATATCGCCCGCTTCGGCAACTTCACCACCCGCTATGCCTGGCCGGTGAAAGTCAATGACCGCTACATCATGGATCCTTCGCCCATTCCGGCTTTTGATAACCCGAAAATGCACATGATGCCCGCCCTGCAACTGTTTGGCGCCGGGCGAGAAAAACGGATTTACGCCGTGCCGCCTTATACGCAGGTGGTCAGTCTCGATTTTGAAGATTACCCCTTCGCACCGCAAAAATGGGATCACCCTTGTGCCATCTGCGGTTCGACCCACAGCTACCTGGATGAAGTGGTGCTGGATGATACCGGTAAGCGGATGTTCGTCTGCTCTGACACCGATTACTGCCGCCAACAGAGCGAGGCTTTACGTAAATGACCCAACCGCTGCTTTCGGTGAATCACCTCTCGCATCTGTATGCGCCGGGAAAAGGTTTTACCGATGTGTCGTTCGATCTCTGGCCTGGTGAGGTACTGGGCATTGTCGGAGAGTCCGGTTCCGGTAAGACCACATTACTGAACGCGATTTCGGCCCGCTTGCCGCCACAGCAGGGCGACATTCTCTACCAGAACCGCAATCTGTACGCCATGAGTGAAGCCGAGCGCCGCCGACTGCTACGCACCGAATGGGGCGTGGTGCATCAGCATCCGCTGGACGGCCTGCGTCGCCAGGTGTCTGCGGGCGGCAATATTGGCGAACGCCTGATGGCTACCGGTGCACGCCATTATGGGGCCATCCGCGCCACGGCGGAGCAGTGGCTAAGCGATGTAGAGATCCCGCCATCACGTATTGATGATCTTCCCACTACTTTTTCGGGCGGTATGCAGCAGCGGCTGCAAATTGCCCGCAACCTCGTCACACAGCCAAAGCTGGTGTTTATGGATGAACCCACCGGCGGGCTGGACGTATCAGTCCAGGCCCGGTTGCTGGATCTGCTGCGCAGTCTGGTGGTGGAAATGAACCTGGCCGTGGTGATGGTCACCCATGATTTAGGCGTTGCGCGCCTGCTGGCGAACCGCCTGCTGGTCATGAAACAGGGTCAGGTGGTGGAAAGTGGGTTAACTGACCGTGTTCTCGACGATCCGCATCATCCGTACACCCAATTACTGGTCTCCTCGGTATTACAAAATTAAGGAGTGTCCAATGCCTGTCTTACGTGTGGAAAATGTCAGTAAAACCTTTGTCCTGCACCACCAAAACGGCGTGCGTCTGCCCGTACTGCGCGAAACCTCGCTGAGTGTGGATGCAGGAGAATGCGTGGTGCTGCACGGGCACTCCGGCAGTGGGAAATCCACGTTGCTGCGTTCCCTGTATGCCAACTACTTGCCGGACGCCGGTCATATCCATGTGAAGCACGGCGATGAATGGGTGGATTTGGTACATGCCCCGGCGCGTAAAGTGCTGGAAGTCCGCCGTCACACTATCGGCTGGGTGAGCCAGTTTTTACGTGTGATACCGCGCGTCAGTGCGCTGGATGTGGTGATGCAACCCCTGCTGGAACAGGGCGTGCCGCGCGATGTCTGTGTCCAGAAAGCGGGTCAGTTGCTGGCGCGACTCAATGTACCTGAACGCTTATGGCATCTCGCGCCTGCCACCTTTTCCGGCGGTGAGCAGCAGCGTGTCAATATCGCCCGCGGCTTTATTGTCGACTACCCGATTTTGCTGCTCGATGAACCTACCGCTTCGCTGGATGAGAAAAACAGCGCCGCCGTCGTTGAACTGATTGCGCAGGCAAAAGCGCGCGGTGCGGCGATTGTCGGCATCTTTCACGATGGCGCAGTACGTGAACACGTTGCCGACCGTCTGTATCCGATGGGAATTCACGCATGATCATCAACAATGTCAAACTGATCCTTGAAAATGAAGTGGTTAGCGGATCGCTGGAGATCCGCGACGGCATGATCCGCACGTTCGCCGAAACTCAGAGCAGCCAGCCCGGCGCGCACGATGGTGACGGCGGCTGGTTGCTGCCGGGCCTTATCGAACTGCATACCGATAACCTGGATAAATTCTTCACGCCGCGCCCGAAAGTGGACTGGCCGGCACACTCGGCAATGAGCAGCCACGACGCGCTGATGGTTGCCAGCGGTATCACCACCGTGCTGGATGCGGTCGCGATTGGCGATGTGCGCGACGGCGGCGATCGGCTGGAGAATCTGGAAAAGATGATTAACGCCGTGGAAGAGACGCAAAAACGCGGCCTGAACCGCGCGGAGCATCGTCTGCACCTGCGCTGCGAATTGCCGCATCACACCACGCTGCCGTTATTTGAAAAACTGGTCAGCCGTGAACCCGTCACGCTGGTATCCCTGATGGATCACTCACCGGGTCAGCGCCAGTACGCCAGCTATGAGAAGTACCGCGATTACTACCAGGGCAAATACCATCTCACCAACGAACAGATGGATGCGTTTGAACAAGAGCAACTGGCACTGGCGGCGCGGTGGTCTCAGCCAAACCGGCTGGCGATTGCCGCCCACTGCCGGGAACGCCACCTGCCACTGGCCAGCCATGATGACGCCACGCGTGAGCATGTGGTGGAGTCCCATCAGTTGGGCAGCGTGATTGCGGAATTCCCCACCACTTTCGCAGCCGCAGAAGCCTCCCGTGAACATGGTATGAGCATTCTGATGGGCGCGCCGAACATTGTGCGCGGTGGCTCTCACTCTGGTAACGTGGCAGCGCACAAGCTGGCGCAGCTCGGCCTGCTGGATGTGCTGTCGTCTGACTACTATCCCGCCAGCCTGCTGGATGCCGCGTTTCGAATTGCGGTAAACGAAGAGAACGATTTCACCCTGCCGCAGGCGATCCGTCTGGTAACGAAAAACCCGGCGCAGGCGCTGAACCTTAGCGATCGCGGCGTGATTGGCGAGGGGAAACGGGCGGATCTGGTGCTGGCACATCACAAAGGCGACCATGTGCATATCGATCACGTCTGGCGTCAGGGAACTCGGGTGTTCTGATGGGCAGACTGATCTGGTTGATGGGGCCATCCGGTGCCGGGAAAGATACTCTGTTGGCGGCGCTTCGCCAGCGGGAGCATCCGCAGCTATTGGTGGCGCACCGCTATATCACGCGCCCGGCCAGCGCGGGCAGCGAGAACCATATTGCGCTGAGCGAAAAGGAGTTTTTCACCCGTGCTGAACAGCATCTTTTTACGCTGAGCTGGCATGCCAACGGCTTTTACTACGGCATTGGCGCAGAGATCGATCTCTGGCTGCAAACCGGGTTTGATGTAGTGGTGAATGGTTCTCGTGGGCATCTCCCCCAGGCGCTGGCACAGTATGGCGATGTGCTGGTGCCGGTGCATGTACAGGTATCTGCGGAGATTTTACGCCAGCGGCTGGAAAGACGCGGGCGGGAAAATGCGGCGGAAATCGCCGCACGACTGGAAAGAGCAGCCCGCTACCCCCCGACAGGTTGCCTGACACTCAATAATGACGGAAGTTTGCTACAGTCAGTCGAAGGACTGGTCACGCTGATACGCGCGCAACAAGGGAAAAGTGCGTAATGATGGCGGCGCAGTGCGTCTGCGCCGATTACGTGAACCCAACCGTTGTAAGGGGTCGTATGAGCTTAACAATCACCCTCACTGGCACGGGCGGCGCGCAGTTAGTGCCGGTATTTGGTTGCCACTGCGCCGCCTGCCATCGCGCGCGGCAGAACGAGGCGCATCGCCGCAAGCCCTGTAGCGCCGTCGTTCAGTTTAACGACGCGGTAACGCTACTGGATGCGGGTATCCCAGACCTGATGGAGCACTTTCCGGCAGGCGCGTTTCAACAATTTTTGTTGACCCACTACCATATAGATCATGTGCAGGGCTTGTTTCCGCTACGCTGGGGCGTGGGCGATAAAATCCCGGTCTACGGCCCACCAGATGAGCAAGGCTGCGACGACCTCTTTAAACACCCCGGTTTGCTGGATTTCAGCCATACCGTTGAGCCGTTTGTGGTCTTTGATCTGCAAGGGTTGCAGGTCACGCCTTTGCCGCTGAATCACTCGAAAATAACGTTCGGGTATCTGCTTGAAACCGCGCACAGCCGGGTGGCCTGGCTGTCAGATACGGCGGGTCTGCCCGACAAGACGCTGAAGTTCTTGCTCAATAATCATCCGCAGGTGGTTATCATAGATTGTAGTTATGAACCCCGCCCGGAAACGCCAAAAAATCACAGTGATTTGACCACAATTATCGCCCTGAATGCGGTGATTCGCTGTCCGCGAGTGATCCTAACCCATATCAGTCATGTCTTTGATCAATGGATGATGAAAAACCCGCTGCCGACGGGGTTCGAAGCAGGGTATGATGGCATGCGGATTGTGCTGGATTAGACCGCACAATATGGATATATTCGTCCCGGTATTTCCCGATGGAGCCGGGAGAAGCAAACGCAGCCTGTAAAGAGGTAGTTTGAGGGATAAAGCGTACAGACTCGCACCGAAAAGTTGTTGCGCGCAACGCAACGGGGTCTTCAATACCCGCGTGTGATCAGGTAGTAATTCGCACTACGCGGCATTAATGAGTAATAACTTGCCATGAATGTGCTTTTTATTTGTAGCCGAAACCAATGGCGCAGCCCGACGGCTGAGCAGGTTTTTCGTCGCTATCCCGGGCTCAATGCCCGCTCCGCCGGGACTCAACGCCAGGCAAGAAAAACAGTGTCGCCCGCCATTCTTTCCTGGGCAGACGTTATTTGTGTAATGGAAGAGCAGCACAAGAGCCGGATCATGGCCGACTTTGGCCGGTTGATGCAGCATAAACCGGTGCATGTGCTGGATATTCCCGATCATTACCACTTTATGGATCCGCAGCTGGTCGCTCTGCTGGAAGATATAGTTCCGGCGCGCCTTGGGCTTCGCGTACGCGTTCCGGCCTAGCGCCGTTAGCGGTCGTAATCGTCTTCCAGCCTGCGCTGTTCATCATCAATCTGGCGTCGCTCCTCATCGAGCTGGCGCTGGCGGTCGTCGAGCCGCTGGCGTCGGTCTTCCAGTTGCCGGCGGCGATCTTCATAGCGCCGGCTGCGTTCGTCACGACGCAGGCTATCGTCCTGATAGCGTTGATCGTCATCCCGACTGCCATCGGTGTTATACGCATCACCGATCGCGCGCTGAATATTGCCAATGGCATCGTCGATAATATCGGCATGGGCCATCTGACCACTGAGAGAGAGTGCGCCGACGAACAGCGCTGTCGCGTAACGTTTCATAAAGCCAGTCTCAAAAGGTGACTGGCTGTACGTTAATTTACGCCATAGCGGGCGAGTAGCGGAGAAATCTCAAATCCCCGGCGTTACGGAATAAGACGCACGCGCGGTTGCGGCATCGGCAGATTGGTATGCTTATTTACGTATTCGCGCAGCAGAGAAGCCATCGTCACCTCATACCGATCGCGGATGGCAATCTCGCGGATACCGTAATCGCTTACCTGCTCGTTACAAGCGACCCGGTAGGTTTGATTGACCTCCAGCGGCGCGCCATTGATGCGAATGTCGATCATCCTGTCACCCACCGGCCGACTGAAATCCACCGCAAAGGTCATGCCACTCACGTGAACATAAGCACCGGAAATCAGCTGCTTTTCCGTATAGTTATGTTCGATAAAATCCTTAATCTGTTTCCCACTCATCTCCCGGGTAACCAGCGGGAGCGTAAAAGGCAGCGCCTTCAACAACTGCCCGTAAGACACCGGCCCGGCACTGAGGCTGTCGCGCAGAAAAGCGCCCACGGTAAATGCGATATCCGCGCGGGCGTATTCCCGTTCCGCGTCGGCCAGCAACGCGCCCAAATTGGTTTGCCCTGAACGTACATGCTCGCGTTTTCCATCCAGTGTAAAGGGCAATGTCATCACGATACGGCTTAACGTTTCTGCGTTCCGGGCCTGTTGCTGGTGGATAAACGTTTCAACATCCCGATCGGCGGTCACACCGGCAAGCGCCGTTTTATCCAGCAGGTGTTCATGCCAGCTCACCCGATGGTGATTCCTGAAGGTTAACGTCAACTCGCCCAGAAAGTCGCCATACTGCCCGGCATTGACCATGATGGTATGACCCACTTGTACACCGTTTCTCACCTCAATATGGTCGTGACCGTCTACAACGACATCAATATCCGGTACAGCGGCAATCAATTTGTCGATATTCACATCCGGGTCAACCTTGCCCAAATGCGCCAGCACAATAATCACATCGGTTTTATTTTTGATTGCAGCAACCGTCTCTTTCACCGCCGTAACAGGATCGGTGACCGAAAAACCGGACAGTTTATTGTCTGTTGTCGCCATCATGGCATTCAATGGAGAAACACCAATAATCCCCACATTCATCCCATCAATATTTTTAATAATAAAAGGGGGAAATGCAGGCTTGCCTTGATACAAAATATTCGCAGAGATAAAAGGGAAACGGGATTTTTTATTTAGTGTCAGCAACGCCTGCCCGCCAAAAATAAAATCGGCATTACCTGGCGTAAAGGCATCATAGCCCATCATGTTCATGGCGGTAATATTTGTCTCGCCGAGCGATAAATCCGTAACCGGTACGCCGCTAACCGCATCACCGACGTCCAGAAACAGCACGTTATCTGTTGTATTACGCCGTTCCTTTACATAACCACTTATTTTTCCGTACCCAATTCCCTCTTTGCTCATCCCCCGGCCGTGCGTATCACCGGTATGCAGTATCGTTAGTGTGACGTCGCGGGCGCTGAGTGAAAAGGAGGTAATAATAAGCACACTACAACACAGCCATTTTTTCATTTTATCTTCCCTATATTATTTACAACTATACTTCGATATTACCCATGTTTATTCATGATGAATAAAAACAAAAAAAACCTGAAATCCAAAAACCGTCGAAACGGAGTGTGCGGATTTCAGGTTTAGCCTTAAGAGAGTAACAATCCTGATGTAAATAATTTATCGGGCATTAACATGAAGAACAATAGTGTTATTTCCGGGTATGTGAAGACCATCACCGGAAATAAGATACTTAAATTCATTCTGCTCTTTTTTCTTCGCCAGCAACAGGGTCCCCTATTTAAACACCGTTTTATGCCGCAATTCGCCGCAGCGCCTGCGCGAGCTGGATACGAGTAAAAGGTTTACGCAACAGTTCAACATCCGGCAGTGCGGGGTTATGCGCCGGACGCAGATCCTGGCCGCTAATCAGCAGCAACGGTAAATGCGGGTAGTGCTGGCGCGCGGCGCTAATCACGTCGGCCCCGCTTAAACGTCCGGGCAGCATCAGATCGCTTATCACTATGCCAATCTCTTGCGAGGCTTCCAGCAGTTGCAACGCCTGTTCACCGTTTTCCGCCTCCAGCGTCAGATAGCCCAGTTCATGGAGCTGTTCACAGAGCGTCTGGCGCACATCGGCTTCATCTTCCAGTACCAGGATCAGCGTGTCGCTGGTGTCGCGCACCTGCGCCTGGTCAGCTTCTGCATGACTGCGTGCCTGCACCGTCGCACGCGGGAGTTGCAAACGCACCGTCGTGCCCTGCCCTGGCGCACTCTCAATTTCAACCCGACCGCCAGACTGACGCACAAAGCCGTAAACCATCGACAACCCCAGTCCGCTCCCACCGCCGGTCTGTTTGGTGGTAAAAAAGGGCTCAAACACCTGCGCTTTAACCTCCTGCGACATCCCGCAGCCATGATCGATTACTTCCAGCGCTACCATATCCTGTTTGCGTCCGTCACGGCGGGTTACGCGCTGGTTCCAGGTCCGGATCTTGATGACTCCGCTTTGGCCTTCCATCGCATCGCGGGCATTCATCACCAGATTGATGATCGCATTCTCCAGTTGCCCGACATCTATCCAGGCGGGCCACGCCGGGTGCTGCGCTTCAATGTCCAGCGCCAACGTGGTAGGGAGCGAGTGGCGCATCAGCTCGCCAAGGTTCTCTAACAGAGGTTGCATATCCACCGCATGGGGATGCAGCGACTGTTTGCGGGAAAATGCGAGTAGCCGCTGCGTGAGCAACGCCCCTCGCTCAGCAGCTTTCAAGGCGCGGGAAATGCGCGGGGCATCCGGTGAAGCGGGATCCACCAGTTCGAGGCTGCCGATAATCACCGCCAGCAAGTTGTTGAAATCATGCGCCAGACCGCCGGTAAGCTGCCCCACTGCTTTCATTTTCTGGCTGTGCAACAGCGCTTCCTCCAGCCCCTTACGTTCCGTGCGATCCAGCACCACGTTAACCATCCCGCGCCCCGGCACCGGGCTGAAACGCAGTTCGATAGTGCGGTTGTCTGCCAGCCGCAACTCCTGCGCTTTCGGCAGCGGGCGGGCAAGATTCTCCTGCACGTGCGCAGGGAAATCGCTCACCTGCCGCAGCAGCATTTGATAATGCTGACCGCGCTGTAATGCCTGCGCCGTTAAGCCGAGCAACAGTGGATATTGCGGATTCCACACCACCAGGCAGCCCTGGTTATCAAACAACGCAAACCCATCGCGCATAGCGTGAAAGGTGGTTTCCAGTTGCGTACTTTTCTCTTTTAGCAGCTTCGACGTGTGCTCCAGCGAGGCGGTATTACGCGCAAAAACGTTGAAAGCGCGCGCCAGCTCACCCAGTTCATCACGGCGTTGCAGCGCAGGCACCGACACATCCTGTTCGCCATGCGCCAGCCGCGACATAGCGCGAGAAATCGCCGTCAGATTGGAACCCAGATTACGGTAGATATACCACCCGGCAAACCCGGTGATCACCAGCGCCAGCAGCGCAAATCCACTGATAAAGAAGATGATGGAGCGCATCTCCTGATGACGCTGAGCGGTGCGCAGATCCGAGGCCTGCGCCACGGCGGCAACATAGCGGTTGATATCACTGTTCAGCAGCGCCACCAGCGCTTTGATATGAAACATCGACCAGTTGATCGCCAAATCACTCTCTTCAAGCTGGAGCGACAGCGGCCCCAGCTTGCGCAGTTCGGCGCTAAAATCCGGCAAAATAAATCCTACCGCGGAACTATCGATACGCTGCGGTAACTGCCCCATGATATCAGTGAGTTGCCGGACGGTGGGACGTGGTGAGGGGGTCTGAATCGCAGCGATAATGAGCCGATCCATCTCCTCCAGCAGTTGCTTATCAGGAACATTGCCGCCATCACGGGCATTCACCTCTTGCAGGTGGCGCAAATAACTCTGGTTCTGGTAGAGCGAGCTGAGCAGCGCATTACGCTCCAGATGGCGGCGCTGCCCGCGTTGCAGCATCTCGGTGACGCTCTGTTGCAACTCATGGCTGCGCCGGGTGATTTGCGCCACCAATTGTGGCTCCTGATGTGCCAACGGCGCATTCGCCAGTTGGCTTAGCGAATACTGGAGCGCGTGTTGGGTTGCCTCCAGCCGTTCCGCTTCACCTTTGTATTCCAGCGCGCCAACCACCTGCGACAACCGCACCGCTGCCGTGGCAACGCTGGCGGTATCCCGCGCCAGATTCATGCTGCTGGTCATATCGTCCAGCGTCTGCTGCTGCACCTGCTCCTGGATCTGGCTGGCATGGCGAAAACCCAGCACCGCCACGCCGCAGACCATTAACGTTACCGCCACGACCAGCAAGTTGAAGAACAGCAGTCGCCCACGTGTGCTGACGAAAAACGAATTCGCGCGATACGGCATAACAGCTCCAGGAGAGAGTTAAAACAGTTTCTTAACGTCACTATGACAAATATGAACAGCTTCTGACATTTTGCATTTACTAACGTGTGATGAAGTGCGGATATCGTTCTTCTCAGGAGCCAAGACATGAGCAACATGCCCGTGCTGGAGATGCGCAATATTGCCAAAGCATTCGGCAAATTCTTTGCGCTCAAAGGGGTGGATTTGACCGTCTGGCCCGGTGAGATCCACGCGCTGATGGGCGAGAACGGCGCAGGAAAAAGCACGCTGATGAAAATCCTTGCCGGCGCTTACAGCGCCACCAGCGGCGAGATCTTGATCGACGGACAGCCCTACGTCATCAAAGGGCCGAAAGATGCACTGGCAGCGGGCATTACCCTGATTTACCAGGAGATGCAGCTCGCTCCTAATCTGACCGTGGCGGAAAACATCTTCCTGGGCAGCGAACTGGCGCGCGGCGGGCTGGTACAACGCAAAGAGATGGTAGCCCAGGCACAGGCGGTCATTGACCGTCTCGGTGCCCACTTTAAGGCCACCGACCGGGTGATGAAACTGACCATCGCCGAACAACAGCAAGTGGAAATCGCCCGCGCACTGCACCGCAACAGCCGCATTCTGGTAATGGATGAACCCACCGCCGCCCTCTCCTCCCGCGAAACGCACCGCCTGTTTGAACTCATTTTACGCCTGCGTGACGAAGGAATGGCCATTATCTACATCAGCCATCGCATGGCGGAAGTGTATGAACTTTCCGATCGCGTCAGCGTGCTGCGCGACGGGCAGTATGTTGGCAGCCTGACGCGCGACAAACTGAATGCCTCCGAACTGGTACGGATGATGGTCGGGCGTCCGTTAAGCGACCTGTTTAATAAAGAGCGCGATATTCCACTCGGTAACCCGCGGCTGAACATTCACCACCTGACCGACGGTGAAAAAATTCAGCCCGTCAGTTTGTGCGTTCGCGCCGGGGAAATTGTCGCGCTGGCCGGGCTGGTGGGTGCCGGGCGTTCAGAGCTGGCGCAACTGATCTTTGGCGTACGTAGAGCCACCGGCGGCATGATCGAAATCGACGGTGAACCGGTAGTGATCCACTCCCCGCGCGCGGCGATTGATTTAGGTATTGGTTTCCTGACGGAGAACCGCAAAGAACAGGGCTTGTTCCTTGAACTGGCTGCTCAGGAGAACATCACCATGGCAACGCTGGAACGCGACGCGGCCTGGGGCATGCTTAACCGTAAAAAAGCGCAGACTATCTCCGATGACGCCATCAAATTGCTCAACATTCGTGTCCCGCATGCGCAGGTTCGGGCAGGCGGATTGTCCGGCGGCAATCAGCAAAAATTGCTGATCTCCCGCTGGGTCGCAATAGGTCCGCGCATTCTGATCCTTGACGAGCCCACCCGTGGCGTCGATGTCGGCGCGAAAAGCGAGATCTACCGCATAATGAACCAGATGGCGCGCCAGGGCGTGGCCATTCTGATGATCTCCAGCGAACTGCCGGAGGTGGTCGGCATGAGCGACCGCGTCTACGTCATGCGCGAAGGCAGTATTGTGGGCGAGTTGCATAACGACAACATCACCCAGGAAAACATTATGACGCTGGCCACCGGCGTTAACGACTCTCATCACCAGGCGGTGCCTCATGACTGACTCCAAAAACAATACCGCTATGCCGGTGGCGAAATCAGCCTCCGCTAAAAAGATGCTAATGGGCGATCTGATGCAAACGGTCGGTATCCTGCCAATTTTGATACTGATCGTTGCCGTTTTCGGTTTTATCGCACCGAACTTCTTCACCGAAAGCAACCTGCTGAACATCACCCGTCAGGCGTCGATCAATATTGTTCTGGCGGCCGGGATGACCTTCATCATCCTCACTGGTGGGATCGATCTGTCGGTCGGCTCGATTCTCGGCACCACGGCGGTAGCGGCAATGGTGGTGTCACTGATCCCGCAATTCGCCATGCTATCGGTCCCGGCGGCGCTGATGCTCGGTCTGTTACTCGGCATGTTTAACGGCGCGCTGGTTGCGTTTGCCGGGCTACCGCCGTTTATCGTCACGCTCGGCACCTATACGGCGCTGCGTGGGGCGGCGTATTTACTGGCCGATGGCACGACGGTTATCAACTCCGATATCAGTTTTGAGTGGGTGGGCAACGACTACCTCGGCCCGGTGCCGTGGCTGGTGGTGATCGCGCTGGCGGTGGTGGTGCTGTGCTGGTTTATTCTGCGCCGCACTACGCTCGGGGTTCATATCTATGCAGTCGGCGGCAATATGCAGGCCGCACGGCTGACCGGCATTAAAGTGTGGCTGGTGCTGCTGTTCGTGTATGGCATGAGCGGCCTGTTATCGGGACTGGGCGGCGTGATGAGCGCCTCGCGGCTGTACAGTGCCAACGGCAACCTTGGTATGGGCTATGAACTGGATGCGATCGCGGCGGTGATCCTCGGCGGCACCAGTTTTGTCGGCGGCATTGGCACCATCACCGGTACGCTGGTGGGGGCGCTGATTATCGCCACGCTAAATAACGGGATGACGCTGATGGGCGTCTCCTACTTCTGGCAATTGGTGATCAAAGGGGCGGTGATCATCATTGCGGTGCTGATCGACAAATACCGTACCCGGCATCATCAGGCAGCATAACGAAACCCTACAAAACAGAAGCGAGGATTACAGCATGCGTCTTAAACCTCTTGTCACTGCGCTCTGCGCTGGCGCTCTGCTGGCCAGTGCACCTTTTGCGCAGGCCAAAGATTTGAAATCCATCGGCGTCACGGTGGGCGATCTGGCGAACCCGTTCTTCGTGCAGATCACCAAAGGCGCGGAGCTGGAAGCACGCAAACTGGCGGGCGATAAAGTCAAAGTTACGCTGGTCTCCAGCGGTTACGATCTGGGCCAGCAGGTGGGACAGATTGATAACTTTATTGCCGCAAAAGTCGACATGATCATTCTCAATGCCGCCGATTCCAAAGGCATTGGCCCGGCGGTAAAACGCGCCAAAGATGCCGGTATTGTGGTGGTGGCGGTAGACGTTGCCGCAGAAGGAGCTGACGCGACCATCACCTCCGATAACACCCAGGCGGGCGAAATCGCCTGTAAATACATTACCGACCGCCTGAAAGGCAAAGGCAATGTGGTGATCATCAACGGACCGCCGGTTTCCGCAGTACAGAACCGTGTCGAAGGTTGCCAGACCGAGTTTAAACGCCACCCGGATATTAAGGTGCTGTCTGATAACCAAAACGCCAAAGGCAGCCGCGAAGGCGGGCTGGAGGTGATGACCTCACTGTTGGCTGCGAACCCGAAAATCGATGGCGTCTTCGCGATTAACGATCCGACGGCGATCGGCGCAGATCTGGCCGCGAAACAGGCGCAGCGTAACGAGTTCTTTATTGTCGGCGTCGATGGCAGCCCGGACGGTGAAGAGGCGCTGAAACGTAAAAATTCACTGTTTGTCGCCACCCCGGCGCAGGATCCGCAAGTGATGGCGGCCCGCGCGGTGGAAATTGGTTATGACATCTTGCAGGGCAAACCCGCACCCAAAGAACCGGTACTGATCCCAGTGACCCTGATCGATAAACAGAATGTCGGCAGCTACAAAGGCTGGACGGTTAAATAAGGTACATCTCCCTCTCCTGCAAGGGAGAGGGAACGCCAACCCAGGGGATACCATGAAACGCTCTGCGATTAATGAAATTCTCGGTCATACGCGGCAGTTTTTCTCGATGCATGATGTGCACCTGCCGCCGTTCGCCAGTTTTCCACCGACCAAATGGCAACAACTAGACCGGGAAGCCTGGCGCGAAGTCTTCGATCTGAAACTGGGGTGGGACGTCACCGCCTTTGGTGGATCAAACTTCGCCGCTCAGGGTCTCACACTGTTTACCCTGCGCAACGGTTCGCCCAACGGCACACCGTATGAAAAGTGCTATGCGGAAAAGATCATGCATGTGCGCGACGCGCAGGTCACGCCGATGCATTTTCACTGGCGTAAACGTGAAGACATCATTAATCGCGGCGGCGGTAATTTAATTATTGAACTGTGGAACGCCGACGCGCACGAACAAACAGACATGCGTGACGTTACCGTGGTCATTGATGGCTGCATTCAGACTCACGCAGCAGGCAGCCAGTTGCGCCTCTCACCAGGGGAAAGCATCACACTGGCACCAGGGCTGTATCACAGCTTCTGGGGCGAACCGGGCTTCGGCGATGTGCTGGTTGGCGAAGTGTCGTCAGTGAATGATGACGAACATGACAACCGCTTTCTGCAACAGTTTGATCGTTTCAATCACGTGCTGGAAGACGAACCGGCACAGCTGGTGCTGTGCAACGAATACCACCTGTTTCTGAGCTAACTATCCGGTGTAGAAGGAGGCCATTATGCCGATGATTTCTCTTGCCGACGGGCTGGCGCACGCCCGCAAGCATCACTACGCCTTAGGTGCGTTCAACGTGCTCGACTCCCACTTCCTGCGCGCCCTGTTCGCCGCAGCAAAGCAAGAGCGCTCGCCATTTATTATCAATATTGCCGAAGTGCATTTTAAATATATCTCGCTGGATTCGCTGGTTGAGGCCGTGAAGTTTGAAGCCGCTCACCATGACATTCCGGTGGTGCTGAACCTCGATCATGGTCTGCATTTTGAGTCGGTCGTGCGCGCTTTGCGTCTCGGTTTTAGCTCAGTGATGTTCGATGGCTCCACGCTGGAGTATGAAGAGAATATTCGTCAGACCCGGGAAGTGGTGAAAATGTGCCACGCCGTCGGCGTTTCGGTCGAGGCAGAGCTGGGCGCGGTAGGCGGTGATGAAGGCGGCGCGCTCTATGGTCACGCCGATGAAGCGTACTTTACCGATCCTCAACTGGCACGGGACTTTGTGGATCGCACCGGTATCGATACGCTGGCTGTGGCTATCGGCAACGCCCACGGCAAATACAAAGGTGAGCCGAAACTCGATTTTGAACGCCTGGATGCGATTCGCCAACAGACCGGACTGCCGCTGGTGCTGCATGGGGGGTCCGGCATCAGCGATGCGGATTTCCGGCGCGCCATTTCGCTCGGCATCCACAAAATCAACTTTTACACTGGTATGTCGCAGGCGGCACTCGGCGCCATTGAGCGGCAGATGGCAAACCGCCAGCCGCTGTACGACGAGTTTGCGCAACTGCTGCTGGGTATCGAAGAAGCGATAACCGATACCGTTGCCGGGCAGATGCGTATCTTTGGCAGCGCGGGGCAAATCTGATGGACCGTAAAGGGGTTATCGCAGCGGGCAATATGCTCGTCGATCATGTTCACCAAATTGTGCAATGGCCAGAGCGCGGCTGGTTGGCAGAGATCACCCACAGCGAGCGGTCGACCGGCGGCGCGCCACTTAATGTACTACTGACCCTGGCGAAAATGCACACCGGCATGCCATTGCAGGCGGTGGGGCTGGTGGGTGAAGACAGCGACGGCGACTATATTATGGCGATGCTTGAGCAGTACCATGTCAACCGTCAGCACGTGCAACGCACCCACGCCGCGCCGACCTCCATGTCACAAGTGATGACCGATCCCACCGGGCAGCGCACCTTTTTCCATTCACCAGGGGCTAATCGCCTGTTGGATCTGCCTGCTTTCGAGCGCCTTGATAGCAGCATGAAAATCTTCCATCTCGGCTATTTACTGCTGCTCGACAGCCTGGATATGCCGGACGAGACATTTGGCACTCGCAGCGCGCGGCTGCTGGCGCAAATGCGTGAACAGGGTTACGAAACGTCGCTGGATTTGGTATCCCGCAAGGGCGATCCCCGCTACCAGCCACTGGTGCTGCCGTGCCTGAAGCATCTCGATTACCTGGTGATTAACGAACTGGAAGCCGGAGAATTCAGCGGTCTGGAGATGCGTACCGCAAACGACGGGCCGCATATCGATAATATTTCCTGCGCGGCGGCAAAACTGCTGGCAGCAGGGGTGAAACAACGGGTGGTGATCCACTGCCCGGAAGGCGCGTGGGGCGAGGCTGCCGGACAGGCTGGCGAGTGGATCCCTTCGCGCATGTTAAGTCAGGCGGAAATTATCGGCAGCGTTGGTGCTGGAGATGCGTTCTGCGCCGGGTTTTTATATGGCTGCCATGAAGCATGGTCGTTGCAGGCCAGCGTCCGTCTGGCGCACGCCTGCGCCCGCGCCAGTCTGCTGTGCGCCAACGCGATTGATGGCGCAAAAACGCTGGAGGCGTTGCAACAGGAGATGGATCTTTCGGCATAACGCCAGGCGCGAATGAAGGAGCTACGCTGCCTGATGGTTATGGGAAACATCCGCCGCAAACACGTAGCCCAGGCCGCGCAAGGTTTTGATAAAACCGGGTTGGTGAGGATTTGCTTCGATTTTGCGTCGCAGCCGCATAATCAGTACGTCGATGGTACGGTCAAAGACCTCCACGCTTTCGCTGTGGGTTAATGTCAACAGCTGTTCGCGGCTCAACACACGGCGCGCGTTCTGCACCAGCGCCAGCAACAAACTGTATTCGCCCTGCGTCAGGGCAACCCGTTGCTGCTGCGGGTTCAACAGTTCGCAGCGTTCAGGATCGAGATGCCAGCCATTAAAAAGGAAACCGGCGGATTTCGCCGTAGGCGTTTCGGCGGCCAGTACGCCAGTGCGGCGCAGCACTGCTTTAACCCTCGCGACCAGTACGCGTGCATTAAACGGCTTGCCAATGTAATCGTCTGCGCCCATCTCCAGCCCGACCACGACATCCGACTCGCTGCCTAAACCGGTAAGCATCACAACCGGCAGGTCGGGCCGCTGTTTTTGCAACTGCTGCAATACGCGCAACCCGTTGAGATCCGGCAGCACCATATCCAGCAGTACCAGCGCGATATCCGATTTTTCGCCAACCAGCGCCAGCGCATCCAGCCCGTTATGACAGACATAGACCGTAAAGACATGCTCGTTAAGCACATCCTCCAGCAGTGCGCACACCGCCGTATCATCATCCACCACCAAAATCGCAGGTTTCATCAGTTGCGTCCGCAGGCTTCGTTGGGCTAAGTGTGATCCATTCTGTTGGTAGCCAGAGATAAATGCAGTGAATAAATGCCGTTTTTTTAATCACGGTCACATCCCCTCGCCTTTCGACACGTCACTTTTGACGATGAACTGCGTTTCGTCAGTATTTTGACCAAAAATCCACCGTAATATCAGGCAATACCCCCAATAACGCTATGGCATAGAAGATGCATAGTGGGGGGCGACAATGTTAACTGGAGCGAAAGTGATGAAAAAAGTCGTCACGGTTTGCCCGTATTGCGCCTCGGGATGCAAAATCCATCTGGTGGTCGATAACGGCAAAATCGTTCGGGCGGAGGCAGCACAGGGGAAGACCAATCAGGGCGCCCTCTGTCTGAAGGGCTATTACGGTTGGGATTTCATTAACGATACCCAAATCCTGACGCCTCGTCTGAAAACCCCGATGATCCGCCGCCAGCGTGGCGGCAAACTGGAGTCTGTATCCTGGGATGAGGCCCTCGATTATGTCGCCGGGCGCTTAAAAGCGATCAAAGAGAAGTACGGTCCGGATGCCATCCAGACTACCGGCTCTTCCCGCGGTACGGGTAATGAAACCAACTACATAATGCAAAAATTCGCGCGCGCCGTTATTGGAACCAATAACGTCGACTGCTGCGCTCGTGTCTGACACGGCCCCTCGGTTGCAGGTCTGCACCAATCGGTCGGTAATGGCGCGATGAGTAATGCCATTAATGAAATAGATAACACGGACTTAGTGTTTATCTTTGGTTACAACCCGGCGGATTCTCACCCCATCGTCGCCAATCATATTATTCGGGCGAAACAGAATGGGGCGAAAATCATCGTCTGCGATCCGCGTAAAATTGAAACCGCGCGCATTGCTGATATGCACGTCGCATTGAAAAACGGGTCGAATATCGCCCTGCTTAACGCAATGGGGCATGTGATTATCGAAGAAAACCTGTACGACCAGGCGTTCGTCGCCAACCGTACAGAGGGGTTTGAAGAGTACCGGAAGATTGTCGAAGGCTACACCCCGGAATCCGTTGAGGATATTACCGGTGTGAGCGCGCAGGAGATACGCCAGGCCGCCCGCATGTACGCTGGCGCGAAAACGGCGGCGATTCTGTGGGGAATGGGCGTCACTCAGTTCTATCAGGGCGTTGAAACCGTGCGTTCACTGACCAGCCTCGCCATGTTGACGGGAAATCTGGGGAAAGCCCACGTTGGGGTTAACCCGGTGCGTGGTCAGAATAACGTTCAGGGTGCCTGTGACATGGGTGCGCTGCCGGATACGTTCCCTGGCTATCAGTATGTGAAAGAGGATGCGCACCGCGAGAAATTCGCTAAAGCCTGGGGTGTGGAGAGTCTGCCTGCGCATACCGGTTATCGCATCAGCGAGTTGCCGCATCGCGTGGAACATGGCGAAGTCCGCGCCGCTTACATTATGGGCGAAGATCCTCTGCAAACGGATGCCGAACTGTCAGCCGTGCGTAAGGCGTTTGAAGGGCTCGAACTGGTGATTGTGCAGGACATTTTCATGACCAAAACCGCCTCGGCGGCGGACGTCATTCTGCCGTCCACGTCGTGGGGCGAGCATGAAGGTGTCTACACCGCAGCGGATCGCGGCTTCCAGCGCTTCTTTAAAGCGGTCGAACCGAAGTGGGATCTGAAAACGGACTGGCAAATCATCAGTGAGATCGCTACCCGTATGGGTTACCCGATGCATTACAACAACACGCAGGAAATCTGGGACGAATTGCGTCATCTGTGCCCGGACTTCTACGGCGCTACCTACGAAAAAATGGGTGAGCTGGGCTACATTCAGTGGCCGTGTCGCGATACATCGGATGCCGATCAGGGGACGTCTTATCTGTTTAAAGAGAAGTTCGATACCCCGAACGGGCTGGCGAAGTTCTTCACCTGCGACTGGGTTGCGCCGATGGATAAACTGACGGAAGAGTATCCGATGGTGCTGTCTACCGTACGTGAAGTAGGCCACTACTCCTGCCGCTCCATGACCGGTAACTGTGCCGCGCTGGCCGCGCTGGCGGATGAACCGGGCTATGCGCAAATCAACACTGCCGATGCCGCAAGGTTAGGCATTGAAGATGAAGCGCTGGTGTGGGTGAACTCGCGCAAAGGGCGGATCATCACCCGTGCGCAGGTCAGTGAGCGTCCGAACAAGGGTGCTGTGTACATGACCTATCAGTGGTGGATTGGGGCCTGTAACGAGCTGGTGACGGAAAACCTCAGCCCGATTACCAAAACGCCTGAGTACAAATACTGCGCCGTGCGTGTGGAGCCGATCGCCGATCAGCGCGCCGCTGAGCAGTATGTGATTGATGAATACAACAAGTTAAAAACCCGCCTGCGTGAAAGCGCTCTGGGTTAATAACCGAACGTAATCATCTAGTAAAAGACCACCTTCTTAGAAGGTGGCTTTTGAGAATGCCCCCTGTAAGGGGGGCTATTGTCACTTTCCGCTTACTACTCTAGCAATTCCATTTGCTGTTCATGTATTTGTTCCGTTTTCTCCTGATGCCTCACATATCGTCTGATAATTTCCTCGTTCACACCGACAGTATCTACAAAGTAGCCACGTGACCAAAAGTGGTTGCCCCATAGCTTCTTTCTTATGTGTGGGAAACGATTGTAGAGTCTGATTGCGATGCGACCTTTCAGATGCCCCATTAGAGTTGATATCGAGATTTTCGGCGGGACTATTACGACCAGATGTACATGATCTGGCTGAACATTTAGCTCCAGAACCTCACAATCCTTTATTCCGCAGAGAATGTAGATTGTCCTGTAAAGTTCCTTGCCCAACTTATCTTTCAGGATTCTGAAACGGTACTTAGGCGTCCAGACTATGTGGTATTTACAACGCCAATATACATGTGATGAACTCCTGTAAAGCCCCATGTCGGTTTGTCTCCTTTTACTTGTGGTGAGTAAGCAGAGATATTCCGGCATGGGCATTCTTCAGGCTATAGCCTTACAGGATCAATCACCACCTCCCCAGGAGGTGGTTTAGGGGTGACAATTAAAGCGGAGTGATTAATTCACTCCGCTTTTTATTTATTTCAGTACAGATACGAAGCGAATTAATTATTCTGGATCGCGATGACATATAAAGAGGAATGACGCCTTTCTTTTTCGACGTGTGAAATTATGATGCCAGGCAGGGGAACGGACACGCCAGATGGGTTGATACTTCCCTCTTCAATGATTGTCGCCGCGAGCAACAGTGTCATCCGGGATGTGAGTGCAGCGACGCCTCCGCTCGTGTAATGTCGTGGACAGGATCCTCCGGAGTATCGCCTTGAAATTAGCAGAAACAGAGCTGCCGGTAAGTCAGCAGAATAAGAACATCATACGTCTGGCAACGGCGCAGGCGCTGGCCGGGGCGAATTCAGTGGTCTTTTACGCCACCGGGGCAATTGTCGGCAACGCCATTGCCCCAAGCAGCACGCTGGCAACACTGCCGGTTACGGTCTTTGTGCTGGGTATGGCGGCGTGCATTCTGCCGTTTGGCGCACTTGCCCGCCGCCACGGCAGGCGGGCTGCATTTATGACAGGTACGGCGCTGGGAGTGCTGACCGGGTTGACAGCTGCGCTGGCGGTCGTGCTGGGCACATTTACGCTCTTTTGTCTGGCGGCGTTTATGGGGGGTGCTTACGCCGCCGTGGCCTTGTCGTTCCGTTTCGCGGCCACAGATGGCGTGGGGAAAGAGCGACGCGCCAGAGCGTTGTCACTGGTGATGGGAGGTGGCGTAGCGGCAGGCGTGCTCGGGCCAATGCTGGTCACCGCCACGCTGGATCTTTGGCCTGCTCATACCTTTGCCGTCACCTTTCTCGCCCAGGCGGCAGTGGCAGCCCTCTCCGCCCTGGTGCTGATGGGCGTCACATCACCGCCCCCCACGCCGGAAGCCGCCAGCGGTGGGCGGCCACTGTCTGACATTGTCCGCCAGCCGGGTTTTGCGCGCACTGTCTTCGGCGGCGCGATTTCATATATGGTGATGAATTTCCTCATGACCGCCGCCCCTCTGTCGATGCATATGCACGGCATTTCGCTACAGGCCTCCAATCTCGGTTTGCAGTGGCATGTGATCGCCATGTACGGCCCGGGGTTCTTTACCGGTAAGCTGATTAACCGCTTCGGCGCGAATCAGGTTGGCGCTGCGGGGTTGCTGATCACCGCCCTGTCGGTGGCGGCGGGCCTGTCGGGAACCGGGGTGGTGCACTACTGGGTTTCGCTTATTCTGCTGGGGTTGGGCTGGAACTTCGGCTTCACCGGCGCATCGGCAAAAATCATCGACTTCCACCGCCCCGAAGAGAAAAACCGGGTGCAATCGCTGAATGATTTTATTGTTTTCGGCGTGATGATCGTCGGCTCCTTTTCCTCCGGCGCACTGCTGAATGCGTTTGGCTGGAACGCTGTACTCTGGGGCTCACTGGTGCCCGTGGGTGTGGCATTTCTGGCAATTATTCACAAAGGGGTAAGCGGAGTACGTTAAAAAGGGTCACCTGGCCGCGCAGAGGGTAAAACCCACTGCGCTTTTTTTATGCACGCTCATGTCCTTACCACCTGCAACGCAAACTTTTTGCGTCCTCACTTGAAAATTGAAACATTATTTCAATAACACATTGTTTTCACATACTTTCCTGTCTGGCCGCATAAAAAACAAGGATCGATTAGCTCACAGAATAAAAACGCAAAAAATTTTCGTATTGCGCATTAAAAAATCAAAGTGATTTAATCAGGTCATGACGTGTTTTTTAATGACAGGAAATAAAATGAAATCAGCTTCTCTTGAGAATCAGTTAGCGTTATTACTACGAGGATTTACCACCCTGAAAGATGAAGGTAAATTCAATGAACCAAATCTTGATGGAACACGCGGCGACTATATTTCCTTTTCCAGTTGGGAGTGGCCTCAGGGGGTCGGCTTATTTGGTCTGGTAAGACTGTGGGAATTTACCCGACAGGACGACATCTATAATATCATTGATCGCTGGTTTCAGGAAAATATTGAAAAAGGGCTCCCTTCATTAAATATTAATACCACTGCCCCCATGTTGCCGCTGTCGTTATTCTGGTCGCACAATCAAAACCCGGAATACCAACGCGTGTTGGATGCCTGGGCCGACCGTGTGATGAACGAACTGCCGCGTACACCGGAACAGGGTTTCCAGCACGTGGTGTCAGACGGTATCAACGAGAAGGAAATCTGGGACGATACCCTGTTTATGGTGGTGTTGTTTCTGGGTCATTACGGCACCGTTTCTGGACGTCAGGACCTGGTTGATGAAGCCGTTCGCCAGTTCCTGCTGCACGCCCGCTACCTTAACGATCCGCAAACAGGATTATGGTTCCACGGCTGGAGTTTCGCCGAAAAAAGCAATTTTGCCCGTGCCCGCTGGGCCCGAGGCAATGCGTGGATCACCGTTGGCATCCTGGAGTTTATCGAACTGACTGACATCAGCGGTGGCGTGCGCGACTACTTGTTGGAGTGTCTGAAAGCGCAGGTCAATGCGCTGCTTGCGCTGCAAGCAGAGAGCGGTGCGTGGCATACCCTGCTGGATCATCCGGACAGCTATGAAGAAATTTCGGCCACCGCCGGATTCGGTTATGGCCTCTTAAAAGGTGCCCGGCTGGGCATTGGCGATGCACGCTGGAAAGACGCCGGATTAAAGGCGCTGGCATCCGTACAACAGAATATCGATAGCCACGGCACGGTAAACAATGTGTCCTACGGCACACGTATGGGCCGCACTTTGCAATTTTATAAAGATATACCGCTACAACCGACAGGTTATGGTCAGGCGCTGGCCATTTTATGTTTAAGCGAAGGCATCCGCCTGTCAGAAAATAAATAAAAAAACACCTCTGCTATCTGGAGTAAATAATGACCATGCTTCAACACAGACATTATTGTTATTTCCCTTTATCGAATAATAATGCTATTCGCTACTGGCAATTATCAGCAATTTCTTCGCAGTGTTACGACGTCGCCGACGCGCCAATGCAGGGAGAAATGGACCCGTTCTTCTTTTTAAGCAAGCATAAAAATTTCATTCCTCATACGTATCCATGTCGTACGGAATTCCGTCAACAGTTTGCCGGGATAAAGCCCGTACCCTTTGGCGATGTACGGATGACGAAATGGTGGTTTCCCTTCGGTTCAGATCGCGTCGATCTCTCCGGTTTCTGGTTTCGTCCAACCCGTGTCGGTGCGCAGGCAGCAACCCACCTGGTTGCCGAACAGGACGGCGACTATACCTTTCGTCTGACTACCTGTGGTGCGGCCATTGTCACGGTTAACGGTGAAGAGGTCGCATGGAAAGCCGACTATCAGCGCAACCTGGAAAGTCAGTTTGAATTTACCGTGCCATTACAGGCCGGGCTCAACGACATTGCCGTCTGGTTTGATGACCTGGCGGAGCGCGATATCCGCTTCTTCTTTCAGTTAGATTTCCTGCACGGCGCGCCATTACACGTGGCGCTGGCCACGCCGGTTGTCGACACCCTTGCCCTGCAAATGGAACACTTGCTGGAGGGTATGTCGTTCGAGCACTCCACCTATACGGCTGGCATCATTCGCTTATGCTTCCCCACCGTCGCGCCGGAAACATTGCAGCTCCATGTGCGCATCGTCGGCGATTTTATCTCCCTTGATCAGCCTGTCGACATTGCGCTAACGCTGGAAAAAGGTGAGAAGGTAGTCGACATTGCCCCGAGCGAGTCCCTCCCGGCGGATTTCCGTAATTTTATCATTACCTTAGAAAAGGATGACTTTCGCATTACCCGCACACTGGGTGTCGAGATTTGCCACGCGCAGCAACAGCGCCAGGTTCCGGCAACACTCGATGCGCGTATTGATGAAGCGCTGCACTATGTCGCGACACAGGGGGAATACAGCAGTGTAAAAGCCCTGGCACGGCTGGCCTGTAACCTGAACGACACACAAACACACGCTATGCTGGAAGGGGTACTGCCCTCGGTGGAAGCATGCCACGATTGCGCCGACTTCACGCTAGTGCCGCTGCTGTGGTGCCGCATTGTCTGGGGTGAGCAGATTGCCGAAGCGACGCGTACTAAAATCGATCATGCCATCCTCAACTTTCGCTACTGGATGGATGAACCCGGTAATGATGTGCAGTGGTACTTCTCGGAAAACCATGCGCTGCTGTTCCATACCGCCGCTTACCTCGCGGGCAGTTACTTCCCGCAAGCGACCTTTGTCCGCTCCGGACGTACCGGTCGCGATCAGGCCGATGTCGGGCGCACGCGCGTGCTGGCATGGCTCGATCATTTTGAGCAGTGCGAAATGGCGGAATGGAACTCCGCGCCCTACTTCCCCATTGATTTAAAAGGTCTGAGCGCACTGGCGGCGCTGGCCGAAGACCCAGAGATTGCTACGCGTAGCCAGCGGGCTATTGCCCGTCTGCTGGAACAAATAGCCCGTTCTGCCCACCAGGGAATCCTTACCGCCTCTCAGGGGCGTTCATACGAATACACTTTACGCGCCGGACGCTCGCTGGAGCTTTCCGCCATCGCCCGTTTGCTGTGGGGAAAAGGGAACTACGGCTGCCGTTTCCATGCGTTACCCCAGCTCGCGCTACTGATGCGCCAGCAAAAAATTACCTTACCAGCCGCGTTAGCCGAGGTCGCGGTCTGGCAAGGCGATAACGCACTGGAGTGGCATTTTGCTCAGGGTGCTAACCGCATTGCCCGGCTCTATCACTACAAAACCCGCCACGTCGCCATGGGCTCCATTGCCGGGTATCGCTGGGGAGAGTGGGGTTACCAGGAGACGCCGGTGCATATGCGCATTGGTGATATTCCGGAAGCACAGTTGTGGATTAACCATCCTGGCGAAACGCTACACGGTGGCTTTGGCCGCCCCTCTTACTGGGGAGGCTGCGGTACCCTGCCGCGCGTACAGCAGTATCGCGGGCTGGCGGTGGTCTCCTTTCGCACCCATCCGGGGCAACCCGACTTCACGCATGCCTGGCTTGCGCAAAGCGCATTCAGCGAGGTACGTATCGCTGGCGATCGCATTCTGTTGCGCGGTGGCGAAGGCATGGTGCAACTCAGCGGCAATGTGCCGTTCGGGATCGTCACACATGGGCCAACGCGCCATTGCGAGGTCCGCCTGACAGGGCGCGAAACCTGCTGGTTAATTCGACTGAATGACGACCCACACATCACGTCGCTGGACGCCTTTGAGCGCGACGTTGCCGGTCTGGCGGTAGAAGAACAGGCGGATGGCGTGCTGCTGGTGCGCGATCCGCAATACGGAGAGGTGTTCTTCCACGCCGACGGCAGAGTACAGGCGCAAGGCCGGGTGCTGGACCCCAAAACCTGGACCGTTGCAGGCGAAAGCCGCGAACTTCCTCTGTAGTCCCCTGTCGCTTAATGACCCGGCCAGAGGCTGTCCGGGTCTGGAGAGATCCTATGGAAACACAGATTGATAAGCAGGCCAGCGTAGCTGGCAAACCACAACAAGACGTTAACCCAAATGCTATCCATAACCCGGCACGCGCGGTCGCGAAGCCAAAGCGCAATTACCGCTGGCTGGTTTGTTCCATGCTGGTGTTTGCCACCACCGTCAACTATATGGATCGGCAAATTTTGGGCTTGCTGGCCCCCATGCTGCAAAAAGACATTGGCTGGACGCAAATCGAATACAGCTGGCTGGTCAATGGCTTCACCATTGCCTATGGCGTCGGTACGCTGGTTTGCGGGCGTATTATCGACAAGCTGGGCACACGTATCAGCTATGCCATTGCGATGGTGGTCTGGAGCGCTGCGGCCATGCTGCATGCTGTGGTGGGTACCGTGGTGGGATTTATGGTGGTGCGGGTGATCCTCGGTTTGGGGGAGTCGGCTAACTTTCCGGCGGCAATGAAAGTCATCTCTGACTGGCACCCGAAAAAGGAGCGCACACTCGCCACCGGCATTCTTGGCGTAGCGGTGAATATCGGCGTGGTGATTTCGCCAGCGCTCATTCCTTTTATTGCACTGCACTATGGCTGGCATGGCGCATTTCTTATCCTCGGCGGCGTTGGGTTTCTCTGGTTGATCCCGTGGTTCCTTGCTTTTGGCAAAGCCAGCGACAAAGCCGATGCCGAAGAGTTGGCGTGGATCCGGCAGGACAAAGAAGAAGTTGTGAACGTGTCGGCCATTAAATGGACGCACTTACTCAAATACCGGCAGCTCTGGGCGTTCGCGCTGGGCAAAATGCTGACGGACCCAATCTGGTGGTTTTTCCTGTTCTGGCTGCCGAAATGGCTCAACGAGTCGCGCGGCATCCAAATGGAAGGTCTGGGTCTGCCGCTGATTGTTATCTATCTGTTCGCCATTGTCGGTAGCCTCGGCGCCGGGTGGTTGCCCGGTAAGCTGATGAGTATCGGCTTCAGCGCCGCCAAAGCGCGGAAAACCACCATGCTGATTTGTGCCTGCCTGGTGATCCCAATCTTTGCCGCAACGCAGGTTGAAAGCCTGTGGGCAGCCGTCGCTATCGTCGGATTAGCCGCCGCCGCGCACCAGGGCTGGTCGGCCAATATACTGACCTCTGTTTCAGATTTGTTCCCCAATGCGGCGGTCGGTTCCGTGGTCGGCATTGGTAGCACCTTCGGCATGATCGGCAGCGTTATCTTCTCTACGGTGATTGGCGCAGTGCTTGAGGCATCCGGAAACTACTGGGCACTGTTCGCCATCAGTTCGGTCGCTTACCTGGTGGCATGGGGTGTGATGTATTTGTTGTTAGTACCAAAAATGGAACGTGCGAAGTTTGACTGATGTACCGCCCGGCAGGTACGCCTGCCGGGTGATTTATGGTGCGACCGAAACCGACTGACGCTCCACCATTGAACAAGCCAGCTCAATACGGCGCGGGATCTCAAGGGTTCCCGCAATCATGTCCTGCAACAGCTCAAGCGCCAGCGTTCCCATTTCCTGTACTGGCAGGTGCACGGTGGTGAGTGCCGGTGAGGCAAATTCCGCTTGCGGCAGATCGTTCATTCCGACCACAGAGATATCCTCCGGCACGCGAATACCCAATTTGCCCAGCCCCGCTATTGCCCCCAGCGCCAACGAATCATTGGCGCACAAGATGGCGGTATGCGGGTGAGAATGCTGAGCAAACCACGTCATCACCGCCTGTTCAGCGAGTTCCGGCAACCAGTCAGTGACGCTCAAAATATCCACACTTTCGCAGGATAATTGCGCACAGCGCATCGCTTCGCGCCAGCCCTCTTCTCGCTGTTCAATAGTGCGCCGCCCGGGATGCGTCAGAAACAGGATATGGCGGTGACCACGGGCGATCAGGTAGTCGCAGGCCATGCGGGTCGCCGAACGGTTACAGGGCAAAACGCTGGACAGGCGCATCAGGGGATCTTCGCTATTGACCAGTACCGCTGGTTTTTTCAGGTTAGCCATCGCATTGAGAAAAACCGGATCATCGACGGTCAACGCCAGCACACCGCCAATGTCGGGTTCGTTTAGCAGCGCTTGCATCGCCTCGTCATCTTCCCCACTCAGCGCGTGTGTCGTCAGTTCCACGCCGATCACTTTCGCTCGCTCTTTTAACCCTTGCAGAACATACCAACTGAACTGATAGCGACTGTAATCAAGCATCGCCACCTGTGACACCGCCAGGACGATGCGCGTGCCCCCCATCTCTTGTGCCGGCGCGTAACGCATCGCACGGGCCACGTCCTGAATGCGGGTACGGAGCGCCTGGCTCACGCCCTTTTCCCCGGATAACGCGCGGGAAACAGTGCTCAGCGAGGTGCCACAACGCGTGGCGATATCTTCCAGCCGGACGCGACGATACGCCGCATCGCTGTTTTCCTCATCGGGTTTACGCGTGGTCATTTCAGCGTTAATCCTTCTGGTGAATATATCGAACCAGCATGGCATTAAGATAAGCGGTGTCAATCAGTTAGGTATACGGAAGAGAAGAAATGAGAGGCGTAACGGAATAACAGAAAACCCCTTTTCGTGCGGATGCACCAAAAGGGGTTCAGTAAGCTTACTGATCGGCGGTTTTGTCGAATTTACCCAGCACTTCGCGCTCATACGCCAGCGCTTTTTTGCGGTCAAATTTGTGTTCCCACTTCGCAATCACCAGTACCGCCAGCGCGTTGCCCACCACATTCAGCGCGGTACGGCCCATATCGAGGATACGGTCAACACCGGCGATGAACGCCAGGCCTTCCAGCGGAATACCGACGCTGCCCAGCGTTGCCAGCAACACCACGAACGAGACACCCGGTACGCCAGCAATGCCTTTTGAGGTCACCATTAATGTCAGTACGAGAATAATCTCCTGCCCGAGCGACAGATCAATGCCGTACAACTGGGCAATAAAGATCGCGGCAATACTCTGATACAGCGTGGAACCATCGAGGTTGAAGGAGTAACCGGTCGGCACCACAAAGCTGGTGATTGATGCCGGTGCGCCATAGGCTTCCATTTTCTCGATAATGCGCGGCAGCACGCTTTCCGAACTGGCAGTGGAGTACGCCAGAATCAGCTCTTCTTTGAGGATACGAATCAGAATCCAAATGCTCAGCCCGCAGATTCTCGCCACAATGCCCAACACCACCAAGGCAAAGAACAGAATGGCGAAATAGACGAGGATCACCAGCTTCGCCAGCGGCCACAGCGAGGCAAAACCGAAATTCGCCACCGTCACTGAGATCAACGCAAACACACCTACCGGCGCGTAGCGCATGACCATGTGGGTCACTTTGAACATGGTTTCAGAGATTGAGCGGAACACCGTCACCAACGGTTCACGGTGCGATGCTGGCAGAGAAGAGAGCCCCAGACCAAACAGCACCGAGAAGAAGATAACCGGCAGCATATCGCCTTTTGCCATTGACGCGATGATATTGGTCGGCACCAACGATAAGATCGTCCCCATCAGGCCGTGGGCGTGACTTTGCACTTCCGCGGTGGTGCTTTGGTATTTCGAAATATCCACCGTCGCCAGCTGCGACATATCGATACCCGCACCCGGCTGGAACACATTCGCCAGCGTGATGCCAAGAACAATAGCAACCGTAGTGATCACTTCGAAATAGATGATGGTTTTCGCGCCGATACGCCCGAGCTGTTTCGCATCACCGACACCGGCAATCCCGACAACAAGCGTGGAGATAACAATCGGCACCACAATCATTTTGATCAAATGGATAAAGATATCGCCTGCCGGAGACAGGAGATTGGCAATCAGCCATTCACGGCTGTCGCTTTGGTAATGCAGATAACTACCCAGAAGAATCCCCAGCACCAGGGCCAGCAAAATCTGCCAGGCCAGGCTGACTTTCATGTTTTTCATAACTACAGACATCCTCAATGAAGCACCATTCCATGCTCAGGAACGACACATACTGAAAGGGTATGATTAGCGTCGCACGGTATTGCGGGGTTTTTTAATGCGCATTATCAGTACCATTTGCGGGGTGTAACGCGCAACCCTATACCGGGAGGGGGTTTGACTGAATTTTTATCTAAAAACCGTCTTTTATTTTAGTTACGTCAAATAAGTTTTTGTTATAAAAAACTTTTTAGCCAGCCCAATTCCAATATTTACGTTTGGAAATTATTAGCGCGTATTTGTTCATTTGCGTATTTTTTAGGCAGGAAAAATGCCGTGCTGACAATTTATTGCGGGAAGCGTGCCTGCGATTGTTCAGTAGAAAAGTGAATAGTTGACACAAAAAATAATAAACACCCTATCTATCAGGCGATAAATTTTCAGAGACTTATCTTCACATACCGCCAGGCCACCCTACCAGGGTAATCGAATTGTCACTTTTCATAACCTGCTGTTATGAATCTATTTTATCCCCGCGCCGCTTTTTTTTGCTTCCAATGCACGCTAGTGCATTTATTTTGCTGCTTTTTCATACCATACAATTAATGCGTGATCTGTCGCGCAAATAATAAACAAAACGGGTAAGGGCTCTTCAATTAACTTTTACGTGACATATTATTAACATCCTACAAGGAGAGCAAATGCCATGAGCCAAATACATAAACACGATATTCCCGCAAATATTGCGGAACGTTGCCTGATTAATCCGGAGCAGTATGAGGCCAAATATCAGCAATCCGTAACAGACCCTGACGCTTTCTGGGGCGAACAAGGCAAGATCCTCGACTGGATCACGCCTTATACGAAGGTGAAAAACACCTCCTTCGCCCCTGGCAATGTTTCCATCAAATGGTATGAAGACGGCACGCTAAACCTTGCCGCCAATTGCCTGGACCGACACCTCGCTGAACGCGGCGACCAGGCAGCGATTATTTGGGAAGGGGATGACGCAAGCCAGAGCAAAACCCTTACCTATCGCGAGTTGCACCGTGACGTATGTCGTTTTGCTAACGTGCTGGTCGATCTCGGCATTAAAAAAGGCGATGTGGTGGCGATTTATATGCCCATGGTGCCGGAAGCCGCCGTCGCTATGCTCGCCTGCGCACGCATTGGCGCTGTGCATTCGGTTATTTTCGGCGGTTTCTCGCCGGAAGCCGTTGCCGGGCGCATTATCGACTCCAGTTCACGTCTGGTAATCACCGCCGATGAGGGCGTCCGTGCCGGACGTACTATCCCGCTGAAGAAAAACGTCGACGACGCGCTGAAAAACCCGCACGTGAATAGCGTTGAACATGTGGTGGTGTTGAAACGTACCGGTGGCAACACGGAGTGGCATGAAGGCCGCGACATGTGGTGGCACGATCTGACCGCTAACGCCAGCGACCAACATCAGGCTGTCGCCGTCGGCGCAGAAGATCCCCTGTTTATCCTCTATACATCAGGCTCGACCGGCAAACCGAAAGGGGTTCTGCATACGACCGGCGGTTATCTGGTGTATGCCGCATCAACTTTTAAATATGTCTTCGACTACCACCAGGGCGATGTTTACTGGTGCACCGCCGATGTCGGTTGGGTCACCGGTCATAGCTACCTGTTGTACGGTCCGCTGGCCTGCGGCGCAATTACGCTGATGTTTGAAGGGGTGCCAAACTGGCCGACCCCGGCACGAATGAGCCAGGTGGTCGACAAACATAAGGTGAACATTCTTTATACCGCGCCAACGGCGATCCGTGCACTGATGGCTGAAGGCGATAAAGCGATTGAAGGCACCGACCGTTCGTCACTGCGTATTTTAGGCTCCGTGGGCGAGCCCATTAACCCGGAAGCCTGGGAGTGGTACTGGTCCAAAATCGGCAATGGCAAATGCCCGGTCATGGATACCTGGTGGCAGACCGAAACCGGCGGCTTTATGATCACCCCGCTGCCGGGCGCAACCCAACTGAAAGCCGGTTCCGCCACCCGCCCGTTCTTCGGCGTTCAGCCTGCGCTGGTCGATAACGAAGGCAACACGCTGGATGGCGCAACAGAAGGCAACCTGGTGATCACCGATTCATGGCCGGGCCAGGCCCGTACCCTGTTTGGCGATCACGAACGCTTTGAACAAACCTATTTCTCGACCTTTAAGAACCGCTACTTCAGTGGCGACGGTGCCCGTCGTGATGAAGATGGCTACTACTGGATCACCGGACGCGTGGATGACGTGCTCAACGTCTCCGGTCACCGTCTGGGCACGGCGGAAATTGAGTCGGCCTTAGTGTCGCACCCGAAAATCGCCGAAGCCGCCGTGGTGGGCATTCCGCACAACATCAAAGGCCAGGCCATTTACGCCTATGTCACCTTAAATCATGGCGAAGAGCCTTCGCCAGAGCTGTACACCGAAGTGCGCAACTGGGTGCGTAAAGAGATTGGCCCACTGGCAACGCCGGATGTCCTGCACTGGACCGACTCGCTGCCGAAAACCCGCTCCGGCAAAATTATGCGCCGTATTCTGCGCAAAATTGCCGCAGGCGATACCAGTAATCTGGGTGATACCTCGACGCTCGCCGATCCGGGTGTCGTGGAGAAACTGCTCGAAGAGAAGCAGGCAATCACCATGCCATCGTAATTCCCCTACAGCCCTCCCCTTCGGGGGAGGGTACAAAAAAACGCCTCGACCTTACCTCTGGAGAATTCTGTGATGAATAATATTTATCAACAGATTGAAAACAGTGCGCATTTCAGGGAGTTAGTGGAAAAACGGCAACGGTTTGCCTTCATCCTTTCCATCATCATGCTGATTATTTATGTCGGCTTTATCGTGTTGATTGCCTTTGCGCCACAGTGGCTCGGTACGCCGCTGCATGAAGGCACCAGCGTAACGCGTGGTATTCCGATTGGCATTGGTGTGATCCTGATTTCGTTTGTGCTGACCGGCGTGTACGTCTGGCGGGCAAACGGTGAGTTTGATCGTCTGACAAAAGCGGTGATGAACGAGGTAAAAGCATCATGAAGAGAGTCCTGACGGCGCTTGCCGCCACACTGCCTTTCACAGCCAACGCCGCCGATGCCATTACCGGTGCAGTACAACGCCAGCCCACCAACTGGCAGGCGATCATCATGTTTGTGGTGTTTGTGGCGTTAACACTGTGCATCACCTACTGGGCGTCTAAACGCACCCGCACACGTAGCGACTACTACACCGCTGGCGGCAATATCACTGGCCTGCAAAACGGGCTGGCCATTGCCGGTGACTACATGTCGGCGGCCTCTTTTCTTGGGATCTCCGCACTGGTTTACACCTCCGGTTACGACGGTCTGATCTACTCGCTCGGCTTTCTTGTCGGCTGGCCGATCATCCTGTTCCTGATTGCCGAACGCTTGCGTAACCTCGGGCGCTATACCTTTGCCGATGTTGCCTCGTATCGTCTTAAACAAGGTCCGATCCGCTCACTCTCCGCCTGCGGTTCGCTGGTGGTGGTGGCGCTCTATCTTATTGCGCAGATGGTCGGCGCCGGTAAATTGATTGAACTGCTGTTCGGCCTGAACTACCACGTAGCGGTCGTACTGGTGGGTGTGCTGATGGTGATGTATGTGCTGTTCGGCGGCATGCTGGCTACCACCTGGGTACAAATCATCAAAGCGGTATTGCTGCTGTTCGGTGCCAGCTTCATGGCCTTTATGGTGATGAAGCATGTGGGCTTTAGTTTTAATAACCTGTTTAGCGAAGCCATGTCCGTGCACCCGAAAGGCAGCGCGATCATGAGTCCTGGCGGGCTGGTTAAAGATCCTGTCTCGGCCCTCTCTCTCGGGCTGGGGCTGATGTTCGGCACTGCGGGTTTACCGCATATCCTGATGCGTTTCTTCACCGTCAGCGACGCGCGTGAAGCCCGTAAGAGCGTCTTCTACGCCACCGGGTTTATGGGATACTTCTATATCCTGACCTTTATCATCGGCTTTGGCGCCATCATGCTGGTGGGCGCGAACCCGGCGTTTAAAGACGCGGCGGGCGCGCTGATTGGCGGCAACAATATGGCGGCAGTGCATCTGGCTAATGCGGTCGGTGGCAGCCTGTTCCTCGGTTTTATCTCCGCTGTCGCCTTCGCCACCATTCTTGCGGTGGTGGCCGGGCTGACGCTGGCGGGTGCATCTGCGGTTTCTCACGATCTCTACGCCAACGTATTCCGTAAAGGTGCAACGGAGCGTCAGGAACTGAAGGTCTCGAAAATCACCGTGCTGGTGCTTGGCGTGGTGGCTATCCTGCTTGGGATCCTGTTTGAAAACCAGAACATCGCCTTTATGGTCGGACTGGCCTTCTCGATTGCCGCCAGTTGCAACTTCCCGATCATTCTGCTTTCCATGTACTGGTCGAAACTGACCACTCGTGGCGCAATGGTTGGCGGCTGGCTTGGCCTGTTAACCGCCGTGATTCTGATGGTGCTTGGCCCAACTATCTGGGTGAAGATCCTCGGTCATGCTACCGCTGTCTTCCCGTATGAGTACCCGGCGCTGTTCTCCATTGCGATTGCGTTTATCGGCATCTGGATCTTCTCCATCACCGATAACTCCGAAGAGGGTAACCGCGAGCGCGAACTGTTCCGCGCGCAGTTTATCCGTTCGCAGACCGGTATTGGTATCGAACAAGGCCGCGCACATTAATGCTCTACCCCGGCCAGTAATGGCCGGGGATCACATTTTCCCCACCTGCCAGTACCCCTCTTCCGCCATCGCGCTACAGTAAAAAATCCAACCTGAAACATCGTTTTTAATACATCAACACGTTAATTCATTTATGACTTGCGAGGATGCGATGAAAAAATATGCGCTGGTAGGTACAGGCGGACGCGCCGGATTATATATCTCCGCCATTGGTGGTCAGTGGAAAGAGAATGCCCGCATGGTAGCGTTTTGCGACAGCAACCAGACACGGATGGAGTACGCCAATCAGCTGTTAAAAAACGAAGGCGCTGCACCGGTTTCTACCTGGAAAGCCGCGCAGTTTGAAACGATGATTGCGGAAACCCGGCCGGACATCATTATCGTCACCACCCTGGACCGTACCCATGATGACTATATCGTGCGGGCGCTGCATGCCGGCTGCGATGTGATCACCGAAAAGCCGATGACCATTGATGAACAGCGCGCACTACGCATTCTGGATGCCATTGAACAGACCGGGCATACCGTGCGCGTGGCGTTTAACTATCGCTATGCGCCGCACCACAGCAAAGTGCGCGAGTTGCTGATGAACAACACCATCGGCGAGGTCTACTCGGTGCATTTCGAGTGGCTGCTGAATACCGAACATGGCGCGGACTATTTTCGCCGCTGGCATCGGGAAAAACGCAACAGCGGCGGATTGCTGGTGCACAAATCGACCCATCATTTTGATTTGATGAACTTCTGGCTCGACAGCTATCCCCTTCGGGTTTATGCCGAAGGCGGGCTGCGCTTTTACGGTAAAGAGAACGCGGAAAAACGCGGCATCAGCCACTTTTACCCACGCGCCCATGGTTATGCTGCTGCGAAAAACGATCCCTTTGCCCTGCACATGGATGAGAATCCACAACTGAAAGCGCTGTACCTGGATGCGGAGCATGAAGACCACTACTGGCGCGATCAGAGCGTCTTCAGCGATGGCATCACCATTGAAGATACGCTGTCGGTACTGGTGAAATACCAGAACCAGTGCCAGTTGAGCTATTCACTGAACACTTACCTGCCGTGGGAAGGGCTCAACGTGGTTTTTAACGGCAGTCAGGGGCGGCTGGAGATGAAAATCGTCGAAAAATCTTACGTTAACGCCGGAGGCGAGCGCGCCAATGAGGGCAGCCTTGAATCCTGTGACATTACCGTCTTCCCGATGTTCGCCGCACCGTGGAAAGCAGACTTTATCCTCGGCGAGGGGGGACATGGCGGCGGCGATAATGCCATGCTGGCGGACCTGTTTGGCGAACCGGGTCATGATCCCTTAAAACGCGCCGCCGATCACCGCGCGGGTGCCATGTCGATCCTGACCGGCATCGCCGGGAATATCGCCATGCAGCAACAGCGCCCGGTTAATTTTAACGAGTTTGAACTGGTCGCCCGCCTGAAAAAACAGTAACCCCTGCGCCCCGTCAGCGCTGGCGGGGCATTAAAACATCACCCATGCCACCAGCGGAGCACTCAGCACCATCACCACACCAGAGAGCATCATTACCAGGCTGGCAACGACGCCCTCCTGCGGCCCCAACTCATACGATCGCGCCGTGCCCGCACCGTGGGAAGCCGCGCCAAAGCCTGCACCTTTTGCCATCCCTTCGCGGATCGACAAACGCAGAAACAGCATATCGCCCACCGCCATGCCGAACACGCCCGTCACCACAACAAACAGCGCCACCAAATCAGGCTGCCCTCCAAGGGGTTTCGCGGCAGCAAGCGCAAACGGCGTGGTAACCGAACGGACCGCCAGGCTACGCTGGATCGCATCCGGCAATGTGAATAAGCGCGCCAGCCAGACCGAACTGGTGACCGCCACCACGGTAGCGGTGATCACCCCCGCGGACAGCGACATCCAGTGGCGACGAATGATCGCCAGGTTTTCATACACCGGGACGGCAAAAGCGATGGTCGCCGGTCCCAGAAACCATATCAGCCAGTGCGACTCGCCCATATAGCTTTGGTACGAGATATGCCCAAACACCAGCAGCAACACTAACAGCACAGGCGTGCAGACCAGCGGCATTAAGGGCAAGGTGTGGAAACGCCGGTAAATACGCTTATTGAGAAAATAGCACCCCAGCGTCAATAACAGGCACAGTACGCTTAATGAGAACTCATTCATTTTTTAGCCTGCTCACTTCAAAGCGATAGACCTTATCCACTACCCAGGCCGTCGCGCCAAGCACCAGTAACGTACTCAGGCCAATGACGGCAAAAATACGCCAACCGTCCACCATCAACAATTGCGCATAATTCACCACTGCGACCACGGCAGGCACAAAAAACAGCAACATTTCCGCCAGTAGCCAGCGCGCCCCCTCCCGTACCCAATTCAGCGGGATCACCCGGCACACGATTAAGCCCAGCATAAGCAGCATGCCCACCAGGTTGGCAGGTAACGGCAGATGCAACCACTGGACAAGGTATTCAGCAACGATGAACAGCCCGGCGTACAGTACGACCTGAACCGGGACCTGAAGACGACGCACAAGGGCAGGCGTAACACGTCTTAACGCCACGTCCATATTGATTTCCCATGAAATATGCAGGCGCTCAGTATAGAGAGCCGCCAGGCGTGACAGAAATGAATTAAAATCATCGCGGGCATAGTTGAAAGGAATAGTTATGGACATCCGAACGCTGCGTTATTTTGTGGAGGTGGTTCGCCAGCAAAGCTTCACTCGCGCGGCGGAACGTCTTTTTGTCACCCAACCAACCATCAGCAAAATGCTGAAGAATCTGGAAGATGAACTGGATTGCACGCTGATCATCCGCGATGGCCGCAAACTTCTGCTTACCGATACCGGGCGGGTGGTGTTTGAGCGCGGCGTGGCGATCCTGGCGGAATTTCGTCAACTGGAAGCCGAACTCAATGACATTAACCATCTGAATAAAGGCGTGTTACGCCTTGGCATTCCGCCGATGGTCGGTATGTTGATGGCCGGACCGATCAGCCTGTTTCGCCAGCGCTACCCTGGCGTAGAGCTTAAAATCTCTGAATTTGGCGGTTTGGTGGTGCAACAAGCGGTGGTCAGCGGCGATCTGGATCTGGCCATGACGGCGCTGCCAATAGAAGAAGAGAGCGGTCTGTCGACGCTGCCGCTGTTCAGCCACCCAATGTGTGTGCTGGTGCCGCGCTCCGGAGAGTGGGTTGAACGCGAGGTGGTCACACCGGAAGAGCTGGGAGAGCACCCGTTGCTGATTTATAACGAAGATTTCGCCCTCAGCCGCCAGTTAATGCAGTTGTTCAATCAGCACGGCGTGAAGCCGCGCATTGCGGTGCGCAGCGGCCAGTGGGATTTCCTTGCGGCCATGGTGCAGGCCGGTGTGGGTATTGCGATATTGCCGGAGCCGATATGCCAGCGGTTAGATAAGCAGACGCTGCGCTGGCTGCCGTTACAGAGCGATTTACACTGGCAACTGGGGATGATTTGGCGCGAAGGGGTTTACCTTTCACGTAGTGCTCAGGCGTGGCTGGAGTGCTGCAAAGGGTTCTGGCTCTAACCGCCGGACGGTGTGACGCGGAGTAAACCGACAAACCTGTCTGAGTTTGTCGGCTGCGCAACGTCGCCATCCGGCACGTTTTTTTACTTATGCTCCAGCAACAACGCTTCCAGCAGGTCGAGATCGTGCAGCAATTTTTGCAGCGTCTCGTTGCTGATCTGACGGGTAGCGCGCAAATGGTAAAGCTCGGCGCGTTCAGAGCGTAGCGCCGCCAGGCGAAAACGGCGCTCCAGGTTCTCTTCCTGTAGCGAGCTTTCCACGTTGTTACGCCCATCAGCACGTCGCCGCAGATTACCAATCACCCGCGAACTGACTTCAGTCAGCAGTTGATCATCGATATTCTCTTCGGTATCCGCGGCCAGGCGTTCCTCCATTTTCTGGATCGCCACAATCGCCACATCGGCCGTGGCGGCCCGCGCCATCCGCTCCTCTTTATGCTGCTGCGCGTGATCGCGCACCTCAATATGCTGCAACAGCGACGGCAGCGCGATCACACCGACAAACAGCGAGAACAGGATCACCCCGGCGGCCAGGAACACCAGCTCATATCGCGCCGGGAAGACATCGCCGCTGGGCAGCAACAGCGGAATAGAGAGCACACCCGCAAGGGTGATCGCCCCGCGCACCCCGGCAAAGGTGGCAATCAATAATTCGCGATCGCTCCAGGAGGCAAACTCCATCGGTTTTTTGGAAAGGAAACGGCGGCTGAATCTTTTCATCGTCCACAACCAGCCAAAACGCACCAGCATTAACGCGGCGTAAATCAGCACGATATCGGTGAACAGCATCCAGGTTTCAACATTCGGGTCGGCTTCCGCCGCCACCAGAGAAGACTCCAGGATACCCGGTAATTGCAGCCCCAACAGCAGAAACACCATGCCGTTAAAAACGAACTCCAGCATCGCCCAGGTGCTGTTTGCACGCAGACGCATCGCCAGTGGCGCGGTACGCATCACGCCGGAACGGGTGATGGTCATCCCGGCCGCCACCGCCGCGAGGATGCCGGAAACGCCGACATGCTCGGCAATCAGATACGAGGCGAACGGTAGCAGAAACAGCAGGACGATTTGCGTCGCGGGTTCATCGCCGCCCCAGCGGCTGAGAAAGCGCAGCGAACGGCCATACAGCCAGCTTACGACAAAGCCCGCCAGCAAGCCGCCTATCGCCACTTTCATAAACTCAACCGTTGCGCCGCCCACGGTAAAGACCATGGTTCCCATCGCCACGGCGACGGCGAATTTCAGCGACACCAAGCCAGAGGCGTCATTCATTAACGCCTCGCCCTGCAAAATCCCCATGATTTTCTTAGGAATTCGCCCTTCGCCGACGATGCCGGAAAGCGCCACCGCATCGGTTGGCGACAGTACCGCCGCCAGCGCAAAAGCAGGCACCAGCGGGATCCCTGGCACCACCCAGTAAATTAAGAAGCCGATACCTACCACGGTGACCAGTACCAGCGCCAGCGCCAGACCGAAAATTTCACGACCATGTTCGAGAAACTCACGCGTGGGGGTTTTCCAGCCATCGGCGAACAGCAGCGGCGGGATAAACAGTACCAGGAACAGTTCCGGGTCAAACTCCACATGCAGGCCAAAGGTGGGAAAAGCCAGCAGTGCGCCAATGGCGATTTGCATCAGCGGTAGCGGGATTTGAAACGGCAGAACACGGGTGACGACACCCGAAAGCGAAACCACAAGGGTCATGATGAGAATGGTAAAGAATATTTCCATGCGTTCCCTGTTTGCGATGTGTTGTTATAAAGGCCTCAGACCTTGATGCCAGAACATCCAGCTTAACGCAAAGAAACCGGGCTGTGGGCAAAAAAAATGGGCGACCGGAGTCGCCCATTGTTAACACGTTTCGCGATCAGATAGCCCAGCCGCCTGCATAGAATATAACCAGCGCAACCGCAATCACCACGGTACCGATGTTCAGCTTACGCCACTCGCCGGAGACCACGCGGCCAATGACCAGCGAGGCAAAACCGATCATGATGCCGGTAACGATATTACAGGTCAGCACGATGAAGACGGCGGTGATCAGGCCTGACATGGCGTCTACGAAATCGGCAAAATCGATTTTCGCAACGTTGCTCAGCATCAGCAGACCCACATACATCAGCGCCGGTGCGGTGGCATACGCCGGCACCAGGTAAGAGAGCGGGGAGAGGAAGAGGATCAGCAGGAACAGTACGCCAACGGTGATCGCTGTCAGACCGGTTTTGCCGCCCGCCGCCGTACCGGCCGCAGATTCGATATATACCGCTGCCGGTGCTGCGCCAACCAGACCAGAGAACACGCTGCTCAGGGAGTCGGTGGTCAGCGCTTTGCCACCATCGATAATCTGACCGTCTTTATCCAGCAGATTTGCCTGCCCGGCTACCGCACGGATAGTCCCGGTGGCGTCAAACACCGCGGTCATCACCAGCGCCAGCACGCTTGGCAGCACAACCGGGTTCAGCGCGCCCATAATATCCAGGCTACCGATCAGGGAATTACCCTTGTCATCGCTCAGCGAAGGCATGGCGAAAATACCGGAGAAGTGTACGTTCGGATCGAAAATCAGCCCCACAATCGACACACCGATAATGGTCAGCAGAATGCCACCCGGCACTTTCAGTTTTTCGAGACCAATAATGACCGCCAGGCCAATCAGCGACATGATCACCGGGAAACTGGCGAAATGCCCCAGCGCAACCGGCAGACCATCCAGCGGGTTTTTGATAACCAGGCCTACGCCGTTTGCAGCGATAAGCAGCAGGAACAGGCCGATACCGATGCCGGTACCGTGCGCAACGCCCTGCGGCAGGTTGCGCAGGATCCAGCTACGAATCCCGGTCGCGGAAATCACGGTAAACAGCACACCCATCAGGAACACGGCACCCAGCGCAACCGGCACGCTAATGTGCTGACCCAGCACCAGACTGAACGCGGTAAACGCGGTAAGAGAGATAGCGCAACCGATAGCCAACGGCAGGTTCGCCCACAGCCCCATCACGATGGAGCCAATGCCTGCAACCAGGCAAGTGGCCACAAATACAGCCGCAGGTGGGAAACCCGCTTTACCCAGCATGCCGGGAACAACGATGACCGAGTAGACCATCGCCAGGAAGGTGGTTAAACCAGCAACGATTTCCTGACGAACAGTACTGCCGCGGGCAGAGATTTTAAACAGTGCGTCAAGCGAACCGCCGGTACGCGCAGAAGGCGTAGACATAGGAAACATCCCCTGAGAATTTTATTGTTCGTTCGCATGCGTGGTGGACAGTCCACTGCCGGTTAAACGTCATCTCCCTGTGCTGCGTTGTGGCAAGGGGGCCACAAAAAAGCAAACGTTTAACTCCGCGCATACAACGGTTGGTCGAAAAAAGGCAAACGATTATCCAGCGTTTAGATACCGCTTTTCAACTGAACTTTGCCGCTTTTCGCTAAATTTCGCTTATGGTGATTAAGAAGTCACCGACCGATGCGCAAACGTTATCGTCGATGCGCAACTTTGCAACATTTTCGGATCATTTTAACCACCGGGAAGATCGAACGGACCGCCCTGCACGATAGCGCGTTGCCAGGCAGGGCGCATTTCGATGCGTTTTTTCCACGCCCGCAAGGCAGGCAGGTTATCCACCCCACCGCGCGACAGCAACGCGAAGACCGGAAAGCTCATCTGCATGTCTGCCATACTCAGTTGCTCACCGGCAAACCAGCTATGGTGCGCCAGTTCCTCTTCAAGAAAACGCGCATGCGTGGTGATTTGGCGGTTCAGCCAAGCTTTCTGAACACCATACGAAAGCAGCTTGCCGATACTACGAACGCCAAAGGGTACCGGTGGCTTACCCAGACTGGCGAAAACCAGCTTCATGAGTAACAGCGGCATCAGCGACCCTTCTGCATAGTGCAACCAGAAGCGGTAATCCAGCTTTTGCTGCATCGCCTGCGGCTTAAAGCGCTGCGCTGTGTCGTAGGTTTCCTGTAAATACTCCAGGATTGCGCCCGACTCCGCGAGGATCAACCCGTTATCTTCGATGACAGGCGATTTGCCTAACGGGTGAACCTGGCGAAGTGATGCCGGCGCGAGCATCGTTTTTTCACGCTGGTAGCGAACAATTTGATACGGCACGCCCAGTTCTTCTAAAGCCCAAAGAATACGCTGTGAGCGGGACTGATTCAGATGATGCACCGTAAGCATGTTTTTCTCCCGAGGATCCATATGAATTAACTATAGAAAATCGGCATCGTTGCGGATGAAAGAGCGAAGAAAAAAAACTGAAAAAAATTGCTCAAAAAAGTGGCAATTCTGCTACGGTGACCTAGACTAAAAGTGTCAGCACAACCCGGAACCTCCAACATGATGAGGGGTGCTGATGTCGGGGGAAACCCTCCTGCAGAAGAGCGGGATAGAGAGAAAGACAAAGACCGGAAAACGACTAAAGCGCCCCAACGGGCGCTTTAGTTTTTTATGCGTCTCAGTCGTCTTCCAGCAGGCGCGCGCCGGTACCCTGTTGCCCAAGCTGGTCGCCAGGGTTACGTAACGGGCAGTCGCTGCGCGACAGGCAACCGCAACCAATACACCCATCCAGCTCATCACGTAGCGCAACCAGCGTATGAATACGGCGATCCAGTTCGTCGCGCCATTGAGACGACAACTGTTTCCACTCTTTTGCACTGAGCGTGTGCCCTTCCGGTAAGACGCCGAATGCTTCACCGATGGTCGCCAGTGGAATGCCAATGCGTTGCGCAATCTTAATGATTGCCACATAACGCAGCACATCACGGGTATAGCGCCGCTGATTACCGGTATTACGGGTACTTTTAATCAAGCCTTTGCTCTCATAAAAGTGCAGCGCCGAGACAGCCACCCCGCTACGTTTCGCCACTTCACCGGGGCTCAGCAGGGCTTTTATACGCGGCATTCTCTTTTCCATAAAACCTCTTTACCTCAAGTTAACTTGAGGAATTATACTCGCTCCCAGACAAAACGACGAATCGGGAAATGAGGAAGCTTTATGTCCCATCAGCAGATTATTCAGACCCTTATTGAATGGATTGATGAACATATCGACCAACCAATGAACATTGATGTTGTCGCAAGAAAGTCAGGTTATTCAAAGTGGTATCTGCAACGAATGTTCCGTACCGTAATGCATCAAACGCTTGGCGACTATATTCGTCAGCGCCGTTTGCTGCTGGCAGCGGAAGCACTGCGTACGACACAACGCCCTATTTTTGATATTGCGATGGATTTGGGGTACGTCTCACAGCAGACGTTTTCGCGCGTATTTCGCCGGGAGTTTGACCGCACCCCCAGCGATTACCGACATCATGCCTGATGGGCAATCAGTTTAACGACGGCGGCTGCTGCACCCAGCGTTTGAATTCCTGTGGCGGCAGCGCCTTCGCAAAGTACCACCCCTGGCAAAACTGAACGCCCCGTTTTAGCAACCAGGTCACCTGTTCCGCCGTTTCCACCCCTTCCGCAATGATCTTCAGACGCAGACTCTGCGCCATCTCGATAATGTGTTCGGCAATCAGGTGACTGGTACTGTTGGTGGTGAGCGTATCAATAAAGGATTTGTCGATTTTCAGGATATCGACATTAAGGGAGTAGAGATTGTGCAAATTGGAGTAGCCGGTGCCGAAATCATCTATTGCCACTTCGTAGCCAGCCTGGCGAAACGCCTGAATCACCGGCGTGGTTTTCGGTACATCGATAAACCCGCGTTCGGTCACTTCAATCTTGATTTGCCCGGCGCGCACGGCATGCTCCCTGGTTTTGTTGGCAATTAACGAAATCAGGCGTGAAGAGTGGAAATCCGCAGCAGATAAGTTGATGGAGATGTAGAGATCGGGAACTTGCGGCAGAAAATCGCCCAAATCATTAAAGACTTCATCGACGACATAATCGGTCACACGTTCGATCATGCCCTCTTTTTCTGCCAACGGAATAAATTCAGCCGGACTCATGACCTGGCCGTTAAAACCCGGCCAGCGCAACAACGCTTCTGCCCCCACGCAAGTGCCACTTTTGATATCAATAATAGGTTGGTAATGAAGGCAGAGTTGGCGCTTCGTTAATGCCCGATGGAGCAGACGGCGCGGGGAATTAAATTCCTGCCGCGTTCGTGACCATATTAATAAGATGATCACGCTGCAGACCATCCCCAGCGGCAGGGTGAACGTCACCTGGCGGTAAAAGGCCTGAAGATAGTGGTCGCTGGAGGTGGACACGATAATAGCAATCGGCCGTTTGTCAGAGTGGGCAATGGTGTAAAAACGCGTGCCCTGCTGAAATGTCGCGTCGTTCCGGTTCACCAGCTTTGACAGCGTGCCGATATCCGTCGAACGACTCACTGAGAAGAATAAATGGGTTACCGTATCGTAAACACCGTATGCCAGTTCATTATCTTCTGACATGACATCGCTATAGGCGAGCGGGTTAACCACCGCAACATAATTTCCACGCTGCATGTAGACCATTTTATAGCCAGCGTAAAAAGGGGTATCCCGGTAGTAATAAATAGCAATATCAGGACGGCGTTTATACTCAGCTGGTGAAATAGCATACGGTTGTTCGGGCGTTATTACGCTCGAACATAAAAAATGTCCACTGCGTGCATAAATTAAATCGGAGACATACAAACTGCCGCGCACGATATTGAGCATTGCAGCCCGATGCTCTGGCGTACAAATTTGACCTTGATATTTCTCTGCGGCTAAACGAGCCGTATCCACCTGCTGAACTACCGCTTCTGTTTTATTTAACGCCAATTGAGCAAAGGAGTGGAGTTGCTCGCCTGTTTCTTTTACCGCACGGATATGCGCAAACCATAGCGAGAGCATCACTGGTAGTAGAACTACCAGGATTATCCCAATGACCCAGAGCATCTTGCGACGCACGCTATGATTCATGTCCGCCTATATCCATGCATTTTATGTGCCTTTTAATTGTACGGCAGGATGCTTTGATAAACAGGTGATTACGTTGCATGAATCATACGACATTAGCAACTGACTTTTATCATTAAAAACCTAATATTTGGTTATGACGATAATATTCGACCGTAAGCCAAACTAAAAGTCGGCTCGATGTTTATATTAGGGAAAATATTAATCCGTAGTTCAGGTTAGTTTTTACTTAATGCAACCAGGAATCGCTGATTAAGCCAAACTAACAACAGGATAAAAAAGAACAGGCCATGCGGAAATTTTTTCATGCGGATTTTGAGTTTCCTTCATAATTCCTCCTTTATTTATAAAAAGGCTCCAGCAATCACGGTTTTACTGCGTCCGGCACGCTTCGCATCGTACAACGCATTGTCTGCAAGCGTAAGTAAAACTGAAGTATCCACCTGGTCGCTCGTGACAAATACTAAACCAGCGCTAAAGGATAAGGTGATCTTTTCACCAATGCTTAATAATGGCGTTTGCGTTAAGGTAGCACGCATTTTTTGGCTAAAACGCAATGCCGATTTGCTACTGGTGTACGGCATCAAAATCAGAAATTCCTCACCACCCAATCGCCCAAACAACCAGGAGGGATCGCTATGCTCACGGATCTTATCGCAGAAATGGATCAGTGCCGCATCGCCCGTGAGGTGCCCCCAGCGATCGTTGATATTCTTGAAGTGATCAAGATCGAGCATTAACAGACTGAAATGACTACGCGGATCGCTTGGATTACAACTGACCAGCAACGCTTTTAAATGTTGCAGGATAGCAAATCGGTTGTAGCATCCCGTCAGATCGTCAATGGTGGCTTTTCTCTCCATCTGCTGCTCCGCCTTTTTACGCGCAGTGATATCCAGCCCGATACTGAGGATGGAATGATCGGGCAGCAGGATGTTTGACCAAAGTACCGTCAGTACCTGGCCGTCACGGCGTACAGGGTGCCACTCGTGCATGTCGACAGCCGGTGAAGTATTAACCGAAGCGCGAACTTGCTGACGCACCAGTGGATCAGGGAAAAACAATGCTAATGGATCGGGCTGCTGGTTGAGCTGCTCCAGCGTCCAGCCGAAGAGACGCTCGCATTCACCATTCCATAAAATACAGCGGTTATTTTTATCAAAGGAATTCATTAATACCGGGGCGCGATCAAATAACGCTTTATATTGTTCGATAACGTGTTGTATCTCTTTCGCTGCGCGATCCCGTGAAATAATCTCTACAAGAAAACTCTTTAGCTTTTCAACTAAAATGATGACGACATTCTTCATGACAGATAATGATAAAGTGGACTGCGGAAATGCCACAAAGAAATAACCACTAAGACCAGACTCCTGCACATGCAATTTACACAGGATGCCACTTTTTAATTTATTACCGACGATAGTATTCTCAGGGAATAATAGTGTACCGACATGACGTCGCCAACAAATAACGCGCCAGGCACGCAGATTCCGTCGTAACTGTGACTGTTCCAGCAACGTTACCGCATCCTGCAATGTGCATGTTATCTCACCCACGCGGGTGAATTGCGGCACGCCCTCTTGCTCGACCAGCACCCACACCAGGCTTGCGCCCAAAGCCGCATTGATAGCATGAAGAATCTCTTCCAGCGAATGTTTCCCGGTTAGCCACGGCATCAGTTTCGCCAGCAGCGCCAGCGCCGCAGTCCCATCTTCCAAAGGTGCAGCGGAAATCTCTGTTTTCATGTTTTATCATTCGCAGGTTATTAAGCACCAGGCCGGCCTGAAATGATTGAATCAGGAAGGAAAAGTCACACCCACGAATTAGCCCAGACAGCAGGCGAAAAAACAACACTGAACGACGTAACGAAATCGTGCCAGTAGAAAATATACCGCTTAAAATCAAATCCCCTGAATAATCACTCACAGGTAGAGACTACTGTCCAGAAAAGCATAATAGATGTTTTGTAAACTGTAAATATTGCAGTAATAAGTCTGCTAAATATTCACGGCGCGGTATCAATAAATTTAAGTTAAATCAATTTCCATCCTGGTTAAATATAACCGTAAGACAATAGCGGTATAACGCAGCCCAACATATCGACGAAAAAAGAGACAAAATGGCCTGTTTTCACGCTGGCGAATAAACAACCAAGTGTGATATAGTTCACACATTCGTGAAATGGAAAACACCGTTTCACTTTGTTGTGCTACTCCGCGGACGCCTGCGTCATCTCTGCCACTCGTGCATAACGCCAGTCCGCCCGGTATTTGATTCTTCTGAGGATGGTTTCATGGCTACCTTTACCACCAGCGTCGTGTTGTTGCGCTGGCAGATATTGAGCGCAGTGTTGATGTTTATGGCCAGTACACTGAACATTCGCTTTCGCAGAGCAGACTATGTGGGTCTTGCGGTGATCAGTAGCGGTCTGGGTTTGGCCGCAGCATGCTGGTTTGCCACCGGCCTGCTTGGCATGACGGTTGTGGACTTTTCCAATATCTGGCACAACCTGGTTGTGGTGATGGAGGAAATCTCCCGCAAAGCACCGCCAGAGTGGCCGATGGTCATTACCTGATGAAAAAAAGCGCCGACAGGCGCTTTTTTTCATTCCAAACAGCCGGTTAGCATACCTTCACCACACCAGCAGCGCACATATCGCCCCCTATTTCCCCAGCTTCGACAACATTTCCGGGCGCATAAATCTTTGAATAATGAGCATAAAGAGCACTGACGGCACCAAAAGGATCAACGCCGTAATGGATGAGACCTGGTAATTGCCGGACATACTGGCGGTATAGAGCAGGATCGGCAGCGTAATAATGTCCGGCGCGCCAACAAAGAAGGTGGCAGTAAACTCATCCAGCGACTCGAGAAAAACAAAGATACTGGCGGCAATCAGCCCGGGCGCGGCCTGCGGCAGGACGATATGGAAAAAGGTGTACACCGGCCCCGCGCCAAGATTGCGCGACGCGCGTGCCAGCTGCGGATCGACGGATGAAAACGCCGCCACGCTGATCCAGATGGCGTACATCAAACCATGCACACTGTGCACCAGTACCACACCGGCAACGCTGCCATTTAATCCCCACTGATAAAACAGACGCGCCACATTCATATACACCGTCAGGTTCGGAAATGCCTGCGGGATCAGAAATAGCAGCATAAAGAAGGCACGCAACGGCATGGATCGCTGCGCCAGCGCATACCCCGCCGGCACCGAAATGATCAGGCAGACGATCACCGCCAGCACGGCAATCAGTACACTGATCGACAACGATCCGGAAACATCGCTGTAAGGGCTAAAGACCTGGCCCCAGTACTTCAACCCCCATTGCCCCGGTAACGCATGGGGAAAGAACCAGCTCTCCGCCACCGTCCAGATCAACAGGTTAAGCAGCGGACCAAACAGCGCCAGCACCAGAAACGTCAACAGCAGCGTTTGCAGAATAAAGCTACCGTGAATTTTATACCGAATAGGGTTCATCAGTTGACTCCTTTGGCTTGCAGGCTGTGGCGTAAATAGAACCAGGACAACAGGGCGCAAATCAGGTATGAAATCACCCCCATCGCATTGGCAACCGGGTAGTCGCCATAGGAGTTAACACGAAACGCCATATCGACGGTCATCATCGTTGGCGTACCGGTGCCGATCATCAACGGCACCGAGAGCACCGACATCATGGTCACGGTGGAGAGCACTGTCGCCACGCCAATCGTCGGCATCACCTGCGGCAAAATAATATCGAAGAGCATGCGCAGCCGCGACGCACCCAGATTTTTCGCCGCCAGAATGTGCGACGGATCCACCGCCGACATCGCTCCGCAAATCAACAACGTTGAAAACGCCATCTGTTTCCAGACAAAGGTAATGATGATCCCGCTCCAGCCCAACAGCGAGGTAGTATCCATGGGGGTAAGTATGCCCGCAGCCACCAGCGCATTATTCATCAGGCCGTTTTTCGCCAGAAATGTCCGCATCATCTGCGCAGTGACAATAAAGGGAATGAACAACGGCAGGCGATATAAAAAGGCCAACGCTTTAACGATCCCCCGAAAGGGCGAAAGGACAATCACCGCCGAAAGGGTGATGGACAGCAGCAGCAGGATCGCCAGCGATGCCAGCACAATGACTACCGTGAACAGGATATCGTTCGAATACAGGCTCAGCACTTTCGCAAAGTGCATCAGCGTCAGGTGATGTGACTCGCGGGTAAATGCGGAAATCAGTGAAAAACCCAACGGCCAGAGAAAAAACACCGCAATCATCAGCGTGGCCGGGGCAACCAACAGTAAATATTTTATTGCGTGTCGCATGGTAAACCTGAGTCGTTGCCGCAAAAAAGATGCCCGCAGACACAGCGCTGCGGACACCAAGGTTAATCAGTTAGATACCTGGCTCTCGTAGCCTTCTTTGATATCGGTGAAGTACGGGTTAATCGGGAAGCTTTTACCGTATTTCGTCAAATCTTCCGGCGAAATTTCGGCAAACAGTTTCTGCCAGGTGGCCTCATCCAGCTTGCCTTTGACGTATTGCGCATCGATACCCGGATACCAGTTAAACTGTTTTACGATCCCCTGTGCCTGAACGTCCGGGCTGGTGGCCAGCGCGATAAACGCCTGCGCCAATTTTGGCTGCGCTGCATGTGCAGGCACCACGTAATACATTGGCTGGCCTGGCATGCCGGGGGAGATCAACGCCAACTTGATGGATGGTGGAAGCTTGCCCTGATCTTTCCAGCTATAGAACATATCCACCCACACCGGCCCCATGGTGATCTCGCCACGGCTCAACATATCCAGCGTTCCGGCGTTGCCCGGCGTAAAGGTCACATTCTTATTGAATTCTTTCAGTTTGGCCCAGGCCTGCCCCCACTCTTTTTCCACACCTTTGTCATACGGCAGCGCAGACAAACGCTGTGCATCCGTGCCATAGGCATACATCCAACCCACCACAAAACTCACACCGGACATGCCGTTTTTAATGCCGTTATAGCCAAACGCTTTCGGGTTCTGTTGCGACCACTGCACCAGTTCGTCATAAGATTTCGGCGGCGTTTTGATCATCTCGCTGTTAAACGCGATCGCCGTCTGACTTAAAAACATCGGCATCACGTAGCCATCAACATTCACGCCCAGAGCATTTTTGGCATTTTCCGCTGAGACCATCGAACCGGTGTTAATGGCCTGGCGGTATTTCTCCAGCAATCCTTTTTCCACCAGTTGCCCCCCGACAGCCTGGTGAACCACCGCCACGTCGATATCCCAGTTTTTCGCGCCGCTTTGTTGCTGAGCGGTCAGTTTCTCCATGATTTTGTTTGATCCGGCATCTCCCGGCCCGGTTCCGACCACCTGCACTTTCACACCAGGATGCGCAGCCTCAAACTTCGGCCCCAGCCAGGTTTTCACGTAGTCCACCATATTTTGATCGCCCGCCGTCGCGACATTGAGTACCGTTTCGGCGTTCGCAGCGTGTATTCCATAGCCCAGACAGAGAGTGGCCAGTACAGCAAGTTTCGTTTTTACGGACATGATGTATCCCCAGGAAAAGAGTGTGTCGGTTGGCATTACAAAGCGGTTTCAAAAACATGCAGCGCGGGCTGCGGTACATGCAAAATGACGTTCGTGCGGGGGGGCCAGCATTGTGGCGAATCCGCCAGTAATAACTGCCCGTCACAACGCACGCTATGGCGGTACTGGTGACCAAGAAATGCGCTCTCTTCCACCACGCCATCCAGCAATAATCCTTGTGCGTCAGGCGGTACAGATGCCCCGTGAATGGTCACATCAGCGCTACGAAAATAGAGTGTTTCCCCACGCGCATCCTGGCGGGTAATGCAGTTATCGGCCCCCATAAAATCGGCGACAAAAGGCGTTGCCGGGCGGTGGTAAATCGCTTCCGGCGTGCCGATTTGTTCAATGCGACCGCGGTTAAGCACCGCAATACGATCCGCCATGACCAACGCTTCCTGCTGGTCGTGGGTGACAATCAGCGAGGTAAATCCCAGCCGCTTTTGCAGCGCTTTTATTTCGTGGCGCACATTGAGACGCACTTTGGCGTCCAGGTTTGACAGAGGTTCATCAAGCACCAATACGTCCGGTTCAATGGCCAACGCGCGCGCCAGCGCCACACGCTGTCGTTGCCCGCCTGAAAGCGCGGTGACTTTACTCTCCGCATAACCGTCAAGATTGACGATTTTTAATAATTCCTCTACCCGCTGTTGGATCGCCTCTTTTTTCCAGCGACGGACTTTCAACCCATAGCCAATATTTTGTGCAACGGTAAAGTGTGGCCACAGCGCATAACTCTGGAACACCATAGTGATATTTCGCTGTTCCGGCGTAGTGTGAGTAATGTCTCGACCGGCAATCGCTATTTCGCCCGACCTCACCGGAATGAATCCGCATAATGCATTGAGAAGTGTGGTTTTTCCGCAACCTGATGGCCCTAGTAGCGCAATCATTTCGCCTTTTTCTACCGACAAATGAATATCGTGCAAAACAATCTTATCGCCATAGCCAATTTTCAGATTTTCAATTTGCAAATAACTCACGGGCGATCCTTTTATTCGATTTTTTAGCGTCGATGAACACGTGTTCATTTATTTGTAAAAAAAATGCAACTTTGCACCGACATTATGTGAGCCTACTTTGTCGTCTATTTGTGACAATTTGATTAAGTCATCAATAAATTTGGTGGGCGAAATGAAAATAGATGTCCTGGGGTGCGGCAGCGCCTTTTCCGTGCAGCAAAATACCTCGGCAATTTGCGTGACTGACCCTGATCATCGCCAGTGGCTGATCGATTGTGGCCCCACGATCCCACGCGCACTCTGGCAGCGGCGTGGCGATGTCAATGACATCGATGCGATTTACTTTACCCATGTCCATCCGGATCACTGCACCGGGCTGACAGCGCTGCTCAATCACTGGAAGAGCTTTGGTCGCCGCAAGCCATTGATAATCTGGTCGCAACGCGAGCAGCGCCCGGTGTTGATGCAACTGGCAAGCCTCGCGAACTGGCCTGAGAGCGGCCTCTGTTTTCCTATTGACTGGCGAGACAGCGAACCCGAATGGCACTGGCAAGGCTGGCAAATCCGCACGGCGTTTTCCCATCATGAAATCCCCAACCTCGCGTTGCGCATTGAGATGGGTGATAAGGCACTGTTCTACAGTGGCGATGGTCGCCCGACACCGGAAAGCACCGCGCTGATGCATCACGCCAGCCTGGCCTTTCAGGAGTGCGCGTCGCTGACCGCACTCGCCAGTGATGCCTCGCACGGCGATTTTCCTGGCTGTCTGGCGCTGTTTGAACAATTGCGTTTACCGCGCATGGGCTTGTATCACTGTCATGATGCAGCGCTACCGGCACTGGCACAGGCGTGCGCGGCACATCCAGGGTTATTTCTCAGCCAGGATGGCATGACCATCGACCTCAATCCTTATGCGGAGGCGACAGATTGAGTCAGACAATGCGTAAGCAGACCGTCACCGCCGAGGACGTGGCAAAACGGGCGGGCGTTTCCCGCGCCGTGGTCTCTCGCGCCCTGAGCAGCAATGGCAGCATCTCCCCGTCCACCAAAGAAAAAGTACTGCGCGCGGCGCAGGAACTGGGTTACCAGGTCAATTTCCTTGCCCAAGGACTGAACCGCCAGCGCAGCCATTTGATCGGCGTGATCGTCGCACGTATTGGCGATCCGTTTCGCAGTAGCTTACTGGAGGGCTTATTGCACGAAATCCAGCGTCGCGGCTATCAGGCGTTGGTGACCGAAATCACCGGCGAGCAGGATCTGACGCCAACGCTGCGCCGCTTTACCCAGTTTCGCGTGTCCGGCGTCATCGTGACCTCCGGCAAGCCGCCGGAAACACTGGTCAATGAGTGTGTCAGTCAACAGATCCCGGTGGTCGGCATTAACCGCCAACCGGATATTCCGCTGGTGGACTTTGTCTGCTCGGATAATGACTCCGGCGCATATCAGGCCGCAGAACAGCTGTTTCACTCTGGCTGCCGCCGTTTTGGCTGGCTGAATAATAGGGGATCCACCTGGGCCGGGATGATGCGCGGCGAAGCCTTTTATCAGGCTCTGCATCAGCTCGGTGTGGATACGCAACGCCACATAAGCGACATCACCGCCAGCGAAGAGGGTTACGAGGGAGGTTTTCAGGCCGCTCGCGCATGGACAGGTGAATTACCGGCAGGTATTTTCTGCGCCAATGCGCAACTGGCGTGCGGCTTCCTCGACGGCATGCGCCAGCGCGGCAAATTCGCCCCACAGGATTTTCACCTGATTGGCTTTGATAACACACCGCAAAGCGGTCAGTTCAGTTACCAGTTAACCACCTTGCATCAGGATGTGTCTGAGATCGCCCGCCGGGCATTGACGCGTCTGCTGGAGCGGGCAAAAAATCCGTTGCAGCCTTCCCGCATTGAGTGGGTTAAGGTGGAACTGATTCACCGACAAACCTCACCACGCATTGGCTAAGAGTCCAGATATGACAGAACAGTTTACCCACGCGCTGTGCGCATTGATTCGTCGTCTCGGTCAGGAGGCGAAACAGCTACGCGATAACGGGCTGACCATTGAACAGAAAGGCCGCCAGGATTTTGTTTCACAGGCGGATGTGTATGTGGAAACCGCATTGCGCACCTGGCTAAAAGCGCAGCGTCCGCAGGACGGCCTGCTTGGCGAAGAGCGAGGTCTGGAGCCGGGCAGTGAAGGAGTGTGGGTTATTGACCCTATTGATGGCACCACCAACTTTATTCTTGGTATGGATTACTGGTGTATTTCCGTCGCCTATGTCAGGGGCAATCACATTGAACTGGGCGTGATTTATGCGCCTGATCGCGAGGAGTTTTTCTTCGCCGAACGCGGGAAAGGCGCGTTTTTAAATGACCAGAAACTGACGATCACCGACCCGGCACCCGATGCCGTGGTTCTGGGATTAGGGCGTTCAAGCCGCACTGCGCCGCGCGACTATACCCGCACCATTGAAACGTTGTTTGAACACGGCGTTGAACACCGCCGTTTCGGCGCAGGCGCGTTGATGCTGGCCCATGTTGCCGCAGGCCAGGTACACGGCTACTTTGAGGCGCACCTGCATAGCTGGGATGCGCTGGCGGGTCTGGTGATCATCAAAGAAGCAGGCGGCATGCACAATGACTTTCTCGCCAGGAATGGGCTGACGCAAGGCAACAACGCCTGGGCTGCCAGCCCGGCGGTATGGCAACGTCTGCAACCCATTTTGTTGCCCGATAACTGAGTTAACCCGCCCGCTCATAATGGATCGCCAGCCAGATGGTTGGCGGTTCGGCCTGCGTCCAGTTCACCCGGTGGCGACAACGCGCCGGAATATTGGCAAAATCCCCCACCTGCAACACACGTTCTTCCGTTTCGCCTTCAAGCTGCAAACCGGCGGCGCCTTGTAGTATCAATACCCATTCTCCTTGCGGCTGGCAGTACCAAAAATCCGGCGGACTGGCCTGCCCGGTAGAGATGATCCGTTCGATTTTCACATCGGGTCGCACCAGCAGATCGTCGAACGTCTCCTCTTCGCCTGCACGGGCAGTCGCGGGAAAGTGTTGCAGCAGATTGGTCAACATGGTCTTCGCCCTCTCTGGAAAGAGCACCCAGAATGGCAGGTTGCGCCCGCCACGGCGAGCGCTTTCACTGCGGTTTATTTTGCCGGCCACTGACTCAGTTCAATTCCCCGCTGCGGCGCGTTTTCGGCAAACTCGCTCAACACCGCTTTAACATCGGGATCGAAATAGTGGGCGTTGTCATGCTCAACAATCACCACACTGCGCTCCGGGATCTTCGCCAGTAGCGCCTGCAAACGCGGGTTGTGCAAAAACGTCAAGTTCTGATGAATACGCAACACATAGTGATCGTCAAAGCGGGCCAGTTGCAACGCATTGCGATGGCTGTAATAGATGCTTAACGCCACCTGCATCACCAACCCAAGGGCAATACCCACCAGCATGCCAAACGCGATGATCCCCACCACCGTGGTGAGAAACGGGACATACTGTTGTGGCCCGGCGCGGAATTGCTCAATAAACAGACGTGGCGTCGCCAGCTTATACCCGGTATAGAGCAGCACCGCAGCCAGGCTCGCCAGCGGGATCACCGACAAAAAGCCGCCGAACCACAAACCGCACACGAGCAACAGTACACCCTGCAACAGCACCGAGAATTTTGATTGCGCGCCGTTGCTGACGTTGACCGAACTGCGCACAATCACGGCCGTGATCGGCATTGCTCCGACGAGCCCCGAAAACAGGTTACCCACCCCCTGAGCCACCAGTTCTTTGTCGGGTGACGGCGGTGGGTTTTGCGGGCGCAGCTTCTTCAGCGCTTCCTGGCTGAGCAGCGTCTCAAGGCTGGCGACCAGCGCCAGCGTAATCGCCACGGTATAGACGGCCGGATTTTGCCATGCCATCCAGTCCGGCCCTTCCAGCTCGCCGAGCAGATCGCTAAACGAGCCAAACTCCGGCAACGTTATACGCGGCAACGCAGGTAACAGATGCGGCGCTGTGGCGATAAGCACCAGGGACACAGCGCACCCGAGAACCACTGCAACCAGCGGGCCGGGGATCCAACCCAGGCTTTTCAAGCGCTTAATTGACCGTGAATCCCAGCACCACAACAGCAACAATCCCCCTGCCGCCACGGCGAACGATGTCAGTGAAAACGCAAATTCATCGCTGAACATCGCGCGTAAACTGCTCTCTTCCACCGCACCAAAGGCAACCGGAATCTGCTGCATAATCAACAATAAACCAATGGCTGCCAGCATACCTTTGATGACACTGCCGGGAACCAGCGTAATAAAGCGTCCGGCGCGCAGAAGTCCCATCGCCAGTTGCAGGACGCCTGCCAGCACCAGCGCAAACAGAAAGGCAGAGAACGATCCCAGCGCATCAACCGAAGCCACTACAATGGTCACCAGCCCCGCCGCCGGGCCGCTGACAGCAAAGCGCGACGGGCTGAGCGCCGTGACCAACAAACCGCCGATAATGCCGGTCAGCAGACCAACAAACGGCGGTAACCCGCTGGCCTGGGCAATCCCCAGGCACAGCGGCAGCGCCACAAGGAAGACAACCACTCCGGCCAGCGTATCCTGGCGCAATGCATTGCTCTTCATACCGCCTCCTCCGCCGTTTTCTCAATCAACGTCTTCAGGTGGCCTGTCGCCAGTTCATAGACGCAGCCGTAAATATTCAGCTCGCGTTGACTGCGCCACACGTCCAGTACCGGTTGTGTCTGCACCAGCCGGGAAAACTGGGTGATGACGTTGGTTTCCACCAGGTGGTTGAGGGTTTCCGGATCAGGCGTTTTGGGCGCGGCGCCCTCAATTTTATGCCCGAGCACATCGCGCAGTTGACCAATACGCCGCGACAGCGCCGAAGACTCGTCCGCCAGTGCCATTTGCGGTAATTGCAGTGCAGCCTGCACGCCACCGCAACCGTAATGGCCGCACAGCACGATGCGATGCACCTTCAGGTAATGCAGCGCGTACTGCAACACACTCATAAAGTTGTCGTCCGCCGGGTCGACCATATTGGCGATATTGCGGTGAACAAATAATTCACCGGGATGAGAGCCGGTTAGCACCTCAGCTGGCACACGGCTGTCGGAACACCCTATCCATAACGAATGCGGCTGTTGTTGATGAAGATGTTGCTCAAAATAGTGCGGATCGCTGTTCAGCTTTAATAGCGCCCAGCTACGGTTTCTGGCCAGCAGCGGTTTCAACGTGTTCACAGTGCGACTCCCTTATTGTCAATCGGCATATTGGCAGGTTTTATGCGGGAGCTTTTACTACTAGCACTGACTGGAGAAATATATGCGTAAGGAAAATCTTATTATGGAATTTAAATAGTAAAAAAAGTCAAAGTGTAAAAAAACGAAAATAGCGAAGCATTGCACTATACAGATATAGAGGTTTTCTTGAGATTATTGATATGTATGCTAATAGTCACAAATAACAACCCTGACATTGGTAAGGGAAATCATCACGGAAATATATCGACATGCGAGGCTGAATGACTCAACCGTAAAAAGAAGTTGATAATAAGAAATATGATTTGCATCGCCATTCAGACCAGATCAATAATTCTCTGGTCTGCGGCCATGCTTTCACTCCACTCTCTGTTACAGCAAGCCTGTATGCTGCTTATTGAGTGCTAAAAATCCGTTATCAACCGTTCCGAAAAAGAACACCTACTTTTTTTTGCGTTCCAGCAGATAAAAGTCGAGATACTTTTTCTCGCGGCCCTGAAATGCCTTCTTTTTCCCATAACCGTAAGCAAGATGAAAATGTTCGTATGCTTCGTCATACTGCTTAAGTTCATAGCACACCATGCCCATGATGATAGCAGGTGCCGTATCCCTGTCGGTTCGCAGATTTAACAAAAACTGAGCCCAGGGTTTGGCACGGACGAAATCACCTTTATCAAACCAGGCGGAGCAAAAACCGGAAGCGATCCACAATGAAGGCATCAACCAGTCGCTTTTAGGCTCCGGCACCAGCACCCAGGCGTTATCGTACAATGAGAGGGCGCTCTCCATATCGCCACGCTGCCTTGCGTTGTCGCCCTCTTTGACAATCTTATCGATGGTATCGCCTAAAACCGGGTTTACGTCGTATAAGTCATGCACTGGAATGCGCTCCTTAATAACAGGGTGGAGTGAAAAAACTCCGAACCATATTGTCGACCGCCCCAGGAGAATGAAATCGGGCGAACTCTTATTTGCTTTGACGCGATAAAAAGGCAAATTCTGCTCTTATCCTAAATTTAATCTGAGGCCACATTTATGCCAGACACATTGTGCCCTCACGCAAGACATAATTGGTAGTTGAATACATTATGTAGCCATTCAGGGTTATCAACGACAAGCACCACATCAATATCAGACAATAGTTTAAATAACATGCACCGTTCACTATGTTCTTAATAACCATGTTTAGCATGGTTTCATCAAATAATCAAAATTTTGCGAGCATAAAAAAATAGGAAAATACAACTTAAGATAAATTGAGAAGGGAGTTTTCTGGCAGCAACGCGTTGTATTATCATCGAATAACGCATTTTTTAAAGGCCGTAAATCAGTATATCCGGCCTTTCATTTTATAAACAACAAGGCTGTTATTGTCTTTATCGATATATCGAATATTTATCAATTTTCTTCCAGAACATTAACAAATAAATTATATATTTTCTGACAAAAATCCGCACTATCAATAAAGTCAGGTAAAATGAGCACATAATAATAAATATGATTAAAGCGTAGGTTTATATCATAAGGCTCAAAATCCGAGTCGTTTTCAAACTCAAATAAGGTCGCAGCGCCATTCAACGTGGCTGATTTCGCCTCAATGCAAAAACACCCTTCCCCGCCAATATCTAAATTATAACCATTCTCCAGATGGTAATTCAGCATTTCCTCATCTTTATAGAACAGCAAAAACTCTTCATCACGCACACTGTTGCGCTGATGTTGATAACCATCAGGTTTTACTTTCGCCGCCATCGAGGAAAAAACGTCCTCTAGCGGTTTATTGGTATAAAACCCATACATTACACCCGTCCATTCAGCCATATATCGCTCCTAAATTAGTTACATCCAGAAAGGCCATGAACAACATCATCGCGCAACTTATTATTGGCATTTCTCAGCGGTATATCTTCTTCGATATAGAGTCGCAGATACGTATTCTGTCGGTCTACTGTTTTTACCTTACTGCTATCAATCTCAAAAGAAATATAATGCGTACTTTTATCTTTCGTCAGGCCCATTTTACCTCTTAACCCGGATGAATTTAATTCTTCTGGCGACAATTTGGTCACATAAACGCCTTTAGGTTTACCCTGAATCGACCCGCGTCCCCTGGCACCAGGATCACTGGATTTAATCACACCGGAACCCATAATCGCATTATATCCTTCTTTGCTTGTGTAGTGATAAACACGCACCACCTCTAAACCAAGAGGATCCATCCATGTGAGAGGATTTGGAGCATATTGATAAACATTTAATCCGCCCGCCAGCCCTATCGGATCCTGGCTTATATACGCGGCGATTGCCGGGTCGTAGTAGCGATAGCGGTTATAGTGCAGCCCGGTTTCCGCATCGTAATAGTGCCCCTGGAAGCGCAACGGATTATCGATGCGGTTAACATACACATACCCTTTTTCCCCCCAGACACCGATATTCTCCGACCAGACGATTTCCCCGTCAGGCGAGGTCAGTCGCACTGGCGCACCGTTCGGATCGCAGTGATAGTGCCAACTCTGTTTTGCCTCTCCTTCCTGTGTCAGCAGCGCCAGCGGCCGGAAGCTGTCGGGATAGTAGATATATTCACGCATGCTGCTGAATAATGTCGCCTGGGCTTTCTGCCGTTTTAGCCTGCCACCGGCATCGAAAATGCTTAACGCCGCCAGCGGCTCTTGCGTAGCAGCAACGGTCTCGCCTGCCAGCGCATCACGCTGCCAGTAGAACCAGTGCGTTTCCGTGGCGGTCTGTTTGAATACCCGCCGCCCCAGTCCGTCATAACCGTAGCGCACCAGGCTGTCGCCTTTGCGCACAGCAATGAGCTGGCGGTGATCATCCCAGGTAAAATCTTCTTTTTCTTCGCTCTCGTCCTGCATATGGCGGCGCTGGCGCAATTCCCCTGCGCGGTCAAAGACATAGCGCACGCCATGATGGATGCCTTCACGGAACCAGCCGCCCGCACTGTCGTTCACATCGCGTGTCTGCGTCTGCAAATGGTTCCCGGTTGCATCCTGCACAAACTGCCGCAGCACGCCATCCGGTGAGGAATGCGCCATCAACCGACCGGCCGGATCGTAAGTATAACGATCACTGCCCCACTGACTCTCTTCGCGCAACGTCAGGTTACCTGTGCGGTCATAGGCAAAACCGCTGGCAAATAGCGGTAAATCGTTTTGCAGTACCTGCTGCGAGGTGAGCCGCCCAAGTCGATCGTAACTGAAGTTACGTCTCACTGCGTCGGAGAGCTGCTCGCTGATCCTGTACCCGCTGTCGTCGTAGGTGAAAATAATGGGCGCGTCATCGTTAAGCTGCACCTGCGCAAGGCGATCATGCTCATCCAGTCCATAACGCACCTGATGGCCGCTGTCGCTATCGCGCGCGATCAGCAACCCGCGATCATTGTAGCTGTAACGCAACTGGAAACCGTCCTGCTCTTCCAGTAGCAGCCGCCCGGCATCGTCATAGCGCCATGTCAGCCTGCGCCAGGGGTTCTCACATAGCACCATCCGGCCGCACAAATCATAGTGATATTTCGCTTGTAGCGTGTCACCACTGCGCCGTTCGCTTAGCCTTCCGGCTTTGTCATAGCCATAGCGCACGTTGCGCCCCAGTGCATCTTCACGGCTGATCAGGCGACTGGCCCTGTCCCAGCCGTAACGCGTCACCTGACCCCAGTAGTCGCTTTCCGCCGTCACTCTCCCGAGGGCATCGCGGGTCAATTGCCAGCGCTGACCGCGTTGATTAATCACCGCCAACAACCGATCTTCCGGGTCATACTGGTAACCGAGCGTCGTCCCATCGGGCGTTTCGCAGGCGGTCAGCATCCCGGTGCCGTTATAACGGAAACGGGTTACATTGCCCTGTTCATCGGTAAAGTGAACCGGGTTATCTTCCCGATCGTAAGCGATACGGACTTCGCCACCTGCCGGATTCACTGTCGCCACCAGCCGGTCTTTTCTATCCCAGTGATAGCGGGTGCTCCCCTCACCAGCATCAATACGTTCGATCAATGTGCCACGCACGGCGTGGCGGAAACGGGTGGTGCCTGCCCCACCAGGGCTTACCGATTCCAGAAAACCGAAACGATCGTAGCGATAGCAGCACGACGGCAAACCGGGTTTATGAGCCTCAGCAAGCTGCCCAAAGCGATCATAGTGATAACGTGAAGCAACGCCCGTCGGGTCAATCGTGACAATCAAATTCCCGTGCGCATCATACTCTGAACGCCAGATAGCGCCCTTCTCATCGGTCAGCGCCAACACCTCACCAAACGCATCATATGTCGCCTGAATCACGCTTCCGTCCGCCATATATTCGGCTGTCATGCGCCCCAGTTCGTCATACTCCCAGCGATGGCTACTGCCGTCCGGCTCAATCAGCTCCAGCGTGCGGCCAAAATCGTCATAGCGGAACACGGTGTTGCCACCCAGCGGATCGATTTCCGACACCGGCAAGCCGTTTTCGTCAAAGGTAATGCGCGAGACATGCCCCAGTGAATCCGTGATCTCCACTTCGTTAAGCAGGTCGTGATACGCAAACCGATAATCCCAGACACCGCCGTCGCCCCAGGCATGCACCACTTGCCAGATGTCGTTGTACTGGTAGTGAAACCCTTGCCCATTGCGGTCAACGTGACTGACCAGGTGATGCTGCTGATAATAAAAACGGCGCGGATGCGACAGGGCATCGATCTCCGCACTCAATTGCCCTTCCTCGTCATATTCGTAGCGGGTCAGCGGCGTGATGTCGCCATCCAGCGCATTACGCAAACGCAGGGCGAGCAGGCGGTGATTCTCCTGGGTGACGAGGATTTCACGCGCGGTCATTCCCTGATGGGTGAACTCGCGAATTTGCAGCAGTTCGCTACCGTTCCACTCAAAACGCCAGCCATTGCCGTTACGATCGGCAAGCTGGCGGATCGGCAACACCCCCTGTTCGCCACTAAATTGCAGTTGCGGGCCACTCTCCTGCGCCACCTGCCACAGCACTTCGCCGTTAACCGTTTCCCGCCACAATCGGCTACCGTCCGGCAAACCCGGAATGCCCTGCTCATACCCGTCGACCTGCGGCAATCCGGCAAACAGCGTCATCCCTTCCGGTTGCGTCAGCATGGCGATGCCTTCATCCACCATCACCTCCAGGCGGATATCCGCTGGCGTCGACCAGCCGTGGCCGCACACCCCTTCAACATCAAGATCCGCCGAAGAGTAAGTGCGGTTCCACGCCAGCGGCAGACGCCCCGGCAGCAGAAAATCCTGGTGCTCAAGGCTGACGCTGCCATCACGAATATCGACCGGTTCGGCGCGAAGGACCCGGCACTTCAGGAAACCAGGATCCATATTGCGGAACAGCTTTTGCCGAAGCTTGCGAAAACGGCGCATAAACAACCGCCACTGCGGCGTCTTCTTCAACTTTTTGAAGCCCTTACCCAGGCCGCTTAACCCGGCGCGCATCAGCAGCGCCATCAGGTTGATGGTCGGCGGCCCGCCCACAATCACATTGTTGGGGATAGCCAGGTTAAAGGTCAGCGGTAGCGTCAGTGACAGTGGCTTCGGCTTGGTGGCGCGTTTCAGGCGAAATGGCGGGATCAGGCCAAGAATATTACAACTCAGCACCGGCATGCCGATGCGGGAGAAGGGCTCGCCGTCCACAGAGACGGTTTTACTGCCCATAAACAACTCATCTTCGATTTGCGGACCACCCGGTGCACGCAGCGGTGGGATCCACGCTCCGCCCACGGGAATATGCACCGCAATCCCGCCCGTTCCGGCGCTGGCACGCTTAATGCTGTTGACGTGCACCGTGGTGCCAATCAGCGGGAGATAATCAAACACATCAAACACGATGCCGATATGGGGTGTCGGTAGCGGCCACGGGTAGGTGTGAATATCCAGCCCAAGCTGCGGATCGAAGTGAGCGCCGGAGTGCATCAGTCGCGCCTCAGAACATAGCCCGCAATAGCGCGCGCAGGAAGGTACGGATCTCGGTGGCGAGATCGCTATCGGAGAGACTCAAAAACAGCAGCGCGAGCAGCGTCACAACAACAATGATAATAATACGGGTCTTCATAAGGGGTTGCTTCCTGCAGATTCAGATAACAATACGTCGGTTTCCCCCCATGCGGGCAGGCTTTGCCACTCACCGGGTGGGGCATCAAAGGGGTGGGCGATATCCGGCAAACCATTCCAGTGCGGGTGCAGTTTCTCCCGCGCCAGCCGGATAACGCGTCGAAAACTTTCATCTCCGCGGCGAATAAGATTCTCCCGCTCTTCACGGATCACGGTAAACATGGCTTCAAGCTGTAATTGCAGACGGCTTTCCGCCTGTTTCACCTGTTCAATACCCGGCTGCGCGGGCAATCGCGCTTCCGTCTGTTGGATTAAATCGCGTTTCTCGCGTTGCCAGCGCGCGGCACAGGCTTCAATGGCCTCGGTACGCCGTTTGTCATGTATACGCAGTAAATCCTGAAACACCAGCGGCAGCGTGGTTTGCCCGCGTTCGGGTAAAGGAACGCTTTCCGCCGCCTTCACCGCACGGGCGTACTCCTCCATCGCCGTTGGACGATGCCCGGCCAGCCAGAGGCAAAAGCCAGACATGCGCCAGCCTTCCATTTCAAAGACCGGGTGAGGGATCGCCTGCGCCTCCAGCGCGGCCTGACGGTAACGTTTCGCCGCCTGGAGATACTCTTTCTTTGCAAACCACGCACCGGCTTCGCCAAACGTACTCTGTGTGCGCAACTGTCCTTTCAGCGTTGGCTCGGCAATCTCACCGGAGATATCCTGTGCTTGTCGGTAGTGCGCGACCGCCTGTGCAGGATCATTGCCCTTCAGCCAACCGCCCGCTATCAGGTTATGCATCATCGCCTGCTGATCGGCCCAGCCGCGTTGCCGGGCAATCGCCAGCGCGAGGTCGCCGCGCGTAGCTACTTGCGCGGCAGTGCCTTTTTCCAGCAGCAGCATCGTATCCGCCAGGTAGCGGCGAAACAGCAAACGATCGCCATCGGGATCGGTCTGTTGCTGTGCGGTCTGGTGCATCACCTTCATGCCATCAATGTCATCGACTATCAGCTGAACCTCATGGGGATGTGCATCAAGCAGCGGTTGCCACACCGGCTGTTCAACGGTATCAATCAACAGCAATCGCGGCGAGGGTTCACCCTGTTCCAGCCAGCCGTTAAGCCAGCGTGTTAATGCGCTGTCGTCGCTTACGGCGGAAGGTTTGAGCACCAGCACCAGGTAGCGAAGATCTTCTGCAAACCGGTCGGCGAACCCTTGTAGCAACTGGCGCAACTGTGCAGGGGAGTAACACGGTAGATAGGGTTCCGCCTGCCACTCTGCGGCATCTGGCGTGGCCTCATAATGTTCAACAAATTCACGGCCCAGTGCCTCGCTGTAACCGAAGCCGGTTTCAAAAGGCGTTGTCAGCCCAAGAAACAGATCCGGCAGCGTGCGTCCTTCCGGGTGCTGTTGCAGCGCGATAAAACCGTCCAACAGCGATTCTCCTCCCGCCGGGATCCGCCAGATAAACAGGCGGGTCTGTGCTGAGTGCTCACTGGCATCCAGCCAGCTTAACTCCAGGTCGGTCATCACTTTTTCGGTGGGGTTTTTCGCGGTGCTCATTCACATTCCCCGTCAGGCGTTAAGCTCAATTTTTTTGCCATTCACCATAACGCCGGCGGCATTAATGGTGATGGTCGATCCGCCTGCGGTAATTTCCACGCTGCCGTTACCGATCAGAATGCCGCTTTCCCCCACATTGATGCGGAACGTATCCGTGGCGCTATCCGCCACGCTTCCTTGCGTAAAACGTGTATCGCCGCCGGTAATGCTCAATGTGCGCCCGGCACCAATGCTGACATCCTGCTTTTGCGTCACCGTGCGCACTTCACTGCTGTGCACCGTCACATTGCGGTTGCCGATGACATCAAGCGTCTGGTTGCCGGTGACATTCACGGTCCGGTTCTGCTGAACGCTGACCGTTTCATTGCCCTGAACGGTACGACTGCGATCCTGCACCACTGTCAGTGTCTGATTGCCTTCGACCGTACCGGTGTTATTGCTTTTCACCGTGGTGGTGTGATTGCCGGTAATGGTTTCATCGCGGTTTTGATCCACGCTGAGGGTTTCATTGCCCTTCACGCTTTCGGTGCGGTTTTGCTGCACCGTGGTGGTCTCATTGCCGTTAATGGTTTTACTGCGATCCTGACCAATCGTGACCGTTTCATTGCCGTCGACGGTGCGGGTGCGGTTTTGCTTGATATGGCTGGTCTCGTCTTTGCCGACGGTTTTCGTCCGGTTACTGCCCACATCATGGGTTTCGTCGTTCTCGACTTCGGTATCCATGTTGCGCTCGGCATGCAGCCAAAATTGCTCTTCACCGGGTTTATCCTCAAAACGGAGGGCGTTGGCATTATCCGGCGAGCCATCCTTCGAACGGCTCATAAAGCCCATCTGCGTTGCCGCAGCAGGCAACTCCCACGGCGGCATGCTGGCTTCGTTATAGACCCGGCCAATGATGATCGGCCTGTCCGGCTCGCCGTTGATAAAATCCACCACCACTTCATCGCCCACACGCGGGATCTGCACGCCACCGTAACCCTGACCTGCCCAGGCACTGGAGACACGCACCCAGCAGGAGCTGTTTTCATCCCCCTGACTTTCGCGATCCCAGTGGAATTTCACCTTTACGCGCCCGTATTTATCTGTCCAGATGGACTCTCCTTTCGGCCCTACCACACGGGCGGTCTGCGGCCCGTACGTGCGAGGCCAGTCGGTCGTCACCGGCGGGCGAAACGGTGTCGCTGCGGGGATCACAGTAAAGTCAATGCGGTGTTTTGCCTCGCCCGTATCACCAGATGCATACTGGTTTTCTTCGAATGCGTAATGTGCGCCGACCACCAGCCATTTCGCGTTGTCGGCATAATGGGGCGCATTGATCAGCGTAAAAGTGTGCCCCGGCGCAATGCCGGTTGCGGTAGCCGTTCCCTGGGTTTGCTGCTGCTCCGCCTGCCATGACTGCTGGCGAATACGGGCATACGATTCACCATCGCCATGTTCAACGAAACGCCCCGGCCAGTCATAAACGTCAATGCGCCCTGGTGTTGGCGAGACCGGGTTTTGCAGCGTTTGTAGCATCCATGCGTGCGGTTTTCGAAAATCATAGTCGTCCGTGCTGTACAGGCCAGGCGTGACCACATGCCGCGCCAGTAACTGGCTGATACCCTCCTCGCTCACCGCCCCGCCGCTCGCCTGCGCATGCCAGGGAAGGGTCTCATAGCCAGGGAACGCTTCCGCCTGAGAGTAATCATCCATCAGCACCAGCGTGTGACCGTCTTTATGGTGACGGAAAAAATAGCTGATACCTTCAAGCTCCAGCAGACGGCTCAGAAAATGGAAACTGCTCTCTGCGTATTGCACGCAATAATCCCATTGCCGATAGCTGCGGGTAAGCTTGTCTTCGATGTTAACGTTGTATTCTGTAAACAGCGTTTTGGCGATGTCCGGTACGCGCTGCTGTTGGAAGATGCGAAAGTTGCGGTCGCGCATCATGGGCCAGAAATCCGGTTCCAGCGTGGTTTGATAAACAGCGTAGCGCGTACCGTCCAACTCTTCGGAACGAACGGCAACAGCGGTCACTTTGCCAGAAAGGTAACGCTCAGCACCTGATTGACCCGGAATGACCACCGTCATGTTCTGACCGAGCAATTTTTGCCGATCAAGGGTGAAATCTTTACTTAACAGATCCACCTGAAAACGAAATGGCGCTGAGAGTTTCTCCTCTCCTGTTAACATCCAGAATAAGAGCGAATCACTCCCGGCGGACAACAGGACGGTTATCCGGTTAACCATACGAGTTCCTTACTGACAGAGGCGAATATTCCGGGAACAAACCTGTCTTCAGGCGACTTCAATACCGGAAATGACAATAGACAACAATGTATACGCGGCTGTGAGTCCACTAACACTGGCAATGTAATTAATATTATCTGGATATAGTTGAAACTGAGATGTAATGAAAGATAAGAATAGTCCCATTTTTCATTATGAGAAATAATATATTTGAAATCAGTAAAATACTTATTTCCCTATTATTTTCGCGGTTGTCTGGTTATTCGATTCAGCCAACAGAACACCAACGCATGATATATTTTTTCGGCCTTCAATCCATATCGGGAAAAATAAATTTATTGCTGGGATTATTTTTGATGGGGTAAAAAGAAGGCTGTTAAATGCAAAGAATAAACGCATTACAGCACAGCAGGCCCGTTTCCGGGCCAGCTGTATTAACCCCGTTGGCTGGCAAACAGGCTCGCCGCACTGCTCATCAATGTTGCGGCTGATCGATGCAATACCCTACATACTCCAGCGGAATCAGACGTCCATGCTCCTCAATGAAATGCGCATCGCCATGGGTTAATACCCGAATGATCCCCACCAGGGTGTATCCCTCAGAAAAAGCGGTAACCCGCAGCCAGTGTAATCGCCTCTTCATTGGCCTTAAACAATAACGCTGGCCTGTCGCCACCCAACTGTGCATGGCCGTTCTGCACGGTGATCCATCCCCCTTCCGGTAGACCGATCACGTTCAGTTCCGGCGCAACCACCAGCAGTTCGCGGATACGCTGCTCACGCGTCTCTCCCTGATGCCCGGCAGGCAACGCATTTGTAAAATGCGGGTTGATCTGCAATGGCACCAGGTTCAGCGCATCCAGTCCGCCCGGGTCGATAATCGGCATATCGTTAGTGGTGCGTATCGTCGGACAGGCCAGATTTGCCCCGGCGCTCCAGCCAACATACAACGCCCCGTTCTTCACCGCCTGGCGGATCGGGTCGAGTAGCCCGCGTTCACGGCACTGTTTCAGCAAATGAAACGTATTGCCGCCACCGACCATCACAACGTCTGCTGCGGCAATGGCCGCAGGCGCGTCATCAACGGTATGCACACCCGTGATCGACAGATCCAGTTCCGCCAGCGCAAGCCGCACCTTATCGGTATAGGCATCCCAGCTTTGTGTTACGCCAGCAAAGGGGATAAACACCACCTTACGACGCCCGCCAAACTGCGTTTTCAGCAGTGGGAGGGCATATTCCAGATATCCGGAACCCGGCAGCACCGAGTTACTCAACAACAGTAAATCCATCACAGTCTCCTTTTACCGCTACAGCAGGTTACGCAGCAGATCGGCCAACAATTTATTGGACAACACCACCGGCAGCGCCGTATGGCGCGCACAAATCGCCTGATGCCAACCGGTATAGCCCATACAATCAGTCAGGATCACTTCCGCGCCCTGCGCTTCAAGCGAACGGGCGGCCTTTGCCACCTCTTCTTCGCTGGCAGTATAGGGCGAAGCGATAGCAAATACGGGGGGCTGGTGCACACCGCGCCATTTCTCCAGCTCACTGGTGATTTGTGATTCGAGCGGCACGAGGATCCCGGCCCGGCGATCCCCGACCAGCGCGTTCAACGCTGGCGGCAGGATCCGATCCGGCTCGATCAACCAGGCTTTTTGGCTGTGCAGGCCGTGAAACTCACCGGTACAGAGAATAGCGATCATCTCGCAGCCTTGTGCTTCCAGATCGACGATCTTTTGCTGCAACGCGGCACCAACAGCGGGTTTGCCCATCACCACGGCGCGCCCGTCCAGCAGGCGTGACGTCAGGAGGGCGTCGCCCGCTTGCGGCGAAAAACGCGCCGCGATGGTAGCGTCATCAAGCCCATCAAGCACACCGGCATGCAGACACCTCACATGGGAAGGCAAGGCGGCATCAAGTATCGGTGTGATATCGCTGCGCGGCGCCTGACCAATGGTCAAGGTGCCCATTGTGCGAATAGCCATCTCACACCCCAGGCTGACGTTTTTGCAAATGCGCCAGCGAACCATACAGGTCGAGCAGGCGCTGGTACTCTGCGCTATCGAAGAACTGGCAGGTGCCGCGGGTAAACTCTTTGGCCACTTCAACCGCAAATTTGCACGCCAGCGCAATATCCGTTTCATGGCTCGCGCCGGTGCCGCAGCCCGGCACTGCGCTCACCGCCGTGATCGCCACACCGACCACAGGCGCATCGGTAGCAATCGACGGTTGCAGAATGCTGTTGAGATGGTAAACACCGTTGCCATAGGGGGTAATGTCCTGGGTGGTGATCGGGAAAGTGACAGGCAATTGCCCGGTGGTCATCTCCATCACCCGCAGCAGATCGTCTGACACACGCAGGATATAGCCCTGTTTTACCGTTGGCGAAATGGCAAAACCTTTATGGTTGATGATGCGGTTGCCTTTGGTGGTGTCGATAGAGAGCACGGCATCCATTTCATCCGAGACTTCCTGCTCGTTCATGTCTTCGGTTTCCACCGGCGAGTCCATAAAATCGACCGGCTCATGCGGGCGCGTCGGTGCATCCGGGCAGATATGCGTCGTGACAATGACATCGCCCGGCAGGCTATCGCCCTGACGCTGCATTTCCGCCAGCTTCAACGCACTGGCGACGGCAGCCACTGCGCCGTCAGCATCGGACACCAGACCTATGCGCCCCGGACGTGCGCCAATGCCGCCAAGACGACCAACGATCCCTAGCGTCGGCGCACTGCCGCCGCTGCGTTTCCCTTGTGTACCCGGAATCACGATTTTAACGAAGTCGGTGCTGCCTTTCGGGCCACTGACCGCTTTCACACTCACCGCGATATTGCGGTATTCGGCCAGTAGGGCTTTCACCTTATCGCCGCTGGCGTATGCGCTGTCGAGTAACGCAAAGACCTGTAATGTTTGTTGTAAGCTCATACTATTTTCTCTGATGTTGCGTGATTACTTTTTGCCACCCGGCAGGACGGAATTAAAGAAACTGAACAAGGCATCACCGGCGATCAATCCCGCCGCCAACACCTCGATTTTGTTACGCATCGCTTCGCCACCCGCACGCAAAACGATGGCGCGAATAGCAATCCCGATCAGTACCGCCCAGCCCGCCAGTGGGTTGTTGATTAACAGACCCGTAGCCAGCAGCACTCCCATCTGACGACCAGGACCGCCTATCAGCTGAATAATGGCCCCAGGGATCGCCCAGATCAGCAGTGATTTCGCAATATCCAGTGACACCCCGGCGTTGATCGCCGCGACATAGACTTTCGCCACCGGCGGCACCAGTCCCTGCGCGAAATAGTCGCGGAAAATAAACAACACCACGGGCATTGCCACCACAAAGGCCAGCATTGCGGCAAGCAACTGCTGGCGACGTCCTTCCAGTTCAAAACGGGTGTGCTCGCCTTTACCGCGCAGGATCCAACCCGCTTTCAGGTCATACCCCATATCAGCAAACGCCGGGCCGGTGGCGGCGGAAAAACCGCACAGCATCGCCAGCGCTTCCGGTGGGAAGCCCATCAAAATACCGATAAGCAGAGTGATTAATGCGACGGCAAACGCCGGGAACCAGCCGGAGTGCATCGCGGCGAGACCGACGATCATTTCATGCAGAAAAGCAGCAAACGCGGCATAGACCATAAACGCCACCAGCCACGGCAAAGAAAGATGGGCATATAAACCACTGCCCAGCGCAATGAGCACGGAAATGGCCATAAAACCGAGTGCGCCAAAACGAATGGTTTGGCCAATTTGTGCATTCTGCGCCGACGACAGCGCTTCATCATCCTGATGTCGCTCCGCTTTGTCGCGGTTGCTCTGGCGGATCAAGCGGATAATCTGGAACAACGCCACAACGCCTGCGCCCGCCATAACGCCATGGGGAATATAGAGTTTATTGATATCAATGCCGAACAGCGGTGCGGAGTAACCACGCAATAAGAAACCGACACCCAGCATGCCAAGCGCCCAAATATTGCCGATAAACGCCGTACCCAACGCCGCCATTGGAAACTTGAACCACGAGCCAATCGCACCAATCACAATACCTGTACCGAGCAATGCCGCCTGTTTACCGCCCTGATCACCGGCTTTAATGGATTCCGCCGCCGCAATACCCGGTGGCCATGCCCCTTCTGCCGGAAAGATACGGGTATTAAACAAACGGTACAGCAGCCAACCGTCCAGCAGCATGGCCAGCGCCACACCGATAAACATCGGCATCACCATTTCGTTATGGCCAAACAGCCAGGGAATAGAGATAGGCAGAAGCAAGGAGTTCGCGGCGCCAAATGTGGCGGCGGAGGTCGCGCTTTGCGCCAGGTTTTGAATATGGATGGAGCGGAAACGGGCAAAGCACTGTAATGGAATACGGGCAATGATCATGGCCGCCATCGCGCCGATGATGGCGGTATTCGGCGTCACACCAAGGGTCGTCAGTAACTGCACGCCAATCACGGCGCCGAAGATACTTAATACCAATAACAGCAACAACGTGGCAGGCGCAAAAGCACGCGGATGGCTCTCGCTGTGCGCTGGCAACGTTTCGGAAGGGGCGATTTGACTCACGGTTATTCTCCTGGCATTGGCAAAAGGAAAAAAATCAAAGCGGACCGATCACCTGCGTGTCGCCGGTTTTTCCGGCAATGGTGAGGGCAGTCTCTTTCAGTAATGTCGCTATCCGTTGCAACTCTTCAGGGGTGGCAAGCTGTTGGGGAAAAGAGAGGCAGAACGCCACGGCTTCGTGGGTGGCCGGGTCGCCAACGGCACAACTGACGGAAGCCGTATCGGCGACCGATTCGTTCACTGCCGTTGCGTAACCTGCATCCCGGGCGCGGGCAACCGCCGCCACCAGCATGCTGACATCGTGCGGCGTACCGCTGAGCTGCGAGACCACCAGCGGGCTGGCAAAAAAGTCGTGCAGTTGCGTGTCCGTGAAGCGCGCCAGCAGCGCCCGGCCGGTCGATGTTCCCCATGCAGGGGAACGAGAACCCGGCCAGGTCACCACCGGTAGCGCCTGGCGACCATGAATCACTCGCAATACGAGGATTTCCTGGTTATCCAGCATGGAGATATAGCCGGTGTAACCGGTGCGTTCACACAGGCTGCGCAGCGCAGCGTCAACATGGTCACTGAGGGTGATGTGGCGACTCACCAGATGGGATGCCGACATCAGCAACGGACCGGGCAGAAAAGTGCCCTGCCCGCCGTCTTTTTCGAGATAGCCATAGGACTCAAGCTGGCTCATCACACGGGAAGCCGTGCTTTTTGGCATCCCAAGATGGGTAATTACATCGCTGATGCGGATGCCGCGTTGCAGATCCACCATCAATTTAAGAATGCTGGCTGTCGTTTCTAAAATGGACATGGCAAGGTCTCATAAAATGGGACTTCAGTTTCACTAAATGGAACTGCAAGAAAAATGCCAGCCTGTAACTCACTGAAAAAATGGGGATAGAGATGGGTTGATCAAAAATCACGCACTGTGCATGGGCGTCATTTTGGTGCAGATAAAGGGGAAAAAAGAGGTAAAAGGTGCAACGAAAGCGAGAGTGGAAGCAGCGTAAAAGCGCCTATGTATCAAAAAAGCATTGCTTAGCTCATTTCTGCATAACGTTATTCGGATATATTTGTTTTCGCGTTCGGTTCAAGGCATATAATCCGCTCTAATACGGTGCCAGAATTATTAACTGGGCTAATATATATTCACATTCTGCCAGCATTTTTCTGGCAACACGCTCTGTCCGGAAGGTGCGCAGTGCCAACATGGTTACCCTTAGCAATTGATTCATTCTGGCCCATGCTTTCCGCAGGTCTGAAATTCACTATTCCCCTCACCCTCAGCTCGTTTGTTCTCGGCCTGACCCTGGGGTTTGTGATTGCATTATTGCGCCTGTACGGGCCGGGATTTTTGAAACCGGTGGTCCGGTTTTATGTCTGGTTGATCCGCGGTACGCCTTTGCTGGTGCAGCTGTTTTTGATCTTCTACGCACTGCCCAGCGCGGGCATTACGATCGATGCCTTCCCGGCCGCGGTGATTGGTTTCACCGTTAACATCGGGGCTTATACCTCCGAAGTGATCCGCGCTACGCTGTTGGCCGTACCGAAGTCGCAGTGGGAAGCCGCCCACGCCATCAGCATGACCTGGGCGCAGTCATTACGCCGTATTATCCTGCCGCAGGCCGCACGCATTGCGGTGCCGCCGCTTTCCAATACCTTTATTTCGCTGGTGAAAGATACTTCGCTGGCGTCGGTGATCACGGTGCCGGAAATGTTCCTGTCCGCGCAGCAAATTGCGGCTGTGACTTATGAACCGCTGATTCTGTATAGCGAAGCGGCCGTCATTTATTTGTTCTTCAGTTCCGTGTTATCGCATTTGCAGAACAAACTTGAACAGAAATTAGCGGGCACGACACCTAAAGGAGCCGTCAATGATAACGCTCTCCAACCTTGATAAGAGTTTTGATGGTCATCGTGTCCTGAAAAATATCAATTTAACCATTGAAGAAGGCACGGTAACCACGCTGATTGGCCCGTCCGGCAGCGGCAAAAGTACGTTATTGCGTTGTATTAACTTACTGGAGATCCCTCAGGCCGGGGCGCTAACCATTGGCAAAGAGAGCATCACCTTTTCGCCGGACGCGCGCATTAAAGGCCAGGATATTCGCCGCATCAGCCGTCAGACGGGGATGGTGTTCCAGAACTTCGCACTGTTTCCGCATATGACGGTTCTGGAAAATATCACCGAAGGGCTGATCACCGTGCACAAATGGGATCGCGACCGTGCGCGTCAGCGTGGTGAAGCGTTGCTGACGAAAGTAGGCATGCTGCACAAACGTGACGCTCTGCCGAATACGTTATCCGGCGGGCAGCAGCAGCGTGTGGCCATTGCCCGTGCGCTTGCGCCGTCACCGGCGGTGTTGCTCTGTGATGAACCCACGTCTGCGCTCGACCCGGAACTTTCCGGCGAGGTGGTGGCGGTTCTGCGCCAGCTGGCGCAGGAAGGCACAACAATGATTATGGCGACGCACGACCTGCGCCTGGCGGCCAATATCGCCAGTCAGGTGGTGTTTCTTGAAGCTGGGGAAATTGTGGAATCCGGTACCGCCAACGACCTCTTTTCACACGCGAAAAAACCGCGTACTGCGGAATTTATCGCCTCTTTAAGCACTGCGCTCCCGGAGATCGGGGCGAACCAATAACAATCACTTGGGGTAGATTTAGATGAAAGCACTCGCAACACTCGTTATTGCAGGGGTTATGCAGCTTGGTTTCGCCCACGCGGCGCTGGCGCAGGACGACCTGGCAAAAATCCAGTCCGCCGGGGTTCTGAAAATTGGTACCGAAGGCACCTATCCTCCGTTCACGTTCCATAACGCGTCCGGCACGCTGGAAGGCTTTGACGTTGAAATCGGCCAGGAAGTGGCCAAGCGCCTGAAAGTGAAAGCGCAGTTTGTTGAAGGTAAATGGGATGGTCTGATCGCCGGTATCGATGCAAATCGCTACGACGCGGTCATTAACCAGGTCGGCATTACTGAAGCGCGCCAGAAAAAATATGACTTCTCTGAGCCGTACATCGCCTCTAAAGCGGTGCTGATCGTGAATGACAAAAACAGCAGCATCAAGAGCTTTGACGATCTGAAAGGCAAGAAATCCGCCCATTCACTGACCAGTAACTACGCACAGATCGCCCGTAAATATGGCGCGGAAATTGTGCCGACCGATGGCTTTAACCAGTCTATCGATCTGGTGGTGCAGGGCCGTGCCGATGCGACCATCAACGATAACCTCTCTTACCTGGACTTCAAAAAACACAAACCGTCTGCGCCGGTGAAAATCGTGGCCACCGAAGACAATGCTGAAAAATCTGGCGTGTTGATCCGTAAAAACAATCCGGAACTGAAAGCCGCGATTGATAAAGCGCTGGAAGAGATCAAGGCCGACGGCACCTACGAACGTATTTCTCAGAAATATTTCGGTGCGGATGTGTCGAAGTAATGTTCAGCCGCTGAACAATAAAAACCCCGCATTGCGGGGTTTTTTGTTTTCTGATGAAGAAAAATCAGAACGGGATATCGTCGTCGAAGTCCATCGGCGGTTCGTTAGACGGCGCCGGAGCAGACTGCTGTTGCGGGCGGGACTGCGCGCCGCCGCTGAACTGGTTGCCGCCCTGCGGTTGCTGAGGCTGGCCCCAACCGCCCTGCTGCTGGCCGCCGCCTGCCGGTGCGCCGCCACCCTGACGTCCGCCCAGCATTTGCATGGTGCCGCCAACGTTCACAACGACTTCAGTCGTGTATTTTTCCTGACCGGATTGATCGGTCCATTTGCGGGTACGCAGTTGGCCTTCGATATAAACCTGAGAGCCTTTACGCAGGTATTCACCAGCGACTTCTGCCAGTTTGCCAAACAGCACAACGCGGTGCCATTCGGTCTGCTCTTTCATTTCGCCGGTCTGCTTATCACGCCAGGATTCGGAAGTAGCCAGCGTAATGTTGGCCACTGCGCCACCACTCGGCATATAGCGTACTTCCGGGTCCTGGCCCAGATTACCGACGAGAATCACCTTGTTTACGCCTCTGCTGGCCATGATCGTGTCTCCTGAAAACGTTTCTTAGTAGTGTAAACGCGCGAGTGTACCATTTCCATATGGCTTATTGATAGCTGCGAAGCAGGTTCCAGAGATCTCTCGCGGCAGCGCATTTTTACATATTCGCTGCCAGGATGCATGCAAATACTGTATATTCATTCAGGTTAAATTGTGTCATAATTAGCCGTTTCTGACCGCCGGTTGTCCTTCAAACATACCAGGCAAAATAGCGTTCCTCCGGGTAAAAGGTGAATGGATTGGATAAGATAGAAGTTCGGGGCGCCCGCACCCACAATCTCAAAAACATCAACCTCGTCATCCCTCGCGACAAACTGATCGTTGTCACCGGGCTGTCGGGGTCTGGCAAGTCCTCACTGGCTTTCGACACGCTTTACGCGGAGGGGCAGCGCCGCTATGTTGAATCGCTTTCCGCCTACGCCCGCCAGTTTCTGTCGTTGATGGAAAAACCGGACGTCGACCATATTGAAGGGCTGTCGCCGGCTATTTCCATCGAACAAAAATCGACCTCGCATAACCCGCGCTCCACCGTCGGGACCATCACTGAAATTCACGATTATCTGCGTCTGCTCTTCGCGCGTGTAGGCGAACCGCGCTGCCCGGATCACGATGTGCCGCTGGCGGCGCAAACCGTCAGCCAGATGGTCGATAACGTGCTGTCGCAACCGGAAGGCAAACGCCTGATGCTGCTGGCTCCGGTGATAAAAGAGCGTAAAGGCGAACACACCAAAACGCTGGAAAACCTCGCCAGCCAGGGCTATATCCGGGCGCGTATTGATGGCGAAGTCTGCGACCTCTCCGATCCGCCGAAACTGGAGCTGCAAAAGAAACACACCATTGAAGTGGTGATTGACCGTTTTAAAGTCCGCAGCGATCTGGCCCAGCGCCTGGCGGAATCGTTTGAAACCGCACTGGAGCTTTCCGGTGGCACGGCGGTGGTTGCCGATATGGACGATGCCAACGCCGAGGAGCTGTTGTTCTCCGCCAACTTCGCTTGCCCCATTTGCGGCTACAGCATGCGCGAGCTGGAACCGCGCCTGTTTTCCTTCAACAACCCGGCCGGGGCTTGCCCGACCTGTGACGGTCTGGGCGTGCAGCAATATTTCGACCCGGACCGCGTGATTCAGAACCCGGAACTGTCGCTGGCTGGCGGTGCAATCCGCGGCTGGGATCGCCGCAATTTTTACTATTTCCAGATGCTGAAGTCACTGGCGGAACACTATAAATTCGACGTTGAAGCGCCATGGGAAAGCCTGAGCGCCAGCGTGCAGAAAGTGATCCTCTCCGGTTCGGGTAAAGAATCGATTGAGTTCAAATACATGAACGATCGCGGTGACACCTCGGTGCGCCGTCATCCGTTTGAAGGCGTGCTGCATAATATGGAGCGCCGCTATAAAGAGACGGAATCCAGCGCGGTGCGCGAGGAACTGGCGAAGTTTATCAGCAACCGTCCATGCGCCGCCTGCGAGGGCACCCGTCTGCGCCGCGAAGCGCGCCATGTCTTCGTTGAAAACACGCCGCTGCCGACCATCTCGGATATGAGCATCGGTCATGCGATGGACTTCTTCAACAACCTGAAACTCTCTGGTCAGCGGGCAAAAATTGCCGAAAAAGTGCTGAAAGAGATCGGCGACCGCCTGAAATTCCTTGTTAACGTCGGACTGAACTACCTGACGCTGTCACGCTCTGCTGAAACACTCTCCGGCGGCGAAGCACAGCGTATCCGTCTCGCAAGCCAGATTGGCGCAGGTCTGGTAGGTGTGATGTATGTGCTGGATGAACCCTCAATCGGTCTGCACCAGCGCGATAACGAGCGCCTGCTTGGCACATTAATCCATCTGCGTAATCTGGGTAACACGGTGATTGTCGTCGAACATGACGAAGACGCCATTCGCGCAGCGGATCATGTGATCGATATTGGGCCGGGCGCGGGTGTACATGGCGGTCAGGTTGTGGCGGAAGGCACGCTGGACGCGATTATGGCAGTGCCGGAGTCGCTGACCGGGCAATACATGAGCGGCAAACGCAAAATTGATATCCCGAAACGGCGTGTTCCGGCCGATCCGAGCAAAGTACTGAAACTCACCGGCGCACGCGGCAACAACCTGAAAGACGTGACGCTGACGCTGCCGGTCGGTCTCTTTACCTGTATTACCGGCGTGTCCGGTTCGGGTAAATCCACACTGATCAACGATACACTGTTCCCCATCGCGCAGCGCCAGCTAAACGGTGCGACGATTGCCGAGCCAGCGCCATACCGCGATATCCACGGGCTGGAGCATTTCGATAAAGTGATCGATATTGACCAAAGTCCGATAGGCCGTACGCCGCGTTCCAACCCGGCGACCTATACCGGCGTATTCACGCCGGTGCGTGAACTGTTTGCCGGCGTGCCAGAATCCCGCTCGCGCGGCTATACGCCAGGGCGCTTCAGTTTTAACGTGCGCGGCGGCCGCTGTGAAGCCTGTCAGGGTGACGGGGTGATCAAAGTAGAGATGCACTTCCTGCCGGATATTTACGTGCCGTGCGACCAGTGCAAAGGCAAACGCTACAACCGCGAAACGCTGGAGATCAAATACAAGGGCAAAACTATCCATGAAGTGTTGGATATGACCATCGAAGAAGCACGTGAGTTCTTTGATGCCGTGCCCGCGCTGGCGCGTAAGCTGCAAACGCTGATGGATGTTGGGCTGACCTATATCCGTCTTGGTCAGTCAGCGACCACGCTCTCCGGCGGCGAAGCCCAGCGTGTGAAACTGGCGCGTGAGCTGTCAAAACGCGGAACCGGGCAGACGCTCTATATTCTCGACGAACCCACTACCGGCCTGCATTTCGCCGATATCCAGCAGTTACTGGACGTGCTGCACCAATTGCGCGATCAGGGCAATACCATTGTGGTCATTGAGCATAACCTGGACGTGATTAAAACTGCGGACTGGATAGTCGATCTCGGCCCGGAAGGCGGCAGCGGTGGCGGCGAAATCCTCGTCTCCGGCACACCGGAAACCGTTGCCGAATGCGAAGCCTCACACACGGCGCGGTTTCTTAAGCCGATGCTGAAATCGTCACACTGACAGCTGGTGCCGGACCTGTTCCGGCACCCGTTCCATCGCCTGTTGGTAGGACGCATCCACCAGATAGTAAATCTGCGAGTCCGGTAACGAACCATCCAGATACACCGTGCTCCAGTGCGCTTTATTCAGGTGGCGGCTGGGGCGTACATCCTGATGCTGTTCACGCAACAGTTCCGCCAGTTCCGGACTGGTTTTTAGCGACGCCGCAGGGCGACCCTCAACTTCCTTCACCATCGCAAACAGCACATCGGCGACCTTGATTTGCGTCGCCTTCCAGTCGCTATGTACGCTCTGTTCAGCGCCCGCCTTCGCCATGCAATATTGCAGTAACTCCGAAATTGTCACGTTGATTCTCCTCGTCGTGTTGCGATGGATCGTCCGATCGGCCCGGTTGACTTATTTAAGCGTAGTGTATTGATGAAAAAAACGGCGATCGTTACAAATCCTGACGATAGAAGCAGTAATTACCGGGAGAACGGCGCTACTCCCCTTGTAGCGTGGCGATAATGTTCCGCGCGCCGCCGTGAATGCGGTGCTCCCCCAGCCAGATCCCCTGCCAGGTACCTAACTGTACCCGCCCGTTTTGCACAGGCAGTAATAGTGATACGCCAAGCAGAGAAGACTTGATATGCGATGGCATATCATCCGGCCCTTCATAATCATGCTTATAGGGGGCGTTATCCGGCACACTGTCCAGAAAGTGCTGTTCCATGTCGTAACGCACAGTCGGGTCGCAGTTTTCATTCAGCGTGAGAGAGGCCGAAGTATGCTGAAGCAATAGATGCAACAAACCGATCCGCACACGGGAAAGATCGCGGATTTGCCCGAGCACTTCCTCCGTGACCAGGTGAAACCCGCGCGCCTTTGCGCCAAGCGTAATAGTTTGTTGATACCACATTCACTGCTCCTTAGCCGAAAAGATGATGTTGCTTAAGTGTGCAGCATAGCGCCGAAAGGTAAACCCCGGCTAATATTCGGAATCGACGATCACCTCTTCACCCATTGCTCCCGCCTGCGGTAGCGGGCGATACGTTGAGTTGGAGGCACGTAATACGCGGATCGGCCGTGCTTCGCTTTCGCGAGCGGCCGTGATGTCGCTATCTGAGTCACCATAGAAGATGCGGATCTGCTTCGCCTTCAGCCACTGCGTTTTGCTATTTTGCCCGGGCTGGTCACCGGCGAAAATCACCGGATTCATATTCGCCGCCGGGATCAGAAAATCGTCCTGCAGGATTTTGCTGACGGTTTCGGTTTTTGTCTGGCTGCGTCCGGTGATGAACCAGATGCTGTCGCCGCGCTTCACATGCATGGCGATAAGCTGCCGCGCCACCTCTTTGGGAATACTGAACTCATCCCATCCGTTATTCATCTTTTCCCAGAATGCCGGGTTATGCAGATACGCTTCGCTGTCTGGCGACCAGGTTTTCTTCCCGCGCCAGAAACCAGGGCTGGAAAACAGCACGGTATCATCAATATCAAACCCTACCGCCATTGGTGGGCGTTCAACCAGCGAACGTTCAATTTGTGCGACGGAAACCCAGTGAATGGGTGCCTGTTCCGCCAGTTTGGCCACATTGGTGCCATCAGAAGAGGGTGTGGGGGCGGAGGCATAAACCGCAGCGCCTCCCAGCGTAAACCACAGACAGGCAGCGCCAAGGGCAAGTGTGAACTTTCGCATATTTATCCCTAAATTATCAGCTCGTTATGTTTTATAAATGGTGCGAACGGTCAAAAATCTACCCGACCATAACCCCAGCGGCAGGTGAAACAAAGGATTTTCTGCGGATTAGCCATAGAATAAGAGAATACGGGGGAATAACCCCCTGCTGAAAAGCAGGGGATCAGGATGAAAATGTGAGCAAGTACTTACATCACTGATGCAAAAGCCTGCGCGACACGATGCACATTGCGACTATTCAGACCGGCAACACAAATACGCCCGCTGGCCACCAGGTAAATACCGAACTCTTCACGCAATCTTTCTACCTGCTGTGCGCTCAGACCGGTATAGCTGAACATGCCGCGTTGCTTGATCAGATAATCAAAATTACCGCCCGGTACCGCCTCTTTCAGAACCTTTACCAGTTCCTGGCGCATTGCCAGAATGCGGGTGCGCATCGTTTCCACTTCCGCCAGCCATGAGGCTTTCAACCCCGCATCGCCCAGCACGGTCGCTACCAACTGCGCACCAAAATTCGGCGGGCTGGAGTAGTTACGGCGAACGGTGGCTTTTAACTGACCGAGTACGCGATCGGCGGCAGCTGCGTCTTCACACACAATGGAGAGGCCACCGACACGCTCGCCATACAGGGAGAAAATCTTGGAGAAGGAGTTGCTGACCAACACTGGCAACCCGGCACGGGCCATTGCGCGAATCGCGTAGGCATCTTCTTCCATGCCTGCGCCAAAGCCCTGATACGCGATATCAAGGAAGGGGATCAGATTGCGTGCTTTCACAACCTCAACCACATCATCCCATTGCGCGTTGGTTAAATCCGCGCCGGTCGGGTTATGGCAGCAAGGATGGAGCAGAACGATACTTTGTGCCGGCAGCGTATTCAGTTTTTCCAGGAAAGCAGAGAAACGCACGCCATTGGTTTCATTGTCGTACCAGGGGTAAGTACTTACTACAAAACCGGCACCTTCAAAAATGGCAACGTGGTTTTCCCAGGTCGGATCGCTCACCCATACGCCCGAGTCGGGGAAGTAACGTTTCAGAAAATCTGCACCCACTTTCAGCGCACCGGAACCGCCCAACGTCTGTACTGTCGCAACACGTTTTTGTTCCAGCACGGGATGGTCCGCGCCAAACAGCAGCGGCGCAATCGCCATACGGTAACTGTTCAACCCTTCCATCGGCAGGTACAGAGACGCGCCGTGCGGCTGCGCATTGAGGCGCGCTTCTGCTTCGGCGACAGCCTGCAAGCGTGGAATGATGCCGTCTTCGTTGTAATAGAGCCCGATACTGAGGTTAACTTTGTCGCTACGCGGATCGTCTTTAAACCGCTCCATAAGAGAGAGGATCGGGTCGCCAGCGTAGGCGTCAACTTTCTGAAACACGCGTGTATTCTCCAGGTTTACAGTAGGCATGAACTCACACAATAAACCGGAAGTCAGGGAAGGTCGAGAGCAGCAATGATAGTGGCGAAAAATAAGCGTGTTAGCCGCGAAGAGCCGTAAGGATTTGTGCCACGCGCTGGTTTACCGAACCCCGCACGCGAAGAAAAGGGATGCCGCGCTGTGTCAATTGGTCAACGTACCATGCCTGCTGCCGCTGGCGGAACGTTTCATCCTGCCGCGTGCCGTCCTGCACAAAAGGAAAATCATCTTCACACAGCACCACCCAGTGATAGTGCCGCTCTGCCAGTGTGTATAGCTCATCCGGCGCCTTGCCGAACATCTCCAGCGTATAGAACAACGTCGTGAGTGGCGAGGTATCGCATACCAGCCAACGGGCCGCTAGCGCCGCGTCTTCACGCCTTACCTGTGTCTGCGCAATAATCAGCAAATCATCGTACGCCAGTTCACCGCCCTTTCCTTCCCAGCGCTCCCGGCCATATTCCGCCACGTAAACCGTCTCCAGCGCCTGCGCCAGGGCTGCGCTCAGAGTGCTTTTACCGGTGGATTCACCTCCCAGCAGGCAAATGCGTTGAACAAAATCCCGATAGACACTGGGCGAGAGCATCTGCCGCCAACGGTGGACATCGCTCCGGATCAGCGTGCCGGAAGGTGCCTGTGCGCCCTGCTCACGCTGTAAGCGTACATGCACCACAGGCTGAGCAAAACGTTCACTGAGCACACGGGCAAAACCGTCGCCGTAATCTTCAGCGGTGAAGACCGCTTGTGGGCAGCAGTTCAGAACCTGCAAACAGAGGTCGGCCATATAATGCCGATGCTGGTCACCGGGAGCATCGTTATGCGGCAACGCACCGAGCCCCCAGCTTGCAACGCGCTCCGGGGTCAGAACAACGATTTCACATTGCGGAAACCGCTCCCGCAGCCAGCGTTCGCGTTTTTCTGGCTCACAACCCGGCATTTCCGGTTGCGAATAGCTAATCAGCCAGACGCGGTCACACTGGGCCAGCGCGGCATTGATCAGCCGCTCATGACCACAATGCAGCGGGGCGAACTTCCCCACCACCAGTCCACTGGCGAAACGTGTCATCGCGCGACCAGCGCCTTGCGCCACTGGTACAGACCGTGCCATGCGTTACACCAAAAAACGAGATACAACCCGGCGGTCAGCCAGAGATCGCGCGCCGCATAAAGCGGTACGGCAATGGTGTTGACCAGTAGCCAGAAATACCAGCTCTCGAGCCTGCGCCCCATCAGCATGAACTGCGCAAGCACGCTGAACACCATGATGGCGGAATCCAGCCACGGCGACCACGCGTTGGTAAAACGGTGCAGCAACCACGCATAACCGCCCGCCACCAGCAACGCGCCAGCCAGCATGGGCAACAGCCGACCGATCGGCGTTTTGCGCACCGCCAGTTCACTGCCATGATTCCCTTTCAGCCAATTGACCCACCCGGCAATACTGCTGGCAATAAAGAACACTTGCAGGGTGACGTCCGCGTACAGTTGCACCGAGTAAAACACCCAGCCATACAGCACACAGCCGATAATCCCCGTCCACCAGGTGTGCATGTTATTGCGCGCGGCAAGCCATACAGAGAGGGCATAGGCCAGGCAGGCGGCGATTTCCATTGGAGACAAAGGGCAATCCTTTTTAGTCGATGTATTTCAGTGTCGCCCTGGCGGTCAGGCGCGTAATAAGTTCGTAAGCACTTACCTTCGTTATTTTAGCGATGCGTTCAACGGGTAACCCTTCGCCCCATAACACGACCCTATCACCGGCGCGATCTTCTGCTTCCGGCCCCAGGTCGACGCAAATCATATCCATCGCTACCCGCCCCACAATCGGCACTTCACGCCCGTTAACCAGCACCGGCGTACCGGAAGGCGCAGCACGAGGATAGCCATCGCCGTAACCCATCGCGACCACGCCCAGGCGGGTGTCGCGTTCGCTCTGCCAGGTGCCACCATACCCTACAGCATCACCTGCTTTATGTTCGCGCACAGCAATAAGCTGTGAAGTCAGGGTCATAGCGGGCTGAAAACCGAAATCTGCACCCCAGGGTTTGTCTTCCAGCGGCGATACGCCATACAGAATAATGCCCGGACGTACCCAGTCGAAGTGCGATTGCGGCCAAAGCAACGTGCCGCCGGAGGCAGCAATCGTGCGCAGGCCTGGCTTACCGTCGGTAAAGGTGGTGAAAATATCGAGCTGGCGTTCCGTCGCGCCGCACTCCGGCTCATCGGCACGGGCAAAATGGCTGGCGACGTTCACTGGCTGGCGGACGTTTTTACACTGCGACAAGCGGGCATAAAAGGCCTCCGCTTCATTGGGGTGCACCCCAAGACGGTGCATGCCGGTATCGAGTTTCATCCACACGGTGACTGGCGCGTTCAGAGGGGTCGTTTCCAGCGCCTTAAGCTGTTCCTCGCTGTGGACGACGGTCTGTAGCTGATGTTCAGCGACCAGCGGCAACGCTTCGGCATTGAAAAAACCTTCCAGCAGCAGGATCGGTTGCGTTATGCCGCCTGCACGCAGGAGCAGGGCTTCTTCGAGACGGGCGACGCCAAAAGCGTCGGCATCAGGGAGCGTTCGCGCGGTCTCAAGAAGACCGTGTCCATAGGCGTTCGCTTTCACGACTGCAACCAGTCGACTGGCGGGGGCCAGTTCGCGCAGGCGTTGCAGATTGTGTCGCAGAGCGCGGCGGTTCACTACTACGGTTGCCGCTTGCATTTCAATTCCTTACTAAAAGAATTTCCTGAATCATTCGTGTCGCAGGAGGGAGATAAACCCGGGGATCGCCGGGAGCTTAGTAAACTAAGTGACCGGGTGAGCGGGCTCCGTCAACGCACCTGCGGCACGAAGGATGACGGAAATTTATTCGTCATCATATTGAGGCCCCGCATAGTTATCAAAGCGCGACCACTGCCCGTTAAATGTCAGGCGCACCGTCCCGATAGGGCCGTTACGCTGTTTACCAATAATGATTTCCGCAATGCCTTTTAAGTCACTGTTTTCGTGATAAACCTCATCACGATAGATAAACATGATCAAGTCCGCATCCTGCTCAATGGAGCCGGACTCACGCAGGTCGGAGTTAACCGGACGTTTATCGGCACGTTGTTCCAGAGAGCGGTTAAGCTGCGACAGCGCCACCACCGGTACCTGCAACTCTTTGGCCAGCGCTTTCAGTGAGCGGGAGATTTCGGCGATTTCCAGCGTACGGTTGTCGGACAACGACGGCACGCGCATCAACTGAAGGTAGTCAATCATGATAAGCCCGATGCCGCCATGTTCGCGGGCGATACGTCGGGCACGGGAACGGACTTCCGTCGGGGTCAGACCGGAGGAGTCATCAATATAGATATTGCGTTTTTCCAGCAGGATACCCATGGTGCCGGAGATACGCGCCCAGTCCTCATCGTCGAGCTGACCGGTACGAATGCGTGTCTGATCAACCCGCGACAATGACGCCAGGGAACGCATCATAATCTGCTCAGATGGCATCTCCAGGCTGAAAATAAGCACTGGTTTATCCTGCAACATCGCCGCATTTTCGACGAGGTTCATTGCAAATGTCGTTTTACCCATCGACGGACGCGCCGCGACGATAATCAAATCTGACGGCTGCAAACCCGCCGTTTTCTTATTGAGGTCGTCATAGCCGGTATTGACCCCGGTTACGCCATCATGGGGTTGCTGGAAAAGCTGCTCGATACGCGAGACGGTCGCTTCAAGAACATCGGCGATATTCTTCGGGCCTTCGTCTTTATTCGCGCGGCTTTCTGCAATTTTGAAGACCCGCGACTCCGCCAGATCGAGCAAATCTTCACTGGTGCGCCCCTGCGGATCGAAACCGGCATTGGCGATTTCATTCGCCACCGAGATCATCTCACGGACCACGGCCCGTTCACGCACGATATCCGCATAGGCGCTGATGTTCGCCGCACTTGGCGTATTTTTGGACAGTTCCGCCAGGTAAGCGAAACCACCAACGATCTCCAGTTGCCCCTGACGCTCCAGCGATTCCGCCAACGTAATCAGGTCAATGGGTTTGCCCATCTCCTGCAGGCGGTGCATTTCGGTGAAAATATGGCGGTGCGGACGCGTGTAAAAATCATCCGCGACAACACGCTCGGCGACGTCATCCCAGCGTTCGTTATCCAGCATTAAACCGCCCAACACTGACTGCTCCGCTTCAATGGAATGCGGAGGCACTTTCATCCCCTCAAGCTGTACGTCGCGGGATTCAGTCTGTTTGTTGAAGGGTTTATTTCCTGCCATAGTGAATGGAGCTACCAAGGTAATGAATGGTTCGAAAGATTATCACAGAGTTCAGGAGGAAGCATGGCGACACGAATAGAATTTCACAAGCATGGCGGCCCTGACGTGCTGAAAGCCGTGGAGTTTACCCCCACAGCACCAGCGGAAAACGAAATCCAGGTGGAAAACAAAGCCATAGGCATCAATTACATTGATACCTATATCCGCAGCGGACTTTACCCGCCGCCGTCTTTGCCGAGCGGGCTGGGCACCGAAGCAGCCGGCGTCGTCAGCAAAGTGGGCAGCGGCGTGACGCACATTAAGGTGGGCGATCGCGTGGTCTACGCGCAATCAGGGCTGGGCGCTTACAGCTCGGTACACAATGTCCCTGCCGATAAAGCGGCGATCCTGCCGAATGCCATCTCTTTCGAACAAGCCGCAGCCGCTTACCTGAAGGGATTGACGGTCTTCTACCTACTGCGCAAAACCTGGGAGATCAAACCCGACGAGGTATTCCTGTTTCACGCGGCGGCGGGCGGCGTTGGGCTTATTGCCTGCCAATGGGCGAAAGCGCTCGGCGCGAAACTGATTGGCACCGTGGGGTCAGCGCAAAAGGCGCAGCGTGCATTGCAGGCCGGTGCCTGGCAGGTGATCAACTACAGCGAAGAGAATGTGGTCGAACGCGTGAAAGAACTTACCGGCGGCAAAAAGGTGGGCGTGGTGTATGACTCGGTCGGGAAAGATACCTGGGAGATCTCGCTCGATTGCCTGCGTCGCCGTGGCCTGATGGTCAGCTTTGGTAACTCCTCCGGTCCGGTTACCGGCGTGAACCTCGGTATTCTCAACCAGAAAGGTTCGCTCTATGCCACGCGCCCTTCCCTTAATGGCTACATCACCACGCGGGAAGAGTTGCAGGAAGCCAGCAATGAGTTGTTCTCATTGATTGCCAGCGGCGTCATTAAAGTGGATGTGGCAGAGAGCCAGAAATTTGCGTTAAAGGATGCACAGCGCGCACATGCGGTGCTGGAAAGCCGTGCAACCCAGGGCTCAAGCTTATTGATCCCTTGAGTTCATCGCCGGAAAGAATTAGGGCTTCCCGCAGGAAGCCCTTTCTTTTTTTAGTTCGGCTGCATTGTAGGGTACAGCGCGATGAATTCGTTAACGTCGCGATAGTGACAGATTTGATAAGCAAATCCTATGCGGTTCTAAGCAATGCGCCACTAAATGTTTCAGGGTTGTGACGCACCACTCAATACTTTAGTAACGCCAACGGTTATTGCGTTGATAACGTGGGAGCTTCGGTTCTTTGATAGCGCGAATGATCCAGACCACGGCAACAGCCAACAATAGCCAGGGCAACAGTTTGATCATCAAAGCAAAAAGCCCGCCTAAAAACATCACTGCGGTTGCCACAACCAGCGCCGCCACAATACCCAGCAGCGACACGCCGGTCACCAACAACATAATAAAGAAGCCGATAATAAACAGTAGTTCCAACATAGCGCTCTCCACAAACCAGGTAACTCATTCTTCTATTACAAGAAATATGCCAACCTTAACTTACTGATTCAGCAATAAAAAAACCTGCACTGGTGTGCAGGTTTTAGTGAATTTGACCAGGTTTTAGTGAACTTTTAACGCGCCTGAGCAACAAGACTGAGCGCTTTCTCAACAACCTCAACATCTGCGCCGGCCTTGTGAGCATTCTCACTCAGGTAGCGGCGCCACTGGCGCGCCCCAGGGATCCCCTGGAACAGGCCCAGCATGTGGCGGGTGATGTGCCCCAGGTAAGCCCCCTGGCTGAGTTCACGCTCTATGTAGGGATACATCGCGCGAACAACCGCCACCGGATCGGCATCGCCGACCTCCGCGCCAAAAATTTCCCGATCAACCGACGCCAGAATCCCCGGGTTCTGGTAGGCTTCGCGGCCCACCATCACGCCATCCATATGTTCCAGATGAGCTTTGGCCTCCGCCAGCGACTTAATCCCGCCATTAATCGACATCGTCAACTGCGGGAAATCGCGCTTCAGCTGATAGACACGCGGGTAATCCAGCGGTGGGATCTCACGGTTTTCTTTCGGGCTTAAACCGGAGAGCCAGGCTTTACGGGCATGAATAATAAAGGACTCGCACTCACCTTTACCGGCAACCGTACCGATAAAGTCGCAGAGAAATTCGTAACTGTCCTGATCGTCGATACCAATACGCGTTTTCACCGTCACCGGAACAGAGACCACATCGCGCATCGCTTTGACGCAATCGGCAACCAGTTGCGCTTCTCCCATCAGGCAAGCACCAAAGCGACCGTTCTGCACGCGATCGGACGGGCAGCCGACATTGAGATTAATTTCATCATAGCCGCGCGCTTCAGCCAGCTTCGCACAATGGGCAAGCTGCGCCGGATCGCTGCCGCCAAGCTGCAATGCGACCGGGTGCTCTTCTTCACTGTACGCCAGGTAATCGCCTTTACCATGAATAATCGCACCGGTGGTCACCATCTCGGTGTACAGCAGCGTCTGACGCGACAACAGTCGCAGAAAGTAACGACAGTGCCTGTCCGTCCAGTCGAGCATCGGCGCCACGCTAAACCTGCCAGGCCAGTGATAAGCAGAATCGGTGGGCATCAGGCGGGTTTGCTGGTTTTTTGTCATGTAGGATTACCGTGCAATTTTGGCAGTTAAAAAATAGAGGTATCAGGCCCGCCCAGGTCAGGCAAATACCGGCTCCTGAAATAGCGGGGCGTCATTCTAGCATAGTGGAACGCCTTAAACCCGATGGCATTCAGTACAACCCGATAGCGCAATAACCGGCATGAACTTGTACAAAACACGATCGACACCTATCATTTTTGGTAGGCATAGGAAATGTTCGTCAATAGCCTGACGCTATTAACCACCGTAACGGGTAAAAGGAGTTAAAGAAGATGACTACACCGTATGTTCGCCTCGATAAAAATAACGCTGCTGTTCTCCTCGTTGACCACCAGACGGGTTTACTGTCATTAGTGAGAGATATCGATCCAGACAAATTTAAAAATAACGTTCTGGCATTAGGCGATCTCGCTAAATATTTTAAGCTTCCCACCATTCTCACCACCAGCTTCGAAACTGGCCCTAATGGTCCTCTCGTTCCTGAGCTAAGAGCGCAATTTCCTGATGCGCCGTATATTGCTCGTCCTGGCAATATCAACGCCTGGGATAATGAAGACTTTGTTAAAGCGGTAAAAGCGACCGGTAAAAAACAGTTGATCATTGCCGGTGTTGTAACGGAAGTGTGTGTGGCCTTTCCTGCACTATCGGCGCTGGAAGAAGGTTTTGAGGTATTTGTCGTCACCGACGCATCCGGGACATTCAACGATATTACGCGACATTCGGCCTGGGATCGCATGTCAAAAGCCGGCGCACAGTTGATGACCTGGTTTGGCATCGCCTGCGAGTTACACCGTGACTGGCGTAATGATATTGAAGGCCTGGGTAACCTGTTTTCGAACCATATTCCGGATTACCGTAACCTGATGACCAGTTTTAATACGTTGAGCAACAAATAACCGTGTAAAAAAACCGGAGGCCACGCGCCCCCGGTTTTGTCTTCGTCTGGTTGTACCTTAGAATGTCACGCTAAGTTGCGCACCAGCACCCCATGTTTTGTCTTCGCCTACCAGCCCCATTAAATCGACGTGAACCCGGTTAAACGGCGCGAAACCGACACCACCCGTAAAGACGTTTTTGTCATCGCCTTTCACATCAGCGCGATAACCGGCCCGAACCGCCAGCCAACTCAGCGGACGAATTTCACCGCCGACGCCCACATACTGGGAGTCCTTCTCGCTCTTAAAGCCTTTGGTTTCGGTTAAATCACCGTCGGCACTTAACGTCACCAGATCGTTATGCCATGACACCCCGGCCGTCACCACCGGGCTAATCTGGTAAGTGTCTTTATAATTGACCGTCTGCCCGGTTCTGCCGTTGCGGATCAGGACATCTTTGGTGTCGATATCACGGGAAATCAGGTTTGTACCGGTCAGACCAACAGTGATGTTTTCCCCCAAATCCGCCGCCGCACCCACATCCACGTTAAAGCCGGTGTCATCGGTACGATAGCGGCTATTGCTCCACTCACTGCTGTGATAGTCATAAATAGAGGTAGTGTAGTTCCAGACCCAGGTTTTCTGGAGCTTTGGCGTCACGCCCAGAGATAAAGGGATGCCGCCCACCTCGAACTGCCGGGCAACCGCAACGCCGTAATCCGATACAACAGCCGCACGACCGGATGCCGTGGAGTTGAGATTTTTGGTGATCTCATTGCTGCCATTTGGCGACACAACGGCATTTAGCGCTTCAGTTGCTGCAACCGTTGTACTGTTCTGAATACTGCGTAAATAGGTAATATCCTGCTGATCAACCGACGAGCTAACAATGGCATGCGCATAGGCTTTGGTGACAAAAGCCACCGAGAGCACATCGTTTGGAATGCTGACAGCAATACCCGCCGCCGCTTTGGCCCGCGCGGTTTTCCCGTTCAGGAAAGTCAGTTCATCCGCCAGGTCTTTGGCAGCACTCTGGAATTGACCGATGGTACCCAGAGGGTTAGCGAGAAATTGCGCGGCGGTGAGGTTATCAACGACATCGCGATAGCTGTCGATTTTGTCACTGATATTGTCGATTTCGTCGCGCAGATTGTCCTTATCGGTAATTTGCGCCTGCACACTAGGCAGAATAACGGTGATATCGTCTTCCGGTTTGGCTTTTGCCAGCAATGCCGGGTTAATAAGGGCGCCGCTGCCATAGTTTGCGGAGGCAACACCGGTTCCCCCCATTGCATCATTACGTGCTTCCGCCCAGGTATTGGCTGCTCCCGCCTGATTTGCCACAACGAAGGAGACAGCTATCGCGACCACCGAAAATTTGAGATTTTTTTTCACAGTATGCGTCTCGTAGTCAGAATGAGTTTTTTTTAAACCTGATTAGTATTTGCTAAACAGGAAGGCTCTATTGCTGCGAATAACATAGGAAAAAGTAGCTAAATCTTCTGAACGAAAAATAATCGACAGAAGTGATTTTTGTGATTAATGACACTCATTATTTATAGAAGACGCTGATGAGTTCGTGGATATATCGGCGAAAAACGGATCCCAGGACGCGATCTCGGCGTTTCGCGCCGGACATGGTAAAGTACGGGTTTATTGCTTCCCCCGAAACAGAGAGCGCCCATGGATAAGACCACTTCGCAAGAGATGTTAGTGCAGGCTGAAAAGCTGTGCGCGCAGCGCAATGTGCGCCTGACTCCCCAGCGTCTTGAAGTGCTGCGATTACTGAGCCTGCAGCAAGGGGCAATCAGCGCTTACGATCTGCTCGACTTATTACGCGTCAGCGAGCCGCAGGCTAAGCCGCCAACCGTCTACCGCGCGCTGGATTTCCTGCTGGAGCAAGGGTTTGTTCATAAGGTAGAGTCGACTAACAGCTATGTGCTGTGCCATTTGTTTGATCAACCGACGCACACGTCCGCCATGTTTATTTGCGATCGCTGCGGGTCGGTGAAAGAAGAGCAGGCGGAAGGCGTGGAAGATATTATGCACGCGCTGGCGGCGAAGATGGGTTTTGCCCTGCGCCATAACGTGATTGAAGCACACGGTTTATGCGCCGCCTGTGTGGAAGTGGAGGCCTGCCGTCATCATGAGCACTGCCATCACGATCACAGCATTCTTGTAAAGAAAAAACCGCGTTAATAGCGCTGATAGTTCGTTCCGGGGAATAAGTATGTGACCCGGGCGAGAAAGCGCAGCCAACACCGGTAACACATCAAAGATAAAGGGACATCCCGAAAGATTTCGCGTTTTACCCAGGCGGCAAGCGTACGCGTTCCGGGGAGCATACATCAGTATGTGACCCGGGCGAGAAAGCGCAGCCAACACCGGTAAAACGTGAAAGATAAAGGGAGGGTACATCCGTGTACCACTTGGGCAGGGTAACGCTCACAAAATCAACACATTGAGGGTCAATGTCCGTTACCAGCGGTAATCATTACGGCTTTCCCAATCCGTAACTTCCTTTTCTGCCTCATCTTTTGCGTAACCGTAACGCTCCTGGATTTTACCCACCAGTTGGTCACGTTTGCCTTCGATGACGGTCATATCGTCATCGGTCAACTTGCCCCATTTCTCTTTCACAGTACCTTTAAACTGCTTCCAGTTACCGCCGATTTCGTCTTTGTTCATCGTTGACTCCTTATCGTTCGGTTAAAAGTTACGTTCCTGTTACGCTGAACGTACTGATCATTGTAGTCAGGAATACTGCCAGTTGGTTTACATTCGGAATCTTTAACCATTTACGACAAAGAAAGCAGTATTAACGAGGCGGGAGAAAGAAGTATAAGAAAAGAGAGGGGTCAGGGGTGGCCAATACCGGAAAACCAGGTGCCATTGCGCCAGTGACGACGCCACACCCATGCTAAAGTCAGCCCTCGCAGCGCCAGAAACACCGTCAGCGACAGCCACAGGCCATGGTTGCCCAGCGTCGGCACCGTCAACAACGTCAGGGCAAATCCTCCAGCGGCAACCGCCATGCTGTTGCGCATTTCTGCACCGCGCGTCGCGCCTACAAACATGCCATCCAGCAAATAACACCACACGCCCACCACCGGCAGGATCACCTGCCAGATAAGGTAGTGCCCGGCCATGTTTTGCAAGGCTGGCAGTGAGGTGAGTAACGCGATAATTGACTCCCCGGCCAGCGCATACACCGCTGAGAACACCAGCGCCACCAGACCAGCCTGCCGGCATGCCGCGTGCCAGAGGAGCTTAAGCTGCGTGTCGTCACGCGCGCCATAAGCGTGCCCGGAATGGGCTTCCACTGCGTAAGCGAACCCGTCCAGCGCATAAGCAGTAAACGTCAGAAACATCATCAGCACCGCATTCGCCGCCACGGTTTCGCCGCCAAGACGCGCGCCGAACACGGTTATCGAACCAAAGCAGAGTTGTAGCAATAACGAGCGCAGCATGATGTCCCGATTAAGCGCCAGCAAGCGCCCAAGTCCACCGCGCCAGGCTGTCTTCAGCACCGGGAAGGTGATACCCCGCATAACCAGCACGCGTCGCGCCATCATCAGACCGAGCACAAAGGTCGCGTACTCCGCCACCACCGTTGCCAGTGCCGCCCCCTGGACGTTCATGCCCAGCCCCATCACCAGCCAGACATCAAGCACAATATTGAGAACGTTACCCACCACCAGCAGGATCACCGGTGCGCGGGCATACTGCACGCCCAGCAGCCAACCCAGCAGTACCAGGTTGCCGAGCGATGCGGGAGCGCTTAGCCAGCGGATATCAAGAAAGCGCCGCGCCTGCTCCAGCACCGCAGCGCTGCCGCCAGTAATGTGCAACGCCAGATCGATAAGCGGCGCGCGCAACAGTGTAATCAGCACACCCGCGCCCAGCGCCAACAGCAGTGGCTGTACCAACGCCCGGGCCAGCGCGTGCGCATTTTTCGCGCCGTATGCCTGGGCCGTCAGGCCGGTGGTGCTCATCCGCAGGAACAGCAGCAGCATAAACAGGAAGCTGGTCGCTGTCGCGCCGATGGCCACACCGCCCAGATAGACCGCACTATCCAGATGCCCGACCACAGCCGTATCCACCAGCCCCAGCAACGGGACAGTGATATTGGAGAAGATCATTGGCAGGGCAAGTCGCCACAGCGCTTTGTCGGATGCAGTCAGCAGCGGCATAGCAGTGTCAGAATCGATCGGGGAAAGGCATTAACGCTGCGGAGCGTAAAACAGCACCGCAGCGAATAAGGGAGGCGTTACAGCCACTCGCCATTGCGAATGACGCCTACCGCCAGTCCTTCAATGGTGAAGTTTTGATCGCGCAGATCAACAACAATCGGGGAAAACTCATTGTTTTCCGGTAACAGTTCAACTGTGTTGCCCTGTTTTTTCAGACGTTTAACGGTCACTTCGTCTTCAATACGCGCCACAACGACCTGGCCGTTGCGTACATCCTGCGTTTTATGCACCGCGAGCAGGTCGCCGTCCATAATGCCGATGTCTTTCATTGACATTCCGCTCACGCGCAACAGGAAATCCGCATGCGGTTTGAAGAGCGCAGGATCGACCTGGTAATGCCCTTCGATATGCTGCTGCGCCAGCAGCGGCTCACCAGCGGCCACGCGGCCGATCAGCGGCAGTCCGAGATCGTCTTCTTCTTCAAGCAGCAAGCGAAGACCGCGTGATGCGCCGGATACGATTTCGATAACCCCTTTGCGCGCCAGCGCTTTGAGGTGTTCTTCAGCCGCATTTGGGGAACGGAACCCCAATTGTTGCGCGATTTCCGCACGTGTCGGCGGCATACCTGTTTGGGAGATGCGATCGCGGATAAGATCGAACACCTCTTGTTGCCTGGCCGTTAATGCTTTCATTCCGCCCCCTGGGTGTATATACAGTTATGCTGTGAGTATATACAGTCAAAGGTGATTTTGGAACCAAATTTAAGCAAATAACCAGAGTGTTATCGAATTCTGGAAGCGTTATCGAAAATGCGACCAGAGCAGTGAGATCCAGGTAAACAGCGCCAGCAGGATAGACATCAGCACCGCTGCCGACCCCATATCCTTCGCTCGCCCGGAAAGTTCATGAAATTCCGCGCCAATCCGATCCACCACCGCTTCAATTGCACTGTTGAGGATTTCAACGATCATTACCAGCGATACCGAACCAATCAGCAGTACGCGCGTGATGGGATCCACATCGAGCCAGCAGGCAATAATAATGGCCAGCACGACCGCGACGGCCTCCTGGCGAAACGCCGCTTCATTTATCCATGCGGCACGAACGCCTTTCCAGGAATAGCCCGCCGCTTTAATGATCCGGGTTAATCCAGTGGTATTATTGGCCATGAAAAGAACCTTTTTATCTAATGAGCATCAATGTCTATGTAAGCACGAAGAGGTACAACAGAAATTATGCGCGCTTTCTGATATTCTTGCGGCGCAATGGCACTATTAACCCAGAGGCTTTACATCCTTTATGTCCGGCTGGCCACGAATTTACTACAAATTACTGAATTTACCATTAAGCGTGCTGGTAAAAAGTAAATCGATCCCCGCAGAACCTGCACAGGAACTGGGTCTCGATACCTCACGTCCCATCATGTATGTGCTGCCTTACAATTCCAAGGCAGACTTGATGACGCTGCGCGCTCAGTGTCTGGCGCATGAGTTGCCAGACCCACTGGAACCGCTGGAAATCGACGGCGCACTGCTACCGCGTTACGTGTTTATCCACGGCGGGCCGCGTGTATTTACCTATTACACGCCAAAAGAAGAATCCATCAAACTGTTCCATGATTACCTGGATCTCCACCGCAGTCATCCGGATTTGGATGTGCAAATGGTACCGGTATCGGTGATGTTTGGTCGCTCCCCCGGGCGTGAGAAGGGCGAAGTCAACCCGCCTTTGCGCATGCTCAACGGCATCCAGAAATTCTTCGCTGTGTCCTGGCTTGGTCGCGACAGCTTTGTGCGTTTTTCACCGCCTGTTTCATTGCGTCGCATGGCGACAGAACACGGCACAGACAAAATTATCGCGCAGAAACTGGCACGCGTCGCGCGTATGCACTTCGCCCGTCAACGCCTTGCCGCAGTTGGCCCGCGCCTGCCTGCGCGTCAGGATCTGTTTAATAAGCTGCTCTCATCCAAAGCAATTGCCCGAGCAGTCGAAGATGAGGCGCGCAGCAAGAAAATCTCCCACGATAAGGCGCAGCAAAATGCTATCGCATTGATGGAAGAGATCGCGGCGAACTTCTCATACGAGATGATCCGCCTGACTGACCGCATCCTCGGCTTCACCTGGAACCGTCTCTATCAGGGCATTAATGTGCACAACGCCGAGCGCGTGCGCCAGTTGGCCCATGATGGTCACGAGATTGTCTATGTGCCCTGCCACCGCAGCCATATGGACTACCTGCTGCTGTCGTACGTGCTCTATCACCAGGGGCTGGTGCCGCCGCATATCGCCGCAGGCATTAACCTGAATTTCTGGCCCGCCGGGCCGATTTTCCGCCGCCTGGGCGCGTTCTTTATTCGCCGTACCTTTAAGGGCAATAAGCTCTATTCCACCGTGTTTCGTGAATACCTGGGTGAGCTGTTTAGCCGCGGTTATTCCGTCGAATATTTTGTCGAGGGCGGCCGTTCCCGCACCGGGCGTTTGTTGGACCCAAAAACCGGTACGCTGTCGATGACCATTCAGGCAATGCTGCGCGGCGGTACGCGTCCTATCACGCTGGTGCCGATTTACATCGGGTATGAGCACGTGATGGAAGTGGGCACCTACGCTAAAGAGCTGCGCGGGGCGACGAAAGAGAAAGAGAGTCTGTTGCAGATGGTGCGAGGCCTGAGCAAGCTGCGCAATCTGGGCCAGGGGTATGTGAATTTCGGTGAGCCTATCTCGCTGATGAACTACCTGAACCATCATGTGCCGGAGTGGCGCGAGTCGATCGATCCGATTGAAGCTATCCGTCCGGCATGGTTAACGCCGACGGTGAACGGCATTGCCGCCGATCTGATGGTGCGAATTAACAACGCGGGTGCGGCTAACGCCATGAACTTGTGCTGTACAGCACTGTTGGCATCGCGTCAGCGCTCTCTGACGCGGGAGCAGTTAACCGAGCAGTTGAGTTGCTACCTTGAGCTCATGCGTAATGTGCCCTATTCGCCGGATTCAACCACGCCGTCCGCCAGCGCCAGTGAGCTTATCGATCACGCGTTGCAGATGAACAAGTTTGAAGTCGAGAAAGATACTATCGGCGATATCATCATTCTGCCGCGCGAACAGGCCGTGTTGATGACCTATTACCGCAACAACATTGCGCATATGCTGATGCTGCCGTCGTTGCTGGCGGCTATCGTGACCCAGCATCGCGCCATTTCCCAACAGGAAATTCTGCGTCATGTAGAGCTACTCTACCCGATGCTGAAAGCGGAGTTGTTCCTGCGTTGGGAGAAAGCAGAGCTGGCGCAGGTGCTGGAAAACCTGACCCAGGAGCTGCTGCGCCAGGGGCTACTAACGGTGAAAGACGATCGTGTGAGCATTAACCCGGCGCACTCGCGCACGCTGCAATTGCTCGCCGCAGGCGCGCGCGAAACGCTGCAACGTTACGCCATTACTTTCTGGCTGCTGAGTGCGAACCCGTCGATGAACCGCAGTACGCTGGAAAAAGAGAGCCGTACGCTGGCGCAACGTCTGTCGGTGCTGCACGGTATCAACGCACCGGAGTTCTTCGATAAGGCGGTCTTCAGTACGCTGGTGCTGACACTGCGTGACGAAGGCTATATTAGCGATACTGGCGATGCGGAACCCGCGCAGACATTAAGCGTGTACCAGATGCTGGCGGAGCTGATTACGTCGGATGTGCGTTTAACGATTGAGAGCGCAACGCAAGCAGAAGCGTGAAGGTAAGACACCCCTCTCCCGAAAGGAGAGGGGTGAGAAATATTAATGCAGGTAACTGAACGCCAGCCCTAAAAACAGCACCAGGCCCACGTAGTTGTTGTTCATAAAGGCTTTAAAACAGGCGTCGCGTTCACGGCCTGCAATCAGCACCTGCTGGTAGACAAACAGCCCCCCCGCTATCAGCACCGTCGCGTAATAGACCCAACTTAACCCGTTCAACCAGCCAATGGATGCCATCAGCGCCATCACCGCAACCTGCAAAATACCAATAATCAGCGTGTCGAAACGGCCAAACAGGATCGCTGTCGATTTGATACCAATTTTGACATCATCGTCCCTGTCGACCATTGCGTATTGCGTGTCGTAAGCCACAGCCCACAAAATATTGGCAAGGAACATGATCCAGCAACTCAGCGGTACTGACTCGCTGACCGCGGCAAACGCCATCGGAATCGACCAGCCAAACGCCGCGCCCAACACCACCTGCGGTAGATGCGTGTAGCGCTTCATAAACGGATAGACCCATGCCAGCGCCAGTGCAGCCACCGACAGCAGAATGGTCATCATGTTGAGCGTCAGCACCAGCGCAAACGCTAACAATACCAGCACCACAAACAGGGTTCGCGCTTCATTCTCCGTCACGGCACCGCTGGGCAACGGACGGTTCGCGGTGCGCTTAACATGGCCATCAAACTTACGATCCGCGTAATCGTTCACCACGCATCCGGCGGCGCGCATCAGCCAGACGCCCGCCACAAAGACCAGTAAAATCCACAGCGGCGGCACTCCCGGCGTCGCCACCCATAACGCCCACAGCGTCGGCCACAGCAGTAGCAACGCACCAATCGGCTTGTCCGTACGCATCAGCCGGTGAAAGGCCAACAGCTTATTCTGCGTGAGACTCCACTCCATTTTCGATTCCTCTTAATACAACGGCGACGCAGGCAAAAACAGTTCGGTCAGCATCAACGGTTTCCCGCCCAGACGCAGGCGGGAACGGCGTCCCCAGAGCTGCTCATGACGACCAATTTCAATAAAGTCACGCGTAAGCGTAGAAGAGGTAAAGAGATAACGCCCAAGCGGCGTTGTTCCCAACTGTTGCAGCGCCAGCTCCGGACCACTTAGAGTGGACTCCGGCACCACGGTGCGCCCGGCAAGCCAGGGTTCACCATCCGCACAAAGAATGATTTCGCGCAACCAATAACGCGACTCCTCCGGCAACAGGCCGTGCTCCTGCGTTATCTCGTCTGCGGTGACAAAATCTTCCCGAATCAGCATCACGCTGACCGTTTTGCCCTGCTGCTCAAAACGTTTCGTCATGGAATCTTCCAGCAACAGCCAGTCCAGCAGTTGCGGTTCAAGCGCAGGAATCGCGTCTAAATAGCGCAGCGCACGCAATTGCGTAAGCGCGGGGTGAGACATGCCTTACTCTCCGGTACATAACGTAGGATTATTGTATCGCAGAACAGGCTTTACGGGCGGGGAAAGTTCATTCGGTTTTCATCAGCGCAACAGGTGTGCAACAGCGCACCGCTGCGCCGGAAAAAGGGTGCGTCAGGCGACGCACCAGTTGCTGCAAATATCAGCATTGTGGGGAGACTGTTACCCCTTGCCTTTTACACTGCCGATAAAAGTGGAACGGGCGGTTTTCGACCCGAGGCGCTCTGCTTCATCCAATAATTTCAACGCTTTATCAACATCACCTTTCGCAACAGCTTGTTTGATGGCCTGGTTAAAATAGCTCTCCGTATCGTTAAGCATCGGTTCGCTTTTCGCTACTGGAGCAGGAGCCGTAGCGGGCGCGGCAGCCGGAGCTGGTTGCGTGCTATAAGCCGGCGCGGCGGTATTGCCCACGGTGACCGGGCCAGGGCCCGAGGAACCAAACAGCGGGCCTACCAGAATGCTGGAGTTGCTACTGTTTTTCACTTTCAGGTTCACCACACCCTCCGCAACATGACGCGCTATCGGATCGGGAATATCAGGGATCGCATTACCCACGCCTTTAGCATAGGCTTTAGCCGGATCAAGCAGTGTGGTGGTTTTCTGCAAATCGCTTGCGGTGGTGAATACAAGGATATAGAGCTTCTGCTGACCCAGCGCAGGCGTCAGGCGCATAACCCCTTCGAGTCGATCTGCGCTTAACACTCCCGGTTCCTGGTAGGTAAAATAGTTGCTGGGGAAATAGGCCGCAGGCGACATATTCTGATCAAATACCAGCACGTTCGGCGCAAATACCCCAGTGTTTTTATTGACATCGCTTGACAGCGTCAGCGAAAGCTCACCAATATTAGCTGGTACGCTAAATGCCGCAACTGGCCCGGTAATACCCGGCACATTCAGATGCTGTCCGCCGGTAGCAAGCCGAACCGTCTGGCTTTTGGACGTGTCGACCGGCGTCCAGGTGAGTTGCTGGAGTGCAGATGCCGGGATCGACGGCGCTGCTGTTGTGTTCTGTGGCACGATATTCACATCAGCCAGTGCAAAACCCGGTACACCCGCCAACATACCCGCGGAGAGGCACAGGGCAATGAGGTTTTTTTTCATTTTCATTTTAATCACCTTCAGGATGCAAAACAGCGTTGGCCAGGCAATAGCGCGCTGTTTGTAAGAATCAGAGGGGCTTGCGCCCCTCTTCTGTTTACGCGAGTAAAGCCCTTACCACCAGATTTCCATCTGGGCACCAAAGCTCCATTCGTCGCTGTCGCCACGGCCGAAGCTTGAGCCACCCGTACCATTGCGGGTTGCCAGACCATAGTTGGCGTTAGTGCCCGGGTTACCACTGGTGTTGTAGCCCCATTTTTCGTCCCATTTCGCATAGGTTGCGAATACGCGGATTGCCGGGCGAGACCAGATGCTGTCGCCTGCCTGCCACTGTTGCGCGAGGGTGATTTTGTACTGGTTGTTAGTGTCGTTGGTACGCTGAGATTTCACATTGTCGTAGCCTACTTCCAACAGGGTGCTCATGATCGGTGTCCATTTGAACATCGGGCGCACACCAACAGTCCACCATTTGGTGCCGTTGTTGTTATCCCAGTCGATGTCCTGATACATACCGACATACATCAAATCCCAACGATCGCCGAGAGAGATAGCACCGTGGTCGAGGATACGCAGCAGGCTGCCGTTGTTATTAGCGCTATAAGGCAACTTACTGTTGCTCTCAATACCGATACCAGAGCCTTGCGATAACCCTTTGCCCTGCGATGTCAGCGCATCAGTTGCGTACTGCACGACAAACTTGTTATAGCCTTTCAGCATGCTTTGAACGTGCTCAGCTGTGAACATCCAGCCGTCTTTCGTTTCAGTATTATCATATAAATGGTAGCCGTCACGGGTATTGGCGCGGCCATAGTCAACACCAAACTCTAACGTACCACCCGGGTTAACGGCCATCTGCGCTAAACGCATGTCAAAAACATCGTTGGCGGTTTTTTCCGTGTAATCGTAAATACTGTTGCTGGCGAAGGTAGCGGAACCCCCCGCTTCAGTCGAACGGGTTGCAGCTAAAGAGAGTTTACCGAAGCCAAGATCGACGTTTTCAAGACCCGCACCCGGACCGGAGATGTCCCAGTAGTAGAAGTCAATCATGTGTACGTCATGACGCTGGTAGAAACGTTTACCAGCCCAAATGTTGGCGCCTGGCAGAGCATCGATCAGGTTTTTACCCTGCACGTTGGCTTCACGAAATGCCGGGTCCGTTGCTTCCCAGTCATTTTGCTGTGCGACGGAATAAGCAACGTTAGTGTCGAAGTAGAAGCTTTTATCGCCCTCTTTCCACACTTCCTGACCAAGTTTTAATTCCGCGTAGGTTTCGCATTCATTACCGAGACGGTATTTAGAGCCTGCACCTGTCGCCTGGAAGCATTGCTGCTCGCCGCCGCTGCCTGTCCAGCCAATGCCGGAACGGGCATAACCTTTAAAGTCGACGGCGCCCGCCTGTGCAGACAGGATGCCTGCGGCAATGGCGAGTGCCAGTGGAAGTTTGCGCAGAGTAATCATCATTCTATCTCCTGAGATCATTGCTTTTCTTTTTACACATCGCCTTTCGCGCACACGCTTTATCAACGGGTGGCGCGAATGGCTCTGTGTAAGTTTTTTGGAATGCTTAAACGCCAGGCTCTTTATGTAACCGGCGGCAGGCGGTGCCATCTTCACGGAACAGATGGCAACGCTCCGGCGGTAAGCCGATGGCGAATGTGGCACCCTCTTCTACCAGCACCACGTCGGTCTGGCGGTAAACCAGGTTCTGACGTATTGCGGGGATCTGGATATGAATTTGTGTTTCGTGACCAAGCTGTTCTACGACCTGAACTTCGCCTTCCAGCGTGACATCGGCGATGTCGCTTGGAAGCAGATGCTCCGGGCGAATGCCCAGAGACATATTCGCGCCGACCCGCACATTGGCACTGTCTACCGGCAGCCACACTTGCTGGCGGTTAGGCAGCTCAACCTGCACCTGTTCAATGGCGGTGGCAGTGACTTTTACCGGCAGGAAGTTCATCTTCGGCGAGCCGATAAAGCCGGCGACAAAACGGTCAGCCGGGTAGTGATAAAGCTCCAGCGGTTTACCCACCTGCGCCACGCGACCGGCGTCCAGCACCACAATCTTGTCGGCCAGCGTCATCGCTTCGACCTGATCGTGGGTGACGTAAATCATCGTGCGGCCAAGGCGTTTATGCAGACGGGAGATCTCAATACGCATCTGCACACGCAAGGCGGCATCAAGGTTGGAGAGGGGTTCATCAAGCAAGAAGACGCGGGGTTCGGCGACCAGCGTGCGCCCAATCGCTACGCGCTGACGCTGACCACCGGAAAGGGCTTTCGGTTTACGCTCCAGCAAATGGGCCAGTTGTAATATTTCGGCCACTTGCGTTACACGCGCTTTGATCGTCTCTTTTTTCGCACCCGCTAACTTCAGGCCAAAAGACATGTTTTCCGCCACCGAAAGGTGCGGATAGAGCGCATAGGACTGAAATACCATGCCGACGCCGCGTTCGGCGGGAGGAACATCATTCATACGGGTATCGCCGATCAGCAAATCCCCGCTGGTAATGGTTTCCAACCCGGCAATCATGCGCAGCAGCGTCGATTTACCACAGCCTGACGGGCCAACAAACACCACGAATTCACCTTCGTGAATATCGAGATTGATATCTTTCGACACCACCACGTCGCCCCAGGCTTTCGTTACATTACGCAGCTGTACGCTCGCCATGCCCTTCTCCCTTCGTTACAACCTGTCACCAACAGAAACATTCAACGTGGGCTGACTATGGCGCATCAATATCGCGTGTGAATCCTCCACCCCCCTGGTTTTTGATGGGGGAGGAGGCGGGAGGATGAGAGAAGCAGCTCTGCCCCCCAGGCTGAGGGACTGCGGGCAATTTCGTGATGGAGGCTGCAAAAACCGGCGTATTTTTATGTGCGCTGCCACACATAATAAAAATTTGTGTAACAGGGATCACACAAATCCCCCCAGGGGCGTAGGTTTAAGGAGGATGAGAAGCGCTTGTCAAAAAAGGAGACTAATCCCTGTCGAACCACCTGAACGTATCCACGAGCACAACACCTAAAGGACGGGATATATGAAAATCAAAACAGGCGCACGCATCCTCGCATTGTCCGCAGTGGCGACGATGATGTTTTCCGCCTCTGCCCTCGCCAAGATCGAAGAAGGTAAGCTGGTCATCTGGATTAATGGCGATAAAGGCTATAACGGTCTTGCCGAAGTGGGTAAGAAATTTGAGAAAGACACCGGTATCAAAGTCACCGTAGAACACCCGGACAAGCTGGAAGAGAAGTTCCCGCAGGTTGCCGCGACCGGGGATGGCCCGGACATTATCTTCTGGGCGCACGACCGTTTTGGCGGCTATGCGCAGTCCGGTCTGCTGGCGGAAGTTACGCCGGATAAGACCTTCCAGGATAAGTTGTATCCCTTCACCTGGGATGCGGTGCGCTACAACGGCAAGCTGATTGCTTACCCGGTAGCCGTGGAATCCCTGTCGCTGATTTATAACAAAGATTTGCTGCCAAACCCGCCAAAAACCTGGGAAGAGATCCCGGCGCTGGACAAAGAATTGAAAGCGAAGGGAAAGAGCGCGCTGATGTTTAACCTGCAAGAACCGTACTTCACCTGGCCGCTGATTGCCGCCGATGGGGGTTACGCGTTCAAATTTGAAAACGGCAAATACGACGTGAAAGATGTCGGCGTCGACAATGCTGGCGCGAAGGCCGGTCTTGGCTTCCTTGTGAAGCTGATTAAAGACAAGCACATGAACGCCGACACAGATTACTCCATCGCCGAAGCCGCCTTTAACAAAGGGGAAACCGCGCTGACCATCAACGGTCCGTGGGCGTGGGCCAACATTGATAAAAGCAAAATCAATTACGGTGTCGCCACGCTGCCGACCTTCAAAGGCAAACCGTCCAAACCGTTTGTTGGCGTGCTGAGTGCCGGTATTAACGCCGCCAGCCCGAACAAAGAACTCGCAAAAGAGTTCCTCGAAAACTACTTGCTGACCGATCAGGGTCTGGAAGAAGTGAACAAAGATAAACCGTTGGGCGCGGTGGCGTTGAAAACCTATCAGGATCAGTTAGCGAAAGATCCGCGCATTGCCGCCACCATGGATAACGCGAAAAACGGCGAAATCATGCCGAATATCCCGCAGATGGCTGCCTTCTGGTACGCCACCCGTACTGCCGTTATCAATGCGGTCAGCGGTCGTCAGACCGTCGATGCTGCCCTGAAAGACGCACAGGGTCGTATTACCAAGTAAGCAATATGTCGGGTGGCGCTACGCACAAATCAGGTAAACGCAGCGCCACCTGACATTCGTTTTCAACGTTGTAAAAGGACTTCCCATGGATGTTGTAAGAAAACGCCACTGGTGGCAAAGCCCGCAGCTCGCATGGGCGGCCATTGCCCTTATGGGATTACTGGTGGGATACCTTGTTGTTTTGATGTATGCCCAAGGGGAATACCTTTTTGCCATAACGACGCTGATCCTGAGTTCAGCGGGTCTCTATATTTTCGCCAACCGTAAAGCCTATGCCTGGCGTTATGTCTATCCGGGTCTGGCGGGGATGGGGCTGTTTGTGCTGTTTCCCCTGATCTGCACTATCGCCATTGCCTTTACTAACTACAGCAGCACCAACCAGCTTACCCAGGAGCGCGCACAACAAGTCCTGCTTGACCGCTCTTACCAGGCAGGAAAAGCCTACAATTTTGGTCTGTACCCGGTGGGTGACAAATGGCAACTGGCGCTGACTGATGGCGACACCGGAAAAAATTACCTCTCCGACGCGTTTAAACCCGGCGGAGAACAGAAAATTACCTTAAAAGAGGTCACGGCTCTGCCCGCTGGCGAGCGCGCCAACCTGCGCGTGATCACCCAACAGCGCCAGGCCCTGAACCAGCTCACCGCCATATTGCCGGATGAGAGCAAAGTTGCCATGAGCTCGCTGCGCCAGTTTTCTGGCACCCGCCCGCTCTATCAGCTGGCGCAGGATGGCACATTAACCAATAACCAGAACGGCGTGAAATACCGGGCCAATAACAACATTGGCTTCTTCCAGTCTGTGAATGCCGATGGCAGTTGGGGCAATGAAAAGTTGAGCCCCGGTTATACCGTCACCATTGGCTGGGATAACTTCACACGGGTGTTCACCGATGAGGGCATCCAGAAACCGTTTGTCGCCATTTTCATCTGGACGGTGGTGTTCTCTGTCCTCACCGTGGTGCTGACGGTGGCGGTAGGGATGGTGCTGGCCTGCCTGGTGCAATGGGAATCGCTGAAAGGCAAAGCGATTTATCGCGTGCTGCTGATCCTGCCCTATGCCGTACCGTCGTTTATCTCGATCCTGATTTTCAAGGGTCTGTTTAACCAGAGCTTCGGCGAAATTAACATGATGCTCAGTACGCTGTTCGGCATCAAACCGGCCTGGTTCAGCGATCCAACAACGGCCCGGACGATGATCGTGATCGTCAATACCTGGCTCGGTTACCCCTACATGATGATCCTCTGCATGGGGCTGTTAAAAGCGATCCCGGACGATCTGTACGAAGCCTCGGCAATGGATGGTGCCGGGCCGTTGCAGAACTTTTTCCGCATCACTTTTCCCCTGCTGATCAAACCGCTCACACCGCTGATGATCGCCAGTTTTGCTTTTAATTTTAATAATTTCGTATTGATCCAGTTGCTGACCAACGGTGGGCCGGACCGCATCGGCACCACCACGCCTGCGGGGTATACCGACCTGCTGGTGAGCTATACCTACCGCATCGCCTTTGAAGGCGGCGGCGGTCAGGACTTTGGCCTTGCTGCCGCCATCGCCACGCTGATTTTCCTGCTGGTCGGTCTGCTGGCTATCGTCAACCTGAAAGCCACACGCATGAAATTCGATTAAGGAGGACGAAAAGTATGGCTATGGTGCAAGCGAAATCACAAAAGCTGAGATTGTTGGTCACTCACCTGTTATTGCTGGTGTTTATTGCCGCCATTATGTTCCCGCTGCTGATGGTGATCACCATTTCGCTGCGTGAAGGCAACTTTGCCACCGGCAGCTTGATCCCGGAGACCATCTCCTGGGAGCACTGGCGACTGGCGCTGGGCTTTAGTGTTGAACACGCGGACGGTCGCGTGACACCGCCGCCCTTCCCGGTGCTGCTCTGGCTGTGGAACTCGGTGAAGATCGCCGGGATCACCGCCGTCGGGATTGTCGCGCTCTCCACGACCTGTGCGTACGCTTTTGCCCGTATGCGTTTTCGTGGCAAAGCGACGTTGTTGAAAGGCATGCTGATTTTCCAGATGTTCCCGGCTGTGCTGTCACTGGTGGCGCTCTATGCCTTGTTTGATCGGTTGGGCCAGTACATTCCGTTTATTGGTCTGAACACGCATGGTGGGGTGATCTTCGCCTATATGGGCGGCATTGCACTGCATGTATGGACGATTAAAGGGTATTTCGAAACCATCGACAGTTCGCTGGAAGAGGCCGCCGCGCTGGATGGTGCCACCCCGTGGCAGGCGTTCCGTCTGGTGTTGTTGCCGCTGTCGGTGCCGATCCTGGCGGTGGTGTTTATTCTGTCCTTTATTGCTGCCATCACCGAAGTGCCGGTCGCTTCGCTGTTGCTGCGTGATGTAAACAGCTACACGCTGGCGGTGGGTATGCAGCAGTATCTCAACCCGCAAAACTACCTGTGGGGGGATTTTGCCGCAGCGGCGGTATTGTCCGCCATTCCGATTACGGTTGTCTTCCTGCTTGCGCAGCGCTGGCTGGTTAACGGCCTGACCGCAGGCGGTGTAAAAGGTTAAGTTTCATCGTTGTTATTGCCACTGCACCCTCAACTTGTATGACCCGACACTCTCAATAATTCAGGTTGCAGCAAGGCGGCAAGCGAGAACATCCCAGAACTTACCCGAGTAAGTGACTGTGATGAGTAAGCGCAGTCAACGCCCCTGCAGCAGACTGAAGTATGACGAGTAACTTGTGACTGTTGTTTGGCGGCTTAATCAGCCGCCCTTTTTTTATTCTCGCTTCAGCCGTTTGGAGTTACACAACCACAGCGTGATAACCAGCAGCAGGATCGCCGCCGAGTAGATCAGAACATCCATAGGCGACTGATGATCGACGATAATCAGGCGCACAATCGCAGTAATGCCAATGTAGATGAAATAGCGTAGCGGGAAGTGAAAACCGGACTGAAAGTACTTTACAATCAGCGCGATGAATTCGAAGTAGAGGAAGTAAACCACCAGCCCTTCCACCAGCTCATATTTGCTGGTTTGCACAGGGGCGAACAGCACATCCGCCAGATGCAGCGTCTCCTTCCCCAGAAAGACAATCAGAATCAGGCCGAGGCTCAGCAGGCCGAGGTTAAGCACGGTCTGCAAAATGGTCGAAATATACTCAGCGCGCGGACGCGTTAGCGACGTCATATCAGCACCTCATGCTTAGTGGCGAGCCTCCTGTATAACGCAGAAATGTGATCTGGATCTACATTATTTACTTATATTTTGTGACACCGCGTGATGACATGTTGCATCGTCAACGTTCACGCATGGAGGTCCAAAGAGTGCTGACAATACGTAAAGCAGGCCCGGATGACGCCGCATTATTGAGCGAGATGGGTTATGCCAGTTATTCCCACCACTTTGCTCATCTGTGGCATCAGCAGCATGAGTTGCAGGCTTTTTTGCAGCAAGAGTATTCCCTAAACACATTACAGCAGAGCCTGCAAAGTGATGTCAGTGACTGGTTTATCGCGCAGGATCACGCGCCGGTAGGATTCGCCAAAGTCTCCTGGCACTATACCGGAGAGGGCGATAGCCTTGCGGGTACGCTGCTGCATAAGCTCTATCTGCTTCCCGGCAAAACCGGTAAAGGTTATGGAGAACAGATGATTGCGGAAATAGAACGGAGGGCGAAAAGCCGGGGCGAAACCTTTTTCTGGCTGGAAGTGCTGGATGCCAACCCACAGGCATACCGTTTTTATCTCCGCCAGGGGTTCACGCATCTCAAGGATACCGTGTTCAGTACCCCCTCTCAGCAGAGCCTATTGCATATTCTGGGCAAATCGATTTAAGGAGTGAGAATGGAAGTCCGCCAGACCGGGGTACGTAACGTCACCTGCGGTGAGAATGTGGTGATTTACGAACCCGCCAATTTGTATGGCTGTACGCTGGGTGAGGGCGTTTTCGTCGGGCCATTTGTGGAAATTCAGGGGAATACGCAGATTGGTAACGGCAGCAAAATTCAGTCACACACCTTTATCTGTGAATACGTGACCGTGGGCGAGCGCTGCTTTATCGGCCATGGGGTGATGTTTGCGAACGACATGTTCCGCGAAGGCAAACCCAATCCGGACCGCGAAAGCTGGGGACGCATTGTGATTGGCAATGATGTGTCGATTGGCAGCGGCGCAACGATTCTGGCGGTGACCATTTGCGACGGTGCAGTTATCGGCGCAGGCAGCGTAGTGACCAAATCGATTACCACGAAAGGGGTTTATGCGGGAAACCCGGCGCGGTTGCTGCGCCAGCTATAACCCCCTCTCCTGAGAGAGGGGTGTCCGGTAACGTTCAGCGAAAGAAATGCTTACTGGAAGTTCAGCGTTTTATCGTTGGTCATATTGTACAGCTCAAATTTACGCCCCAGTTTCTGGCCACCGTCACGCGTCAGCGGCGTCCAGCCGATGCCAGCACGACTGCGAGTGGCACCGATACTGAAGAGATCCAGCGGTACTGAAATATAAACCCCTTTGGTGAAGTCCCCTTCCCCGTACTGTGCTGCCGACACGTTGGTGATCGTGGCGTAGGCACCAACCACAACGCCGCTGTCGAAGTGTTTGGAGATGTCCAGCGTGCCGCCTTTATCCCCCGCCAGATACTGCCCGACGCTGGCTTTCACCAATACATCCTGTGCAAACCACGGCGTCCAGTAGGCGGTGAAATGCCCTGTCTTCACGCTGTAATCGGTAAATTTCATCATGTCCTGCGCGCTGCGCCAGTCACGCTGTTTCACGTAGTTGGCATCTACGCCAAACGCCCAGTTACTGTCTACGGGACGCCACATCAGTTCTGCACCGGCCCCGCCGTACATGGTTTCCAGATACCCGGCATACACCTGGCCATAAATGTTATTGCCCAGATACTGGAAGTAGTTCGCCTGCATGTTGTTCACGTAGACATCGTTCTGCACATATTCACGCACGCGAGTACGAACGCGCGGCAGCGCTGAGTCCCTTGGCGGGTTGGTATAGTTAAATTTGTCGTAGTTATTGGCCAGGTTACCAAACAGGCTTCCTGTGGTCAGCAGATGATCCGTCCACCACCAATCCGCTGTCGCCATCACGCCGATCTGGTACATGTAGAACCCTTCCGGGCCGCCAAGCGACTGGTTAAGTACCGGATCGATATGGAAGTCAAACGTCGGTCGGTCGATATACCATCCCTGCTCGGTACTTTCCGGCACGATTGGCGTCACGCGTTTTTGCACCAGTTCCGTATCTTGCCCCAGCGGTTCGCCTTCAAGATGGCGCTTCAGACTGGCGACATCCGTTTCGGTGGTCACCTGTGGCAAGTGCAGCCGGTTTTCGTTAATGCGAATGGTACGAATACCGTCAGGCAGGTCATTCATAATAATGCGGTTAGCCCGCTCGATCCCCTCCTGGGTATTGCGGTACTTCACCTGCTCGCCGGTAACATACAGCGTATCGCCTTTTACCTGAATTTGCGGGTCTGCGAAACCGGCATTGTATTTCAGCAGAGTAAGCTGATTCGCCACCACGGAGTGCTGCAAAATGGCGTCCTGCGGCTCTGGCTGATATCTCGGGCGTGAGTTATCGATATAAGCAGGGCGCAGATCGTTGAAGTTATTGCGCAAGGTAAAGCCGAACATCCAGGTGTTACCGCGCTCATAACTCAGGTTAATGTCGGCCCAATCGGCAACGCGGTAAATAGCACCGACGTTAACGCTGCTGCGCTGCGGCAGTTTACCGGCATAATCCTGCTGATAGTTGTTGCCTTCGTATTCCAGCTTCAGACGCAGCGGGTGCCAGGGCGTTTGGTACTCCACCCCGCCAAACAGCGCGGCCGGACCGCGAAACATTTGTGACGTATCCGTTGAGCCTGCGGCTTTATAACGGGTATCACGGGTACAGAACTTCGTGTCGTAGGTACAGAGCGGGTTTTTGATATTGCCGCTGGTACCCAGATAGCCCCAGCCGATACCGAGTGAGAAATCGAACGGTCCCCAGGCTTTGTTCGCCACCAGATATTCACCATCGAACAAACCGGTACCGCCCACGTCACGTGCACCCACGGCCACTTGCGGTAACCAGTAGCCCTCTTCCCACAACCGCACTTTCAAATCAAACGCTTTATCTTTGTAAGATTGATCGCCGGAGAACGCCTCCACGGAACTGTATTTGCGCGTACGCACATCGGTATAACGCAGCGTCGTTTCCAGCCACGGCAACAGTTGCACTGAAGCGGAGTAGAAGCGGTATTGCTTGTTGTCGCGGTAGTTAAGGCTTAGCTCGCCTTCTGGTGCTACACGTGCCGTTGGGGTTTGCAGCAGACCCACACCGCCAAAATCAGACTGGGACGGGCCAACCGGGTCCGGAAACGTTTCTGCGTGACAGGCCGCGCTTACTCCAAGCGCCAACAGGCTTATTACAAACGATTTTTTCATTATTATTCCGGTATCCGATGCGTCAGGGACTCAAGAATGTCGGCATTGAGCTCGTCATAAACGTTGCTCCACAGACCCGGCGCAAAACCCACGAAAATCACGCTACCGGGCATCGGCTCGACGTGGCGTCTGTTCCAGTACGCCACCGGCACTTTCTGTGTTTGACCGGTGGGATAAATCACCCAGGCATAACTGCGTTCCGCCCCGCTTAGCAGGTCCATATCATCCAGATAGCTCACCACATCCCGCCCGGGTGTGAACGGCTTCTTGCCAGGGCTACTGATCAATCCCACCACACTAATCGTGTCAGGCTGCGGCCCAACCCACAGGGTGTATTCCCCTTGCAAAGGGCGGTTAGAAAGGCGGTGTAGACGGATATAGTCCGGGTCGAGCGGCACGATTTGCCGACCGGTTACTTTTATCGCCTGCAATTGCCGACGCAGAGCGTTAATGGCCGCGGCAGCATCACCGTCTTCGTCAGCGGCAAGACGACTCAGGCGCTCCAGCAGTGCCTGATGCCGCGCCTGCTGTGCAATGGTAGCCTGTCGTTCGCTGACGACCGCGCCAGGCCACCAGCTGTTCGCCAGTCGGGGTTGCCCAACCAGGTCGACTAAATGCTCAGCATTGGTGAGCTTTTTCGGTGTCGCATCGCCTGCGACATACACATCGACGGTCCCTGTCGCCAGCACCAGCGGGGAAAAGAGTGTGAGTAATAGCGGAAGCAACGCGTACGTTTTCATTCTTTCGCCGCCTTAATCAGGGTCATTTTCACCGGGAAGAATCCCGCGCCGAGAGACTGTACCGACTGGCGGATAAGCCCTTCATCATCTACCCAGTAACGGTTACGCCAGTTTTTCTCTTCGGTGGTGACCTCTTCATCCAGCACGCGAACAACCGTTTCATCACCGGCCAGTTTTATCGTGTCCGTTCCGTTCCAATGGAACTCTGACTGCGCGACGGCATAGCGCACCTGCTTATGCTGTGACCAGCCCATAACGCGCGTCCAACGGGTGCCATCAATAATCTGATTCGGTTTGGCCAACGGATCGGCGCTTAAGTTATTCACTTCAATGAGGTTATCGCCGCCGAGCTTGTCGCCGCCAAGCTGGGTTTTCACAATGCGGGCATTCTGTGTGACGATGACAGCCTGATCCTGGGTCACCCATTTCTGCTGCCCGTTTTCCGCGAAAGCGAGCACCACAAACAGTTGTGGGCCGTCATTAAGCTGCACGTACTGACTGGCATAAGGCATATTGAGCAGTTCGTCATCTGTCAGATGCGCACCAGGGGTACCAAACACACTATTCCAAAGCGACGTTCCCAGGCCTTTGATCGGGCCAGAACATGCCTGAAGGAGCAGGCAAAGCAAAATGATTCCAGGTCGCTTCACGACTCTTCTCCGAAAGGGGCGAAATAACCACACCGAAGTGTGGTTATAGTTAATGCACCCGCTATTACCGGGTACTTGTTGTTGTGGTGGTCGTGGTTCCAGTGTTGGAGCCATCACCGCCACCGACTGCCGCCAGAGCGACACCCGCCGCAGAGCCTACGGTGCTAACGCCCGTCGCTGCAGAACTGCCCGCAGAGACAGAGGTCGCTGCTGACCCTGCTGCTTCACCGACTAATACCGGTGCTGCAAAGGCAGAGGTCGCCGCAAGTGCGGATATGGCAAAAATGCCATATAGGACTTTTTTCATATCAATATCCCTTCATTGAATGAATGGAGATTTACCTGAAAAAACTCAGGCGAGATCGAGTATACACAACTAAAGCAGATGAATTACGCCCCGGGAAATAGGCGAGTGAGTTTTAGGAAAACGGGTATTTAGCGGTTGGGAAGAAAATGAATAAAAAATAAATGTGATATTTATCAAACAATTAAATAATTGCAAAAAGGTGACGCAATGAGGCTAGTCCTAAAATTTATAGCAAGGGTCGACGGCGTTGACGACATTTTCGGATAAACCTGATCGTTCATTACGACATTACCGAATCAGATTATTCTTTATAATCTTTCCATAATGAAAATATCAATATTGCCATTACTTATATATCGGCAAGTTCGGGGTACCAATATATAAAACCCGGACGTAATAAATGCAGAGGAAAAAAAAGCGTCGCCGAAGCGACGCTTTCCGGATTAAGCGCGCCAGGACTTATAGCGGTTAATCAGGCCGTTGGTGGAGCTATCGTGGCTCGACACTGCGCTGGCATCGCCCAGCTCCGGCAGAATGCGGTTCGCCAATTGTTTACCCAACTCAACGCCCCACTGGTCAAAAGTGAAGATGTTGAGAATGGCACCCTGGGTGAAGATTTTGTGCTCATAGAGCGCAATCAACGCACCGAGGCTAAATGGCGTGATTTCACGCAGCAGAATGGAGTTGGTCGGACGGTTGCCTTCGAACACTTTGAACGGCACAACGTTTTCCAGCGTCGCCGGATCTTTACCCTGATCGCGATACTCCTGTTCAACCACGTCACGGGATTTACCGAACGCCAGCGCTTCGGTCTGGGCAAAGAAGTTAGACAGCAGTTTCTGATGGTGATCGGAGAGCGCATTGTGGGTTTTAGCCGGTGCGATAAAGTCACACGGCACCATTTTTGTCCCCTGATGGATCAGTTGGTAGAACGCGTGCTGACCGTTGGTGCCCGGCTCACCCCAGATGATAGGGCCTGTCTGGTAATCCACCGCGTTGCCATTACGATCAACATATTTGCCGTTGGATTCCATGTTGCCCTGCTGGAAGTAAGCGGCAAAACGATGCATGTACTGGTCATACGGCAGGATCGCTTCGGTTTCAGCACCGAAGAAGTTGTTGTACCAGATGCCGATCAACGCCAGCAATACCGGCAGGTTTTTCGAAAGCTCAGTGGTGGAGAAGTGCTTGTCCATCGCATGGGCGCCGGAGAGCAGTTCCACAAAGTTGTCGTAGCCTACAGAGAGAATGATCGACAGACCAATAGCGGACCACAAAGAGTAACGACCACCTACCCAATCCCAGAATTCGAACATATTCGCGGTGTCGATACCGAACTCGCCAACTGCTTTGGCGTTGGTGGAAAGCGCCGCAAAGTGTTTCGCTACGTGTTTATTATCACCGGCAGTTTTCAGGAACCAGTCGCGCGCGCTGTGGGCGTTGGTCATGGTTTCCTGGGTGGTGAAGGTTTTGGAAGCCACGAGGAACAGCGTGGTTTCCGGGTTCACTTTTTTCAGCACTTCAGCGATGTGGGTACCATCGACGTTAGAAACAAAGTGCATGTTGAGGTGATTTTTGTACGGGCGCAGTGCTTCGGTGACCATGAACGGGCCAAGGTCGGAACCACCGATACCAATGTTCACCACGTCGGTGATAGGTTTGCCGGTGTAACCTTTCCAGGCACCAGAAATGATCGCTTCCGAGAAAGCTTTCATTTTCTCCAGAACTGCGTTCACTTCCGGCATGACATCTTTGCCATCAACCACAATCGGCGTATTGCTACGGTTACGCAGCGCGACGTGCAGAACCGCGCGATCTTCCGTACGGTTAATTTTCTCGCCAGAGAACATGGATTTAATGGCGCCAGCCAGTTCCGTCTCTTTCGCCAGCGACAACAGGATGTTCAGGGTTTCTTCGGTGATGCGGTTTTTAGAAAAATCCACCAGCATCAAATCGTCGAACGTTGCGGAAAACTTGCCAAAACGGTCGCCATCTTTCGCGAACAACTCCGCGAGAGTAACGTCCTTCATGTCAGCGTAATGTTTCTGTAATGCCTGCCAGGCAGAGGTCTGCGTTGGATTGATGTTTTTCATAGCAATACTCTTCTGATTTGAGAATTGTGACTGCGGTCGATTGTAGCGCCTGCCAGGGAAAATTGTGATGGTTTTTGTTTCGCACCCGGTGCGCAATGCGCAAAACGCCAGCAAAAAACGGTACATTTGCGCACAACATAAGGCATTTTACTGATCACCAAAGCAGCATGAAAAATCCGCATAATCCCGTCGTTGACAGCGCACCCGCTGACGCTTTATTTATAACGACACGCTCCGCGTGCGCGTGGAGTCGATTGTGTTGTACTACCGAGCCGTGAAAGGCGAAGGTATTTATTACCAACGCATTTCGCGTTGCAGCAAGGCGGCAACTGAGCGCATCCCCGGGAGCTTACACAGGTAAGTGACCGGGGTAAGTGAAGGCAGCCAACACCGCTGCGGCGCGAAAGGCGAAGGTAATAGCCAGAAGAGGCGCGTTGCCCAGGTACACGGTGTTGGAAGAGCCAAACTGAAGAAAACACCTGAGGGGGAGCAACGCCGAGATAGCAAAACGCCTGGCAGCGTTTGTTATCGGCTACAGAGGCTGAATCCTCTGGGTTGTCACCAGAAACGTTCCCAGTCGGGCGTTTCGCAAGGTGGAGCACTTCTGGGGAAATCGTAGTTGTTTTGTTATCTGCGCCCACCCCGTTTTTCGCTCTTCCCTTGTGCCATGGCTGAAATAGTGGATCCCCTGACACGAGGTTGTTATGTCTAATTTAGTTGTCGCCAAATTCGGCGGCACCAGCGTTGCCGATTATGATGCCATGAACCGTAGTGCGGACGTGGTGCTTTCCGATTCCGATGTTCGCCTGGTGGTGCTCTCCGCCTCTGCGGGCGTGACCAATCTGCTGGTCGCGCTGGCAGAAGGACTGGAGGCCAGTGAACGGTTCGTCAAACTCGATGCTATTCGTAAAATTCAGTTCGATATTCTGGAGCGGATGTCCAACCCGGACGTGATCCGCGAAGAGATTGAACGCCTGCTGGAAAACATCAGCACGCTTGCAGAAGCTGCCTCGCTTGCTACCTCCACCGCCCTGACCGATGAACTGGTTAGCCACGGCGAGTTGATGTCGACCCTGCTGTTTGTTGAAGTGCTGCGTGAACGCAGTGTACAGGCGCTGTGGTTTGATGTGCGTAAAGTCATGCGTACCAGCGATCGTTTTGGCCGCGCCGAGCCGGATGTCCCTGCGCTGGCGGAACTGACTGCGCAGCAGCTTGCACCTCGCCTTACCGACGGTCTGGTGATCACTCAGGGCTTTATCGGAAGCGAAGCCAAAGGTCGCACCACTACGCTGGGCCGTGGCGGCAGCGACTACACCGCCGCGCTTCTCGGTGAAGCGTTGCACGCAACGCGTGTCGACATCTGGACCGACGTCCCCGGTATTTACACCACCGATCCGCGTGTCGTGCCAGCGGCAAAACGTATTGATGAAATCGCCTTTGAAGAAGCGGCAGAAATGGCGACCTTTGGTGCGAAAGTGCTGCATCCTGCCACACTGCTGCCTGCGGTACGCAGTGATATCCCGGTATTTGTGGGGTCCAGCAAAGAGCCTAAAGCCGGTGGCACGCTGGTGTGCAATAAAACCAACAACCCGCCGCTGTTCCGTGCATTGGCGCTGCGCCGCAAACAAACGCTGCTGACATTGCACAGCCTGAATATGCTGCACTCCCGCGGTTTCCTTGCGGAAGTATTCGGCATTCTGGCGCGGCATAACATCTCCGTCGATTTGATCACCACTTCCGAAGTGAGCGTGGCGCTGACGCTGGATACCACTGGCTCAACGTCTACGGGCGATACATTACTCACGCAGGGGTTGCTGACAGAACTCTCATCACTGTGCCGCGTGGAAGTGGAAGAGAACCTGGCGCTGATCGCGCTGATTGGCAACGATTTGTCGAAAGCGTGCGGCGTGGGTAAAGAGGTGTTTGGCGTGTTGGATCCGTTCAACATCCGCATGATTTGTTACGGTGCATCCAGCCATAACCTCTGCTTCCTGGTGCCGGGCGCAGAAGCCGAGCAAGTGGTGCAGAAACTGCACCATAATCTCTTTGAGTGACAGGCGATGCTGCCGGAGGGTGACTTCGCGTTACCCAGCCTGCGGGAGTAAGCAGGCTGGGTAAGTGCAGCACTCTCCGGCAACGTTCACGAAGAAGACAACACGGTCTGGTACAACAACTGATCGAGATCGCTCACCTTACCGCTACGGCTCTCCGGCAGCACGTCCGGTACTTCACCGCGCGCCAGTTCCGTTTTGATAAAGTCGTGCAATACAGGGCGTCGCGGGCCGTATTGCGCTTCTCCCGCCCGCTGTTTTAACACCAGCAATTCATCGATTTCCGCACGCAGGGGAGCGCCCAGGTTGCTGCCCTCCAGCAGAGTGGCAAAACGCATCGGCGGCATTCCTTTGCCGGCTTCTATCCAGCGCACTGCCAGCAACGGGCGCAGCACATAGAAATATTTCTTCAGCCGCACCGTTTCTCCTTGCAAATAACCATGAAAGTTTTTCTTCGCCATCGAATAGTAATGCCAGCGTGCTCTGACCGGTGAAAACCAGTGCGGCACCTGCGTACGCAGCGCCGCCAGCGTGGCATCCTCCTGCTGATAAACCACCGGTGAATCCAGCCATTCGATTAAGGTCGGGTTAGCGCTTTTCAGCAACCCCAGCGCTTTGCGCCACTCCCAACCACACACATCCAGCTCATCGTCTATGGGCAGTTCTATGACATCGCGCTGCGGTTCAACCCGCAGATACCACTGGGGTTCATGAACATACAAAAACCGCACATCGTAGTCACTGTCTGGCGACGCAAACCCCCAGCCACGACTCCCGGACTCGCAGGCATACAGCACTTTTATGCGGTATTTCCGCTCCACCTCGCATAACGTTTGCCGCACGCGTTCTCGCATGGCGGTGTCAACCCCTTGATATTCCATGCTGGTTATCCTTCTTTTTATCCTTTTACACACACCACCTGACGCAAGGTATGCACCACTTCCACCAGCGAGGCCTGCGCCGCCATCACGGCATCAATATCTTTGTAAGCCATCGGGATCTCATCGATCACATCGCTGTCTTTACGGCACTCCACATGCGCAGTGGCGCGGATCTGATCATCCACCGTAAAACGTTTTTTCGCCGCCGTACGGCTCATGGTCCGTCCGGCGCCGTGGCTACAGGAACAGAAACTCTCTTCATTACCCAGCCCGCGGACAATAAAGCTTTTCGCCCCCATCGAACCAGGAATGATCCCCATCTGCCCTTTTTGCGCCGAAACCGCACCTTTACGCGTGACCCATACCGCTTCACCAAAGTGCGTCTCTTTTTGCACATAGTTGTGGTGACAATTTACGGCTTCCTGCTGCGTCATAAAGGGTTTGGTGACGGTCTTCGACAGTACAGCCAGTACCCGCGCCATCATCACTTCACGGTTATGGCGGGCAAAATCCTGCGCCCACTCCACCGCTTCCAGATAGTCATCATAGTGTTTGCTACCTTCCTGAAAGTAAGCCAGGTTTCTATCCGGCAGGTTCGCAATATGCTGCTGCATATCTTGCTGCGCCAGAGTAATAAACACATTACCAATGGCGTTCCCGACACCACGCGACCCGCTGTGCAACATCACCCATACACGCTGCTGTTCATCCAGACATATTTCAATAAAGTGGTTACCGGTTCCCAATGTACCCAGATGCTGATGATTATTGGTTTTCAACAATTGGGGGTATTTCTCCGTTAAACGCTGAAAACGCGGTGCCAGCAAAGCCCAGTGGTTATTCACTTCCTGGGGCGGATTTTCCCAGGCGCCTTTATCACGCTTCGCACGGTTCACCGAACGGCCATGCGGTACGGCCTGCTCGATGGCGCTCCGCAATCCGCTCAGGTTGTCCGGTAGATCCCCCGCCAACAGCGAGGTGCGTACCGCAATCATGCCGCAGCCAATATCCACGCCAACCGCCGCCGGGATAATCGCCCCTTTGGTCGGGATCACACTGCCGATGGTCGAGCCTTTTCCCAGATGTACATCTGGCATCACCGCCAGATGTTTGAAGATAAATGGCATTTTTGCCGTCTTCAGCAGTTGCTCACGCGCTTCCGGTTCTACCGGTACGCCGTGGGTCCACATTTTCACCGGCGCGGTGTTCTCCTGCGCCAGCAACTGATAATCGTTATTTTGCATCATGGCTTCCTTTGATGTTCACAAGGCCGTGTAATACCTGATCCAGACCACCGAAGACCGAGATCTTATCGATGCGTTCCGCTACACGTTCCAGGGTTTCCAGCTCTTTCAGGCGCAATGCTACCGGGTTGCTTTCCATCACTTTTGCTGTGTTCAGTAACGAACGGGTCGCGGCAGTTTCTTCCCGGCGGCGGATCACGTTGGCCTGCGCCGATTTTTCCGCTTCCACTAAACGCGACAGAATGGTTTTCATCTCACCGGGTAAAATGATGTCCTTAACACCCAGCGATGCCACCTCAATCCCAAACGCCGCCATACGACCCGCCACCTGCGCGCTAACGGCTTCATCAATGATTTGCTTATCTTCCAGCAGCTCATCAAGGGTGCGCGTTCCCACCGCTTCACGCAGGGCAAACTGCAACTCACGATAGAGGTGCTCCAGCGGTTTGCTTAACTGCGCAAACGCGCTCAGGACATCGGTATAACGCCAGTTCGCCGCCAGGTTCAGGCGCAGCGTTACTTTGTCTTTGGTGAGGATCTCCTGGCCGCTCACCTCAAGCTCCTGCAAGCGCAGATCCACCACGTCCGCTTCGACCAGGTGGTTCACTTTCCAGTAACCGCTTAAACCTGCCGGTAAGAGTCCCTGTGTTGCGCCATCCACTTTTAAAACACCCACATGCCATGCCGGCACCTGTACCGCCAGAATGTTGTCGCGACCTTTTACCGTAGTACCGCGCTTCGGCTGTAACACCGCGTTGAGGATCTCTGTCGGCACGCTCACGTCACGCGTATCCATGCGCACCAGTTTCAGCGTTTCATCCGCTTTCCAGTACAGGCGGCGCGTAGAGGGCGGCAGGATCTCCTGCAATACGCCATCCCGGTACAGCGCACCCGCTTCATGCGTATCCATATCGGCCACCAGGCAGTAACGCTCAACCCATTGCGGCTGAAAACGACGCAGGTACTCCGCCAGACCTTCCGCCACGTCGCTGCCGTCAATATTCACCACCAGCAGCTCGGGCTTGTTGAACCATGGCTGGCGGTGCTCACCGGCTTCCAGCACCTGATAATAGTCGCCCTCTTTCGCCAGCAGACCTAACTGACCTTTACGTATTGTGATTTTGTTGGTCATGATTCTCTCCTAAATCGTGTTTTGCCTTAACGACCGCGGATGCAGGGGCGAAACCGCAGGGGAAACGGTGTTTTGCCTGCCGCCCGGCGCCGTTACCGGCGGTCGTTGGGGGTAGCCATGTACAGCTGGCTACCGGGTACTGCATCATGGTTATCTCAAAGGATAATGGGCTGCGAATTCGGGATTCGAACCCGATTGAAAACCGACTTTTCGCACATGTCTTTCTGCTGACGGAACGCCCCCTGGATAACGACTTACGCCGTTCCCGGTGCGCCGGCGGGGAGTGTTACCCCCTGCGGACCCAGCATGCTGACAGGGTAGTTACTGCCAGATACGTGCCAACATAAAAAATCCGCCAGATAAATTTTTAATTTATTGATAAATAAATATTTTATTTTTAACAACGTGCAGAGCGGTTGCGCATCAGGAAGGTATTTTTTATCCTTTAATATCTATTTTTATCTTTTAGGATAAACATGAAACGTCGGGTGGTGATTGGTGTCCTGGGTACGGTGCTGGATAAACGGGGAAAGCGGCAAAACCGCTTTCGCAAATGGCGGCCAACGGTAGGGCTATGTCAGCAGCCAGATTTTCCTGTCGATCGTCTCGAACTGCTGCATCAACCGCGGGATAAAGGGCTGGCGCAACAGGCTGCGGACGATATTGCGCAACTCTCCCCCCATACCCGCGTTCGCATGCATGCGGTGACGATTAAAGATCCCTGGGATTTTGAAGAGGTGTATGCCGCCTTTCTCGATTTCGCCACGCACTATCCGTTCGATACGGATAACGAAGAGTATCTGGTGCATATCACCACCGGGACGCACGTCGCACAAATCTGTTGGTTTTTGCTGACGGAAGCGCGTTATCTGCCCGCCAGCCTGTTGCAAACCGGCCCGGCGGCAAAAGGTTCGTCTGATGAGGCGATCGCCGCTGGCGTCTGTTCGGTGATCGATCTCGATTTAAGCCGTTACGCCACGTTAACCAGCCGTTTCCAGCGTGAACAACAGCAATCGGTGTCGTTTCTCAAATCCGGCATTGATACCCGCAACACCACCTTTAACCGGCTTATCGATCAGATTGAACGCGTCGCGCTGCGTTCAACGGCACCCATTCTGCTCACAGGCCCCACCGGTGCGGGCAAATCGTTTCTGGCAAAGCGTATTTTCCAGCTACGCCAGTCACGCCATCTGGTGCCGGGGCGACTGGTGGCGGTGAACTGCGCGACGCTGCGCGGCGATAACGCCATGTCGACGCTGTTCGGTCATGTGAAAGGTGCCTTTACGGGCGCACAACAGGCACGTACTGGCCTGCTGCGTGAAGCAGATGGCGGCGTACTGTTTCTCGACGAAATCGCCGAATTAGGGCTGGATGAGCAGGCCATGCTGCTAAAAGCGATTGAAGAGAAAACCTTTTTTCCCTTCGGTGCCGATAAAGAAGTACACAGCGACTTCCAGTTGATTGCCGGAACCCACCGGAATATGCAGCAGTGGGTGGATGAAGGGCGCTTTCGTGAAGATCTCTATGCGCGTATCAATATGTGGACGTTCGCGCTGCCGGGGCTGGCGGATCGCCGGGAGGATATCGCCCCCAATATTGAGTATGAGCTGCAACGCTTTGCGCTGGAGCAACAGACACAAATCCGTTTCGATAAAGATGCCCGTGAGCGCTACCTGGCTTTCGCCTGTTCACCACATGCGGCATGGCGGGGAAATTTCCGCGAACTCAGTACGTCGATTGCGCGCATGGCCACGCTGGCCGAGCAAGGGCGCATTACGCTCGCGCTGGTCGATGAAGAACTACAGCGCTTGGAGCATCACTGGCGCGGCACACCGGTCTCTTCCACGCTGCCGCTGGATCTCAGCACGCTTGATCTCTTTGATCAACGCCAGTTGGAAACCGTGATCGACATTTGCCGCCGCAGTCAGACGCTGTCGGAAGCCGGGCGCGAACTGTTTGCGGTTTCCCGGCAGAAAAAGGCGAACCCAAATGATGCGGATCGCCTGCGCAAATACCTTGCCCGCTTCGGGTTAAGCTGGGAAAGCGTGCGCAGCGCAACATAAAACATCTTCATCATAATTCGTTTGAATAATATTCCTTAGCACGATAAACAATAACTATGGTCGGGCCCGATCCCGACCCTTATTACAAAAAAGACAACACGACACGACATAACAATCGCAAGGAATAGATACATGCTCGCAACTCTCACGCGGCTGTTCCCGTTATGGGCACTGCTGCTCTCTGTTCTCGCCTATTACTTCCCACCGACCTTTATCGCCATCGGCCCGTGGGTAACCACGCTGCTAATGCTGATCATGCTGGGTATGGGCGTGCACCTGAAAATCGATGACTTCAAACGCGTTCTGGCACGCCCGGCACCGGTCGCAGCAGGGATTTTCCTGCACTATCTGGTGATGCCACTGGCGGCATGGCTATTAGCGTTACTCTTTAAAATGCCGCCGGATCTCTCCGCCGGAATGGTACTGGTCGGTAGCGTCGCCAGCGGAACAGCGTCAAACGTGATGATTTATCTGGCAAAAGGCGACGTGGCGCTATCCGTGACTATCTCGTCGGTTTCCACCCTGGTTGGCGTGATTGCGACGCCGCTACTGACGCGGTTGTATGTGGATGCGCATATTCAGGTGGATGTGATGGGAATGCTGCTAAGCATCCTGCAAATTGTAGTGATCCCGATTGGCCTTGGGCTGGCAATCCACCACCTGTTCCCACGCCTGGTCAAGGCCGTGGAACCCTGGCTGCCTGCGTTCTCGATGGTCTGCATTCTGGCGATTATCAGCGCAGTGGTTGCTGGTTCCGCCGCGTATATTGCATCGGTAGGTCTGGTGGTTATCGCCGCGGTGATCCTGCATAACAGCATCGGTCTGCTCGGGGGTTACTGGGGCGGGCGTCTGTTCGGGTTTGACGAGTCTACCTGCCGCACGCTGGCCATTGAAGTGGGGATGCAGAACTCCGGCCTTGCGGCCGCACTCGGGAAAATTTACTTCTCGCCGCTCGCGGCACTGCCTGGCGCACTGTTCTCCGTCTGGCACAATCTTTCCGGCTCGCTGCTGGCGGGTTACTGGTCTGGTAAACCGGTGGAAGGGCGGAAAACAGAAGTGGTGACAGAGCACGAATAACCGATCTGCCAGGCTTGTCCGATACGGTGCTCTGCGCATCACGTGTAAAATGACCGTTTATCGGCAACGTGGGGGCGCTTTCGAGAGTTGTGCGCCCCGCACATAGACAATACCTGGACATCGCGTACACTCGAAATACATCCCAGGGAGAGAGTCTTATGGCACTGACCAGATTGACGCAAAAAGAGATGACAGAGAGTGAGCAGCGGGAGTTGAAAACGCTGCTCGACCGCGCGCGCATCGCACACGGGCGCCCGCTCAGCAACTCTGAAGCGAATCACGTAAAGAAAGAGTACATCGATAAACTGATGGCGCAGCGTGAAGTGGCTGCGAAGAAAGCCCGCCAGGTGAAAAAACAGCAGGCTTATAAACCGGACGAAAATACAACGTTTTCCTGGTCTGCGAACACCTCAACGCGCGGCAGACGCTGATTAGCGCCCTTTCTTTTTTCGCCCCGGTTGGGTAAAGCGTTTGCCCGCCGGTTTGGCCCGGCTTTTCTCTTCGGGCTTTGCCACTTTCACCGCAGGTTTTTTCGCCGCCTGCGGTTTCGCTTTTGCTTTCGGCTTCGCTTCTGAGGTTGAATTTTCAATCAGCTTAAACAGCGTAATCAACTCATCATCCGTAAGATCGCGCCACTCCCCTGGCGGCAACCCGGTCAGGCTGACGTTCATAATGCGCGTGCGTTCCAGCTTAGTGACGTCATAACCAAAGTGTTCGCACATACGGCGGATCTGGCGGTTCAGCCCCTGAACCAGCGTGATGCGGAAGGTAAACGGTGCTTCTTTCTTCACCTTGCACTTTTTGGTTACCGTGCCGAGGATCGGTACACCTGCCCCCATACCGCGCACAAACTCATCGGTAACCGGCTTATTTACCGTGACCAGATACTCTTTCTCATGGTCATTGCCGGCACGCAGGATTTTATTCACCAGATCGCCGTGGTTCGTGAGAAAAATCAGCCCCTGAGAATCTTTGTCTAACCGACCGATAGGGAAGATTCGGCTGCTGTGATTAACGAAATCAACAATATTGTCTTTTTCGCCATCTTCCGTCGTACTGACAATGCCAACGGGCTTATTCAACGCGATAAACACCAGATCTTCTTCGTTTCGCGGCTCGATAAGTTGACCATTCACTTTTACAACATCTCCGGCGACAACCTGATCGCCAATACCGGCGCGCTTGCCGTTAATAAAGACATTGCCCTGTTCGATGTAACGGTCAGCCTCGCGGCGTGAGCAAATCCCGCTTTCGCTGATGTATTTGTTTAAACGTGTTGATTGGGTTGGCAGCATACATTCTCCTGTAAAAGCGGAATATAACTGGCTTCCGGGAGAGATAAAAATGGATTTTTACGCCATATAATCGAATTTGTGCACTACCGCAGTAAAAGTGGGTTTTTTAGCTCAACACAATGAGCGATAAAAACCAGACAAGCCGTGCCCGTGGGCACGGCACAACACGGGTCAATTCTCGTCGCGTTCGTCGTCTTCATCCGGTTGTTCCAGCACACTGTAGGCCACGGAACAGAACAGGGAGTTCAGGCGTTTCATGTCACCCAACAAGCCAAGGTGCAGCGAACTGGTTTCAATGCTCTGCACGTTTTGCTGATGCAGACGCTCAACGTGTGCATGTGAGAAACGGCGATTCATAATGCGGAAACGGTGCTTGCTGCGGCGCAGGCGGCGAGCACTGGAGATATCGCTGGAGAAAAATACCGACATCGCCAGTTTCAGATTCCCCACCAGCCGTTCGTGCAGCGCATCCAGTTCTTTCAGCCCCTCAAGGGAGAAAGCACGCCGCGCCGCCAGTGATTTGTCCGCAATGTCACTGCCCATTCGCTCGACAATATCGGCAGCCTGCTCAAGGTTGAGCGACATTTCGATAATTTCCGCCCAGCGCTTTGACTCCTCCTCCGCCAGTTCTCCCTGAGGAATGCGCGCCAGATAAAGTTTGATCGCGGTATACAGCACGTTGACGTCATCGGCCTGTTTACGCAGTTCTTTTCCCTGTCGCGGTTCACCGTGCATCACTTTATGCAGCCCTTCCAGCATCAACTCCATCGCATCGCCCATACGCAGCGTTTCCCGGGCGGCATTGGCCAACGCAAGGGTTGGGGTATCCAGCGCGGAACTGTCGAGATGCTTCGGTTTAAGACGCGTATCCAGTTCCGGTTCTTCGCGGATGATCCGTTTACAGAACTGCGCCATCGGTCCGGCAAACGGCACCATCGCCAGGCAGCGGATCAGGTTGTAGAAAACGTGGAAATAGATCACCAGTTCCGCTTCCGGGAGCGGCAGTTTTTGCATCGACGTCGCCAGCATATGCACAAACGGCAGAATAATCAGGCTCCCCACCAGCTTAAACAGCAAGCTGCCGAGCGCTACACGGCGAGCCGCAGCATTGGCGGCACTGTTATTCAGCATTGCCAGCAAACCGGAGCCGAGATTTGCGCCGATCACCAGGCACAGTGCCACCGGGAAAGAGATAATACCGGCGGTGGTCAGCGTCGCCGTGAGCAACACCGCCGCCAGGCTGGAGTAACTGATGATGGCGAAGACTGCGCCAATCAGCGCGTCGAGCATGATGTCGCCCGTCAACGACGCAAAAATCACCTGTACGCCATTCGCCTGCGTAATTGGCGTGACCGCCTGCACAATCAGTTCCAACGCCAGCAGGATCAACCCCAGGCCGATACTGACGCGACCCAGTTGCCCTTCGCGGGTTTGCTTACGTCCGAGAAAGAAAATCACGCCGAGAAAAATCAGCAGCGGCGACAGCCAGGAGAGATCGAACGTTAAAATACGCGCCATTAAGGCGGTCCCGACGTCCGCGCCGAGCACGATCACTAATGCCGGGGTAAGCGCCACCAGATCCTGCGCCACAAACGAGGTCACCAGCATCGTGGTGGCGTTACTGCTTTGCACCAGCGCGGTAACACCGATGCCCGCACAGAACGCGAGCGGTTTTTTTTCAACACTTCGGCTGAGAACCGTGCGTAAACGCGCGCCGAACACGCGCATCACACCAGTACGGACAATATGGGTCCCCCATACCAGCAGGGCCACAGCGGAAAGCAGATGGAGCAAAGTCAACACAGGGTCCGGTCCTCCTTATCGTTATGCGTTGCGTGTTACCCACGAAGATAACGTCAACATTATGAAGTAAGTATAAGGCGTTAAAGCCGGGAAAAACGCAGGACGCCGAGCTGACGCCCTCTGAGTTGTAAGGGAAAATGACAATTTTGTGACAGAAACGGAGATTTAGCCGGTAATCATGGAATCAGCGTGCGGAACGGGATGGCGTTTGGCCCATACCACCGAACCAATTTTCAACGCTTCCGACACAAAAAACAGCAGGAATGCTCCCCACGCGGCACTATAACCAGTGAAGTGCATAAACAACGGGATCAACGCTAACGAACATTTTAACGACAATAAACGGGCTATTTCCTGCCCAATAAAGAAGATACTATGAATATCTTTTTTCACAATCAACGACCAGCATGAAAAAAACAACGAGACGATCAGTGCGATATTTATAAAAAACATCACCTGAATAATTACCCCCATCAAACCACTGGCACCCAACTGTGAAAAATGGGTATAAAAACTGCTTATATCGGAATAAAAAGGGACATTGCCACTTTGCAGCGAAAAGTAGAAATAACTGACTAATGCCAGCCCATCCATAATTCCCCAAAAGACCAATACGTTATTTTTTAAACTCATAATCCTCATCACATACACCTGGAATCCATTGCCATGATTGGCCCGATTGCGCCCTGGCATCCTCCCCTTGTGGATATTTCTGGGATACTGTGCGCTTCTCGCCATAACGCCGGATAACCGAACGGGTAAAGAGGATTTCGCGAGTATCCGATGTCACGCTGTCCGGGATGGGCGTCCATAACTGAACGCTGTTACGCGCGGTATTCATATAATCCTTACCCTCGGAGCCAAATACCCGCCCTTCATCAGCCATGCTGGTTGCCCGGTTGATCATCATCATCGCCGCGTTTTTCACGCCAGGGTAATCATTTTCACTGTTTTTCCAGTAGCCAGGCCCATACTCCGGCGTCACTGGCGCAAAGCCGCTACGCGTTGGCGCCGGGCGGCCATGCATCGCCACGCTGTCTTTAAAACCGTTCAGAATCGTTCTGATAAACACGGCGTTAAACGACAGAGGTTGCACACAAAACAGATCACCATTCTCGGCAATAAAGAAAGGATAATAGAAGCGGCTACGCGTACTGACATTCGGTCGCGCGACCACCACCACGCCTTTATCCACCAGACTATCAATATGTTTTTCTTTTTGATGACCTAACGGATCGTGCGGCAATCCATATTTAAAACCGTGATGTCGCTTTATGGTATAACCGTCGATGCTGCCCAAAATATTATTCGGGCTGCTCTCAATAAAATATTCCTTTTTGATTATATTTTTCGCGATATCCGGGGCCAGGATGTTTTCAAAATCCTTCGGCAATAGATTTCTTTTCCTTATATCATAAATATCCATTTCATAACACCTAAGTTAAATTTATGACAATTAAATGAAGCGCAAAAGAGTAAGCAATCTTGCCTTTTAGCCGAACGACTATCATACGCATGAAGGTGAACAAGGGTCTAAGAAAATATCCACTTTTAAGAATGTTCTTAGTTTCAATTTGTATTATGTTTGCTTCACAATTGTTTCGCACAAATGAAATAACAATGAAAAAGGGCATTAAAAAATGCCCTTCTGGAATCAGTCCGCATCGTAGCCTAAATTGGGTGCCAGCCAGCGTTCAACTTCCGCCACCGACATGCCTTTGCGCCGTGCATAATCTTCAACCTGATCCCGCTGCAACTGCGCCACAGCAAAATACTTGCTGTCCGGGTGGCTGAAATACCATCCGGAAACGGACGCGCCAGGCCACATCGCAAAAGACTCCGTCAGCTTCATGCCGGTATGCTTTTCCACATCCAGCAGTTGCCAAATCGTCCCTTTCTCAGTGTGTTCCGGACAAGCGGGGTAGCCGGGAGCCGGGCGGATCCCTTGATAATTTTCACGGATCAGTTCGTCATTGCTGAGGTTTTCAGTGGGTGCATAGCCCCAGTACACTTTACGTACCCGCTCGTGCAAATATTCGGCAAACGCTTCAGCCAGACGATCGGCGACGGCTTTCACCATGATTTTGTTGTAATCGTCATGCGCCGCATCGTAGGCCTCTGCCAGCGCATCTTCCTCAAGCCCACCAGTCACCGCGAACGCACCGATGTAGTCCGCTTTGCCGCTCTGTTTTGGCGCAACGAAATCCGCCAGACAGTAGTTAGCAAAGCCCACTTTTTCTGTTTGCTGACGCAGATGACAACCCACTGTCAGAACCTGTGTGCGGGTTTCGTCGCGATAAATTTCAATGTCATCGCCCACGCGATTCGCCGGGAACAGCCCCACCACTCCGCGTGGATTGAGCAGCTTTTCCGCACTCAGTTTATCGAGCATCTCATTCGCATCGGCAAACAAGCGTTTTGCCTCTTCACCCACCACCTCATCTTCCAGAATGCGCGGGTATTTCCCTGCAAGCGACCAGGTCATAAAGAACGGTGTCCAGTCGATATAGTTGCGCAGCGTCTCAATGCTGGCGGTCACGTCCTGCACGCCCAGCCGGTGCGCCACTGGCGGCGTATAGCTTGCCCAGTCGAAAGCCAGGTCGTTCTCCCGCGCTGCCTGCAAAGTCACCGGCGGTGTACGCGGTTTTTTACGCGCGTGCTGGATGCGCACGGTTTCATACTCTTTCCGGGTGCGAGCCACAAAATCATCATGCTGGGTGTCGGACAGGAGGGAAGCCACCACGCCCACGGTGCGCGACGCGTTCTGCACATATACCGTCGGCCCGCTATAGTTTTGCTCGATTTTCACCGCCGTGTGCGCTTTCGAGGTGGTCGCACCGCCTATCAGTAGCGGAATGGTAAAGCCCTGGCGTTCCATCTCTTTCGCCACGTTAACCATTTCGTCCAGCGACGGAGTGATAAGACCGGAGAGACCAATCAGGTCAGCGTTTTCTTCACGCGCGGTCTTCAGGATCTTGTCGGCAGGCACCATCACGCCAAGATCGATAATCTCGTAGTTGTTACATTGCAGCACCACACCAACGATGTTTTTCCCGATATCGTGCACGTCGCCCTTCACTGTGGCGATCACCATCTTGCCGTTGCTCTTACCCTGCTCTTTGCTGGCTTCGATATACGGCTCCAGATACGCGACCGCTTGCTTCATCACGCGGGCAGATTTCACCACCTGCGGCAGGAACATTTTCCCTTCACCGAACAGATCGCCGACCACGTTCATGCCATCCATCAGCGGCCCCTCGATCACTTCAATCGGGCGCGCAGCCTGTTGGCGGGCTTCTTCGGTATCCAGTTCAATAAATTCCGTAATGCCTTTTACCAACGAATATTCGAGGCGTTTTTTCACATCCCAATTGCGCCATTCCGCTTGTTGCGCATTAGCGCCGTCGTCGGCGGCTTTACTGCCGCGGTATTTCTCTGCCAGTTCGAGCATACGTTCCGTCGCATCGTCGCGGCGGTTGAGGATCACATCTTCTACGCCATCACGCAGTTCCGCAGGGAGATCGTCGTAGATAGCCAGTTGCCCGGCGTTGACGATACCCATGTCCATACCGTTGCGAATGGCGTAATAAAGGAACACGGCGTGGATCGCCTCACGCACCGGATCGTTACCACGGAAAGAGAACGACACGTTAGAGACGCCGCCAGAGATGAGTGCATGCGGCAGTTCGCGCTTGATATCTTCACATGCGCCAATAAAGTCCTGTGCGTAGTTGTTATGCTCTTCGATACCGGTTGCGACAGCAAAAATGTTCGGGTCGAAGATAATGTCTTCCGGCGGGAAGCCCACCTCTTCAGTGAGGATGTGGTAAGCGCGGCGGCAGATTTCGATTTTGCGCTCGCGAGTATCCGCCTGACCTACTTCGTCAAACGCCATCACCACCACCGCCGCGCCGTAGCGGCGAACCCGCTTCGCATGGTGAATAAAGGACTCAACCCCTTCTTTCATCGAGATGGAGTTGACGATGCCTTTGCCCTGAATGCATTTCAGCCCTTTTTCAATCACCTCCCATTTGGAGGAGTCGATCATGATCGGCACCCGGGCAATATCCGGCTCACCGGCAATCAGGTTGAGGAAACGCACCATCGCCGCTTCCGCGTCGAGCATCCCTTCATCCATGTTGATGTCGATGATTTGTGCGCCACTTTCCACCTGCTGACGCGCCACGTCCAGCGCTTCGCTGTATTTTTCTTCTTTAATCAGACGTTTGAATTTAGCGGAACCGGTGACGTTGGTACGTTCGCCCACGTTCACAAACAAGCTGTCGTCACCAATGTTCAGCGGTTCGAGCCCCGCCAGACGACAGGCGACAGGCACGTCCGGCAACTTACGCGGCGGCAAACCGGCAACCGCGCGGCTCATGGCAGCGATATGCTCCGGCGTAGTGCCGCAGCAGCCACCGACAATATTCAGGAAGCCCGCTTGCGCCCATTCTCGGATCTGCGTGGCCATGGTGTCGGCATCCAGATCGTACTCGCCGAAGGCGTTCGGCAGACCGGCGTTCGGGTGCGCGGTAACGTAGCATTCCGCAATGCGCGACAGTTCCTGCACGTACTGGCGTAATTCATCCGGCCCCAGGGCGCAGTTCAGGCCGAAGGTGAGCGCATCGGCGTGGCGCAGTGAGTTATAAAATGCTTCGGTCGTCTGACCGGAGAGCGTACGCCCGGACGCATCGGTAATGGTGCCGGAAATCATGATCGGCAGTTCGACGCCCAGCGCATCGAACTCCTCTTTAACGGCGAAGATCGCCGCCTTGGCATTCAGCGTGTCGAACACCGTTTCGATAAGGATCAGGTCCGATCCGCCTTCCACCAGCGCTTTGGTTGACTCACGATAAGCGGCGACCAGTTGATCGAACGAGATGTTACGAAACGCCGGATCGTTCACATCCGGTGAGATAGAGGCAGTGCGGTTGGTTGGGCCAAGCACCCCCGCCACGTAACGCGGCTTGTCCGGGGTTTGTGCAGTCCACTTGTCCGCGCTGGCACGGGCCAGTTTGGCTGCGGCAAAGTTGATCTCCGCCGACAGGGATTCCATCTGGTAATCCGCCATGGCGATGGTCGTTGAGTTGAAGGTATTGGTTTCGATGATGTCGGCACCCGCCGCAAAGTAGGCGTCATGGATGGCGGCAATCACCTCCGGCTTGCTGAGCACCAGCAAGTCGTTGTTACCTTTCAGATCGCAGGGCCAGTCGGCGAAGCGCTCGCCGCGAAAATCCTGCTCACTCAAACGGTAGCTCTGGATCATGGTGCCCATGCCCCCATCCAGAACCAGAATTCTTTCGTTTAATTGCTGTTTCAGTTGCTCAACTTTGCTGCTCACACGTGCTCCCGACAACGCTCAATCAGGCCAAAAGGCCAGCAGGACATACTGGCACAAAGTAACAGACCGGAAAAGCGGCGCTGGGTTAACATGAGAGATGTTCAGCATCACTCATCCGATCAGTCTGCAACGGAGTTGCGTTATACTCACTTAAAACGAAAATTATTTCCACGATACAGAAAAAGGAGCCAGCCATGGTTGCTTCCGTTCCCGCTAAACGGGGTAGAAAAGCCACGACTCCCGCCGCACCGGCCGGTGGGCAAGTCCAGTCACTGACCCGCGGCCTGAAACTGCTGGAATGGATAGCCGAATCCCACGGCAGCGTCGCACTGACCGAACTGGCGCAACAGGCGGGTTTGCCGAACTCCACTACCCACCGTTTACTGACCACCATGCAACAACTGGGCTTTGTTCGCCAGGTTGGCGATCTGGGCCACTGGTCGGTGGGGGCGCATGCGTTCATCGTTGGCAGCAGCTTTTTGCAAAGCCGCAACCTGATGGCCATTGTGCACCCGATCCTGCGTAAATTAATGGAGGCGTCCGGGGAAACGGTCAACCTTGCCGTACTGGATCAAAGCGATCATCAGGCAATTATTATCGATCAAGTGCAATGTACCCAACTGATGCGCATGTCAGCGCCCATTGGCGGTAAATTGCCGATGCATGCTTCCGGCGCGGGTAAAGCGTTTTTAGCCAATCTGAATGATGAACAGGTCAGCAGCTTACTGCACCGTAAAGGGCTGCATGCTTACACCCATGCGACGCTGGTTTCGCCAGTGCACCTGAAAGAGGATCTCGCCCAGACGCGCAAACGGGGCTACTCGTTCGATGATGAAGAGCATGCGCTCGGCCTGCGCTGCGTGGCGTCTTGTATTTATGACGAACACGGCCAGCCGTTTGCGGCTATCTCTATCTCCGGGCCGCTGTCGCGCATTACCGACGATCGTGTGACGGAACTGGGCGCGATGGTGATCCGCGGGGCAAAAGAGGTTACCCTGGAATTTGGAGGAATGCGTTAACTTCAAAAAGTTATATACCGCCCGTCCATTTTTTACTCGTCTTACGAGATATGTCCGATGACCATGGAAGTTCACGAGCGCCGTCCGGTCCGGGCGCACTATACACGCTGGGCGGCGGCCGCTGCCCGGTATTTACGCCAAAAGGGTTGCACGCCAGACACCATTTCGCTGTTCAGCATTGTCCTTGCGCTGCTCTCTTGTCTCGGCTTCCTCGCCGTCTGGCGGGTTGAGAATATTACCCTGCAGCGCGGTCTGCTGCTGTTCGCCTGTTTGGCCGCCCCCATTTTCTTCCATGTGGTGCGTTACTACTTTACCTGACCTATCCCGCCTGCCGTAGCGCGGTTGCGCCAAAGCGTACGCTAAAGCGCTGACGCCTGCGGTAGGCGTAAACATCTTCCACATGCCCGTTGCGGATGCGCATTTGCAGCCCGCGCCAGTAGTCAGCACGTAATAAATCAGCGTGCATCTCCTCAAACAGTGGGCCAATTTTCGGGTCGGCGCACAGCCAGTGACGAAACTCCTCCGGGAAAACATCTCCAGGGGCAACGCTGTACCAGGGCTCAGCGCTGAGCTCATCTTCCGGATAACGCGGCGCAGGGATATCGCGAAAATTCACTTCGGTCATATAGCAAATTTCGTCGTAGTCATAGAACACCACCCGCCCGTGTCGAGTGACGCCGAAATTTTTAAATAACATATCGCCGGGGAAGATATTGGCGGCGGCCAGTTGGCGAATAGCATTGCCGTACTCTTCCACCGCATCGCGCAGTTGCTGGCCTGTGACCTGCTCAAACCACAGGTTGAGCGGCACCATCCGCCGCTCAATATAGAGATGGCTTATCGCAATGCGATCGCCGAGATCGGTGATCTTGCCCGGTGCCTGCTCCTGTAATAACGCCATTAATGCCGGTGAAATTTGCCGCTTTTCCAGTACGAAGTTTTCAAACTCTTGCGTATCGGCCATGCGCCCGACGCGATCGTGTTCTTTAACCAACTGATAGCAGGCGCGGACATGAGCCGCACTCATCTCCTTTTGCGGCGGGAACACGTCCTTGATCACCTTGAATACCCGATCGAAGCCCGGCAGTGTAAATACCAGCATCACCATACCGCGGATCCCCGGCGCTTCAATAAATTGCTCATCGCTGGCGTTGATGTAGTTCAGATACTCGCGATAGCTTTCCGTTTTGCCATGTTTCTGGCAGCCAATCGCCATGTACAACTCTGCGGTGGTCTTTCCGGGGAGGATTTCACGCAACCACTCCACGGTAGCAGCAGGCAGCGGGGCATAGACCATAAAATAGGAACGGGCGAAACCAAACACGATACTCGCCTCGGCGTGGGTGGTCAGGCAGGTATCAACAAACAGTTCCCCGTCATCACTGCGATGAATCGGCAGCAAAAAGGGCAGCGTCGCGGCAGGCGTGATCAGCTTACCGACCAGCCAGGCCGCTTTGTTACGGTAGAACAGCTCATTTGCGACCTGCAAATGCGACTGGTTCAGGGTTTCCGGGCCAAATGCATCCGTCAGATGCGCCGCGATATAGCCGACATCACGTGCTTTATCCTGCCAGGGCAGACGCAACGGCAAATCAGACAGGACTTTGGTCAGCAGTGCCTCCCAGCCTCGCTCCGGCCAGAATGCTTTCGCCAGCGGGCGTGGAATGGTGCGAAAACGCCGCTCGGGCTGCGAACTGAAGATAAACAAGCGTTCCGGCGTCAGTGAACGGTGATCAAACAGGCGGCAATAGACGGAGTTAAAGAAACTTTCGGCAATTTCAAAGCGTGGGTAGTCCGGCAATAATTGAGTGTAGTGCTCTTTTACCCGCAACAGGAAAGCGGCATCCGGGCTTTGGCTGTCTGTGATGCAGCGCAACTGTTCCACCACCAGTCCCACATGATGATCATAGAGGTGGATACGCTGTTTCATGGCCTGCTGGACGGCCTGCCAGTCTGCCTGCTCAAAGCGCTGCTGCGCGCCGGAGGTCACTTCCAGAAACCGCCCATATTGAGCATCAAAGCCCTGTAAGATCGTTTGTGCAATCAGCAGTTCCAGGCCACGCGACATAGTTTTCCCTCATTGGTCCCTCCCCCCGGTGGGGAGAGGGAGAACAGATCAGAACTGTGCTTCTTCCGTCGACCCGGTCAGCGCGGTGACCGAAGAGGTTCCGCCCTGAATAATGGTGGTCACCTTATCGAAGTAGCCCGTACCGACCTCCTGCTGATGCGAAACAAAGGTATAGCCCTCTTTACCTGCCGCGAACTCTGGCTGTTGCACCTTCTCAACATAGTGTTTCATCCCCTCACCTTGTGCATAAGCGTGAGCCAAATCGAACATGTTGAACCACATGCTGTGGATGCCCGCGAGGGTAATAAACTGGAATTTGTACCCCATGTCCGACAGCGCCTGCTGGAAACGCGCGATGGTGCTGTCATCGAGATTTTTCTTCCAGTTAAACGATGGCGAACAGTTGTAGGCCAGCAGTTTGCCCGGGAATTTCGCGTGGATGGCTTCGGCGAAACGGCGGGCCATCTCAAGATCCGGCGTTGACGTTTCGCACCACACCAGATCGGCGTACGGCGCATACGCCAGGCCACGGCTGATGGCTTGTTCGATACCAGCGTGGGTACGATAGAAACCTTCACTGGTGCGTTCACCGGTAATAAAAGCGCTGTCATACGGGTCGCAGTCGGAGGTCACCAGATCGGCGGCATCGGCGTCGGTACGGGCAACCAGTAAGGTTGGTACGCCAAGCACATCCGCAGCAAGACGTGCGGCGACCAGTTTCTGCACCGCTTCCTGGGTGGGTACCAGCACTTTCCCGCCCATGTGACCGCATTTCTTCACCGAGGCAAGCTGGTCTTCGAAGTGAACGGCCGCAGCACCGGCTTCGATCATCGATTTCATCAGTTCAAATGCGTTCAGCACCCCACCAAAACCGGCTTCGGCATCGGCAACAATTGGCAGGAAATAATCGACAAAGCGCGGATCACCGGGCTCAATACCTGCCGCCCACTGAATCTGGTCCGCACGGCGGAACGTGTTATTGATGCGCTCCACCACCGATGGCACCGAGTTTGCCGGATACAGCGACTGGTCCGGATACATGCTAGAGGCCAGGTTTGCATCTGCCGCCACCTGCCAGCCGGAGAGATACACAGCTTCAATACCCGCTTTCGCTTGTTGCAGTGCCTGGCCACCTGTCAATGCACCAAGGCTGTTGATATACCCTTTTTTCGACTCGCCATGCAGCAAGCGCCACATTTTGGCGGCACCGAGTTGCGCCAGCGTACATTCCGGGTTTACCGAGCCACGTAATTTCACCACCTCTTCCGCCGTATAGGGGCGGCGAATGCCTTCCCAGCGCGGTTGTGTCCACTCTTTTTGTAATGCTTCGATTTGTTGGGTACGGGTTTTCATATACAGATGCTCCATAGTGTGACAGGTGGGTGAATTACGCTAACAGGCGATAGCCAGGCAACGTCAGGAAATCGATCAGTTCATCGGAGGTAGTGATCTGCTCCATCAGGCGTGCGGCATCATCAAACCGCCCGCTGCTAAAGCGGTGTTCACCCAACTCTTCCTGAATAACCAGCATCTCTTCAGCCAGCATCTGGCGGAACAGTGCTTTGGTCACCGCTTTGCCGTTGCTCAGCGTTTTTTCGTGGTGGATCCATTGCCAGATGGAGGTACGGGAGATTTCTGCTGTGGCGGCATCTTCCATCAGTCCGTAAATCGGCACACAACCGTTACCAGAGATCCACGCTTCGATGTACTGCACCGCCACACGAATGTTGGCGCGCATGCCTTCTTCTGTGCGTTCGCCTTCACAAGGTGCCAGCAGTTGATCAGCGGTGATCGGCGCATCCTCTTCACGGCTCACCGATAACTGATTTTTGTTGTCGCCCAGTGCCGCGTTAAACACCTCCATCACCGTGTCGCCAAGACCCGGGTGGGCAATCCACGTACCGTCATGACCGTTTTTGGCTTCAAGTTCTTTATCTGCCTTAACCTTATTCAGTACCCAGTTATTACGTTCTGTATCTTTACTGGGGATAAACGCCGCCATGCCGCCCATGGCAAATGCACCGCGACGATGACAGGTTTTGATCAGCAGGCGGGAATAAGCGCTCAGGAATGGTTTGTCCATCGTCACGACCTGGCGATCGGGCAGAACGCGGTCCGGGTAATTTTTTAACGTTTTGATATAGCTGAAAATATAATCCCAGCGCCCGCAATTAAGCCCGACGATATGGTCGCGCAGGGCATGCAGGATCTCATCCATCTGGAATACCGCTGGCAGGGTTTCAATCAACAATGTTGCTTTAATTGTGCCGCGCGGCAGGTTAAAGCGGTCTTCCGTAAAGCTAAAGACCTCACTCCACCATGCCGCTTCTTGCCAGGACTGGGTTTTTGGCAGATAGAAATAGGGACCGCTGCCTTTGGCGAGCAGGTTTTTATGGTTGTGAAAAAAGTAGAGTGCAAAATCAAACAGGCTGCCGGGGATGGCTTCTTCACGCCAGGTGACGTGCTTCTCTGGCAAGTGCAAACCGCGAACGCGGCAAACCAGTACCGCCGGGTTGGGCTTGAGTTGATAGATTTTGCCTGCCTCGTTGGTATAGCTGATGGTACCGTTAACCGCATCACGCAGGTTGATCTGCCCGTCGATCACTTTTTCCCAGTTCGGTGCCAGCGAATCTTCAAAATCCGCCATAAACACTTTTACATTCGCGTTGAGTGCATTGATCACCATTTTCCGCTCAACCGGCCCGGTGATCTCCACCCGACGATCGAGCAAATCGTCTGGGATACCCCGGATAGTCCAGTCGCTTTCACGAATGGAAGCTGTTTCCGAAATAAAACCAGGCAACGTTCCGGCATCGATCTGCTGTTGCTGGCGCAGTCGCGCAGCCAATAACTGATTGCGTTTTGGCGTAAAGCGGGTGACCAGCTCACTCAGAAATTCCACCGCCGCGGGTGTGAGGATCTGCTTTTCCTGCTCGCCATAGGGCTGCGTAAAGGCCAGTTCATCGGTTGTTGTCGCCTGTTGTGTCATGGTACGGCTCCTCATTTATGCATCGAAGACATTTCCCAATGCGAACGAAGATCGGGTGTGCAGTTTTCGTTCAGCAGGATCAATCCTGGCCAATTCTTTTTCCAAAATCAAAAACAATTTCCATTTTTAATTTAAAATGAATTTAACTTGCTGATAACATTGGAATTATATTTTTAGGCTGCTGTGAAGTGATTTTCGGAAATAAAAAAGGCGCCCGAAGGCGCCTGGAATGCAGGGCTGAAACGCTTAATCCAGTGTCGGATTCATATGACTCAGATCGAATGGCGTAATCTGGTAGACGTAGTAGTTAAGCCAGTTGATGAACAGCAAATTACCATGACTACGCCAGGATGCGTGCGGCGTGTTCTGCGGATCGTCTTTCGGGAAATAGTTGTACGGCAATTCCGGACTCAGACCGGCATCTACATCGCGGAAGTACTCATTCGCCAGTGTGTTGGCATCGTATTCCGGATGCCCCGTGACAAAGGCAATACGTTTGTCCTTGCTGGCAAACAGATAGGCATCTCCGCCTTCGGTTTCCGCAAGAATATCCAGATCGGTGTAATCACGGATCAATACGGCCGGGAAGTCGGCATAACGGGAGTGGGGAGCCAGAAATACATCATCAAACCCACGGGTCAGTAAAGCATGAGGATGAAGAATGCGATGTTCGTATACGCCTGAAAGTTTTTCGCTGCGGGTCTGCTTAGGAATGCCATAGAGGATGTTTAGTGCGGCCTGAACCGCCCAACAGACAAACAGCGTTGAGGTGACGTGATCTTTTGCCCACTCCAGAACCTGCTCGATTTGAGGCCAGTAGGCAACATCGTTGAACTCCACCAACCCTAACGGTGCGCCGGTGACGATCAAACCATCGTAGTTTTCGTGGCAGATCTCATCGAAGTTGCAATAAAAGGTGTTCAGGTGTTCGGCGGGCGTATTGCGCGACTCGCGTGAGTCGATACGCAGCAGACGCACATCCACCTGCAGCGGTGAGTTCGACAGCAGGCGCAGGAACTGGTTTTCCGTCTCAATTTTTTTCGGCATCAGGTTGAGGATAAGCACCTTCAGCGGACGAATTTCCTGAACTGTTGCGCGTGAGGTCGTCATTACAAAGACATTCTCATCACGTAAGAAGTTGACGGCTGGCAGCTCGTCCTGCACCCGAATCGGCATAACTTATATCCTCACTGCATACGTTTAAACGTTTAGACATCCAGATAGCCGAAGATACCCAGGAATTGTCAAAATGTCGAGATCGCAAGTGGAAGGTGAGAAATTTTCACGTCCCGCCCCGTTGGTTTAGCGAATGATTTCACCGTTGCGGCCTCTTGCCGGAACGGTTTTTTTAGCCTGACTCAGGGCCGCCAGTACTTGTTGATCGCTGAGGGGAGTCGGGCTGGCAATGACCTGCGGGCTGCGACATTTACCATGCGATGCACCAAATGTCATTTCAAGGATAGCGCGCTCTTCGACGGCAGACAGGCCACCTTCGTTCATTTCTAACGCATGTGACAGGATTTCGAGGCGCCCCATGCCGGGAAGCAGGCTCTGCCAGAAAGAACGAGGAATCAACTGTTGGATGAGGTCATGCAACAGTTTTTCGGCGAGGAAGAAATCGGCGACCAGGATCCGCTGATTGCTGAAAGCTTTCTGGCCGGAAACGTGTTGATGGGTATTAAGATTGCGTACAACCATGCGGTTTTTATAAAGTTGGACATACAGAACAGCCATGGCGACTTCCTTTAGCAGTTTTTTAGCAGTCAGTGCAGGCTAAACAATAGCAAAAAGGCCCAGTCTTCCGACTGGGCCTTCTGCTTAATTTGATGCCTGGCAGTTCCCTACTCTCGCATGGGGAGACCCCACACTACCATCGGCGCTACGGCGTTTCACTTCTGAGTTCGGCATGGGGTCAGGTGGGACCA
>NZ_JBDPLJ010000006.1:0-266069 GCF_039871955.1 Kosakonia sp. WA-90
CTAGCGCGGTGGTCCCACCTGACCCCATGCCGAACTCAGAAGTGAAACGCCGTAGCGCCGATGGTAGTGTGGGGTCTCCCCATGCGAGAGTAGGGAACTGCCAGGCATCAATTAAAACAAAAGGCCTCGTCGAAAGACGGGGCCTTTTGTTTTGTACCGATCTCAGATCGTTGATATACAGGCAATAAAAAAGCCACCTGCACAGGTGGCTTTCACTAAAACAGTCTGACTGACTAATGGATAACCTGCGACAGGAACGCACGAGTACGTTCTGATTTCGGGTTCGCGAAGAATTCTTCTGGTGGTGCCTGCTCCACGATTTCACCGCGATCCATAAAGATCACCCGGTCAGCAACAGTACGGGCAAATCCCATTTCATGCGTTACACACAACATTGTCATGCCTGACTGAGCCAGTCCGATCATGGTATCCAGTACCTCTTTTACCATCTCCGGATCCAGTGCAGAAGTAGGTTCATCGAACAACATAATCTTCGGCTTCATGCAAAGCGAACGGGCAATAGCCACACGCTGCTGCTGCCCACCGGAAATTTGCCCCGGGAACTTATGCGCATGCTCGGCAATACGCACACGTTCCAGGTAGTGCATTGCCAGCGCTTCAGCTTCTTTCTTCGGCATCTTACGCACCCAAACAGGTGCCAGCGTACAGTTTTGCAGTACCGTAAGATGAGGGAATAAATTGAAATGCTGGAACACCATACCGACTTCCTGACGGATCTTCTCAATATTGCGGATATCTTCGTTCAGCTCGATCCCATCTACGACAATCCGTCCTTGTTGATGTTCTTCAAGATGATTAATACATCGGATGGTTGTCGATTTTCCTGAGCCGGAAGGGCCGCAAAGCACAATGCGCTCGCCCTGTTTCACATTCAGATTGATATCTCTCAGGACGTGGAATTGCCCATACCATTTGTTCACATTCTCGAGCGTAATCATCGCGTCGCCAGATTGCATAATTGTATTACTCATGGGGATCCTCAGTGCGGTGTACGCCCGGTGTTAAAGCGCTTCTCCAGATGCTGGCTATAGCGCGACATGCTAAAACAAAAAATCCAGTAAACTAACGCTGCAAAGACATAACCTTCAGTCGACATACCAAGCCATGCGGGATCCACTGTGGCCTGCTGTACGCTACTGAACAGATCAAACAGACCGATGATGATCACCAGACTGGTATCTTTGAACAGTGCAATAATGGTATTCACCAGTCCCGGGATCACCAGCTTCAAGGCCTGCGGTAAAATCACTAAGCCCTGCGTTTTCCAGTAACCCAGCGCCAGTGATTCTGCCGCTTCGTATTGCCCCTTCGGCAGTGCCTGCAAACCGCCACGGACCACTTCAGCCACGTAAGCCGACTGGAACAGGATCACCCCGACCAGCGCACGAATCAGCTTATCTATACTCGTCCCTTCAGACATAAACAGCGGCAGCATGACGGAGGACATAAACAGAACAGTGATCAGCGGAACACCGCGCCAAAACTCAATAAAGACGACGGACAGCACTCGCACAACGGGCATCTTCGAACGACGACCCAACGCCAGCAAAATGCCGAGTGGTAATGCGCCGGCAATCCCCACTGACGCAATAATCAGCGTCAGGGTTAAACCGCCCCACTGACGGGTCTCAACACGATCCAACCCAAGAAACCCGCCAAACATCAGCCACCAGACCACAATCGGATAGACGATGGCCCAACAGGCGATATAGCGGCCACGGCGCGGCAACGCTTTCCAGAACATGGGGGCAATAGAGAGCAGACCCACAAGCAACGCCAGGTTAATACGCCAGCGCTGATCGTGAGGATAAAGACCATACATAAACTGGCCAAAACGCTCATGAATAAACACCCAACAGGCTCCCGCTTTCGTGCAATCCGCACGGGTGGAACCCACCCAGTTTGCCTGAAATAGTGTCCATTCCAGCAAAGGCGGGATCAATTCCCACATCAACCACAGACAAAAAAGCGTCAGCAGAGCGTTAGACCAACTGGAAAAGAGATTTTTCCGCACCCATAACACAATACCGCTACTGCCTGCCGGTGTCGGGCGCGTAGCAGGAGACAGAATAGCTTTTGTCATCTTCGTTCCTTAGCGCTCAATCAGTGCAATGCGACGGTTATAGATGTTCATCAGCAGGGAAATCGACAGGCTGATAAGCAGGTAAACAGACATCGTGATAGCAATTGTTTCAATGGCCTGCCCCGTCTGGTTTAGTACCGTACCGGCAAACAGCGACACCATATCCGGGTAGCCGATAGCAGCGGCCAGAGAGGAGTTTTTCGCAATATTCAGGTACTGGCTGGTCAGCGGGGGAATAATCACACGCAACGCTTGCGGAATAATGACCTGGCGCAGCGTCACCGGATTCGGCAACCCCAGCGAGCGAGCCGCTTCGTGTTGCCCATGAGGGACAGACTGGATGCCAGAGCGAATAATCTCGGCGATAAACGCAGAGGTATACACCGACAGCGCAATGGTCAGTGCCGCCAGTTCCGGGATCAGCACCATACCACCGCGGAAGTTAAATCCGCGCAGCTCCGGTATTTCCCAATGCAATGCAGCACCGAACACCCAATGTGCCAGCAGCGGCAGTCCAATGATTAACCCCAGCGCAGTCGGCCATGTTCTGCGTAATTGCCCGGTTTTAATCTGGTGTGCTTTATTAAAGCGGAACAGACCGACAGTGGCGATCAACGCAATCACAATGGCGACAATAAATGGCAGTACACCCTCGCCCATCTGGGGGGAAGGAATATACAACCCACGGTTGCTCAGAAAGACGAGATCCATTGCGCTGACTGCCTGGCGGGGGCCTGGCAAATTACGCAGCACCGCAAAGTACCAAAAGAAAATCTGCAATAGCGGCGGGATGTTGCGGAAAGTTTCGATATAAACCGTCGATAACTTACGCAGTAACCAGTTTTCTGAAAGACGCGCAAGGCCCAGGAAAAAGCCAAGGAAAGACGCGAAAACAATACACAATGCGGAGACCAGCAGCGTATTAAGCAGGCCAACAAGAAACACACGGCCATAGGTATCGCCCTGCTCATAATCGATAAGATGTTGAACAATACCAAAACCGGCGGCGCGGTCGAGGAAGGCAAAGCCGGAGGTGATCCCGCGATTATTCAGGTTAGTAACAGTGTTGTGTATCAAATAGATGGCAATAGCGACCACGGCCACAATCGCAATAATTTGAAACAGCCAGGCGCGAACCGCAGGGTTTGAAAGGGAAATAGCGCCTTTCACGGTTGGGCGGCGATGGGACATAGGGAAAACCTCAGTAACCATGACTCTGGGCTGGGCGTCACGCGGGGTGACGCCCGTTACAGCACTTACAAATTAGCGTACCGGCGGAGCGTACTGGATGCCGCCGTTGTTCCAGAGATTGTTCTGGCCACGTTTGATTTTCAGCGCGCTCTCAGAACCGACGTTACGTTCGAACACTTCAGAGTAGTTACCGACTTTCTTGATGATGTTATAAGCCCATTTATTATCCAGCTTCAGGTCCTTGCCGAAGTCGCCCTCTTTGCCCAGCAGGTGCGCCATATCCGGCGTGGCCGGGTTCGCCGCTTTCTCGTCGACGTTCTTCGAGTTGATGCCCATTTCTTCGGCATTCAGCATGGCGAACAGCGTCCAGCGGACGATGGAGAACCAGTCATCATCACCGCGGCGAACAACCGGACCCAAAGGCTCTTTCGAGATCACTTCCGGCAGTACGATCCACTCGGCAGGGTTGCTCAGTTTAATACGCAATGCATACAGCTGAGACTGGTCAGACGCCAGCGTATCGCAACGACCTGATTCCAGCGCTTTTGCCGATTCGTCGGAGCGGTCAAACGTGACCGGCGTATATTTCATATTGTTGGATTTGAAATAATCCGCCACGTTCAGCTCGGTGTCGGTGCCAGCCTGAATACAAACGGTTGCGCCATCAAGCTCTTTGGCGCTTTTCAGACCCGCTTTGTTATGCGTCAGAAAGCCGATACCGTCATAATAGGTGACGCCAGTAAAGGAAAGACCCATACCGCCGTCGCGTGAGGAAGTCCAGGTGGTGTTACGTGAGAGCATATCCACTTCGCCGGACTGCAACGCCGTAAAACGCTCTTTTGCGGTCAGCGGGGTGTATTTAACTTTTGTATCGTCACCGAATACGGCGGCGGCAACGCCGCGGCAAACGTCCACGTCGATACCGGTGAATTTACCGCTCGCATCCGCGTAGGAGAAGCCAGGCAGACCGTCGCTGATACCGCATTGTACAAAGCCTTTCTTTTTCACGGCATCCAGCGTTGTGCCCGCGTGCGCCTGGTTTGCAATGGCAAACAGCACGCTGGCGGCGGCCAGGCTGGCGATCATCATCTTTTTCATAATGCATCCTGTGTGGCGAAAATTTATCGTTATATAAGGCGTCCGGGAAACGCCTGAAACCTGTCTGTGGCTATGGCCATACTCTTTAAAGCAAAGGTAGTGCCAGTTTTGCGGACAGCACATTTGAGGGTGCTGAACACGCAATATTGAGAGTGTAGACAGTAAAAAATAAAACTTTTGCCCTGTGCTGGTGCAAAACTATAACCTGCGCCACAAAATGGAGCAAAAAAGGAACATCTGTTACCTGGAATTAACAGACAAGTTTCCAGGGTGAATATAAGCAAAATATTGAATGGCATCGCTTTGTGAAATGAATCACGTCCTGGCGCAAAGGAAATAAAAAAGAGGGGGTTTTACCGGCAGGATGAAAAGGATGTTTTCTTTTATTGCTTCTTTGTGAAGCCAAAAATTTACGCCTGAGGAAATCGTTGCACTGTTATAAAGCAAAAGCGCGGGGGCGCCGCGCTTTCGTGAGATCATTTGGTTAAGGCCACGATACCCAACGTCAGGCCTGCCAGTGCGGCTGCGCCACCGGCTATTGCCCCGGCGGTTTCCCAATTGTCCTGGGTGGTCCCTTTCATACAGGTATTGGTGTGTACCAGACGGCCTTGATCGTCGTAAACCGGTACACAAGGAGAATCGTGAGCGCAGCCAGCCAGAACAGTAGACAGCAACGCAATGGAAATGAATTTTTTCATGATGTTACCTCGAAATAATCACGATTCCCGGTATCGATAATAGCGATACCCGTCCAGAACCGATGCCATTATTTTACCATTGGCATAGTGGCTTGCTGTGTAGTAATAATCTCAAAGTATGTGCAGTGTAAACATCATGGAGGTAAAACCGGATAGTAGGAACAATCGTGCAGAAAAGATGAATCGTAAATAAACGATATATCCTTTAGTGGCATTAATGACAGTCTGGTGAGACATAAATCCCTTGTTACCGCGAGAATAATAAAAAAATATCCGCCCAGGTTAAATAACAACGCCACAGGCGTTTTTATTTAACCTGTTCATTTTCCTTCGTGAATATTTTCATCGGGATGTATGTAGGCTTCTGCGGTAATGGATTCAGCGCTCACAGGCTTCCCCAGTAAATAACCTTGCAGGGTATTACAGCCGAGTTCGGTGAGGAACGCGCGCTGCTCTTCCGTTTCCACCCCTTCGGCGACCACTTTCAGATTCAGCGTTTTTGCCAGCGCCACGATGGCAGAGACTATCGTGGCGTCATCGCCTTTACGACTGAGTTCACGTACAAATGCGCGATCGATTTTTAACTCACTGGCCGGCAGGCGTTTCAGATACAGCAGGCTGGAGTAACCAGTACCGAAATCATCAATAGACGCCTTCACACCCAATTCAGTCAGTTTTGTTAGCACCCGCACGCTCTCGTCCGGGTTGTTCATCGCAGTGGTTTCCGTCACTTCAAGGATCAGCTTGTCCGCTGGCACATCATGCTTCTTGAGCGTGGCAATAATGGTCTCGACCAGTGCGGATTGCTCAAACTGAAGCGTTGAGAGATTCACTGCAATTGACCATACCAGACGGCCCTGCTTGCGCCATTCGCTAAGCTGTCGGCAGGCTTCGTCTACCACCCAGTTGCCCAAGGGGACAATGAGCCCGGTTTTTTCGGCCAAAGGGAGAAACACATCCGGCGTCAGGCGACCCCTTTGTGGATGATCCCAGCGCAGGAGCGCCTCAAAACCAATCACCGGGCCTGAAGGGGCGTTGAATTTAGGTTGATACACCAGACGAAATTCCTGATGTTCCAGCGCAGACCATAAATCATTGAGCAAGTGGAGTTGCGTTTGCGCCAGCGCATTCATTGACGGCTGGAAAAAATGATAGCCATTACGCCCCATATGCTTAGTGTGGTACATCGCTGCATCGGCGTTGAACATCATCTCACGCTCATTCTTACCGTCATGCGGATACAGCGCGATGCCCACGCTTAGCGTGACCATGACATCATAGGGATCGATGTTGAACGGTTTATCAATAACGTGCACCAGGGAATTGGCAAGGGTGGCCGCTTCATCAGGCGCACTGACTTCGACCAGTAAGACAAATTCGTCGCCGCCGATTCGCGCCAGCGTATATTGTCCTTTTAGCTGTTGCGTCAGGCGGTCAGTCACTGCAATCAGAAGCTTATCGCCGACATCATGGCCCCAGGCGTCGTTGACGGTTTTAAAACCATCAAGATCCATAAACATCAGGGCAAAACAGGATCTTTCGCGGTTGGCTTTCGTAATGGCCTGCTCAAGGCGGTCTTCCAGTAATACGCGGTTAGGTAAACGGGTAAGCGTATCGTGCAGGGCCAGGCGCGCCAGTTCACGATTAGCTGCAGCCAGTGACGTCGCAAGCAACGACGTGCGGGCCTGCAGACGCGCATCGAACATCGACACCAGTAACGTAATGCCCAGCACCGAGAACGCCATCATACTGACCAGAATCGCCAGCCAGTTATTGCTAAAACCGCTATTCCCCATGATGTGCTGCTGGGGAAATTGCGCAGCTGTCATCCCGGTGTAATGCATTCCGGCAATCGCAATCCCCATCAGAATGGCGGCACCAAAGCGCATTAATGCCACTTGCGCGGCCTCATGGCGTAAACGGAAAGTGAGCCACAACGCGGCAAAAGATGCCGCCAGTGCAATCACTACCGACAAGGCGACCCAGTTCATATTCCAGACAATAGCCGGTGAGACCTGCAAGGCGGCCATCCCGGTATAATGCATCGCGACAATGCCAAGCCCCATCACAATAGAACCGGGGATCAGGCGCTGTAGATTGAGTCGTGGCGCGCTAACCAGCCAAAGCGCGAACAGTGAGGAGCCAATGGCAATGAACATGGATATAACGGTAAGCAGCGGTTCGTAGCGCATACTCATTGATATATCCATGGCCAGCATACCGATAAAATGCATCGCCCAGATGCCGATCCCCATTGCGATACCGCCGCCTGTTAACCAGATCCAGGCTGACGCACCCGTACTGGTGGAGACGCGACCGGCCATGTTCAATGCAGTATAAGAGGCCAGGATGGCGACGATAAAAGAAACAACAACCAGGATATAGTCGTATTGGCTAACCAGCATGATGTCATCAACTCATTCACTAAGGGCGTTACGCATTACTGCCGTCGTCGGGCGAAAAGGGCTGAGACATTGTCATCGTAAGGGATGGCTCAAAGCGATTTAAACCCCAGCGTTAGCCGGGGCGAAAGCGGTATTGTCGCGAGTTTCCACCACTTACAAGCTTTCGCAGTTCACCAGTTTGAGTGGGTTCACGGAGTTCATATTGCGGCACTTATCCATTTCGGTCGTCAGATATTCAATCCACTGCATGATTACGACATCCAGAATCAGGATCGACAGAGCGAAAGCTACCAGCCACCAATATTTGCGAATCATCCCGTGTTTCCCTATCTTGCAACCATTTGCTGAAAATATACATGAAACCACGACGGTGAAAAGACGAGGAAAGCGGGGTTTTGTGGGGTATTTCAGGCAATAAAAAAGGCGCTTCCCCATGCCGGTTAGCGCCTTTTTATCAATACAACTCACTGATTGAAAATCAGTTCATGCCGTATTTTTTCAGTTTTTTACGCAGCGTGCCGCGGTTGATGCCCATCATCAGCGCCGCGCGGGTCTGATTACCACGGGTGTATTGCATCACCATGTCCAACAGTGGCTGTTCTACTTCAGCCAGTACCAGCTCATACAGGTCATTAACATCCTGACCATTCAGTTGAGCAAAATAGTTCTTCAGTGCCTGTTTTACCGAATCACGGAGCGGTTTTTGGGTTACCTGATCCTGAGAGTTAACGGTAGAAACGGTCAGTACGTCAGAATTTACGCGTTGTTCGAACATAGTTCTGTCAGCTCTTTATTTCTGTTTACGCAAAATTTTCGAAGTATGCCTCCAACGCCTCCAGCTGTTCGCTGGCATTCTCAATGGCGTTGAATGTGCGCCGAAACTGGTCATTCGGAGCGTGCTCCTGGAGATACCAGGAGACGTGTTTACGCGCGATTCGGTAACCTTTTGCCTGACCATAAAAGTCATGCAGTTCCCGAACGTGCGCGCAAAGCAAGCGCTTAACCTCTGCCAAAGGCAGCGGGGCCAGCAGCTCCCCAGTGTCCAGATAATGCTGGATTTCCCGAAAGATCCAGGGTCTTCCCTGAGCTGCACGGCCTATCATCAGGGCATCCGCCCCCGTATAGTCGAGCACAGCTCTGGCTTTAAGCGGGTCAGTAATGTCGCCATTCGCGATAATCGGAATGGAAACTTTCTGCTTAACTGCCCGAATACTGTCGTATTCAGCTTCTCCATTGAACAAACAGGCGCGGGTGCGTCCATGAATGGTCAGAGCCTGGATACCACAATCTTCAGCCAGTTGGGCAATTTCTACGCAGTTACGGTGTTCCGGAGCCCAACCCGTGCGAATCTTCAGCGTAACGGGTACATCCACTGCATTCACCACCGCGGACAGGATCGACTTCACCAGATCCGGGTATTGCAGCAGGGCTGAACCTGCCAGCTTACGATTCACCTTTTTGGCCGGGCAACCCATATTGATATCAATAATCTGGGCGCCGCTTTCCACGTTAATACGTGCGGCTTCCGCCATTTCATCCGGGTCGCTACCTGCAATTTGCACGGTGCGAATACCGGGTTCATCAATGTGCACCATCCGCAATCGGGACTTGTCGCTTTCCCAAACCTGCGGGTTAGACGACATCATCTCGGATACGGTCAGACCGGCTCCCATCTCGTAGCACAACGTCCGGAATGGCCTGTCAGTAATGCCAGCCATCGGCGCTGCGATCAGGCGATTTCTGAGCTGGTGGTGTCCGATGCGCATGAGTTAAGAAATGACCATACTGTGACTGCAAGGCGGCGTATATTACGCATTTTTCGCACGAGATGAAAGGCCAAACTTTGAGCAATCCTCTGTTGTAGATCAAGGAATCGCCAGCAATGGCAGGGGTTCAAAATATTAAACCATATTTTTCATTAGGTTACTGGAAAGAGAAAAATTTTGTTAAGGAGATAAATTCACACAAGTAATCGTTTTTTACCGGGGAATAAGCAGGGGGATTGCTTTTATTTCGCGCAAAAAAGGCGGGTTTTGCGAACCTGCTCGCAATTTTTGACCTGACATTTTTTGGGATTATTCGACAACCCTGTGGCGTTTGAGGATGACTTGCGGTTGGGGAAAGGCGAAAAAGACGAAGCGACATGAAAACGTGGCCCGCAGGCCACGCTGAGAAGATTATTTTTTCTGACCGGTGATGCGGCACCACTCCTCTTTCTCCACCACCGGATCGAGGGTGAAGATGTCGGCATAGGCTTCACAGACACTATCTGCCTGGCTGGCAAGGATACCAGAAAGGCCCAGTAAACCGCCCTCAACGGGCAGCACGCTGATTAACGGTGCCAGTTCACGCAACGGGCCTGCCAAGATATTGGCGACCACGACGTCGGCCTGCATCGCTTCTGGCTGATCGTGTGGCAGATAGAGTTCCAGACGTTCTGATACCCCATTACGCTCTGCATTATCGCGGCTTGCCTGGATGGCCTGCGGATCGATATCAATACCGATCGCTTTAGCTGCGCCAAGCTTGAGGGCGGCGATCGCGAGGATCCCTGAGCCACAACCAAAGTCGATCACTGTCTTGCCTGCCAGATCCAGGCTATCGAGCCATTGCAGACAGAGTGACGTTGTTGGGTGGGTGCCCGTGCCAAAGGCCAGGCCCGGATCGAGCATCACATTAACCGCATTAGGGTCCGGGACATCGCGCCAGCTTGGGCAGATCCACAAACGCTCGCCAAAACGCATCGGGTGGAAGTTATCCATCCATTCGCGTTCCCAGTCTTTATCTTCCAGTTGCTCAATCTTGTGGACGAAACCTTCACCCAGTAGTGGGTGGCAAGCGAGTTGGGCGATAACGTCATTCATCTCGGTTTCGGCATCGAACAGGCCGATAACATCGGTATCGCCCCACAGGCGCGTTTCGCCCGGCAATGGCTCGAACACCGGCGTATCATGCGTGTCCTGGAAAGTAATGGAAACGGCACCCGCTTCCATCAGGGCATCGCTCAGCTCTTCGGCGTTAGCGCCGGTGGTGTTCAGTTTCAGTTGGATCCAGGGCATGTCTTAACTCTTTATTGATTAACAGAGATAGTCGGAGCCTGCGACGCCGGTTGACCAAAACGGTTCCCGACAACGAAAGCCAGCAAACTTAACAGTAACGAGGGCACAATCGGGTGGAAGCCCAGGTATTGAATATTAAAGGTGGCGAGCACGGCATACAGCACACCGCCGACAATCATCGCGCTGAGCGCGCCCACCGCGTTCGCGCGTTCCCAGTAAAGCCCCAGCACCAGCGGCCACAAGAACACGGCTTCCAGCCCGCCAAACGCCAGCAGGTTTAGCCAGATGATCATTTCCGGCGGCCGCCATGCCGCCAGCATCATCAGGATCCCAAGCACCAGGGTGGTGATCGTGGAGATGCGTTTCAGACGCTGCTCATGATGTATTTTAGTCGGCTGCGCGTTGAGCCAGAGATCTTTCACGATCGTTGCAGAAGCCTGTAACAGATGCGCATTCACGTTCGACATGATCGCCGCCATCGGTGCTGCGAGGAACAGACCCGCCGCCCATGGCGGCAGCACTTCAACCATCAACGTCGGGATCACGAGATCCGGTACCGACAGATGTGGCAGCACGGCACGGCCCAGTGCGCCCGCCAGATGCATACCGAGCATTAACAGTGCAATGACAACAGTGCCAATGACAATGCCGCGATGCACGGATTTACTGTCTTTATACGAGATGCAGCGTACAGCGGTATGTGGCAGGCCAATCACACCGAAACAGACCAGCACCCAGAATGAGGTCATAAATGCCGGCGTGAGAATATCCGATGCGCCATGCGGGCTGACCAGTTTGGGATCGATATGTTGCAGGGTGTCGACTGCATTATGCAGGCCTCCTGCGGCATGGATCACACCGACCAGCAGCACCAGAGTGCCGATCAGCATCACCATCCCTTGCATTGTGTCGTTCAAAACGCTGGCGCGGAAGCCGCCAAACGCGGTGTACAGTGCAATCGTAATGCCGAAGATCAGCAGCCCGGTTTCATATTTAATGCCGGCAGCGGTTTCCAGTAAACGCGCGCCGCCAATAAACTGCACCGCAATGGCGCCAACAAACGCCACCAACAGACTGACGCTGGCAATCCAGACCACCGCGCGGTTTTGGTAGCGCGCCATCAACATATCATTCAGGGTGATGGCGTTATAACGGCGCGCCAGTATGGCGAACTTCTTGCCAAGAATACCCAGCGACAACCAGATTGTCGGCACCTGGATCATCGCCAGCAGTACCCACCCCAGCCCGAATTTATAGGCAGCGCCTGGCCCGCCAATAAAAGAGCTGGCACTGACATAGGTGGCGGTCAACGTCATCGCCAGCACAAAGCCACCCATTGAACGGCTACCGAGGAAATACTCGCTCAGGAAGGTTCCACTGCTGCGCTGACGCATGGCGTAAAAAGAGAGGCCAAAAACCACAATTAAATAGATGACCAGTACGGCAATGATTTCATTCTGCATCGTTATCCTCCAGGGCGATATCGCGGAAGATAAAACGCACCATTCCCCAGCACAGCAAAATAAACACCAATGGCGTGAGCAGGCAGGCCAGCTCAAACCAGCGCGGCAGCCCGGTGAATCCCTGTACGGAATTGGGTATGTAAGCACATACTAACCAGGCGGCTAGATAAAGAAGGGTCAGCCACAGCGCCCAACGGGCTTCTTTGTGGGCCTGAACAAAACGCTTGTCCATTGTATTCCCTTGTGGATGAAGAAAGCGGGGATTGTACCCTATGGAAAAGATGAGGGGAGAGAAAAAGAAAAAAGGCCGGAAAATCCGGCCTCTTGCGCTGTTTACAGATTATTTTTCCTGCAAACCGAGTTTTTTCTCCAGGTAGTGGATATTGGTTCCACCGCGCTGGAAATTCTCGTCGCTCATAATACGCATCTGCAGATCAACGTTGGTTTTAATGCCGTCGATAATCAGCTCCTGCAACGCATTCTTCATACGTGCAATTGCCACTTCGCGGGTTTCACCAAAGCAAATCAGTTTGCCGATCATTGAATCGTAATACGGCGGGACAGTGTACCCGGCGTAAATGTGCGATTCCCAGCGTACACCAAAACCGCCCGGCGCGTGGAAACGCGTGATTTTACCCGGACTTGGCAGGAAGGTGTTCGGATCTTCGGCGTTGATACGGCACTCTACCGCATGGCCTTTAACCATCACGTCTTCCTGTTTGATGGACAGCGGCTGACCGGCGGCAATACGCAACTGCTCTTTGATCAGGTCAACGCCGGTGATCATTTCCGTTACCGGGTGTTCAACCTGAATACGGGTGTTCATCTCAATGAAGTAGAACTCACCGTTTTCGAACAGGAACTCGAACGTACCCGCTCCGCGATAACCGATTTCAACACAGGCTTTCGCACAGCGTTCACCGATAAAGCGACGCAGTTCCGGTGTAATGCCCGGTGCAGGTGCTTCTTCAACCACTTTCTGGTGACGACGCTGCATAGAGCAGTCGCGCTCAGCCAGATAGATAGCGTTGCCCTGGCCGTCGGCCAGTACCTGGATCTCGACGTGGCGAGGATTTTCCAGGTATTTCTCCATGTACACCATGTCGTTGTTGAAAGCGGCTTTCGCTTCCGCACGGGTCATGGCGATAGACTGCGCCAGATCGGCATCTTTACGCACAACGCGCATACCGCGACCGCCACCGCCGCCGGAGGCCTTGATGATTACCGGGTAACCAATGCGTTTCGCATGGGCGCGGTTCACCTCGGTGTCATCGCCCAGCGGGCCATCAGAGCCCGGTACACATGGTACGCCAGCTTGTTTCATCGCGTTAATTGCCGACACTTTGTCGCCCATCAGGCGGATGGTTTCTGCTTTCGGACCGATGAAGATAAAGCCGGAACGCTCAACCTGCTCAGCAAAGTTAGCGTTTTCGGAAAGGAAGCCATACCCCGGGTGAATCGCAGCCGCGCCGGTGATTTCGGCAGCGGAAATGATTGCCGGGATATTCAGATAACTTTTTACGGACGGCGCCGGACCGATACAGACTGTTTCGTCCGCCAGCAGTACGTGTTTTAAATCGCGATCCGCAGTGGAATGCACAGCGACAGTCTTGATGCCCAGTTCTTTACAGGCACGAAGAATACGCAGTGCAATCTCGCCGCGGTTGGCGATAACAATTTTATCCAGCATGTGCGCCTCGTTACTCGATGACGACCAGCGGCTCGTCAAATTCAACCGGTTGGCCACTTTCAACCAGAATGGCTTTCACCACGCCTGCTTTATCGGCTTCAATCTGGTTCATCATTTTCATCGCTTCAACGATGCACAGGGTGTCGCCCACGTTGACTTTCTGGCCAACTTCACAGAACGCTTTCGCGTCCGGGCTCGGGGTACGATAGAAAGTCCCGACCATCGGGGAACGTACGATGTGACCACTGATTTCTGTCGCTGCCGGTGCTTCCATTGCTGGAGCAGCTGTCGGTGCTACAGCGTTAGACAGTGCAGGTTGTTGCATCATCGGTGCGGCATAAGCCTGCTGCATCACCGGGAAACCTGCATTCGGCGCGCTACGGCTGATGCGTACTGACTCTTCGCCTTCAGAAATTTCCAGTTCAGAGATGCCTGATTCTTCAACCAGCTCGATCAGTTTTTTAATCTTACGAATATCCATGAGTGGGTTCCGTACTCTTGTTTAGTGTGATTGTGACAAGCGTTTTACCGCTGTCTGTAAAGCGTATGAATAACCATCCGCACCCAATCCGCAGATAACGCCAGCGGCGATATCAGACAGATAAGAGTGGTGGCGGAATGGCTCCCGCGCATACACATTGCTGAGGTGGATCTCGATAAACGGGATGCCCACCGCCAGCAATGCATCGCGGATAGCGACGCTGGTGTGCGTAAATGCGGCCGGATTGATCAGGATAGAGTCCACGGTATCTTTAGCCTGATGAATACGGTCGATAATTGCGTACTCCGCGTTAGACTGAAAATGCGTCAGTTCCACATCAAGTGCTGCTGCTTCTGTACTCAACTGCTTAACAATATCGTTCAGCGTTAGCGAGCCATACGTCTCCGGCTCACGGGCACCGAGCATGTTAAGGTTCGGTCCGTTCAAAAGCAAAATGTGGAACTTGTCAGCCATTATGCTGCTATCTCCTGCGATTCGCCGGTAAAAAACAAAATATACCTTCGATGCGCGATTGTCACCTTTTCAGAGGCTAAAAACCCCTGTCAGGAAAACCAAAGTCGCACATTATAACGATTTCGTAGCATTTGGCAGCTAAATACTGGTCTTATCAGGGAAGATTATCCATCACCGCCAGCAACATGGCTGTGAATGATAGAAGATCTGCGGGAAAGTGCACAGAATGAGACGTTAATGCCACCATTGGCGGAACTTCTTATAACGCCATGCTAATAGCGCCACGGCGATGATGGCATAGATCACGGGCTGCGGTGAGAGAATCTTCACTGACCAGAGATAGTGAATGGGGGCGAGGATCGCCACCAGATAGACGAAGTTATGCAATTGCTGCCAGCGTTTGCCCAATTTACGTTGCGCCCACTGCGTTGAGGTGACTGCCAGCGCCAGTAAAATGAGCCAGCTTATCGCGCCGAGCATTAAATAGGGCCGCGTGGTCAGCTCCTGACCCAATAACGTCAGATTGTTGATACCCAGTTCCAACAGGGTATAACTGGTCAGGTGCAGCGTCGCCCAGGCAAAGCACCATAATCCCAGCAGCCTGCGGGTGCGAATTAATAAAGGTTGTTTTGCATAACGCGCCAAGGGAGTGACCAGCAGCGTGGCTAACAGGAATTTTAGCGCCATTCGACCGGTAAAATGCTGAATATCTTTTGCCGGATCGGCGCTGAAATAGCCCTGGCTGGCAGCCCAAAACAGCCAGATAAAAGGCAATAACCCCGCCAGATGGAGGAGGACTTTAAGCCAGGTCACCTGTTTTGCCGTTAAACGCACTCAGAAATTCTCCCGTAAATCTAACCCACGATACAGCGAAGCTACCTCTTCAGCGTAGCCGTTAAAGAGTAACGTTGGCTGGCGTTTTACATCCAGCGCACCACCTGAACCAATAAAACGTTCGGTGGCCTGCGACCAGCGAGGGTGGTCAACATGCGGATTCACGTTGGCGAAAAAACCATACTCATCGGGTGCCGACAGGTTCCATGTCGTGGGCGGGCGCTGGCTGGTCAGTTTAATACTGACAATCGACTTGATGCCTTTAAAACCGTATTTCCACGGCACCGTCAGGCGAATAGGTGCACCATTTTGCGGCGGCAGCGCTTTACCGTAAACGCCAACGGTGAGGAGTGTTAGCGGATGCATGGCTTCATCTATACGTAATCCTTCGACGTAAGGATACGCCAGGCCGCCGCCAATAAAGCGATCCTTCTGCCCTGGCATCTCTTCTGGCGCGTAGCGCGTCTGGAAGGCAACGTATTTTGCCTTGCTGGTGGGTTCAACCTGCGCCAGCAGTTTATGGAGCGGGAAGCCAATCCACGGCACCACCATTGACCAGGCTTCCACGCAACGCATCCTGTAAATGCGCTCTTCCAGCGGGAAGCGCGACGTCAGCGCATCATGGTCAAGGGTTAATGGTTTCGCGACTTCGCCATCAATGGTTAATGTCCAGGGGTCGGTTTTCATCCCGCCAGCGTTGGCAGCGGGGTCGGCTTTGTCCAGACCAAATTCGTAGAAGTTGTTATAACCGGTGACCTTATCTTCCGGCGTCAGCGCCAACGTGGATTGCCAGGCGTCCGGTTTACTGAAATCAAGGGCTTTACCGGATGGGGCTTTCGGGCGGTCATGGCCTTTAAACCAGTCCAGTAAATCAGCATGGCCGCTGGCAGGAAGGGTTAGCGCTGTTGCGCCAATGCCCAACATCTTCAGTACCTGTCGGCGTTGTAACATAAAAACGGATTCGGCAGTTACGTCGGCTTCGGTCAGTTTTTTCTTCATGGCATCCTCCGCTACTTTCCTCTTAAGCATGGTGGAAACAATGCGTTAGTGCGAGTAGGAGTGTGTTACCAAACATTGTAAATTTAGCGTCTTAACTATCTCTTTGGCCTATTGATGATTGGCAAATAATTTCTGAGGTCTATACTCGCAATAATGAAATACGGTGCCATTTTATTGCCAGTCTCAGCAGGCTATCTCGGGGGCGTCACTACGCCGAAGTTAGTACTTACCAGGGTAACGTTATCCCGGCTGGAACCGTCTTGTTCTTTATATAAACGGAGTTAACACAGGGATGCGATTAACGACGAAATTCTCCGCATTTGTAACACTACTGACGGGATTGGCGATCTTCGTTACCCTGATTGGCTGTTCACTCAGTTTTTATACTGCTATCCAGAATAAGGTTGCTAACCGCGTACAAGCGGTAGCGGCCGTTGTTGATGCGCGTTTGATCTCCTCCTCACCCTCTGCTCTCTTGCATCAGCTTGATGAATTAATGGTGCCGGTAGACATCATCGGTATTGATGTCAAACAGGGCGAGCACGTTATCCTCAGTTACACTCGTAAAAGCACTTACCGCCCGGCAGGCAGCAATTATCAATACCGGGAGTTGCAGATTCCTTCGGTGAAAAACCCAGGATTTGTGATAACACTGGTCTATCAGGATCCAATGGCGAACTATTTTCGTTCGCTGCTGACGACTGCGCCGCTAACGCTGGCGATCGGCTTTATGATTGTCATTATCTTTTTGTCGGTGCGCTGGTTGCGCCGACAACTTTCCGGGCAGGAGTTGCTGGAAACACGCGCCACGCGGATCCTCAATGGCGAGCGAGGTCCGCAAGTCCGCGGCAGCATTTATGAATGGCCGTCGCGCACCAGCAGCGCGCTGGATGTGCTGCTGACGGATATCCAGTTCGCCAGCGATCAGCGTAGTCGTATGGATACGTTAATCCGCTCTTATGCCGCGCAAGATACCCGCACTGGCCTCAATAACCGTCTGTTTTTTGATAATCAGTTGGCGACCTTACTGGAGGACCAGGAAAAAGTCGGAGCGCATGGTGTGGTGATGATGATCCGCCTGCCGGATTTTGACCTGCTACGCGATAGCTGGGGATTGTCGGCGGTCCAGGAGCATCTCTTTGCGCTGATCAATTTACTCTCCACCTTTATTATGCGTTATCCTGGCGCGCTGCTGGCCCGTTATCATCGTAGTGATTTTGCGGTTCTGCTCCCACACCGCACGTTAAAAGAAGCGGAAAGTATCGCCGGGCAGATCCTCAACGCGGTGGATGGCTTGCCGCCGAGCAAAATGTTGACCCGCGAAGATATGATGCATATCGGGATTTGCGCCTGGCGCAGCGGGCAGTCCACCGAGCAGGTTATGGAGCACAGTGAAGCCGCCGCGCGCAATGCGGTGCTGCAAGGTGGTAATAGCTGGTCGGTGTATGATGACTCGTTACCAGAACAGGGGCGTGGCAATGTTCGCTGGCGCACGCTGATTGAGCAAATGTTAAGCCGGGGTGGGCCGCGTGTTTACCAGAAACCGGCGGTGAATCGTGACGGACAGGTGCATCATCGGGAATTAATGTGCCGTATTTACGACGGCGAGCAGGAAGTGATTGCCGAAGAGTATATGCCGATGGTGCTGCAATTTGGTTTATCCGAAGAGTATGACCGTCAGCAGGTGACACGACTGATTCCGTTTATCCGTTTCTGGCCGGAAGAAAACCTTGCTATGCAAGTGACGGTTGAGTCGCTGATCCGCCCGCGTTTTCAGCGCTGGGTGCGTGATACGCTAATGCAGTGCGAAAAATCGCAACGTAAACGGATTATTTTTGAACTTGCCGAGGCGGATGTTTGTCAACACATCAGCCGATTACAGTCAGTTGTGCGTTTGATCAATGCATTAGGCGCTCGCGTGGTGGTTAATCAGGCGGGGCTGACGTTGGTTAGCACCAGTTGGATTAAAGCGTTGGATGTTGAGTTATTAAAGCTGCATCCGGGGTTGGTCAGGAACATTGAAAAACGCACGGAAAACCAGTTGCTGGTTCAAAGCCTTGTGGAGGTGTGCAAAGGCACGCGTACGCGGGTTTTCGCCACGGGCGTCCGCTCCAGGGTGGAATGGCAGACGCTGGTGGAATGTGGCGTTGCGGGTGCGCAGGGGGATTTCTTCGCCGCTTCTCAACCGCTCGATACCAATGTGAAAAAATATTCGCAAAGATATTCGGTTTGAACTGCTGTTTGAGCCGTTTTCACGTAGAATAATGCGCGCTGCTTTGTATGGGGGTGTGCTTGCCTGCCCGCCGGATCGTTGCGGCGTTTAAAAAGCCGGTTTGACCTTTGACAGGTTGTAAACGCAGGGTACTGGAACAGTTGGATTTTATCGCTTCCGGACGAAGTCATGTCGTTTTGCAACAAAGGAAACAAACTGCACTAATTTTCACCGTAGCAGACAGTTTTTGCGCCTTGTCGCTGCTGCGTGTGGTTGGTAAAGTAAGCGGATTTTGTTTCCGCCCCAGCTTTCAGGATTATCCCTCAGTATGTTGAAAAAATTTCGTGGCATGTTTTCCAATGACCTGTCCATTGACCTGGGTACCGCGAATACCCTGATTTATGTAAAAGGACAAGGCATCGTATTGAATGAGCCTTCCGTGGTGGCCATTCGCCAGGATCGTGCCGGTTCACCGAAAAGTGTAGCCGCTGTAGGTCATGAAGCGAAACAGATGCTTGGTCGTACGCCAGGCAATATCGCCGCTATCCGCCCGATGAAAGACGGCGTTATTGCTGACTTCTTCGTGACCGAAAAAATGCTGCAGCACTTTATTAAACAAGTGCACAGCAACAGCTTTATGCGTCCGAGCCCGCGTGTACTGGTTTGTGTTCCGGTTGGCGCGACCCAGGTTGAACGCCGTGCAATTCGTGAATCTGCTCAGGGTGCTGGCGCCCGTGAAGTGTTTCTGATTGAAGAACCGATGGCTGCCGCGATTGGCGCAGGCTTACCGGTTTCTGAAGCGACCGGTTCAATGGTTGTGGATATCGGTGGTGGTACCACCGAAGTGGCGGTTATCTCCCTGAACGGTGTGGTGTACTCCTCTTCCGTGCGTATCGGTGGTGACCGTTTTGATGAAGCGATTATTAATTATGTGCGCCGTAACTACGGTTCTCTGATTGGTGAAGCAACGGCAGAGCGCATCAAGCATGAAATCGGTTCTGCGTACCCGGGTGATGAAGTGCGCGAAATTGAAGTCCGTGGCCGTAACCTGGCTGAAGGCGTACCGCGTGGCTTCACGCTGAACTCCAACGAAATTCTGGAAGCGTTGCAGGAACCGTTGACGGGCATCGTAAGCGCTGTGATGGTCGCACTGGAACAGTGCCCACCGGAACTGGCGTCCGATATCTCCGAACGCGGTATGGTATTGACCGGCGGCGGCGCGCTGCTGCGTAACCTCGATCGCCTGTTGATGGAAGAGACAGGTATTCCAGTTGTAGTTGCAGAAGATCCACTGACTTGCGTAGCGCGTGGCGGCGGCAAGGCGCTGGAAATGATCGACATGCACGGCGGCGACCTGTTCAGCGAAGAATAGTCCGTGTCAGATTCGGAGCTCTATGTCGCTCCGAATCTGGCTGGCCTGAGAATACGCAAAGCCTATGAAGCCAATTTTTAGCCGTGGCCCGTCACTGCAGATTCGTCTTTTCCTGGCGGTCCTGGTGGCGCTCGGAGTCATTATTGCCGACAGCCGCCTCGGTACGTTCAGTCAAATCAGAACGTACATGGATACTGCCGTCAGTCCTTTCTATTTTATTTCTAACGGTCCTCGCGAATTATTAGACAGCGTTTCGCAAACGCTGGCCTCGCGCGATCAGCTTGAGCTTGAAAATCGGGCATTGCGTCAGGAATTGCTGCTGAAAAACAGCGAGCTGCTAATGTTAGGGCAGTATAAGCAGGAGAACGCGCGCCTGCGTGAACTGCTGGGTTCACCGCTGCGTCAGGATGAGCAAAAAATGGTGACCCAGGTTATTTCAACGGTGAATGACCCTTATAGCGATCAAGTGGTTATCGATAAAGGCAGCGTCAACGGCGTATATGAAGGTCAGCCGGTGATCAGCGATAAAGGCGTGGTGGGGCAGGTTGTCGCGGTAGCGAAACTCACCAGTCGGGTGCTGCTGATTTGCGATGCGACCCACGCATTGCCCATCCAGGTACTGCGTAATGATATCCGCGTGATTGCCGCTGGTAACGGTTGCACCGATGATCTCCAACTGGAACATCTGCCCGCGAACACCGATATCCGTGTCGGCGACGTGCTGGTGACCTCTGGCCTTGGGGGGCGTTTCCCGGAAGGTTATCCGGTGGCGGTCGTTTCCTCGGTCAAACTGGATACACAGCGTGCTTACACGGTGATTCAGGCGCGTCCAACCGCAGGTCTGCAACGTCTGCGTTATCTGCTGCTGTTATGGGGCGCGGATCGTAATGGTTCTAACCCAAGAACGCCGGAAGATGTCCATCGCGTCGCGAATGAACGTCTGCTGCAAATGATGCCGCAGGTGCTGCCTTCTCCGGATGTGATGGGGCCGCCAGCACCCATGCCAGCTCCTGCGACCGGCATGACGCAACCACCTCCCTCAGCCTCGACGGGAGGGCAATAGTGGCAAGTTACCGTAGCCAGGGGCGCTGGGTTATCTGGCTCTCGTTTTTCATTGCTCTGTTGCTTCAAATTATGCCCTGGCCGGATGACATCATTGTCTACCGGCCAAACTGGGTGCTGCTTATTCTGCTTTACTGGATCCTGGCGTTGCCGCACCGCGTAAATGTCGGTACGGGTTTCGCCATGGGTGCCATACTGGATCTGATTAGCGGATCCACACTTGGCGTACGTGCGTTGTCATTAAGCATTGTCGCCTATCTGGTCGCACTGAAATTTCAGTTATTCCGTAATCTGGCGCTCTGGCAACAGGCGCTGGTGGTGATGTTGTTGTCGTTGGCTACCGAAGTGATTGTCTTCTGGGCGGAATTTTTGGTGATTAACGTTTCGTTCAAGCCTGATATTTTCTGGAGCAGTCTTGTCAATGGCGTGCTCTGGCCATGGCTGTTCCTGTTAATGCGTAAAATTCGCCAGCAGTTCGCGGTGCAATAAAGGTTTTTATGACAGATATCTGGCTTGCTTCCGGCTCCCCTCGTCGTCAGGAACTGCTCACCCAGTTGGGCGTAACGTTCAGGCGCATTATTCCGGGCATTGAAGAACAGCGTCAGGCGCAGGAATCCGCCCGGCAATACGTAACGCGGCTGGCGCGAGAAAAAGCGCAGGCGGGCGTGGCGATGGCAACGCAGGATCTGCCGGTGTTGGGTGCCGATACCATCGTGATATTTAATGGTGAAGTGCTTGAAAAACCGAAAGACTCCTCGCATGCTGCCAGTATGTTGCGTCAGCTTTCCGGGCAAACACATCAGGTGATGACCGCGGTGGCGCTGGCGGACAGCCAGTATCTGCTCGATTGCCTGGTGGAAACGGAAGTGACCTTCAGAGTGTTGTCAGACGCGGATATCGCCGCTTATGTTGCCAGCGGTGAGCCACTGGATAAGGCGGGCGCCTACGGTATTCAGGGCGCTGGCGGCTGTTTCGTCAGGAAGATTAACGGTAGCTATCATGCCGTTATGGGGTTACCGCTGGTAGAAACCTGGGAATTGCTGAGCAATTTTAACGCACTGCGCGAGGGAAGAGATAATCATGACGGCTGAATTACTGGTCAACGTAACACCATCGGAAACACGCGTCGCGTATATTGACGGCGGTATCCTTCAGGAAATTCACATCGAGCGTGAAGCACGGCGCGGGATAGTAGGCAATATCTACAAAGGTCGGGTTAGCCGGGTTCTGCCGGGTATGCAGGCGGCTTTTGTAGATATTGGTCTGGAAAAGGCGGCATTCCTTCACGCTTCCGACATTATGCCGCACACTGAATGCGTCGCCGGAGAAGAGCAGAAGAACTTCACCGTCCGCGATATTTCCGAGCTGGTTCGTCAGGGACAGGATCTGATGGTGCAGGTGGTGAAAGATCCCCTCGGTACGAAAGGTGCACGCCTGACCACGGACATTACCCTCCCTTCACGTTATCTGGTGTTTATGCCAGGTGCTGCACATGTGGGGGTTTCCCAACGTATTGAAAGTGAAGCCGAGCGCGAGCGCCTCAAGCAGGTCGTGGCAGCCTATTGCGATGAGCAGGGCGGTTTTATCATTCGCACGGCGGCGGAGGGCGTATGTGAAGAGGATCTCGCCTCTGATGCGGCCTACCTGAAGCGCGTCTGGACCAAGGTGATAGAGCGCAAAAAGCGCCAGCAGTCGCGCTGCAAACTGTATGGCGAACTGGCGCTGGCACAGCGTGTGCTGCGCGATTTCGCCGATGCCCATCTCGACCGTATTCGCGTTGACTCCCGGCTGACATTTGAAGCGTTGCTGGAGTTTACTGCGGAGTACATCCCGGAGATGACCAGCAAGCTTGAGCACTACAGCGGGCGGCAGCCGATTTTCGATCTCTTTGATGTGGAAAACGAAATTCAGCGGGCGCTGGAGCGGAAAGTTGAGCTGAAATCGGGCGGTTATTTGATCATTGATCAGACCGAGGCGATGACCACGGTGGATATCAATACCGGTGCGTTTGTCGGCCATCGTAATCTCGACGACACTATCTTCAACACTAACATTGAAGCCACGCAGGCGATCGCCCGCCAGCTGCGTTTACGCAACCTCGGCGGCATTATCATTATCGATTTTATCGACATGAATAATGAGGATCATCGCCGTCGCGTACTGCATTCTCTGGAGCAGGCATTGAGCAAGGATCGGGTGAAAACCAGCATCAATGGTTTCTCCCAACTTGGGCTGGTGGAAATGACCCGCAAGCGCACGCGTGAAAGCGTGGAACATGTTCTGTGTAATGAGTGTCCGACCTGTCATGGCCGTGGCACCGTAAAAACGGTGGAAACCGTGTGCTATGAAATCATGCGCGAGATTGTGCGTGTGCATCATGCTTACGATTCCGATCGCTTCCTGGTTTACGCTTCTCCGGCGGTGGCCGAGACACTGAAAGGCGAAGAGTCACACGCGCTGGCGGAGGTGGAAATCTTCGTCGGTAAACAGGTCAAAGTACAAATCGAGCCGCTCTATAATCAGGAACAGTTCGACGTAGTAATGATGTGATTGCGCAGCGCGCTGCGACACGAGCGGGTCTGGTTGTTGGGTTGACAAGGAGAGAGGCGTGAGGCGACTGCCGGGGATATTGCTGCTTACAGGAGCGACGCTGATTGTCATCGTGGCGCTGCTGGTGAGTGGGTTACGCCTTGTCCTTCCCCATCTGGATAACTGGCGCCCGCAGATTCTGGCGCAGATCGAAGCTCGCACGGGGATAGTGGTGCAGGCCGGGCAGATTCAGGCGCGCTGGGAGAATTTCGGCCCTGAGCTGGAAGTGCGCGATATCCACGCCGCGATGAAAGACGGCAGCGACCTCTCCATTAAACGTGTAACCCTGGCGCTGGATATCTGGCAAAGCCTGCTGCACCTGCGCTGGCAGTTCCGCAATCTTACCTTCTGGCAACTGGTCGCACATACCAATACGCCGCTGCAACGTAACGATACGAGCGACGCCCTTGAGACGGATCGCATGAGCGATCTGTTCCTGCGTCAGTTCGATCACTTTGATCTGCGTGACAGCCGCATCAGCTTCCTGACCCTTTCCGGGCAACGTGCCGAACTGGCGATCCCGCAATTAACCTGGCTCAACAGTAACGATAGACACCGTGCAGAAGGGCAAGTCAGTCTTTCCAGTCTGACCGGCCAACACGGCATTATGCAGGTACGAATGGACCTGCGTGATGACAACGGGTTACTGAACAATGGGCGTGTCTGGTTGCAGGCGGATGATATCGATGTCAAACCCTGGCTTGGCGAATGGATGCGCGACAACGTTGCGCTCAATAGCGCGCGTTTCAGCCTGGAAGGCTGGATGGCGCTGAATAAAGGCGTGGTCGAAAGCGGCGATGTCTGGTTAAAGCGGGGCGGTGCCAGCTGGCAAGGGGATAACACGGTACACCGGATGACGGTGGATAACCTTACGGTACATGTGTCGCGCCAGCAGCAGGGGTGGCAGTTTGATGTACCTGCCACACGCATTGCCATTGACGATCGTGCCTGGCCGCAAGGTTCGCTGAGTTTTGCCTGGGTTCCGGCACAGGAGACTGGCGGGGCAGGCGGCGTTCAGAGCGATGAGTTACGCGTGCGTGCCAGCAATCTTGAGCTCAGCAGGCTGGAAGGATTGCTGCCGATTGCCGAAAAAATCTCGCCACAGCTCTACAACATCTGGGGCACGATGCAGCCCAGCGGACTGCTGGAACAGTTAGCGCTGGATATTCCGTTGCAGTCCCCCGGTAAAACGCGTTTCCAGGCGCGTTGGAAAGATATCGCCTGGAAACAGTGGCAGCTACTGCCTGGTGTGGAGCATCTGGGCGGAACACTTGAAGGGAGCATGGACGACGGCCGGTTGACCGTGAATATGGCGAAAGCAAAGATGCCGTATGAGACCGTGTTCCGCGCGCCGCTGGAGATTGAAAAGGGCGAGGCTACGCTGAACTGGCAGCAGAACGAGCACGGTTTTCAACTCGATGGGCGCAACATCGATGTGCAGGCCAATGCCATTCATGCTCATGGTGGTTTCCGTTATCTTCAGCCGCAGGATGATGAGCCCTGGCTCGGCATTCTGGCAGGGATCAACGTTACGGATGGCGGTCAGGCATGGCGTTATTTCCCGGAAAACTTGATGGGTAAAGCGTTAGTGGATTATCTCAGCGCCGCCATTCAGGGGGGGCAGGCGCAAGATGCCACGCTGGTCTATGGCGGCAATCCGCGTCTGTTCCCTTATAAACACAATGAAGGCCAGTTTGAAGTACTGGTGCCGCTGCGTAACGCGACGTTTGCTTTCCAGCCTGACTGGCCGGCGCTGAAAAATCTCGATATTCAGCTCGATTTTATTAACGATGGCCTGTGGATGAAGAGCGATAACGTTGCGCTCGGCGGCGTGACGGCCAGTAATCTGACCGCGAATATTCCGGACTATGTAAAAGAAAAACTGCTCATCGATGCGGATATCAACGGGCCTGGCAAGGCGGTAGGACCCTATTTTAAAGAGACGCCGCTGCATGACTCTCTTGGCAACGCGCTGGAAGAGCTGCAAGTTGATGGCGACGTGAATGCTCGTTTACATCTTGATATCCCGCTGGACGGCGAGAGGACGACCGCCAAAGGCGAGGTCATGCTGCGTAATAACGGCCTGTTTATCAAACCGCTTAATAGCACTCTGAAGGATCTCAGCGGCAAGTTCAGCTTTGTGAACGGCAATCTGCAGAGCGAGCCACTACAGGCCACCTGGTTTAATCAGCCGCTAAATGTGAATTTCTCAACCACCGAAGGCGACAAAGCCTATCAGGTGGCGGTGAATCTGGACGGTAACTGGCAACCTGCGCGCACCGGCGTTTTACCCTCACAGCTCAATGATGCGCTGCGCGGCAGTGTCGCGTGGAAAGGCGATGTCGGCATTGAGTTACCGTATAAGTCTGGTGCGACCTATAAAGTTAACATTGATGGCAATCTGAATAATCTCGCCAGTACCTTACCGCCGCCGCTGGACAAACCGGCGGGCAAAGCGCTGCCGGTCAAGCTGAAGGTGGAAGGGAATCTGCACAGTTTTGATCTCACCGGGAACGCGGGCAGCACCAACCATTTTAATAGCCGCTGGTTGCTGAGTAACAAGCTGGGGCTCGATCGTGGGATCTGGACGTCAGACAGTCGAACCGTGCCTCCGCTACCGGATCAGAGCGGGCTGGAATTAAACCTTCCGGCGATGAATGGCGCGCAATGGCTGGGCTTGTTACGCCAGGGGGTGGCGAACAATGTCAGTAATACCACCACGTTCCCACAAAGCATCACCCTGCGCACGCCGGCGCTGACGCTGGGCGGGCAGCAGTGGAATAACCTGAGTATCGTGTCGCAACCGCAGGCTTCCGGCTCGCTGATCGAAGCGCAAGGGCGGGAGATTAGCGGGACACTGACCCTGCGTGATAATGCGCCGTGGCTGGCTGCAATTCGTTATCTCTACTACAACCCGTCAAGCACCGAGCCCAATGATGATGATATTTCGTCGCCTTCAACGCTGCTGCGTGGCAAAACCCGGGTGGATTTCACCGGCTGGCCCGATTTGCAGTTACGCTGCGCAGAGTGCTGGCTGTGGGGGCAAAAATATGGCCGCATTGACGGCGATTTCGCCATTAAAGGCGAGACGATGACGCTGGTTGGTGGCCTGGTCGATAGCGGTCTTGCACGCCTGACAGCTGAAGGCGAGTGGGTGAACAAAGCCGGTGATGAGCGTACCTCCATCAAAGGCGCTCTGCGCGGCGATAAGCTCGATTCGGCAATGGGTTTCTTCGGCGTGCCAACGCCTGTACGGGGTTCCTCTTTCGATATCAACTATGACCTGCACTGGCGTAACCCACCCTGGGAGCCGCAGGAGGAGTCGCTCAACGGTATCCTGCGTACGCGGTTGGGCAAGGGGCAAATCACCGATATCAGCACCGGCCATGCCGGGCAGCTATTGCGTCTGTTCAGTGTTGATTCGTTATTGCGAAAGTTGCGTCTGGATTTTAGTGACACATTCAGCAGTGAGGGTTTCTGGTTCGACTCGATTCGCAGTACTGCGTGGATCAAAGATGGTGTGCTGCACAGCGACGATACGCTGGTGGACGGCCTGGAAGCGGATATCGCCATGAAAGGTTCGGTGGACCTGGTCCGGCGGGAACTGGATGTTGAAGCGGTCGTCGCACCGGAAATTTCCGCTACCGTTGGCGTCGCGGCGGCATTTGCGGTTAACCCGATTGTTGGCGCAGCGGTGTTTGCCGCCAGCAAAGTTCTGGGGCCGCTGTGGAATAAAGTCTCGATTCTGCGTTACCGCATTACCGGTCCGGTGGATCAGCCGCAGATCAACGAAGTCCTGCGCCAGGCGCGGACGGATAAAAAGCAATGATTTGACGGCATCAGCGAATTGCCTCAAGCTCCTTATATCGCATTTTTTATTGCCCGAAGTGGCGGCAACGACGAGAAAATAATGATGAGTCTTAATCTGGTGAGTGAACAACTGCTGGCAGCGAATGGCCTGAGCCATCAGGATCTGTTTACCATTCTTGGCCAACTGACCGCGCGTCGTCTTGACTACGGCGATCTCTATTTTCAGTCGAGCTATCACGAATCCTGGGTTCTGGAAGACCGCATCATCAAAGATGGTTCTTATAACATCGACCAGGGCGTGGGTGTGCGGGCCGTGAGTGGAGAGAAAACCGGTTTCGCCTATGCTGACCAAATCAGCCTGCTGGCGCTGGAGCAGAGCGCACAGGCGGCACGCACCATCGTGCGTGAAGAGGGCGACGGGAAGGTAAAAACCCTGGGGGCGGTGGAGCATCAGCGCCTCTATACCAGCATCGATCCGCTGCAAAGTATGAGCCGCGAAGAGAAACTGGATATTCTGCGCCGTGTGGATAACGTTGCCCGGGCGGCGGACAAGCGCGTGCAGGAAGTTTCCGCCAGTCTGACCGGTGTTTATGAGCTGATTCTGGTGGCGGCAACCGATGGTACGCTGGCGGCGGATGTGCGTCCGCTGGTGCGTCTGTCGGTTAGCGTCCAGGTTGAAGATGATGGCAAGCGCGAGCGTGGTTCCAGCGGCGGCGGTGGTCGTTTTGGTTATGACTGGTTCCTGCAAGAGGTCGATGGCGACGTACGCGCAGATGCGTGGGCCAAAGAAGCCGTACGTATGGCGTTGGTCAATCTTTCTGCTGTTGCTGCGCCCGCGGGCACGTTGCCGGTGGTATTGGGCGCTGGCTGGCCTGGCGTGCTGCTGCACGAAGCGGTCGGTCACGGTCTGGAAGGCGATTTCAACCGTCGCGGCACATCAGTGTTCAGTGGTCAGATGGGGCAACTGGTCGCCTCTGAACTTTGTACCGTGGTGGATGACGGCACCATTGTTGACCGCCGCGGCTCGGTTGCTATTGACGATGAAGGTACGCCGGGCCAGTACAATGTGCTGATCGAAAACGGTGTGTTGAAAGGGTATATGCAGGACAAAATGAACGCGCGTCTGATGGGGGTTAAACCTACCGGTAACGGGCGTCGTGAGTCTTATGCACATCTGCCGATGCCGCGCATGACCAATACCTATATGTTGGCAGGTAAATCCACGCCGCAGGAAATTATTGAATCGGTGGATTATGGTATCTATGCGCCGAACTTTGGCGGCGGCCAGGTGGATATCACCTCCGGCAAGTTCGTGTTCTCGACCTCTGAAGCCTACCTGATCGAAAAAGGCAAGGTCACCAAAGCGGTAAAAGGCGCGACGCTGATTGGCTCCGGCATTGAAGCGATGCAGCAGATCTCCATGGTGGGTAATGACCTGAAGCTGGACAACGGCGTTGGCGTTTGCGGCAAAGAGGGCCAGAGCTTACCGGTCGGCGTGGGACAGCCGACGCTGAAAGTGGACAAACTCACCGTCGGCGGCACGGCATAATGGCTCACCGCTCCTCTCCTTTACGGGAGGGGAGCATCACACACTGCGGCCTTGCATACTCTGGTAAACCTTTGCCACATCGATAAAGTAATCCGTCAGATAGTTAATACACACCTGCACCTTGAGCGGCAGCTTATCCTTTTCCGTATACAGCGCATAAACCGGGCGGGGATCCGATTGATAACGCGGCAGCAGGATCTCCAGCGTGCCATTGTTGATCTCATCGATCACCCACATTAACGGCACAAATGCGATCCCGGCTCCGGCGGTCAGCCAGCGCGTCAGCGTCATCGGATCGTTGGTGACAAAACGCCCCTGCGGGATCAACCGCGTGGAGATCCCCTCCGGCGCGACCAACTCAAACTCATTATCCGGGCGCACGCTGTACTCCAGCCAGGAGTGATTTGCCAGATCGGCGGGTTTTTCAGGAATGCCGTATTGGGCAAGATAGTTTTTGGCAGCGCAGACCACCATCGGCATTGCGCCAAGACGGCGGGAGAAGAGACTGGAATCCTGCAATGCTCCAACGCGGATCACCACATCCAGCCCGTCGGCGATCAGATCCGGCGCAGGGATACCGGTCACCAGGTTAACCGACAATCCCGGATGCTCTTTCAGCATATCCGCTGTCATTTTTGCCAGCACATTTTGCGCCATGGTTGAAGAACTCCCAATGCGCAGCGTGCCGATAGGTGTGTTGTTAAACGCATAAAGTTGCTCGTGTACATCCTGTACCTCATGCAGCATCCTTCGACAGCCCTGGTAGTAAATTTTACCGGCTTCGGTCAGCCCCAGGCTGCGCGTGCTGCGGTTAAGCAGCTTTACCTGCAACTCATCTTCCAGCTTTGCCACCGTCTGGCTGATGGACGAAACGCTCATTTGTAACTGTCGGGCAGCGGCGGTAAAAGAGCCCAGCTCCACCACTTTGGCAAATACCGACATCCGCTTTAGTCGTTCCATTATTCACTCTGGCTTAAAAGTGATTTAGATCACATTATATAGATAACAGCATAACAGTTACGTTAATATACTGTTAGCTGAATAATCACCCTGGGGCGGCTAAGCCCGATCAGGGTAAGAAAAAACGCGTCACTCTCGCCTGGCTTTCCTTGCCCTTACTCCTGCGGTGACGTGAGAAAAATTGTCACCTGCGTGCTCTCTAATCAAGGTCAACATGAGTCTGTTTCCCGTAATCGTGGTGTTCGGTTTATCGTTCCCACCGATTTTTTTCGAATTAATTTTGTCACTGGCGATCTTCTGGCTGGTGCGCCGTGTGCTGGTCCCGACCGGGATCTACGACTTTGTCTGGCACCCGGCGTTATTTAATACCGCGCTCTACTGCTGCCTGTTTTATCTGCTGTCGCGCCTGTTTGTTTGAGGTAGATGTGAAAACACTAACAAGAAATATCACCCGTACCGCCATCACGATGGTACTGGTTATCCTGGCATTCATCGCAATCTTCCGCGCCTGGGTTTATTACACTGAATCGCCCTGGACGCGCGATGCACGTTTTAGCGCTGACGTCGTCGCCATCGCGCCGGATGTCACCGGTCTGGTAACGTCAGTCAATGTGCATGACAACCAACTGGTGAAACAGGGACAAGTTCTGTTCACTATCGATCAGCCGCGCTATCAAAAAGCCCTGGAACAAGACGAGGCGGATGTCGCCTATTACGAAGCGCTGGTCAGCGAAAAACGCCGTGAAGCCGGGCGTCGTAACCAATTGGGCGTGCAGGCGATGTCGCGAGAGGAAATCGACCAGGCCAATAATACGCTGCAAACCGAACTGCATCAGTTAGCAAAAGCCGTTGCGACCCGCGATCTGGCGAAGCTGGATCTAGAACGCACGATTATTCGCGCCCCGGCGGATGGCTGGGTCACCAACCTTAACGTTTACGCCGGTGAGTTTATCACCCGTGGTTCTACCGCTGTGGCATTGGTGAAGCAGAACACGTTCTATGTTCTGGCTTATATGGAAGAGACCAAACTGGAAGGTGTGCGCGCGGGTTACCGGGCGGAAGTGACCCCATTGGGCAGTAATCAGGTATTGAAAGGAACCGTGGATAGCATTGCCGCCGGGGTAACGAATGCCAGTAGCAGCAATGACAGCAAAGGAATGGCAACCATTGACTCCAATCTGGAGTGGGTTCGTCTGGCACAGCGTGTGCCGGTGCGTATCCGCCTCGATCAGCAACAGGGGAACCTGTGGCCGTCGGGCACGACCGCGACAGTGGTGGTGACGGGGCAATCCGATCGCGATGAAAGCCAGGACTCTTTCTTCCGCAAAATGGCGCATCGTCTGCGTGAGCTGGGGTAATCGCTATGGGGCTGTTCTCAATTGCCAGCCAGCATCTGCGTTTTGCCTTCAAACTGGCCTTTGCCGTGGTGCTGGCGTTGTTCGTCGGTTTTCACTTTCAACTTGAAACGCCACGCTGGGCGGTGCTGACCGCTGCTATTGTTGCTGCGGGGCCGGCCTTTGCCGCTGGCGGCGAACCTTATTCCGGTGCGATCCGTTATCGCGGGATGTTGCGCATTGTCGGCACCTTTATTGGTTGTATTGCCGGATTAACCATTATTATCACGCTGATCCGCACCCCACTGCTGATGCTGATGGTGTGCTGTATCTGGGCCGGGTTTTGCACCTGGGTCTCTTCGCTGGTGCGCGTCGAAAACTCCTATGCCTGGGGACTGGCGGGTTACACCGCGTTAATTATTGTCGTCACCATTCAAACTGAACCGCTGCTGGCCCCGCAATTTGCCGTTGAACGTTGCAGCGAAATTGTCGTGGGTATTCTCTGTGCGATTGTCGCCGATCTGCTGTTTTCCCCGCGCTCAATTAAGCAGGAAATTGACCGTGAACTGGATAGTCTGCTGGTGGCGCACTATCAACTGATGCAGTTGTGCATCAAACATGGCGACAGTGAAGAAGTCGACAAAGCCTGGGCCGCCCTGGTGCGCCGGACGACCGCGCTGGAGGGCATGCGCACCAACCTGAAAATTGAGTCTTCCCGCTGGGGGCGTGCTAACCGACGCCTGAAGGTGATAAATACTCTGTCGCTGACATTAATCACGCAGGCGTGCGAAACGTACCTGATTCAAAATACTCGCCCGGAGCTGATCACGGACACCTTCCGCGATCTGTTCAATGAGCCGGTCGACAGTGTGCAGGATGTTCACAAACAGATGAAAAGAATGCGTCGCGTGATCGCCTGGACCGGTGAGCGGGAGACGCCGGTGACCATTTATAGCTGGGTTGGCGCGGCAACCCGCTATCTGCTGCTGAAACGTGGCGTGATGGGTAATGCGAAGATCGGCACCATTGAAGAAGAGGTGTTGCAGGGCGAAACGGTGGTGAAACCGGAATCGGCGGAGCGCCATCATGCGATGGTTAACTTCTGGCGCACGACATTATCATGCATGCTTGGGACGCTGTTCTGGTTATGGACGGGCTGGACATCTGGCAGCGGTTCGATGGTGATGATTGCCGTTGTCACCTCACTGGCGATGCGTTTGCCTAATCCGAAAATGGTGGCAAAAGACTTTATATACGGCATGTTATGGGCGTTGCCTATCGGGTCGTTCTATTACTTAGTGATCCTGCCTTCTACCCAGCAAAGCATGCTGCTGCTCTGTATCAGTATGGCGGTGCTTGCGTTCTTCATTGGCATAGAAGTGCAGAAACGGCGTTTGGGCTCGATGGCGACACTGGCGGGAACCATTAATATCCTGGTGCTGGATAACCCCATGACCTTTAAGTTCAGCCAGTTTCTGGATAATGCGCTGGGGCAACTGGTGGGTGTGGTGCTGGCGATGCTGGTGCTGCTGCTGGTGCGGGATAATTCGCAAGCACGCACCGGACGCATGTTGTTGAATCAGTTTGTGTCGGCGGCGGTGTCGGCGATGACCACCAATGCTGCGCGCCGTAAAGAGAACCATTTGCCTGCGCTGTACCAGCAGCTTTTTCTGCTGTTGAACAAATTTCCCGGCGATATAGCGAAGTTTCGTCTGGCATTAACGCTGATTATTGCTCACCAGCGCCTGCGCGATGCGCCTGTACCGATTAATGACGATCTCTCGGCGTTTCACCGGCAGCTACGTCGTACCGCCGCGCAGGTCATTTCTGCCAGTAACGATAATAAGCGCCAGCTCAGTTTTACGCAGTTACTGGATGAGCTGGACATTTACCAGCATAAATTGCACCACTGGGATGCTCCGCCGCAGGTTACAGAGCCTGTACACCGGCTGACAGGCATGTTACGGAAATACCAGCATGCGCTTACCCGCAGTTAAACACAGAACCGACGCCAAAAGCGTCGGTTTTTTTATGTCTATACTTGGGAAGAGATTTCACATATCACCGATCAGGAGGACAAATGACCACGCAGGCACTGCAGGATAACGCGCTTTTTCAGACCGGTTATCTGGTTGATGGCGTCTGGAAATCGCTGGCTACCACATTTGACGTTCTGAACCCCGCCACCGGTGAAGTCATTGCGAAAGTTGCTAAAGCAGGCAAAAAAGAGACGGAAGAGGCCATCGCCGCTGCGAGCCGGGCCTTCCCCGCATGGCGGGCGAAAACCGCGAAAGAACGTTCCACCATTCTTTATCGCTGGTATGAATTGATCATTGAAAATAAAAGCTGGCTGGGTCGGTTGATGACCACCGAACAGGGCAAGCCCTTGAAAGAAGCCGAAGGCGAAGTGGAATATGCCGCCAGCTTTATTCAGTGGTTTGCGGAGCAGGCCAAACGCGCCAACGGGGAGATTATTCCCCCGATTAAGCCCGGTTCGCGGATCCTGGCGACCCGAGAACCCGTCGGTGTGGTGGCGGCTATTACGCCGTGGAACTTCCCGATGGCGATGCTGACGCGCAAACTGGGACCAGCGCTGGCTGCGGGTTGTACCGGGGTCATCAAGCCTGCCAATAACACGCCGCTTAGCGCGTTTGCCTTGCTGACGTTGGCAAAAAAAGCGGGAGTACCGGATGGTGTGCTGAATGCCGTTGCCGGCAATACCGCTGAAATCAGCGATGCAATTATGGCCAGCCATGACGTGCGCAAGATTTCGTTCACTGGTTCGACCGCTGTCGGTAAAACGCTGGTGCGCAATGCCGCCGAAACGATGAAGAAAGTGTCGATGGAGCTTGGCGGGAACGCACCTTATATCGTGTTTGAAGATGCGGACATCGACGCGGCGGTGCAGGGGGCGATTGCTAATAAATTCCGTAATGCCGGTCAGGTTTGTGTCAGCGTTAATCGTTTTTATATCCATGAATCGGTCTATGAGCAGTTTACCCAGAAGTTGAGCGCAGCAGTGAGCGCGCTGAAGGTTGGGAATGGTCTGGATGAGGGGGTAGTCGTTGGCCCGCTTATTGAAACTGCCGCCGTGGAGAAAGTGCGCGAGCATGTGGACGATGCGGTGGCCAAAGGCGCGAAAGTGCTGACGGGCGGCAAACCTCATAGCCTCGGGGGTAATTTCTGGCTTCCCACGGTTCTGGGCGATTGCAGTGACGGTATGAAACTGGCGCAGGAAGAGACATTTGGTCCGGTGGCGGCCTGTTTCCGGTTTACCTCGGAGGAGGAGGTCGTGACGCGGGCTAATGCCACGCCTTTTGGTCTTGCGGCCTACTTCTATACGCAGAATCTGCAGCGGGTATTCCGTGTTTCGCAGGCGCTTGAGAGCGGGATGATCGGCATTAACGAATGCGCTGTATCAACGGAACTGGGGCCATTTGGCGGGGTGAAGGAGTCGGGACTGGGCCGTGAAGGATCGGTGCTGGGACTGGAGGAATTCCTTGAAGTGAAAACCCTGCATCTCGGGGGACTGTAACGTTACGGGCGGCGGATGCCGCCCCGTTGGCGGGGGGCGGAGACCATGAAAACCTATACGTTCGATTTTAAAAACATTGTTGATCAACGTGCTTTCTATCGCGAATTTACCCACCAGTTCGCTATTGATCGCGAGAAAATTCACGATCTGGATTCATTGTGGGACGTGGTGATGGAAGGGGAGTTACCGTTACCGGTGGAGATTGAGTTTACGCATTTACCGGAAAAACAGCGTCGCCGTTTTGGTGCGTTGATTTTGCTGTTCGACGAAGCTGAAGAGGAGTTGGAAGGTCAGTTGCGCTTTAATGTTCGCTGAAGGCAAAAAAAAGCCCCTGACAGGCAGGGGCAAGTCGTCGGACAAGACGACGAGGGTTTATTTATACAGTTCCGCCGTTACGTGCGTATGGTCGCCCGTACGTGCTTCGATAATGCGATAGCTGCTGGCACCCGCCTCGTCAGCTTTTGCGGACAGTTCCTGGCGAATATCCATCGGCACACCGGCTACCTGTGATACAGAGACGCTGCCCATAGGTTGCAGGTTGCTGGCCTGATCGTTAGTGACCAGGGTGGCGGCGCTTGCGCCAAAAGAGATCAGTGAAGCAAGGCCAAGGGATGCGATGATCAGATTACGTTTCATTGTCAGTCTCCTTAAGAGCGTCTCAACAGCGAGAAGGATTGAACCACTTTTTTTATGCCTGGTGCTGTTGAGCGACATTACATAGGGTTTATTGGTAAAACTTATTTGTACAGTTCAGCAGTAGCGTGCCACTGGTCACCGGTACGGGCTTCGATGATGCGGTAAGCCGATGCGCCTTGTGCTTCCGCTTTTTTGTTCAGCTCAGCACGCATATCCATCGGAGAAGAGGCGATCGCGCCAACAGAAACGGTGCCCAGAGACTGGCGGGATTGTGCCTGATCCGCATTGATGGAATCAGCGGCGAATGCGCCGAATGACAGTGCTGACAGCAGGCTCAGTGTTGCTACAGTTGATTTGATATTCATGATGCTTACCTCGTCGTATTCTTTGCTTTAATTTCTTCGGGGGTCTTATTTCGTGACCCTCATCACAAAATCAAGTATACACTAATCACGCAAAGAATTAATACCAAGCTAATTATAACTCTCAATTATCGGAATAAAGGATGTGCTTTTTTATTACCTTGAGGCATAAAAAATCACCGCTACGGCATAAATTACTTAACGATAGTTAATAAAATCATATGGATATCTGGATTTGATTTTTTGTGCGGTGGTATGCGCTGGAGCGGTCAAGCGAAACGATAAATCGCACTAACTGTTAAAGTAAGCGTGGTGAAATGTCGGGGTGAGGGGAAGAAAAGCCGAACATTCCCCCACGGTAAAAACCGGGGGGAAAGCGATTAAAGCTCCTGTTCGAAGACTTGCAGGATCGCTTCGTACAGTTGTTTAACGGTAAAGTTGCTGGAAGGCGTAGTAAAGATGGTGTCGTCACCGGCGATGGTGCCGAGGATCCCTTCTGCTTTACCCAGAGAATCCAACAGACGTGCAATAAGCTGCGCAGCACCCGGGCTGGTGTGGATCACGACCACCGCGTCGTTATAGTCGATATCCAGCACGAGGTTTTTCAGCGGACTGGACGTGGTCGGGACGCCAAGTTCAACCGGCAGGCAGTAAACCATTTCCATTTTTGCGTTGCGTGTGCGCACCGCACCGAATTTGGTCAGCATGCGGGATACTTTGGACTGATTAATATTGTCGAAGCCTTCATCCTGCAACGCCTGAACAATTTCTCCCTGAGAACTGAATTTCTCTTCTTTAAGCAGCGCTTTGAACGCTTTAACTAATTCTTCTTGTTTTGCCGAGCTTCGCATAAGTCACCCGTATTATGGCCATGAAAACAACATCATTATGCATATTGATGAATTTTTATGCAAATAATCTGCTGAGGTAAATTCTGAAAAAAACCGTGGAAGGCGCGGAGTTTATCAAAAACTGCCATGAAGGACAGTGGCTTGTGTCCTGCGTCGCAAATAACATTTGAAAGTAAAGTAAATGTTATAAAGTTGATGTAATTTTGGTGAACAACAGAGCTATATTATAAACTCTCTGTGTTAGTTGCTTAGTTTGCCGATCTGTCGGTCGTATCCACCTACTATAAGATCTAACAGTGTGCCAGTCCGCAGAATTTTTGCAGGGTCATTGTCATAATTATCAGGGTGAATTAAGGTCGCCGCAACGGAGTAACAAAATATTTAGCTAACCATAATAAGGAGTTTAGGATGAAAGTCGCAGTCCTCGGCGCGGCCGGCGGTATCGGTCAGGCGCTAGCCCTACTACTGAAAACACAACTGCCTTCTGGTTCAGAACTCTCACTCTATGATATTGCCCCTGTCACGCCAGGGGTCGCTGTGGATCTCAGCCATATTCCGACCGATGTGAACATTCAAGGCTTTGCCGGCGAAGACGCTACCCCTGCGCTGGTCGGGGCTGATGTCGTCCTGATTTCGGCTGGCGTCGCACGTAAACCGGGTATGGATCGCTCCGATCTGTTCAACGTGAATGCGGGTATCGTCAAAAATCTGGTGGCGCAGGTGGCGAAAACCGCGCCAAAAGCCTGCATTGGCATTATCACCAACCCGGTGAACACCACCGTGGCTATTGCTGCTGAAGTGCTGAAAAAAGCCGGTGTCTATGATAAGAACAAGCTGTTTGGCGTGACCACGCTGGATATCATCCGTTCTAATACCTTTGTCGCCGAACTGAAGAACAAACAGCCAGGCACTATTGAAGTGCCGGTGATCGGTGGCCACTCTGGCGTCACCATCCTGCCGTTGCTGTCACAGATTCCGGGCGTGAGTTTTACTGAGCAGGAAGTCGCTGATCTGACCAAACGTATCCAGAATGCGGGTACAGAAGTGGTTGAAGCGAAAGCGGGTGGCGGCTCTGCAACACTTTCTATGGGCCAGGCCGCTGCGCGTTTTGGTCTGTCGCTGGTGCGCGCGCTACAAGGTGAACAAGGCGTGGTGGAATGTGCGTATGTTGAAGGTGACGGCGAGTATGCGCGTTTCTTTGCACAACCGCTGCGTCTGGGGAAAAACGGTATCGAAGAGCGTCATGCTATCGGTAAGCTCAGCGCATTTGAGCAGCAGTCGCTTGAAGGCATGCTGGAGACGCTACATAAAGACATCCAGCTTGGCGTTGACTTCGTTAACCGCTAAAAGCTGTAGCCCCGCGATGGCGGGAAGCGAAAAAAAACCGGAGCCTGTCGCTCCGGTTTTTTGTTGTCGTCAATTGGTCGACGGGTATTCCTGAATCGTGACTTTGAAGGTCAACTTCTTATCATCACGCATCACTTCCACCGGGATTTCCGAACCCGGGCGAATTTCCGCGACCTGATCCATGGTTTCGAGAGCTGAAACCGCAGGTTTACCGTTCACGGACGTAATCACATCATTCACCTGGATGCCTGCGCGCGCGGCTGGCCCATCGGTTGAGACTTCGTTAACGACAATCCCCTGAATCGGATCGATGCCACCGCCCTGCGAATGCAATGGAGCGATTTCCCGACCGCCAATACCGATATAGCCCCTGATTACCCGGCCATCGCGAATCAACTTATCCATAATCTTGGTAGCCAGCTGGAAGGGGATCGCAAAACCAATGCCTTCTGGCGTCTCACCATCATTACTTTTATCGAAGGAAAGGGTGTTGATGCCCATCAGTTCACCCAGCGAGTTAACCAATGCACCACCGGAGTTGCCGTGGTTGATGGAGGCATCGGTTTGCAGGAAATTTTGCCGACCGGTAGGGTTCAGGCCGATACGACCGGTGGCGCTGATAATCCCCTGGGTAATGGTTTGCCCGAGGTTATACGGGTTGCCGATAGCCAAAACCACATCACCGATATGCGGTGTGCGTTTGGCATTGATGGGGATCACCGGCAGTCCGCCGGTGGCGTTAACCTTCAGTACCGCCAAATCGGTCAGTGAATCCGAACCGACCAGCAGCGCCTCAAACACACGACCATCCTGCAACGCGACGATGATCTGGTCTGCGTCGTTAATCACGTGTTTGTTGGTAATGATATAGCCGCGTTGATCCATGATTACGCCAGAACCGAGGGTGCGGATTTCGAGGCGGTCATGGGTGGAGCTATTCAGGCTGCGGTTATAGACATTCACCACTGCGGGCGCCGCGCGACGAACTGCCTGGTTATAACTGGCGGGTGTTTCGTCTGCGCTGTCGAATTGACGTGACATCAGAGGGTTATGCTGGCGTAACGAAGGCATGGCGGCGATGATCAGGCCACCCACGACAACACCGATTGCAACCGAGCGTAAAAGCTTCACATACATGATGGGATAGTCATTAATAAGAGGGAACGGCAGCAGCATACCATGAGTTACCCGGACATCACATGCGGCGGTGATGCCCGGGAAGGGGAAACGCTTAACGCAGCAATAAATAGATGCTGTCGTTTCCGCGGATGATATGCAACGCCATTACCGAAGGTTTCGTTTCCAGCACTTTGCGCATTTCCGCGATGGATTGCACACGATCGCGGTTCACGCCAATGATCACATCATCTTTGTGCAGACCGGCCTGCGCAGCGGCGCTGCCTTTCTCTACCTCGCCAATGGTAATGCCTTTGGTGCCGTCTTTAAGCTGGCCATCGCTTAACTCTGCACCCTGCAAGAAGGGAGAAATCAGCTCCGCGCTGGCGGAAGAGGAGGTGCTTTTATCCAGCGTCACTTCCACATCCAGCGGTTTACCATCGCGTAGAATGCCGAGTTTCACTTTTGAACCGGGTTCTGTGGTGGCAATACGTGAACGCAGCTCAGCAAAGCTGTTTAAAGACTTCCCGTTCAGGCTAACAATCACATCACCGGATTTGATTCCTGCTTTTGCAGATCCGGAATTCGGTAACACTTCGCTGACAAATGCGCCACGCTGAACATTGAGATTAAAGGCTTTGGCGATGTCTGCGCTCATCTCCGTGCCTTTAATACCGAGCAGGCCGCGTTTTATCTCACCAAACTGAATCAGTTGCTTAGAGAGCGTTTGCGCCATATTGCTGGGAATGGCAAAGCCAATGCCTACGCTACCGCCGCCCGGTGCGAGGATCGCCGTATTAATACCGATCAGCTCACCGTTAAGATTCAGCAGTGCGCCGCCGGAGTTGCCGCGGTTGATAGAGGCGTCGGTTTGAATAAAGTTTTCCAGCCCTTCAAGATTCAGACCGCTTCGCCCAAGCGCAGAGACAATGCCGGATGTCGCCGTCTGACCCAGGCCGAACGGGTTGCCAACAGCGACAACGAAATCGCCCACGCGCAACGTATCCGAATCGGCAATAGCGATTTGCGTCAGGTTAGACGCGTTTTGCAGCTGCAGCAGAGCAATATCGCTCTGATCGTCGCTGCCAATCAGTTTGGCTTCGAACTCGCGCCCATCGTTCAGTTGCACATTGATTTTTTGCGCCTGATTGATGACGTGGTTATTGGTCAATACATAACCTTTGGCGGCATCGATAATGACGCCGGAACCCAGACCTTCAAAGGGCTGCGGTTGCTGCTGCTGATCCGGCATCTCTTCGCCGAAATATTTCTTCAGTTCCTCAGGGATTTTCCGACCCTGTACGGCTGTGCCTTCAACCTGCACACTCACCACAGCGGGCAGAACCTTTTCCAGAACCGGCGCAAGGCTTGGTAGCGCACCCTGGCCAGGCACTTGTGATGGCATCGCCGCCATCGCCTGGAATGGTGCCGAGAGAGTTAACCCGACACTTAACGCAAACGCACTCAACAGCTGGGTTGGTTTCTTCATTGATGCTGGCTCTCGTTACCTGAAGTGAAAGGAATGACGCTCCAAAACAATTTGATGTTATTGAAATTTCAACCGCGTAACAATGAGGTGAACGACTAAATAATAGCTGCGATGCAGAAGAAGGGACGGGCGCGCGATACGCGCCCGTAAAAATAAGGAAAAGGAGCGATTATTTGCGGTTTGCGCTGCCGCGCAGCAGGCCGGATGCGCCTTCTGAATAGTCGCGCGGGATCTGTACCGGCGCCTGATCGTTGCTGGCTTCGGATTCAGCCAGACGGTTACGGAACGGGTTTTCTTCCGCGGACATTTCCGGCAGCAGGCTGGAGGAGCTTTTGGCCATGTGCTGGTAAAGCTGGCGGTAGTCGTGTGCCATGTTATCCAGAAGCTCTGCGCTGCGAGCAAAGTGGCTCACCAGCTCTTCGCGGTACTCTTCCAGTTCGGCTTTGTTTTTTTCCAGTTCGTATTGCAAGGCCTGTTGTTGGCGCAATTTGCGGTTTCCGAAACGCATGCCCACGGCACCGATAATAATGCCGACAACCAACCCAATTAGCGCATATTCCCAGGTCATGAACTTCTCCCGTTGTTTTGTGATTCCGTAGGGTCCCGGCAGCAAGCTCCTGCCTGCGCCTGATAGTGCCACTATAACCGCTAATAGTGCAGAAGTGGAATCCTGCCGCAGCATCGCGTAGTGTAGAACGGCCTTTTTTTCGTCAACCCTGTGGGGGCGGATCGATTTTCAAGGAACAACAATAACACCATGCAAAGCCTTTCCCCGACATCGCGATATTTAAATGCCCTGCACGAGGGTAGTCATCAGCCGGATGATGTGCAAAAAGAAGCGGTTAATAGACTGGATATTATTTACCAGGCGTTAATCGACCGTAGCGAAACTGCCGCGCCGCAGAACAGCGGACTGCTGGCAACGTTCAGCAAATGGCTGGGTAAGCGCGATACGCGCACGTTAGCACCAGTACGCGGCCTGTATATGTGGGGCGGTGTAGGGCGCGGGAAGACCTGGCTGATGGATCTGTTCTATCAAAGCCTGCCAGGAGCCCGTAAGCAGCGCCTGCATTTCCACCGTTTTATGCTTCGTGTGCACGAAGAGCTCACTTCGCTGCAAGGGCAAACAGACCCACTGGAAATTGTGGCTGATCGCTTTAAAGCCGAAACCGATGTGCTGTGTTTCGATGAATTTTTCGTGTCGGATATCACCGACGCAATGTTACTTGGCGGATTGATGAAAGCGCTGTTCGCGCGTGGGATCACGCTGGTTGCCACCTCGAATATTCCGCCAGATGAGCTGTATCGCAACGGCTTGCAGCGTTCGCGTTTCCTGCCCGCTATCGATGCAATTAAGCAGTTCTGCGACATTATGAATGTCGATGCGGGTGTGGATTATCGCCTACGCACGTTAACGCAGGCGCATCTGTGGCTGACGCCACTTAATGATGAAACTCACCAGCAGATGGACAAACTCTGGCTGGCGCTGGCGGGTGCAAAACGCGAGCGAGCGCCGGAGCTGGAAATTAATCACCGGCCGTTGCCAACCCTGGGCGTGGAAAACCAGACGCTGGCGGTGTCGTTTGCCACGCTCTGTGTGGATGCGCGTAGTCAGCACGACTACATTGCACTCTCACGGCTGTTCCATACCGTTCTGTTATTTGATGTGCCCGTGATGACGCCGCTGATGGAAAGTGAGGCTCGGCGCTTTATTGCGCTGGTGGATGAGTTTTACGAGCGTCACGTCAAACTGGTGGTGAGCGCCGCGACGCCGCTGCATGAGATTTATCAAGGTGAACGCCTGAAGTTTGAATTTCAGCGCTGCTTATCGCGTTTGCAGGAGATGCAGAGCGAGGAGTATCTGAAACGCACACATATGCCGTAGTGAGGCGGGAAAAGACGCGACAAATCCCAATCCAAATCACAAAAAGGGGTCGATCTTTGACCCCGACTTCTCTATAATCCTGCGACCCCACGTTACAACAAGGTTTTTTTCCCGAAACACTTGTGTGCCGGCTAAACATATCCGAAGGGGTGGGTTTACTGGACAATGTCGTGTGAACCTCACTTGTATTTAAGCGTTTGGGTGTTCACCAACGTGTAACTAATTTATTTGGGTAAGCTTTTAATGAAAACTTTTACAGCTAAACCAGAAACCGTAAAACGCGACTGGTATGTTGTTGACGCGACCGGTAAAACTCTGGGCCGTCTGGCTTCCGAACTGGCTCGTCGCCTGCGCGGTAAGCATAAAGCGGAATACACTCCGCACGTTGATACTGGTGATTACATCATCGTTCTGAACGCAGAAAAAGTTGCTGTAACCGGCAACAAGCGTGAAGACAAAATGTACTACCACCACACCGGCCACATCGGTGGTATCAAAGAAGCGACCTTTGAAGAGATGATTGCCCGCCGTCCTGAGCGTGTGATTGAAATCGCGGTTAAAGGCATGTTGCCAAAAGGCCCGTTGGGTCGTGCTATGTACCGTAAACTGAAAGTTTACGCAGGCAACGAGCACAACCACGCGGCACAGCAACCGCAAGTTCTTGACATCTAATCGGGATTATAGGCAATGGCTGAAAATCAATACTACGGCACTGGTCGCCGCAAAAGCTCCGCCGCTCGCGTGTTCATCAAACCGGGCAACGGTAAAATCGTTATTAACCAGCGTTCTCTGGAACAGTACTTCGGTCGCGAAACTGCTCGCATGGTAGTTCGCCAGCCGCTGGAACTGGTTGATATGGTAGAAAAACTGGACCTGTACATCACTGTTAAAGGTGGTGGTATCTCTGGTCAGGCCGGCGCGATCCGTCACGGTATCACCCGCGCTCTGATGGAGTACGACGAGTCTCTGCGTTCCGAACTGCGTAAAGCTGGCTTCGTCACTCGTGACGCTCGTCAGGTTGAACGTAAAAAAGTCGGTCTGCGCAAAGCACGTCGTCGTCCGCAGTTCTCCAAACGTTAATTGGTTTCTGCTTCGGCAGAACGATTGGCGAAAAAACCCGGTGCAAACCGGGTTTTTTTATGGATAAAAATCATCTTATCCACAGTAATTGATTGATTATCTCTTCTTTTTCAGCATTTCCAGAATCCCCTCACCACAAAGCCCGCAAAATCTGGTAAACTATCATCCAATTTTCTGCCCAAATGGCTGGGATTGTTCATTTTTTGTTTGCTTTTTAAACGAGAGTGACAGTACGCGCGGGTGGTTAACTCAACATCTGACCGGTCGATTAGGTCCGGTAGTAGTAAATACTGAATATACCTGGAGGTTTTCATGGCTGTCGCTGCCAACAAACGTTCGGTAATGACGCTGTTTTCTGGTCCTGTGGACATCTATAGCCATCAGGTCCGTATCGTGCTGGCCGAAAAAGGTGTCAGCTTCGAAATTGAGCACGTGGAAAAGGATAATCCTCCTCAGGATCTGATTGACCTCAACCCGAATCAAAGCGTACCGACACTTGTAGATCGTGAGCTCACTCTGTGGGAATCACGCATCATTATGGAATATCTGGATGAGCGTTTCCCGCACCCGCCGTTGATGCCGGTTTATCCGGTCGCACGCGGTGAAAGCCGTCTGTACATGCACCGTATTGAGAAGGACTGGTATTCGCTGATGAATACTATCCAGAACAGCAGCGGTGCGCAGGCTGACGCAGCGCGTAAACAACTCCGTGAAGAACTGCTGGCGATTGGCCCGCTGTTCACCCAGAAACCTTACTTCCTGAATGACGAATTCAGCCTGGTGGATTGCTACCTTGCTCCGCTGCTGTGGCGTTTGCCGGTACTGGGTATCGAGCTGAGCGGCACAGGTGCTAAAGAGCTGAAAGGATATATGACGCGGGTATTTGAACGCGACTCTTTCCTCGCCTCTCTGACAGAAGCCGAGCGCGAAATGCGCCTGGGCCGGGGTTAATTGCATGGATTTGTCACAACTGTCTCCACGCCGTCCGTACTTATTACGGGCCTTTTACGAATGGCTGCTGGATAACCAGCTTACGCCGCATCTGGTTGTTGATGTGACGATGCCGGGCGTACGCGTGCCGATGGAGTATGCGCGTGACGGGCAAATCGTGTTAAACATCGCGCCGCGCGCGGTCGGAAACCTGGAGCTGGCCAATGACGAAGTGCGCTTCAGCGCTCGCTTCGGTGGTGTACCTCGCCAGGTCTCTGTGCCGCTTGCCGCTGTACTGGCGATTTATGCCCGTGAAAACGGCGCTGGCACCATGTTTGAACCAGAGGCTGCATACGACGAAGACGCCGTTAGTCTGAACGATGATGGCGAGGCTTCTGCGCAGGAAAGCGAGACGGTAATGTCGGTTATCGACGGTGATAAACCTGACCATGCAGACGATCAGGATAACAATCCTGACGATGATCCGCCGCCGCGCGGTGGGCGTCCATCGCTGCGGGTAGTGAAATAAAACAAACAGGGCCGGTTGGCCCTGTTTTGCTATCGGTAGTTCCTGAATGCTTCCCTGAAAAGAGACAATAAAAAAGGAGGCCGAAGCCTCCTTTTGGGCACTACATGGATATTACACTTCAAGGAAATTCATGATGCCCTCAGCCGCCTTACGGCCTTCGGCGATGGCGGTAACGACCAAATCGGAACCCCGCACGATATCACCACCGGCAAAGATTTTCGGGTTGCTGGTCTGGAAGGCATTTTCGCTACCTTCAGGTGCGATAATACGGCCCTGAGAGTCCAGCTCAACGCTGTGCTTCGCCAGCCACTCCATGCTGTGAGGACGGAAACCAAACGCCATAACAACTGCATCCGCAGGCACCACATGCTCTGAACCTGCAACGATCTCTGCACGACGACGCCCTTTCGCATCCGGTGCCCCCATCTCGGTACGCGCCATTTTCACGCCGCAGACCTTCCCGTTGGCATTAATCTCAATGCCCAGCGGCTGCACGTTAAACTGGAATTCCACACCCTCTTCGCGTGCGTTTTTCACTTCGCGTTTCGAGCCCGGCATGTTCTCTTCGTCACGGCGATAGGCGCAGATGACGTGCGTGGCACCCTGGCGAACCGAAGTGCGTACGCAGTCCATCGCGGTGTCACCCCCGCCAAGCACCACGACGCGTTTACCTTCCATGCTGACGTAAGGTGCGTCCGGTGTTTCGCCATAGCCCATAAGCTGTTTGGTATTGGCGATCAGGAACGGCAATGCATCATAGACACCCTGCGCATCTTCATTCTCAAGGCCACCACGCATGGACTGGTAGGTTCCCACGCCCAGGAAGACGGAGTCATACTCTTTCAGCAGATCTTCCAACTGTACGTCACGACCGACTTCTGTATTCAGTTTGAATTCGATGCCCATGCCGGTGAAGATTTCACGACGACGCGTCATTACCTCTTTTTCCAGCTTAAATGCCGGGATCCCAAAGGTCAGAAGGCCGCCGATCTCCGGGTGACGATCAAAGACGACCGCTTTTACACCATTGCGGGTCAGCACGTCGGCACACGCCAGCCCGGCCGGACCTGCACCGATGATGGCGACACGCTTGTCGGTCTGCTTCACGCCCGTTAAATCCGGACGCCAGCCCATTTCGAAGGCTTTATCGTTGATATAGCGCTCGATATTACCGATGGTCACGGCACCAAATTCGTCATTCAGCGTACAGGAGCCTTCGCACAGGCGATCCTGCGGGCATACACGCCCGCACACCTCCGGCAGGGTGTTGGTCTGATGCGACAGCTCTGCGGCTTCGAAAATACGCCCTTCGTTAGCCAGCTTCAGCCAGTTCGGAATGTAGTTATGAACCGGGCATTTCCACTCGCAGTAAGGGTTGCCACAGGAGAGGCAGCGATCTGCCTGCGCCTTGGCCTGACCTTCAGAGAAGGGCTCATAGATCTCAACAAATTCAATTTTACGCAGTTTCAGCGGTTTTTTTGCCGGGTCAACGCGCTGTAGGTCGATAAATTGGTAAACATTCTGACTCATCTGAATTCCTTACTGCGCCTGCACGCGCAACTCAGCCGCGCTGCGACTACGGTGACCTAACAGGGCTTTCACATCGCTGGATTTCGGCTTAACCAGAGCGAATTTTGCCGCAAATGCTGGCCAGTTCGCCAGGATCTCTTCGCCGCGCTGAGAACCGGTATGCTGCACATGCTCGGTGATCAGACCACGCAGATGCTCTTCATGGATGGCGAGGTCATCGACGCTCAACACTTCCACCAGTTCCGAGTTAACGCGTTTACGGAATTCACCGTCTTCATCCAGCACATAGCCGAAGCCGCCTGTCATACCCGCACCGAAGTTGACGCCGGTTTTACCCAGTACGCAAACAATACCGCCGGTCATGTATTCACAACCGTTATCGCCAATGCCTTCCACTACGGTGATAGCCCCCGAGTTACGCACTGCGAAACGCTCGCCCGCACGCCCTGCGGCATACAGTCGGCCACCGGTAGCGCCATAAAGACAGGTGTTACCGATAATGCTCGCTTCATGGCTGCGGAACGCCGAACCCACCGGAGGACGAATGGCCAGCAGACCGCCCGCCATACCTTTACCGACGTAGTCGTTGGCATCGCCGGTCAGGTAAAGCTCAACCCCGCCTGCGTTCCACACGCCGAAGCTCTGGCCTGCGGTGCCGCTAAAGTGGGCTTTAATCGGATCGGCCGCCAGACCCTGGTCGCCATGCGTCTGCGCAATATAGCCAGACAACAATGCGCCAACGGAACGGTCGGTGTTACGGATATCGAACCAGAAGGTTTTGCTCTGTTTTTCATCCACATACGGTTTCGCCTGCTGCAGCAACTGCGCATTCAGCACGCCATTATCAAACGGCGGGTTGTTTTCGGTGCAGTACAGCGCTTTACCCGGATGGGGTTCAGCGGTTTCCAGCAGTTTCGCCAGATCCAGTTTTTGTTGCTTCGCGGTGAAGCCTTCCAGCTCTTTGAGTAAGTCAGTGCGGCCAATCAGGTCGACCAGACGTTTCACACCTAGTTGCGCCATCAACTCACGGGTTTCACGTGCGATGAATTCGAAGTAGTTCGTTACTTTGAACGGCAGGCCGTGATAGTGGTTCTTACGCAGTTTATCGTCCTGCGTTGCTACACCGGTTGCGCAGTTGTTCAGGTGACAGATACGCAGATATTTACAGCCCAGCGCCACCATCGGGCCGGTGCCGAAGCCAAAGCTTTCTGCGCCCAGGATCGCCGCTTTAATGATGTCCTGCCCGGTTTTCAGACCGCCATCCACCTGCAAACGGATCTTATGACGCAGACCGTTGGCAACCAGCGCCTGTTGGGTTTCCACCAGCCCCAGTTCCCACGGGCAACCAGCATATTTCACGGAGGAGAGCGGGCTCGCACCCGTGCCGCCATCGTAACCGGCGATAGTGATCAAGTCGGCGTATGCTTTTGCCACACCGGTCGCGATGGTGCCGACGCCTGGTTCGGAAACCAGCTTCACGGAGATCATCGCTTTCGGGTTGACCTGTTTCAGGTCAAAAATGAGCTGTGCCAAATCCTCAATCGAGTAAATATCGTGGTGCGGCGGCGGAGAAATCAGCGTGACGCCAGGTACGGAGTAGCGCAGTTTCGCGATGTACGGCGTGACTTTATCACCCGGTAACTGACCGCCTTCACCCGGTTTAGCCCCCTGAGCGACTTTGATCTGGATAACATCAGCGTTTACCAGATAAGCCGGTGTGACGCCGAAGCGACCAGAAGCAACCTGCTTAATACGCGAGACTTTGTTGGTGCCGTAACGCGCTGGATCCTCACCACCTTCACCAGAGTTTGAGAAACCGCCAAGGCTGTTCATGGCTTCAGCCAGCGCTTCGTGTGCTTCCGGACTCAATGCACCGATAGACATGGCCGCAGTATCAAAGCGTTTAAACAACTCACTCGCCGGTTCCACGTCCTTCAGATTGACCGCTTCGCCGTTTGGCGTGATGGATAACAGGTCGCGCAGCGTTGCCGCTGGACGTTCGTTCACCAGCTTCGCATATTCCTGATAGTCACTATACTCGCCGCTCTGTACTGCCTGTTGCAGCGTACGCACCACGTCCGGGTTGTAAGCGTGATATTCGCCGCCGTGAACATACTTCAGCAAACCGCCTTGCGACAGCGGCTTACGCGCCAGCCAGGCGACTTTAGAGAGGTTCAGCAGATCCTGCTGGAAGTCGCTAAAGCCAGCGCCGCCAATACGGCTAATCACACCCTGGAAGCACAGTGCGGCGACATCGTCGTGCAGACCGACGGCTTCGAACAGTTTTGAACAGCGATAAGAGGCAATGGTCGAGATGCCCATTTTGGACATGATCTTGTACAGGCCTTTATTGATGCCGTTACGGTAGTTCAGCATCACCGTGCGGTAGTTTTTCTCGATGGCTTTATTGTCAACCAGTTTGGCCAGCGTTTCATATGCCAGATACGGGTAGATTGCCGTCGCGCCGAAGCCCAACAACACAGCGAAGTGGTGCGGATCGCGAGCGCTGGCCGTTTCGACAATAATGTTGGCGTCACAGCGCAGGCTCTTCTCAACCAGACGTGTCTGGATGGCGCCCACTGCCATTGGCGCTGGCACCGGCAGGCGATTTTTGGCGATATTGCGATCGGAGAGCACCAGTAGCACAGTGCCGTTACGCACCATCTGTTCAGCTTTATCACACAGCGCCTTAACGGTCTCTTCCAGCGTCACTTCGGTGACGTCAAAAGTGATATCCAGCGTATCAGCGCGGTAGTGCTCCTCTTTTATCGTCGTGAGCTGTTTGAAATCGGAATAGAGCAGGATCGGCGATTTAAAGCTCAGACGGTGCGCCTGGCCTTCAGCTTCGCAGAAGACGTTCATTTCGCGGCCAATACTGGTGGCCAGCGACATCACGTGCGCTTCACGCAGCGGATCGATAGGCGGGTTGGTTACCTGCGCAAACTGCTGACGGAAGTAGTCATAAATAATGCGCGGCTGGCTGGAGAGCACGGCGAATGGTGTGTCATCACCCATTGATCCGACTGCTTCCTGGCCATTTTCACCCAGTACGCGGATAACGGAGTCCAGTTCTTCAAAACTGTAGTTAAACTGTTTCTGATAGCTGGCCAGCAGGTCATCATCCATTTCACGAGTGCCGACTTCTTCATCCGGCAGATCTTCAAATGGCACAAGACGGCGGACGTTTTTCTCCATCCACTCTTTGTACGGGTGGCGGCTTTTCAGATCGTCATCGGTTTCTGCCGAGTGCAGGATGCGCCCGCCGCGGGTATCGATAACCATCAACTCGCCTGGACCAACGCGGCCTTTTTCCACCACTTCGTCCGGCTGGTAATCCCAGATGCCCACTTCAGAAGCACAGGTGATCAGTTTGTCTTTGGTGATGACATAGCGCGCCGGACGCAGACCATTACGGTCGAGGTTACAGGCGGCGAAACGACCGTCGGACATCACAATGCCCGCCGGGCCGTCCCACGGTTCCATATGCATGGAGTTAAAGTCGAAGAAGCTGCGCAGGTCCGGATCCATATCCGGGTTGTTTTGCCATGCTGGCGGTACCAGCAGACGCATCGCGCGCACGATATCCATCCCACCTGCCAGAAGCAGTTCGAGCATATTATCCATCGAACTGGAGTCTGAGCCGGTTTCGTTGACGAACGGCGCGGCATCATGGAGATCCGGAATCAGCGGCGTTTGGAATTTATAGGTACGCGCACGCGCCCACTGGCGGTTACCGGTGATGGTGTTAATTTCACCGTTGTGCGCCAGGTAGCGGAACGGCTGCGCCAGCGGCCAGCGCGGTACGGTATTGGTGGAGAAGCGCTGGTGGAAGAGGCAAATGGCCGATTCCAGACGCAGGTCCGCCAGGTCCAGGTAGAAGCGCGGCAGGTCAGCCGGCATACACAGACCTTTATAGATGTTCACCAGGTTCGAAAGGCTACAAACGTAGAACTCTTTATCTTCCTGCAGGCGTTTTTCAATACGGCGACGGGCGATAAACAGACGACGCTCCATATCGCGCGGACGCCAGCCTGCCGGGGCGTTAACAAAAATTTGCTCAATACGAGGCAGCGAGGAGAGGGCTATTTCACCGAGCACCCCGTCGTTCGTCGGCACATCGCGCCAGCCAACAATGGATAAGGTCTCACGTTGAAGCTCTTCTTCAACAACACGGCGCGATGCGCTGGCCTTTTCCGGATCCTGGTTCAGGAATAGCATGCCCACGGCGTAATTTTTGGCTAAACGCCAGCCGCGCTCTTCCGCCACAATCCGGAAGAAACGATCGGGTTTTTGCAGCAACAGGCCGCAACCATCACCGGTCTTACCGTCGGCGAGAATAGCGCCACGGTGCTGCATTCTGGCCAGTGCGTGAATAGCGGTGCGCACTACCTTGTGGCTAGGTTCGCCTTCTATGTGGGCGATCAGGCCGAAACCACAGTTATCCCTCTCAAGGGATTTATCGTACAACATATCAGTGAACCTCCCCAGGCTCTACGGGAGCCCCTCCTGAACGATGCGCACAGGCGTAAAAAGAGCATGGCGACGGGGCATTTGCCTCGCATGTCGCCCTCTTTTAATTTCCTTTTCGCATCGATACACAAGTGTTGAGGACTTGCTTAAGAGGGAATCTCAATTACTGCATAAATATGATGAGCAGACTGCTCATCCAGAAAGCTTCCAGCGGATTTCCAAGTTATCGGGAATCCGTACACAGGTCAAATGCCGAGCTTATTTATACAAAAAAGTGCTAAACATGAATTAACTTTTTGATAAATAAGTTAATTTAACTATTTTTACATTGAGTAAACGGCAGACTAAGCGGCAGCAGAGTGTGATCTGACTCACTATACAAAAGCGCCCTTTATGACGTTCTGTTCTGATTGTTGAATTAATGGCAGATTTTTATTCTGCATCAGAGTCTGGACCCGCATAAAGTCACTGTTTTTCACCGGTGTTCGTATTTCTGCAAAATAATGCAGGAACATAAGGAAAAGTAATTGCTTGTAGCGTGAATGAAATTGCGATTATATTGACTGTTTATGCAATAGATAAAGGCCTTCCCGGGCGATTGATCCAAGTCATCGCCGACGAAAGCTAAAAGTGGCAGGCTACACCCTTTCTTCAGGGCGGCCTTCCAGATTATGCAGTTACAGAAATTAGTCAATATGTTTGGTGGGGATCTTGCTCGCCGTTATGGGCAAAAAGTTCACAAACTGACGCTGCATGGCGGTTTTAGTTGCCCTAACCGCGATGGCACGATTGGTCGTGGGGGATGCACTTTTTGTAATGTGGCTTCCTTTGCTGACGAGGCGCAGCAGCATCGCTCCATTGCCGAACAACTGGCCCATCAGGCCATGCTTGTTAATCGTGCCAGGCGCTATCTTGCGTATTTCCAGGCCTATACCAGCACCTGGGCTGAAGTGCAGGTGCTGCGCTCGATGTACCAGCAGGCTGTCAGCCAGGCGAGCATTGTCGGGTTGTGCGTCGGCACTCGCCCGGACTGCGTTCCTGACGCGGTGCTGGATCTGCTGTGCGAATATCACCACCAGGGGTATGAAGTCTGGCTGGAACTGGGTCTGCAAACCGCGCACGATAAAACACTGCACCGCATTAACCGCGGCCACGATTTCGCCTGTTATCAGAAAACCACGCAACTGGCTCGTGAACGCGGCCTGAAAGTGTGTACTCATCTGATTGTGGGATTGCCTGGCGAACGTCAGCCGGACTGTCTGCAAACCATTGAACGCGTTGTCGAGACCGGCGTCGACGGTATTAAGCTTCATCCGCTGCATATTGTGAAAGGCAGCATTATGGCGAAAGCGTGGGAAGCCGGTCGTCTTAATGGCATTGGGCTTGAGGAGTACACAGTGATTGCCGGTGAAATGATCCGCCACACGCCACCAGAGGTGATTTATCACCGCGTTTCTGCCAGCGCGCGTCGCCCGACGTTGCTGGCGCCGCTATGGTGCGAAAACCGTTGGACGGGTATGGTGGAGCTCGATCGTTATCTGACCGCCCACGGTGCGCAAGGCTCTGCATTAGGTCGCTGTTGGCAGTCTCCCGCGTAACACGCTCTGCTTCTTTCGTATTTTTTCATCGGATCGCGAATTACCACAGCATTTTTCGCACTCGCTTCAACCCTTTGCTCAGAATTGGGTATTATTGAGCGGACTTGTTCGAGGAAATCTCTATGAAGCAAATCCGTTTACTGGCGCAATATTATGTAGACCTGATGATGAAACTGGGTCTGGTGCGTTTTTCCCTCTTGCTGGCGCTGGCCCTGGTAGTGACTGCGATTGTGGTGCAGATGGCCGTTACCATGGTGTTGCAAGGGGAGGTGGAAAGCATTGACGTTATCCGCTCCATTTTCTTTGGTCTGTTGATTACGCCCTGGGCGGTCTATTTCTTGTCGGTGGTGGTGGAGCAGCTTGAAGAGTCGCGCCAGCGCTTGTCTCGCCTGGTGGATAAGCTGGAAGAGATGCGTGAGCGTGATCTCCAACTCAATGTGCAACTGAAAGACAATATTACGCAGCTCAATCAGGAAATCAGCGATCGCGAAAAGGCGGAGGCTGAACGGCAGTCCACGTTTGAGCAACTCAAAATAGAGATGCAGGAGCGCGAACAAACGCAGATCCAGCTCGAACAGCAATCTTCTTTCCTGCGCTCTTTCCTTGATGCCTCCCCGGATCTGGTGTTTTACCGCAATGAAGACAAAGAGTTTTCTGGCTGTAACCGGGCGATGGAGCTGCTTACGGGAAAAAGCGAAAAGCAGTTGATCAATCTGAAGCCGCAGGACGTTTACTCGCCGGAAGCAGCGGAAAAAGTGATCGAGACCGATGAGAAAGTCTTCCGCCATAACGTGTCACTGACCTATGAGCAGTGGCTTGACTATCCTGACGGGCGTAAAGCCTGTTTCGAAATCCGCAAAGTGCCCTATTACGACCGTGTCGGTAAACGCCACGGGCTGATGGGCTTTGGCCGCGATATTACCGAGCGTAAGCGCTATCAGGATGCGCTGGAGCGCGCCAGCCGGGATAAGACAACCTTTATCTCAACGATCAGCCACGAGCTGCGTACACCGCTTAACGGGATTGTCGGGCTGAGCCGCATTTTGCTCGATACCGAATTGACAGAAGAGCAAGAAAAATACCTGAAAACTATCCATGTCTCTGCGGTCACGCTGGGGAATATATTTAACGATATTATCTATATGGATAAGATGGAGCGCCGTAAGGTGCAACTGGATAACCAGCCTCTCGACTTCACCAGTTTCCTGGCGGATCTGGAAAACCTCTCCGGTTTGCAGGCGCATCAGAAAGGGCTGCGTTTTGTGCTTGAGCCGACGCTGCCATTGCCGCATCAGGTTATCGCTGATGGTACGCGCCTGCGGCAGATCCTGTGGAATCTTATCAGTAACGCCGTCAAGTTTACCCGCGAAGGCCAGGTTGTGGTGCGTGTGCGCTATGACGAAGGCGAGATGTTGCACTTTGAGGTGCAGGATTCCGGTATCGGTATTCCCCGTGAAGAGCAGGATAAAATTTTCGCCATGTACTATCAGGTCAAAGATAGCCATGGCGGAAAACCGGCAACCGGGACCGGTATCGGTCTGGCCGTATCACGCAGGTTGGCAAAAAATATGGGGGGCGATATTACCGTCAGCAGTGAGCCGGGAGCCGGTTCCGTCTTTACCCTGACCATCCATGCTCCGGCGGTGGCGGAAGAAGTCGAAGACGCGTTTGACGAGGATGACATGCCGCTTCCAGCGCTACATGTGCTGTTGGTGGAGGACATTGAGCTGAACGTGATTGTTGCACGTTCTGTGCTGGAAAAACTGGGCAGCAGCGTAGACGTGGCGATGACGGGGACGGCTGCGCTGGAGATGTTCACGCCGGGTGAATATGACCTGGTGCTGCTGGATATCCAGTTGCCGGATATGACCGGTCTGGATATTTCCCGGGCGCTGACCAGCCGTTATCCCCGCGAAGATCTCCCTCCATTGGTGGCGTTAACTGCCAACGTGCTGAAAGACAAACGGGAATATCTCGATGCGGGTATGGATGATGTGCTAAGCAAACCGCTGGCGGTCCCGGCATTAACTGCCATGATTAAAAAGTTCTGGGATGCCGGTAATGACGAGGAGGAGCAAGTGACGACCACGGATAACAGTAAAGCGCAAACGTTGCTTGATATCGCCATGCTTGAGCAATACATCGAGCTGGTCGGGCCGAAGCTGATCACTGACGGGCTGGCGGTGTTCGAGAAAATGATGCCGGGTTACCTGAGTGTACTGGAGTCGAATCTGACTGCGCGCGATCAAAAAGGGATCGTCGATGAAGGGCACAAAATCAAAGGCGCGGCAGGCTCTGTTGGGTTACGCCATTTGCAGCAGTTGGGTCAGCAGATCCAGTCGCCGGATCTTCCGGCCTGGTCAGACAATGTCGGAGACTGGGTAGAAGAGATGAAACAAGAGTGGCGCAACGACGTTGCGGTATTGAAAGCCTGGGTTGCAGACGCTGGAAAAAAATGACCCCGGATTAACCGGGGTGCGCGAATACTGCGCCAACACCAGGGAAACCGTGGCTGCGCCGTAATTTTTAGATTTTTTTGCAAGGGCGTAGTCAGAAAAAATTCGACTGCACGCACATAAGATAGCAAATCTTAAATGATTTGTTACATCAATCAGTGAAATGTGTGAAGCACGGCGCTCTTATCAAAATTTTTAATTATCGACAGTACGTTGCATAAGGGATGAGCAAAATGAAAAAAGTGGGCGTTATTCTCAGCGGCGCAGGTGTTTATGATGGATCAGAAATTCATGAGGCTGTCATAACACTGCTGGCTATCGCACGCAGTGGTGCACAGGCTGTCTGTTTTGCGCCTGATAAAAGCCAGAGCGACGTTATCAATCATCTTACTGGTGAAGCGCTGGCTGGTAGCCGTAATGTACTGATTGAGTCCGCCCGTATTGCGCGTGGCGCGATCCAAAATCTGGCACAGGCATCAGCAAACGATCTGGATGCGCTGATTGTTCCGGGCGGTTTTGGCGCGGCCAAAAATCTGAGTAATTTTGCCAGCCAGGGCAGCGAATGCGTGGTCGATAGTACGTTAAAACAACTGGTGCTTGAGATGCACAAGGCGGGGAAACCGCTGGGTTTTATGTGTATTGCCCCTGCGATGCTGCCGAAGATTTTCGATTTTCCGCTACGTCTAACCATTGGAACAGATATCGATACCGCTGAGGTGCTGGAAGAGATGGGGGCGGAACACGTTCCCTGCCCGGTGGACGATATTGTTGTCGATGAAGAGAACAAAGTGGTGACCACGCCTGCATATATGCTGGCGGAAGATATCGCACAGGCGGCGACAGGTATCGAAAAACTGGTGGCGCGGGTGCTGGTGCTGACCGAATGAAGACGGTGTTTCGCGGCCCGCTGAAAACTATCCTTAAGCGACTTCTCCTGCGGTTTTTACTGATGCTGGCTATCTTCTGGGGCGGCAGCATTGTGCTGTTCAGTTTCCTGCCCGTGCCATTCTCTGCGGTGATGGTGGAGCGCCAGCTGGGTGCGTGGTTAACCGGCGACTTCGGTTACGTGGCGCATTCTGACTGGGTCAGTATGGATGACATTTCTCCGTCGATGGCGCTGGCGGTGATCGCGGCAGAAGATCAGCGTTTCCCCGAACACTGGGGGCTGGATCTTCCGGCGATCCAAAAAGCGCTTTCCCACAATGAGCGCCATGAAAATCGCATCCGCGGCGCATCGACGATTTCTCAGCAAACGGTAAAAAACCTACTGCTCTGGGATGGAAAGAGCTGGGTGCGTAAAGGACTGGAAGCGGGGCTGACGCTAGGCATGGAAACCGTCTGGAGCAAACGTCGGATCCTCACTGTTTATCTGAATATCGCCGAATTTGGCGAGGGAATTTTTGGCGTAGAAGAGGCGGCTCAGCGCTATTTCCATAAACCCGCCAGTCGGTTGTCGATGTCTGAAGCGGCGCTGCTGGCCGCGGTGTTACCCAATCCCATTCGCTTTAATGCAGGCGCGCCGTCAGGTTATGTTCGTAGCCGACAGGCATGGATCATGCGTCAGATGCGCCAGTTAGGGGGCGAGGAATTCTTGCAGCGTAACAAGCTGTATTGACTAGTCTTCGTCAAAGCCCGCATTAAACAGGGCAATCACTGCCGCCAGGGCTTCAACTTCCTGGGGACCGTTTGCCACAATTTCTATCTGCCGCCCTTTCGCGGAGTCCAGCATCAGCAAGGCAATAACGCTGCTGGCTTCCGCCTCGGTGCCTTCATCGTTTCGCAGCAGTACTTCTGCATCGAAGCCCTGCACCAGTTCAAACAGTTTCATCGCCGGGCGCGCGTGCATGCCCAGCTTATTGGTGATTTCAACAGTTTGTTTTACGGTCATGTTTTGCGTTTTTCCAGCGTACGGTGACGGGATTGAACGTTTTTACCGCGCGAACGGAAATAATCCGCGAGCTGTTCGGCGACATACACAGAGCGGTGTTTACCACCGGTACAACCGATAGCCACGGTCAGGTAGCTGCGGTTATTGGTTTCCAGCATCGGCAGCCACAACTCAAGGTAGCTGCGTGTCTGGTAGATAAAGTTGTGGACTTCGGTATGACGATCAAGAAACGCGGCGACAGGTTTGTCGAGACCGGTCATCGGGCGCAGTTTGGGATCCCAGTGTGGGTTAGGCAGAAAACGCACGTCAAACACATAGTCTGCATCAATAGGGATGCCATGTTTAAAGCCGAACGATTCAAACACCATCGTCAGTTCACGCTCACGTTTACCCAACAGGCGCGTGCGTAGCATTTCTGCCAGCTCATGCACCGACATCTCAGAGGTATCGACGATCAGATCCGCGCGGGAACGCAGCGGCTCCAACAGGTTACTTTCTTCGTCGATGGCGCTTTCCAACGACAGATTTTTACTGGAAAGCGGGTGCAGACGACGGGTGTCGCTGTAACGACGGATCAGGGTGTTGCGATCGGCATCCAGAAACAGTAATTGAGGAGAGAAGGCGTCCGGCAGGCTGCTCATCGCCTGCTCAAAGATTTCCGGGGATTCCGGCATATTGCGCACATCAATACTGACGGCTGCGGAAGTCTGACGGTCGGCAAGCGTGCGCGCCAAATCCGGCAATAACACGACCGGCAGATTATCGACACAATAAAAACCCATGTCTTCCAGGGCGCGTAGCGCCACTGATTTGCCTGAACCCGAACGACCACTGACGATCATCAGGACCATGAACCATTTCTCCTCAGGACGACTGATAAAAAAGCGGCCTTTCCGTTACGCATCATCACCTTCGCCTTCTGTCTGCGTGATGATCTGATACAGATCTTCATCACTTTGCGCGCTGCGCAGGCGCCGACAAATTGTTTTATCCGCCAGGCGCTTAGCGACCAGCGAGAGCGTATGCAAGTGCGTTTTGGTTTGATCTGCCGGCACCAATAATGCAAACAGCAGATCGACGGGCTGATTATCGATAGCGTCGAAAGCAATGGGCGTTTCGAGTTGGACAAAAACGCCGACGGCGCGAAGCGTGTCTTCTTCGAGCTTACCGTGTGGAATAGCGATACCGTTACCAATACCGGTACTGCCCATTTTTTCACGGGTAAGGATGGCCTCGAAGACGACCTGCGGCGGCAGGCCTAACTGTTTTGCCGCCAGTTCACTGATGATTTCCAGAGCACGTTTTTTACTCTGACAGTGAACGCCGCTACGGGTGCATTCCTGGTTAAGGACATTGCTCAGTTGAAGAGCGGAATCGTTATTCATCATAATTTCACCTAAGCGACGCCAGTGCAGACACCCTACCGGGTTGCGGTAGGGTGCGACGCACCAGGCTGACGCCCGGACAATTAGTGTTGTTTCAGTTTATCTTTATGTTTCGTTAGTTGCCGCGCCAGTTTATCAATTAAACCGTCGATTGCAGCATACATATCCTGCCCTTCCGCACTGGCATGAAGCTCCCCTCCATTAACATGGAGCGTTGCATCCGAAGTGTGAGTCACTTTCTCCACTTTCAACACAATATAGACCTGATTAATCCTGTCGAAATACTGTTCAAGCTTGGCGAATTTGCTATTTACAAAGTCGCGGAGAGCATCAGTGATCTCGACGTTCTGTCCTGTGATGTTAAGCTGCATAGTGTCTTCCTTATCGGTTTTGGTCAAACCAGTTGTTTGCGCTGGTTTGACGGCGGAATGGATAAAGATTCTCGATACTTCGCAACGGTTCGCCGCGCCACCATAATTCCTTGATCGGAAAGCAGTGTCGTCAGCTTACTGTCGCTCAGTGGTTTCGCAGGGTTTTCTGCGGCGATTAACTTCTTCACCAGCGCGCGAATAGCCGTAGACGAGGCTTCGCCGCCGCCTTCGGTGCTTACATGGCTGGAGAAGAAATATTTAAGTTCAAAAATGCCGCGCGGACTGTGCAGGTACTTCTGGGTCGTCACACGTGAAATGGTGGACTCGTGCATTTCGACGGCCTGTGCGATATCCGCCAGGACCATCGGTTTCATAAACTCTTCACCCTGCTCAAAGAAGGCTTGCTGCTGCTCAACAATGCAGCGGCTAACCCGGAGCAGGGTATCATTACGGCTTTCCAGACTTTTGATCAGCCATTTCGCATCCTGCAAATTGCTGCGGATAAACTGGCTGTCGGCATCGTTACGTGCTCCGGCGCACATGGAAGCGTAGTGCTGGTTGATTTGTAAGCGCGGAATACTGTCGGAGTTCAGCTCCACAGTCCAACGGCCGTTGTGCTTACGCACGAGCACGTCCGGGATCACGTATTCCGGTTCACCGGTCTGGATAGACTGGCCAGGGCGCGGATCCAGCGATTGAATCAGGTTAACCGCTTCTTTCAGCACGTCCTCTTTCAGACGCGTCATACGCATTAGCGTACGGAAGTCATGGTTAGCCAGCAGATCAAGGTGATCGCTAATGATCAATCGTGCTTCTTCACACCACGGTGTCTCTTTCGAAAACTGCGAAAGCTGGATCAGCAAGCAGTCGCGCAGATCCCGCGCAGCTACGCCAACCGGATCGAAACGCTGTATGCGTTTAAGTACGGCTTCGACTTCGTCAAGACCCACCTCTTCATTGCCCATGCTTTCGAGGATATCTTCGAGCGATACAGTCAGATAGCCCGTATCGTCAACAGCATCCACAATGGATGTTGCAATTGCGCGATCGGTGTCGGAGAACGGCGTCAGTTCTACCTGCCACATCAGGTAGTCCTGCAGCGACTGGGTGGTTTCACCTTGATAAATGGGCAGTTCATCATCAAGGTAATCATTGCTGCTGCCGGAGGGGGTTCCTGCGGTGTAGATCTCGTCCCAGCTTGCATCCAGCGGCAGTTCGTCGGGCATCTCTTTTTGTTCAAGCGCGTCGACGGTATCCAGGCCTTCATTATCCTGGTTTTGTTGGGCATCCACTTCTTCGTGAAGATCGGTTTGCTCCAGCAATGGATTACTCTCCAGCGCCTGCTGAAGTTCCTGCTGAAGTTCCAACGTGGACAACTGCAACAAACGAATTGCCTGCTGCAGTTGTGGCGTCATGGCTAGCTGTTGGCTAAGCCTTAGTTGCAAACCTTGCTTCATATTCAGAGCAGCACTCTCCGACAAAAAACGTCAATAATCTCTACCCTATCAGAGTCTGAAGTCTTCCCCAAGATATACGCGCTTAACGTGTTCGTCTTCAAGGATTTGCTGCGGTGTCCCGTGAGCAATTAAATGCCCCTGGCTGACGATGTAAGCGCGTTCGCACACTGCCAGTGTTTCGCGGACATTATGGTCGGTAATCAGCACGCCCAGGCCGCTGTCGCGCAGGTGTTCGATGATACGTTTAATATCAATGACCGAAATGGGGTCAACGCCCGCAAACGGTTCATCCAGCAGAATAAATTTCGGGTTAGCCGCCAGCGCGCGGGCAATTTCCACACGACGACGTTCACCGCCGGACAACGCCTGCCCCATGCTGTCTCGCAGATGCTCAATATGGAACTCTTCCATCAACTCTTTGGCACGATCATCACGCTGTTCAGCCGTCAGGTCATCACGAATTTGCAGTACTGCCATCAGGTTGTCGTACACGCTCAGGCGGCGAAAAATAGAGGCTTCCTGCGGTAAATAGCCAATGCCACGACGCGCGCGCGCATGCAGCGGCAGCAGACTGATATCTTCCTCATCAATAATGATGTTGCCTGCATCGCGCGGCACAATGCCTACCACCATGTAGAATGTGGTGGTTTTCCCTGCACCGTTAGGACCGAGAAGGCCGACGATTTCGCCAGAGTTTACCGTCAGACTGACGTCTTCAACAACGCGGCGGCCTTTATAGGCTTTGGCGAGATTCTTTGCAGTTAATGTTGCCATAACGAATTAGTTACTCTTTTTTTGCGCCGGAGCCGGGGTTTTGCTGTTGCTCTTATCCTGCAACTGCGATGGCACCAGCACGGTGGTCACGCGTTTACCTTTGTCGCTGAATGCCTGCATTTTCTGCTCTTTCACCAGGTAGGTGATTTTGTCGCCCTTGATATTGCTATCCAACTGTTCAAGGTAGGCGTTGCCGGTCAGCACAACGAAATCGTTCGCCAGTTCGTAATGCATCTGCGATGCGTGGCCTTTCACCGGTTTGCCGTTGTCCTGCATTTGATAGAAGGTGGCCGGATTACCGTAACCGTCGATGATCTCTTTTCCTTGCTCACCGCCAGGACGTGTAACGACGACTTTGTCGGCATTAATTTTGATAGTGCCTTGCGTAACCACCACGTTGCCTGTGAAGGTCACAATATTGCCCTGCATATCTAACGATTGCTGGTCTGAATCGATGTGAATGGGCTGTTCAGTATCACCGGTTACGGCAAGCGCCGGAAGCGCAGCGGCTAAAAGTGTACTGGCCAGGATAAGATTAAGGCTGAGTTTGTTTGTTTTGGATTTCATAGAAGCTTCTAACCTTTTCAATCAGCTCGGCGTTTTTGCTGCGTAAATTGCCGCGCATTTTCAGGCCGGTGGAATTAAATGTTGTACCGTACAACGTGACCTGATCATCGGAGGTAACATCCTGCGTTACCAGATTGATCTGGGCGTTATCCGTGGTGATTTTTCGTAATTGGGCATCCGCTGTCAGGGCATTAACCTCAACATGTCCATAAAGATAAAGCATTCTGTCATCGGTCAGCTTCGCTTTATCCGCCTTAATTGACCAGGTCGGAATTTTGTCTTTATCAAAGGTCGTCAGCAGCGGTTGGGCGAACCAGCTCACGCCGTCGGCGGAAAAATATTCAACATTTTGCGCCACCAGGCGATAGTTCAGCGCTCCTTCCGGGCTGTAAACCAGGGAGTCCGTATGCTGGCTCTTATAAGTTGGATCCGCGCTGCTGGTCGTCACCTGTTCCGGTGCATCCTGAGTGGTCAGGTTGATGCCAATCAGCACCAGGGCGGCCAGCGACAGCAGAATGATCACCCAACGTCTGGTTTTACTCATATTGATTGCCCTTTGGCCTCATCCAGCTTGCCCTGAGCCAGCAACAATAAATCGCAGACTTCACGAACCGCGCCGCGTCCTCCGTTGATACGGGTGACATAATCTGCACGCGGAATCAGTAACGGGTGTGCATCCGCGACGGCAACGCTTAAACCAATTTCCGCCATCACGGGCCAGTCGATCAAATCATCGCCGACATAAGCAACCTGATCCGCAGCCAGATCCAGTTTCGCCAGTAATTCTCTGTAAGCCAAAAGTTTATCAGACTGTCCCTGATACAGATGCGTGATACCCAGTGTTTCACAACGATCTTCCACCAGTTTAGCTTTTCGCCCGGTAATGATAGCAATCTCAATGCCAGACGTGAGCGCGCTGCGGATCCCATACCCATCACGAACGTTGAACGCTTTTAACTCTTCTCCGTTGTTGCCCATATAAATGAGCCCATCGGATAACACACCATCGACATCCAGGATTAACAGACGGATCTTCCCGGCTTTTGCCATGACTTGCGCGCTTACCGGCCCATAGCAGGTGGCAAGCGATGCGCCAGCATTACTCATTCTTCTGTCCTTCTTTACACTACGCCTGCGCGCAGCAGATCATGCATATGTAACACACCCAGCAACTGGTCGCCATCGGCAACCATGACGGAAGTGATATGCCGGGATTGCATCAGGTTAAGCGCGTCGACGGCCAGCGTATTCGGACGCACGCGAATGCCGCCAGGCGTCATGACTTCCGCGATGCCCATATTGCGGACATCGCTACCCATATCGAACACGCGACGCAAGTCGCCATCGGTGAAGATCCCTTCGATCTTCATCAGGTCATCGCAGATAACCGTCATGCCTAAATTTTTGCGCGTAATCTCCAACAGGGCATCGCGCAGACTGGCCTTTTTGCTGACGTGTGGGATCTCATCACCCGTGTGCATAATATCGTTAACCCGCAGCAGCAGTTTACGGCCCAGTGCGCCACCTGGGTGCGACAGGGCGAAATCTTCTGCGGTGAAACCACGGGCTTTCAGTAGCGCCACGGCTAATGCGTCGCCCATGACCAGCGCCGCTGTGGTACTGGAGGTGGGGGCCAGGCCGAGCGGGCAGGCCTCTTTCGGCACTTTCACGCAGAGATGAATATCTGCCGCGCGCGCCATACTGCTTTCTGGTCGGCTGGTCATGCAGATCAACGACACTTTTAACCGTTTCAACACCGGGATCAGGGCGAGGATCTCATTGGATTCGCCGGAATTAGACAGCGCTATTACGATATCTTGCGGGCTGACCATCCCCAAATCGCCGTGGGCGGCTTCGCCGGGGTGCACAAAGAATGAAGAGGTGCCGGTACTGGCAAACGTGGCGGCCATTTTCCGGCCAATATGCCCGGATTTGCCCATGCCCATTACCACCACTTTGCCCGCGCAATAGAACATCTTTTCGCACGCTTGTGCAAAGTCCTCATTGATGTACTGATCCAGTTCAGCGAGGCCTTCACGTTCAATCTCCAGGACCTCTTTTCCTGCCTGTTGAAAGTCAAAACCCGGCTGCAAATCTATCTGCGACATAATGCGTATCCGATTATCCTGTTAAAAGCGGCGACAGCCAGTAAAGCAGCGCCAGCCATACGATAAACCCGCTCAGCAATAGCGCGCCAATGCCCCGGGTGATTTGCTTATGCTTCCAGCAAATGAGAGCAAAAATGGCGCTGACCAGCAACATCACACCGTAATCACGTGTAAAAGCCATCGGGTTAAAGGCGCCCGGTGCAATCATCGCCGGTAAGCCCAGTACGATGGCAATGTTAAAAATGTTTGAACCAATAATATTGCCAATGGCGATATCGTCTTCGCCTTTGCGCGCGCCTGCAATCGCGGTCGCCAATTCAGGGAGGCCGGTGCCGATTGCAATGACCGTCAGGCCAATGGTTAGCTCGCTAATCGCGAAATAATTCGCCACGACAGTTGCGTTATCCACCACCATGCGGGTTGCCATCGGCATGATGATCAACGCCACCCCAAGCCACAGACATGCCACCGAGAGACTTCCTTCACGCGGCAGTTCAGCCAACTGTTCCCGGGTCAGGCTGTCGTTGCCTTGTCGTTCGGCAAGGCGGGCAATTTTAACAATGAACACCAGCCATAGCACGGCTAATAACAGTAAAATAATGCCGTCAACGCGTGTGATCTGACCATCATACAGCACGAGGCCCGCCAGCAGGCTGGCGACAAGGGTGAACGGCAATTCGCGACGCAGGATATCGGAATGCACGGTAAAAGGGTGGAGCAGGGCGGCAACACCCAGGATCAGCAAAATATTGGTGATGTTAGAACCGATGGCTGTACCAATCGCCAGATCCAACTGGCCATGCAGTGAGGCTGCGACAGCGGTAATGATCTCCGGCAACGAGGTGCCAATGCTGACCACGGTCATACCAATAATCAGTGGAGGTACGCCGAGTGTCCGGCAGAGAATAGAGGCAGCAAAAACCAGACGATCGGCGCTGTAGACCACCAAAAGCAAACCAATTATCAATAGCGCTGTCGCTAAGAGCATCTAACGTCCTTTCTTCAGGTATAATCCGCCGGTTCGCAGGCTGCCATGCCGGAAGAGACCGGGTGTTCCGCGTAGCGTAATGATTCCTAATTTTGACTTTATGCGGCTCAAAAGTAAAACAAATGCCAGCTTTCGCTAACCCCAGCAGGTAATATTCTGTAAAAATGTTGGGTTCGTGATGTTATCCAGCGTCATGCTTATACCCGATAAGGCTTATAAGGAAGAGTCAATGAGCCAGAATATGGCGAATTTGGTCGATGTTCGTGGCGTCAGCTTCTCCCGTGGCAGTCACCCTATCTTCGACAATATTTCACTGACGGTGCCACGCGGCAAAATCACCGCCATTATGGGGCCGTCCGGTATCGGCAAAACAACATTGTTACGCCTTATCGGTGGGCAGATCCCTCCGGATAGCGGCGAAATCTTGTTTGATGGCGAAAACGTGCCGGGGATGACCCGTTCGCGTCTGTTCACCGTGCGTAAAAGAATGAGCATGCTGTTTCAGTCTGGCGCGTTGTTTACCGACATGAACGTTTTCGACAACGTCGCTTACCCCCTTCGCGAACATACGGATTTGCCCGAAGCGCTGTTGCATACCACCGTTATGATGAAGTTGGAAGCCGTCGGGTTACGTGGTGCGGCCTGGCTAATGCCGTCAGAGCTTTCTGGCGGTATGGCGCGTCGAGCCGCGCTTGCCCGCTCAATTGCGCTGGAACCGGATCTGATCATGTTTGATGAGCCTTTTGTGGGGCAGGATCCAATCACCATGGGTGTGCTGGTGAAATTGATTTCTGAACTCAACAGTGCGTTAGGCGTCACATGTATCGTTGTTTCTCACGATGTACCGGAAGTGCTGAGTATTGCGGATTACGCCTACATCGTGGCGGAGAGGAAAATCATCGCCCACGGTAGCGCGCAAGGTCTGCAGGAAAACAGCGATCCCCGGGTGCGTCAGTTCCTTGATGGTATCGCCGACGGGCCGGTTCCGTTCCGTTATCCTGCAGGCGATTATCGTCTCGATTTATTAAAAACAGGGAGTTAAGCACTCATGCTGTTAAATGCACTGGCGTCGCTAGGGCATCGCGGGATTAAAACCATCGCGACGTTCGGGCGGGCTGGTTTAATGCTGTTCAACGCGGTGGTCGGTAAGCCGGAATTTCGCAAGCATGCGCCATTGCTGGTGCGCCAGCTCTATAACGTGGGCGTGCTGTCGATGCTCATTATTATTGTTTCTGGCGTCTTTATCGGTATGGTGCTTGGTTTGCAGGGATACCTGGTGCTGACAACTTACAGTGCGGAGACGAGCCTTGGCATGCTGGTGGCGCTGTCGCTGCTGCGCGAACTGGGGCCGGTTGTCGCTGCATTGTTGTTTGCCGGGCGAGCCGGATCAGCATTAACAGCCGAAATCGGTTTGATGCGCGCGACGGAACAGCTTTCCAGTCTGGAGATGATGGCGGTCGATCCGTTGCGGCGTGTCATCTCTCCGCGCTTTTGGGCGGGCGTGATCTCACTGCCGCTGTTGACGATAATCTTTGTTGCCGTCGGGATTTGGGGCGGTTCTCTGGTTGGCGTTAACTGGAAAGGTATTGATACCGGCTTTTTCTGGACCGCGATGCAAAACGCCGTCGAATGGCGGATGGATTTAGTCAACTGTCTGGTTAAAAGCGTGGTGTTTGCCATCACTGTGACATGGATTGCGCTGTTTAACGGTTACGACGCGATTCCAACGTCGGCCGGGATCAGCCGCGCGACAACACGCACCGTTGTGCACTCATCGTTGGCCGTACTGGGTCTTGATTTTGTGCTCACCGCATTGATGTTTGGGAATTGAGTTCATGCAAACGAAAAAAAGTGAAATTTGGGTAGGTGTTTTTCTGTTGCTGGCGCTGCTGGCCGCACTCTTTATTTGCCTGAAAGCGGCAGATGTCGCCTCAATGCGTACAGAACCGACTTACCGCGTATACGCGACATTCGACAATATTGGCGGCCTTAAAGTGCGTTCGCCAGTCCGTATTGGCGGGGTGGTGATTGGCCGCGTTGCTGATATTTCTCTTGATCCCAAAACGTATCTGCCGCGCGTCGCGCTGGATATAGAAGAACGTTACAACCAAATCCCCGATACCAGTTCACTGGCGATCCGGACGTCAGGCTTGCTGGGTGAGCAATATCTGGCACTGAATGTCGGCTTTGATGATCCTGAACTGGGGACTTCTATGCTTAAAGAGGGCAGTACTATCCAGGATACGAAATCCGCAATGGTGCTGGAGGATCTGATAGGACAATTCCTTTACAGCAGTAAAGGCAGTGACAATAAGAATTCAGGCGATGCGGCGGCGCATAGCGAAGGGAATAATCAAGCCGCACCGTCTGCTGGTCAGGCGAATTAACGAGGAGATGCGACGTATGTTTAAACGTCTATTGATGGTTGCTCTGCTGGTGGTTGCACCGTTGGGCGCGGCCGTAGCGGCCGATCAAAGTAACCCTTATGCCGCGATGAAAGCTGCGGCGCAGAAAACATTTGATCGCCTTAAAAACGAACAGCCGCAGATCCGCGCAAACCCGGACCACTTGCGTGATGTGGTGGATCAGGAACTGCTACCCTATGTGCAGGTGAAATACGCCGGTGCGTTGGTGCTGGGGCGTTACTATAAGGACGCCACACCTGCACAGCGTGATGCCTATTTTGCGGCATTTCGTGAATACCTGAAACAGGCTTACGGTCAGGCGCTGGCGTTGTATCATGGCCAGACTTATGAGATTGCGCCGGAACAACCACTGGGCGATGCCACAATTGTGCCCATCCGCGTCACGATTATCGATCCGAACGGGCGTCCGCCGGTGCGTCTTGATTTCCAGTGGCGTAAAAACACACAAACCGGAAACTGGCAGGCTTACGACATGATCGCAGAGGGGGTGAGCATGATCACCACCAAGCAGAATGAATGGAGCGACTTGCTGCGTACTAAAGGCATCGATGGTCTGACCGCGCAACTACAGTCCATTTCCCGCCAGAAAATTACGCTGGACGAGAAGAAATAATGACGCAGCGGCTGAGTTGGTCGCGTGACGGCGAACGTCTGGCATTGCAAGGCGAGCTGGATCAGGATGTGTTAAATCCGCTCTGGGACGCCCGAATTGAAGCAATGAAGGGGGTCACCTGTATCGACTTGCAAGGCGTGACGCGCGTGGACACAGCGGGCGTCGCATTGCTGGTTCATCTTGTCGAGCAGGGGAAAAAGCAGGGCGTGAGCGTGATGCTTGATGGCGTGAGCGAGAATGTTGTCACGCTGGCCGCACTCTATAATTTGCCCCAGGATGTATTGTCTCGCTAATTTTTTCAATGCGTTACTACCTGAAGCCCCATCCTTTATTGCGATGGGGCTTTTTGCTTGTTTAAGCCAGCGCCACTTTCCTCTAAGATGTGTGACTGTTTTCACTTTTAGATGATATTTACGCCCATGGAAAATCATGAAATTCAGACAGTGCTGATGAACGCACTTTCTCTCCAGGAAGCCCACGTCACTGGCGATGGCAGTCACTTTCAGGTTATTGCTGTGGGTGAAATTTTTGACGGCATGAGTCGGGTCAAAAAGCAGCAGACCATTTACGGTCCGCTGATGGAATATATCGCGGATAACCGCATTCATGCCCTGTCGATCAAAGCGTTCACGCCTGCTGAGTGGGCGCGGGATCGCAAACTTAACGGTTTTTGAGCGTCGGGAGCATTTTCCCCGCGCGTGTGAATTCTAAACAGAGATCAGATGAATGGATAAGTTTCGTGTACAGGGGCCGACGCGTCTCGAGGGCGAAGTGACAATTTCAGGCGCAAAAAACGCTGCGCTGCCGATCCTTTTTGCTGCATTACTGGCGGAAGAGCCGGTTGAAATTCGTAACGTCCCGAAACTGAAAGATATTGATACCACCATGAAGTTGCTCAGTCAGTTGGGCACGAAGGTGGAGCGTAACGGATCCGTATGGATCGATGCCAGCGAAGTGAATGTGTTCTGTGCGCCTTACGATCTGGTGAAAACCATGCGCGCGTCGATTTGGGCGCTTGGCCCGCTGGTGGCGCGTTTTGGTCAAGGGCAGGTTTCTTTGCCGGGCGGTTGTGCGATCGGTGCACGCCCGGTTGATTTGCACATTTCCGGTCTGGAGCAACTGGGCGCCGAAATCACTTTAGAAGAGGGCTACGTTAAAGCCTCCGTCAATGGCCGTCTGAAAGGCGCGCATATCGTGATGGATAAAGTGAGTGTTGGCGCAACGGTGACCATTATGTCGGCAGCCACGTTGGCTGAAGGCACAACCATTATTGAGAACGCTGCGCGTGAGCCAGAAATTGTTGATACGGCGAATTTCCTCAATACCCTTGGTGCGAAAATTACCGGTATGGGAACCGATCGTATCACCATTGAAGGTGTGAAACGTCTGGGTGGCGGGGTTTACCGTGTTCTGCCGGATCGTATCGAAACCGGTACCTTCCTGGTGGCTGCGGCTATTTCTGGCGGGAAAATCGTTTGCCGCAATGCACAGCCGGATACGCTTGATGCAGTGCTGGCGAAGCTGCGTGATGCGGGCGCGGATATTGAAGTTGGCGAAGATTGGATCAGCCTGGATATGCACGGTAAACGCCCGAAAGCGGTCAATGTACGTACGGCTCCGCACCCGGGATTCCCGACGGATATGCAGGCACAGTTCACCTTGCTGAACCTGGTGGCGGAAGGAACCGGCGTGATCACTGAAACCATCTTTGAAAACCGGTTTATGCACATTCCGGAGCTGATCCGTATGGGTGCGCACGCAGAAATCGAAAGCAATACGGCTATCTGCCACGGTGTGGAAAAACTCTCCGGCGCTCAGGTGATGGCAACCGATCTGCGCGCATCCGCAAGCCTCGTGCTGGCGGGGTGTATTGCAGAAGGAACCACCCTTGTCGATCGTATCTATCATATCGATCGTGGTTACGAACGTATTGAAGATAAGCTCAGCGCCCTGGGGGCCAATATTGAGCGCGTAAAAGGCGAATAACCTTTTTTTGATGCTTATACAGGGGAGCTTCGGCTCCCCTTTTTACTGATTTTTCTGAAAGGATATCTGGATGATGGGAACTACACCGTTTGCCGGTTTTGACTTCACCGCTTTTTGGGATGACCGGGAATATGCGCGCGAAGCGTATATCAATGACCCTTTTAGCGAAGATGAGTTGGCGGCCATTGAATCGACATTAGGTTATCGCTTGCCTGCCTCTTATGTCTGGCTAATGCGGCAACACAATGGCGGGATCCCTCGAAACCAGAATTTCCCAACCAATGAATTTACCAGTTGGGCAGAAGATCACATTGCTATCACGGGTATTATGGGGATTGGCAATAAGCGCTATTCGTTGGGTAGTGATTACGGCAGCCGTTTCTGGATCGAACACTGGGGCTATCCTGACATTGGCGTAGCGATTTGCACCTGTCCATCAGCAGGACATGATATGGTTTTTCTTGATTATCGACAGTGCCTGACAGCAGATGATGAGCCTGCGGTTGTGCATATTGATCAAGAGCAGGATTACAGGATCGTGCACCTTGCTGATAATTTCGAAGCGTTTATCCGTGGTTTAGTCGGTGATGACGCTTTTGAGCTGTAACGATGTAGTCCTGCCCTTCTTCGGCCATCAATTCGAGCCAGGCAGCCCCCTGCCAGATGCGCAAGGGGGGATTGCTGGTTGATATAGCCTTTACTCTGAGCCTCGTTTTTTCCGCATCAACTTGGTTTTGTCAATAAACTCGTGCGTGATCGGATCATGATAACGCGATGGCCAGATGACCCAGGGGTCGGTATCCAATGCCTGAGCGATAATCCATTCCCCTTTCGGCCATGCACGGGTCAAGGCATTGGCGAGTGTTGAAGAACTGAGACCATGCTTGCGTGATTCTGCGGCGAGCGATGTTCCCTTTTTACGCAGCCCCGCAATGATATCGGCCTGGTGCCAGTCATTGAATTTTGTTTCCATAATATCTCCCTGATAGTAAAACACACCGGCATTTGAGTATCTGCACACTGTTTACTATACGCATACAAACTCACTTGCTCTAAAAAGTTCATGTAATGTTTGTGCGTTTTAGGATTACACCAGGATGAATAATCAGTGTTTTTTGTGAATTTTTGATTTTATGGGAACTTGTTGGAGCTTTCCCGCGAGCTTTCCCGCGACAAGCGCGGGACAGGCATATTAGCGATCGCGTTGAACAGCGATATGTGCAAGACCAATCAGAGCATCGCGCCATGGCGAATCTGGCAGCACTTGCAGAGCGGAGATGGCCTTATCTGCTTCTTCTTCAGCGCGCTGACGTGTCCATTCCAACGAGCCACACTCGGCCATCGCTTCCAGTACAGGTTCAAGAAGATGGCGACCATTACCCTGCTCGATAGCGTCGCGGATCATTTGGGATTGTTTCGGTGTGCCGTGGTGCATGGCATGCAGCAAAGGCAGTGTTGGCTTGCCTTCATTGAGATCATCCCCCGTATTTTTACCGAGGGTTTCGCCGTCTGCGCTGTAATCAAGCAGATCGTCGATTAACTGGAATGCGGTACCAAGGTAGCGTCCATAATCCTGCAATGCTTTTTCCTGCACATCGCTACATCCAGCAAGCAGACCGGAACATTGCGCAGCGGCTTCAAACAGACGCGCCGTTTTGCTGTAAATGACGCGCATATAGTTTTCTTCAGTGATGTTCGGATCGTTCACGTTCATCAACTGCAGGACTTCCCCTTCGGCAATGACATTCACGGCTTCCGACATTACCTCCAGCACTTTCAATGACCCGAGACTGGTCATCATCTGAAAAGCGCGGGTGTAGATGAAATCGCCGACCAAAACGCTGGCCGCATTACCGAATGCCGCGTTGGCGGTGGCTTTGCCGCGTCGCATATCGGACTCGTCCACGACATCGTCATGTAATAGCGTCGCGGTGTGAATAAATTCGATTAGCGCAGCGATAGTGACATGCGAATTGCCTTCATAGCCCACGGCGCGAGCCGCCAGCACGGCAATCATTGGACGGATGCGTTTGCCGCCCCCGCTGACAATGTAATAACCCAACTGGTTGATTAGCTGAACATCCGAGTTGAGCTGTTGCAAAATCGTCGCATTCACACCCGCCATGTCTTGCGCGGTTAACTCATTGATTTTTTCTAAATTCATCGCAAAAGCCGAGCTTTCAGTCCTGTTTACCACATATCAAAATGGGATAACGAAGGGTTACGGGTTAGAATAGTATTGCTGATTGTACTGAAAAAACGCGCCAGATAAACGTTACCTTACACGTTGTGTTTTTTTTCTGCATGTATTGACGATCGTACTTGTCAAAGGCTCGCGACTTGCGTAATATTCGCGCCCTATTGTGAATATTTTTAGCGCGCTCTGAATTATTCAGAAGAAGTGCGCGGAAGCGGAGTTTTATATGTACGCGGTTTTCCAAAGTGGTGGTAAACAACACCGAGTAAGCGAAGGTCAAACCGTTCGCTTGGAAAAGCTGGACATCGCAACTGGCGAAACTGTTGAGTTCGCAGAAGTTCTGATGATCGCAAACGGTGAAGAAGTCAAAATCGGCGTTCCTTTCGTTGATGGCGGCGTAATCAAAGCTGAAATTGTTGCTCATGGTCGTGGCGAGAAAGTTAAAATCGTTAAGTTTCGTCGTCGTAAACACTACCGTAAGCAGCAAGGTCACCGTCAGTGGTTCACTGATGTGAAAATCACTGGCATCAGCGCCTAAGACCTGAGGAGAGATTTAAATGGCACATAAAAAGGCTGGCGGCTCAACTCGTAACGGTCGCGATTCAGAAGCTAAACGTCTGGGCGTTAAACGCTTTGGCGGTGAAGCAGTTCTGGCAGGTAGCATCATCGTTCGTCAGCGTGGCACCAAGTTCCACGCAGGTACCAACGTTGGTTGCGGCCGTGACCACACTCTGTTCGCTTTGACTGACGGTAAAGTTAAGTTCGAAGTTAAAGGCCCGAAAAATCGTAAATTCATCAGCATCGTTGCTGAATAAGTTTTTCGAGTCCCGGTAACGGAAGAAAGCCCCGCAACACGTTGCGGGGCTTTTTACATTAGAAGTCCGGCAAATTTCTGGCAGGGAATAGGGCATGAAACAGCAGGCAGGCATCGGTATCGTCCTGGCGCTCACTACGGCCATGTGCTGGGGGGCGTTACCTATTGCGATGAAACAGGTGCTGGAAGTGATGGAGCCACCGACCGTGGTGTTTTATCGCTTTTTGATGGCAGCCGTTGGCCTCGGCCTGATCCTGGCCTGCAAAAGAAAACTTCCGCCAATGCGTATTTTTCGCAAGCCGCGCTGGTTAATCCTGCTTGCCATTGCCACGGGGGGACTGTTTGGGAACTTCATATTGTTCAGTTCTTCCCTGCAATATGTTAGCCCTACGGCGTCGCAGGTGATTGGTCAACTGTCCCCTGTGGGCATGATGGTTGCCAGCGTCTTTATTCTTAAAGAGAAGATGCGTAGCACCCAAGTGATTGGCGCACTGATGCTTATTTGTGGTCTGGTACTGTTTTTTAATACCAGTCTGGTGGAGATTTTTACCCGGCTGACGGACTACACCTGGGGTGTTATTTTCGGCGTTGGCGCAGCAACGGTATGGGTCAGTTACGGCGTGGCGCAAAAAGTATTATTGCGTCGCCTGGCTTCCCAGCAGATCCTTTTTTTGCTGTACACTTTGTGTACGATTGCATTGTTGCCGCTGGCTAAGCCGGGAGTATTATTGCAGTTAAGCAATTGGCAACTGGCTTGTCTGATTTTTTGTGGACTGAACACGCTGGTAGGCTACGGCGCGCTGGCGGAAGCCATGGCCCGTTGGCAGGCGGCACAGGTTAGCGCGTTGATTACGCTGACGCCGCTATTTACATTGTTGTTTTCGGATTTGTTATCAATGGCCTGGCCCGATGTTTTCGCCAGACCGATGTTAAACCTGATCGGTTATCTCGGTGCGTTTGTCGTGGTTGCGGGCGCGATGTTTTCTGCTATTGGCCATCGTCTTTTAGGACGCTGGCGCAATCGCGAAGTGGTCGCCACTGTGCCCCGCTCAGGCGAATGAGTTACGGAGAGTAAAATGAAGTTTGTTGATGAAGCGACGATCCTGGTCGTAGCGGGCGATGGCGGTAACGGCTGTGTAAGCTTCCGCCGCGAGAAATATATCCCGAAAGGCGGTCCTGACGGCGGCGACGGCGGCGACGGCGGCGACGTCTGGCTGGAGGCCGACGAAAATCTGAATACCCTGATCGACTACCGCTTTGAAAAATCATTTCGCGCTGAGCGTGGTCAGAATGGTCAGAGCCGTGATTGCACGGGAAAACGGGGTAAAGATATCACCGTTAAAGTGCCGATTGGTACGCGTGTGATCGATCAGGGCACCGGCGAAACCATGGGCGATATGACGAAACACGGTCAGCGTCTGATGGTGGCAAAAGGTGGCTGGCACGGTCTGGGGAATACCCGTTTCAAATCCTCGGTAAACCGTACCCCGCGTCAGAAAACGATGGGTACGCCGGGTGACAAGCGTGATTTGCAACTGGAACTGATGTTGCTGGCTGATGTCGGTATGCTCGGGATGCCGAACGCCGGGAAATCGACCTTTATCCGTGCCGTCTCCGCAGCAAAACCGAAAGTGGCGGATTATCCGTTTACCACCCTGGTGCCAAGCCTTGGCGTTGTACGTATGGACAACGAAAAAAGCTTTGTGGTTGCAGATATCCCTGGACTGATTGAAGGGGCTGCTGATGGTGCAGGCCTCGGTATTCGCTTCCTGAAACATCTGGAACGTTGCCGTGTGTTGTTGCATCTGATCGATATTGAGCCTGTTGATGGCTCTGATCCGGTCGAAAATGCACGCATCATCGTTGGCGAACTGGAAAAATACAGCGAAAAACTGGCTGATAAACCACGCTGGCTGGTGTTCAACAAAATTGATCTGATGGATAAAGCTGCGGCGGAAGAGAAAGCCAAAGCCATCGCGCAGGCGCTGGGCTGGGAAGATAAGTACTATCTGATCTCTGCAGCCAGCCAGCAAGGGGTTAAAGATCTCTGCTGGGATGTGATGACATTTATCATCGAAAACCCGCTGACGCAGGCGGAGGAAGAGAAACAGCCTGAGAAAGTCGAGTTCATGTGGGATGATTATCATCGCCAGCAGCTCGAGGAAGCGGAAGCAGAAGATGACGAAGAGTTGGATGACGACTGGGATGAAGACGACGAAGAAGGCGTCGAATTTATCTATAAGCGTTAATAACTCTGAGACTTCCCCGGTGCGCCGGGGAGATTGTCGTCAAACAATGCCGGGCAGCCTGCTGACCCGGCATTTTTATTAGTTGTTCTGATAAATATCTTTATAGAGTCGGCTCTCAAAGCGTACCAGCGGGATCCGTCGATTACGTTGGTCCGCGGGCTCAACCGCATAACTGGACAGATATTGTACAAAGGCCATCCGCTGACCGCTGGCAGTGGTGATAAAGCCCGCCAGATTATAAACACCTTGCAGCGAGCCCGTTTTTGCCGAGACTTTGCCATCCACGCCTGCCTGGTGTAAACCCGCACGATACTGCAGAGAGCCGTCGTAGCCCGCCAGCGGTAGCATTGAGATAAAATTGAGTTCCGTATCATGCTGCGCAATGTATTGAAGCACCTGCATCATCGTGGCCGGTGCCAGCAAGTTGTGTCGCGACAGGCCGGAGCCATCGGCAATGATCGTATTGCCAAGGTCAACGCCAGCTTGCTGGCGCAGGATCTGCCGTACCGCATCGGATCCGGCGCGCCATGTGCCTGGCACACCAAAGCGCGCATGCCCGATCATGCGGAACACGGTATCAGCAATCATATTGTCCGATTTTTTTAGCATGATCTTCAGCAGATCGTGCAGCGGGGCGGATTGTTTACTCGCAATGATCGTACCGGGTTGATTTTCTTGCGTTTGGCGCAGTAAGGTGCCGGTGTACGTGATCCCGGCTTCTTTGAGTTCATCTTTGAGGATCGCCCCAGCATAGCTGGCGCCATCCTGAATAGCGAAAGCCAGTGGTAACGGATCGGCTCTCTGCGGAAGACAGCCGGTTAACGTGAAACGATTGAGATCGCCCGGCACCACATCCAGTTCGCAATACTGGGCATCCGACGAACCTCGTGCCAGCGTTCGCACCTGACTAAACATGTTCACCGGGTAGTATGACGCCACGCGAATATAGGCCAAATCGCCAGGTTTCTGGGCGCTGTACAGCGAAATTGAAAAGCAGTTACGATCGATAATTGCCGCAGCGGGCGGAGCGCTGAAGCATTGCGTCATATCATTCCACGGCCAACCGGGGGCTTTATCATGGCTGGCGAAAATGGACGTATCGATTAAGACATTACCGTCGATTTTCTGCACGCCTGACTTTTTTAGCGCGGCAACCATATTGCGCAGATCCTGGCGTTTTAGTGTCGGATCGCCGCCAAATCGTGCAATTAAGTCACCTTTTAATACGCTATTATCGACGGAACCCTTGCTTTCCAGCGTGGTGGTGAAGCGAAAATCCGGCCCGAGTTGCAGCAGGGCCGCCAGCGCGGTGATCACTTTTTGCGTACTTGCCGGCAGCGCCATTTGTTTACCGTGATAATCAATCTCGGGGGTCTGGCTGCCAACTTTTTGCACCATCAGCGCAAGATTCGCACCGTCCGGGAGCTGATTGATGTATTCGTCGACATTCGCAGCCTGAACATTCAAGGCTATACTGGTGGTCAATCCGATGATAAAGCTGGAAAATCGCATAATCTCGCGCTAAGAACCTGGAAACAAGCCGTCATACTACGGCGCATCGACCCGGAAAGTAAACGATGACCCATAGTGAACTTCCGGGTAAAATACGTATCAAATTGAAAAATTGCTGCTGACCTGGGGCTTTGTCCCCGGGTCAGTTTTCTTTTGCTTCTGCCCGGCGGTATACGCCTGTAATCGGGTGGATAGAGAGCTGCCGGGGCAGGACAACCTGCTCCTTACAGGAATGTTCAAGAGGTATAACAAATGCAAGCTATTCCGATGACCTTACGTGGTGCTGAAAAATTGCGCGAAGAACTGGAATTTCTGAAATCCGTTCGTCGCCCTGAAATTATCGCCGCTATCGCGGAAGCCCGCGAACATGGCGACCTGAAAGAGAACGCGGAATATCATGCGGCGCGCGAACAGCAAGGTTTTTGCGAAGGCCGTATCAAAGATATCGAAGCGAAATTGTCTAATGCGCAGGTTATCGATATTTCGAAGATGCCGAAGAGTGGACGCGTGATTTTTGGTTCGACCGTCACAGTCCTGAACCTGGATAACGACGAAGAGCAAACTTACCGCATTGTTGGCGATGATGAAGCTGATTTTAAACAGAATCTCATTTCCGTTAACTCGCCGATTGCTCGCGGCCTTGTGGGCAAAGAGCAGGATGATGTGGTTGTGATCCGTACGCCTGGTGGCGAAGTCGAATACGAAATCGTCAAAGTAGAATATCTCTGATTGCTGCATTTGCAGTAATTGTTGACGTATTGTAAAGAAAAGAAAAAGGCCGCATTGCGGCCTTTCAACAACACCTGGAGCGTGGCATTTTGCACCTCTGCTGGCGGAAACCCCTCGTTTTACACAGATCTTGTGTTCAATTCAGGATATTCTTAGCGTGGCAGCGCGATTTTACGCTCCGCGGTTGGGCGATAAAGCACCAGCGTTTTACCGATGACCTGTACGTTGCAGGCGCCGGTTTCGCGAACGATAGCTTCCACAATCAAGGTCTTAGTTTCTCTGTCTTCAGAGGCGATCTTCACCTTGATAAGTTCATGGTGCTCTAACGCTTGTTCAATCTCGGCCAGTACCCCTTCGGTCAAACCATTATTGCCAAGCATAACTACAGGCTTGAGCGGATGTGCCAGACCTTTCAGGTGCTGTTTTTGTTTAGTACTCAGATTCATCGTATATTTTGCTTACGTTGGGATTGAAAACGGTTCATTCTACCGCCATCTCCACTGTATCGCCAAATTGCACGTCGAAATTTATCGATGTCGACGATGAACCCGGATGGAAAGTTAAATGACAGGTAAAAAGCGTTCTGCCAGCTCGAGCCGCTGGCTTCAGGAACACTTTAGCGATAAATATGTTCAACAGGCGCAGAAAAAAGGGTTGCGTTCCCGTGCCTGGTTTAAACTTGATGAAATACAGCAAAGTGACAAACTTTTTAAACCGGGGATGACGATTGTTGACCTTGGTGCGGCACCCGGTGGATGGTCGCAGTATGCGGTCACCCAAATCGGGGGCAACGGTCGTATTATCGCTTGCGATCTTTTACCGATGGATCCAATCGTCGGTGTGGACTTCCTTCAGGGCGATTTTCGTGATGAATTAGTCCTGAAAGCGTTACTGGATCGCGTAGGTGACAGTAAAGTGCAGGTTGTCATGTCAGACATGGCGCCGAACATGAGTGGAACGCCGGCAGTAGATATTCCCCGCTCTATGTACCTGGTAGAGCTGGCGCTGGAAATGTGCCGCGACGTGTTGGCGCCTGGCGGTAGTTTTTTAGTGAAGGTGTTTCAGGGCGAAGGTTTCGATGAGTACCTGACGGAAATTCGCTCCCTGTTTACGAAAGTGAAAGTGCGTAAACCGGACTCTTCGCGTGCGCGTTCTCGCGAAGTGTACATTGTAGCGACCGGGCGAAAATGATACCTCGTTGATTTCGGCCTTTGGTTTGAAAGAAACGGGATATGTTGTATCCTGACGCTGTTTTTAACACAGTTGTAATATGAGGTTAATCCCTTGAGTGACATGGCGAAAAACCTAATACTCTGGCTGGTCATTGCCGTCGTGCTGATGTCAGTATTCCAGAGCTTTGGGCCCAGCGAGTCTAATGGCCGTAAGGTGGATTATTCTACCTTCCTGCAAGAGGTCAACCAGGACCAGGTTCGCGAAGCGCGTATCAACGGACGTGAGATCAACGTTACCAAGAAAGATAGTAACCGTTACACGACTTACATCCCGGTCAACGATCCAAAACTGCTCGACAACCTGCTGACGAAAAACGTCAAGGTTGTGGGTGAACCACCTGAAGAGCCGAGTCTGCTGGCTAACATCTTCATTTCCTGGTTCCCGATGCTGCTGTTGATTGGGGTCTGGATTTTCTTTATGCGCCAGATGCAGGGCGGCGGTGGCAAAGGTGCCATGTCGTTCGGTAAGAGCAAGGCGCGGATGCTTACGGAAGATCAGATCAAAACCACTTTCGCCGATGTTGCTGGTTGCGACGAAGCGAAAGAAGAAGTTGGCGAACTGGTTGAGTACTTACGTGAGCCGAGCCGTTTCCAGAAACTGGGCGGTAAAATCCCGAAAGGCGTCCTGATGGTTGGGCCGCCTGGGACCGGTAAAACACTGCTGGCGAAAGCCATCGCCGGTGAAGCGAAAGTCCCGTTCTTCACGATTTCTGGTTCTGATTTCGTTGAAATGTTCGTTGGTGTGGGTGCCTCCCGCGTACGTGACATGTTCGAACAGGCGAAGAAGGCAGCACCGTGCATTATCTTTATTGATGAAATCGATGCCGTAGGTCGCCAGCGTGGCGCAGGTCTGGGCGGTGGTCACGATGAACGTGAACAGACACTGAACCAGATGCTGGTTGAGATGGATGGCTTTGAAGGTAATGAAGGCATTATTGTTATCGCCGCAACTAACCGCCCGGATGTGCTTGACCCTGCATTACTGCGTCCTGGTCGCTTTGACCGTCAGGTTGTGGTCGGTCTGCCGGACGTTCGTGGTCGCGAGCAGATCCTGAAAGTGCATATGCGCCGTGTTCCGCTCTCTCCGGATATTGATGCGGCAATCATTGCGCGTGGTACCCCAGGCTTCTCTGGTGCAGATTTAGCTAACCTGGTGAACGAAGCGGCGCTGTTTGCCGCACGCGGTAACAAGCGCGTTGTTTCGATGGTTGAGTTCGAAAAAGCGAAAGACAAAATCATGATGGGTGCGGAACGTCGCTCCATGGTGATGACGGAAGCGCAAAAAGAGTCGACTGCATACCACGAAGCAGGGCATGCGATTATTGGTCGTCTGGTGCCGGAACATGATCCGGTGCACAAAGTGACGATTATTCCGCGTGGCCGCGCGTTGGGTGTAACTTTCTTCCTGCCGGAAGGGGATGCAATTAGCGCCAGCCGTCAGAAACTGGAAAGTCAGATCTCCACGTTGTACGGCGGTCGTCTGGCGGAAGAGATTATCTACGGTGTGGAACATGTTTCTACTGGTGCGTCGAACGACATTAAAGTCGCAACGAACCTGGCGCGTAACATGGTCACTCAATGGGGCTTCTCTGACAAACTTGGCCCGCTGTTGTATGCGGAAGAAGAAGGCGAAGTTTTCCTTGGCCGTTCCGTCGCGAAAGCGAAACATATGTCCGATGAAACCGCGCGTATCATCGACCAGGAAGTGAAAGCGCTGATTGAACGTAACTACAATCGTGCACGTCAGCTTCTGAATGACAACATGGATATCCTGCATGCAATGAAAGATGCTCTGATGAAATATGAGACCATCGATGCACCGCAGATTGATGACCTGATGTCGCGTCGTGACGTACGTCCGCCTGCGGGCTGGGAAGAGCCAGGTGCGAATAATTCTGACAATAATGGTACGCCGCGTGCGCCACGTCCGGTTGATGAACCACGTACGCCGAACCCCGGTAATACCATGTCAGAGCAGTTGGGCGACAAATAAGTTATCCACCGTTGATGACCTGTTCTTCTTCTAAAACCCCGGGCTTGCTCCGGGGTTTTTCTTTACTGTTTAACCACGTAATTATCAGGGTTTTTTAGACATGAAACTCCATGCCCAGGGCACCACGCTCGATCTGTCTCATCCTCATGTGATGGGCATCCTCAATGTCACGCCAGACTCGTTCTCGGACGGCGGAACGCACAACACGCTGATTGAGGCCGTCAAGCACGCCAATCTGATGATCAATGCAGGCGCGACTATTGTGGATATTGGCGGCGAGTCTACACGCCCCGGCGCTGCGGACGTCAGCGTGGAAGAGGAGCTGGAGCGTGTTATTCCTGTTGTTGAAGCCATTGCACAGCGCTTTGAAGTGTGGATTTCTGTTGATACATCCAAGCCAGAGGTTATCCGCGAATCGGCACGGGCAGGGGCGCATATCATCAACGATATTCGTTCGCTAACTGAACCTGGCGCACTGGAAGCGGCTGCGCAAACGGGCCTTCCCGTCTGTCTGATGCACATGCAAGGGCAGCCCAAAACGATGCAGGAAGCACCGAAATATGATGATGTCTATACCGATGTGAACCGCTTTTTTGTTGAACATATTGCGCGCTGTGAGCAAGCTGGTATTGCAAAAGAGAAATTGTTACTCGACCCGGGATTCGGTTTCGGTAAGAATCTCTCCCACAATTATGCGCTGCTTGCCCGGCTTGCCGAATTTCATCATTTTGGTCTGCCTCTGTTGGTGGGAATGTCACGGAAATCCATGATCGGTCAGTTGTTGAATGTCGGTCCTTCCGAGCGTTTAAGTGGCAGCCTCGCCTGTGCAGTTATTGCTGCGATGCAGGGTGCGCAAATTATTCGTGTTCACGATGTAAAAGAAACCGTAGAGGCTATGCGGGTGGTGGAAGCCACACTGTCAGCGAAGGAAAATAAGCGTTATGAGTAACCGTAAATATTTTGGCACCGATGGCATTCGTGGCCGTGTTGGCGACGCACCGATCACCCCTGATTTTGTTCTGAAGCTGGGCTGGGCCGCAGGCAAGGTTCTCGCTCGCCATGGTTCGCGTAAGATAATTATTGGCAAAGATACTCGCATATCCGGCTATATGCTGGAGTCTGCACTGGAAGCGGGCTTGGCGGCTGCCGGGCTTTCGGCTTCGTTCACCGGCCCCATGCCGACGCCAGCGGTGGCCTATCTGACGCGCACGTTTCGTGCCGAAGCGGGGATCGTGATTTCCGCGTCGCACAATCCTTTCTATGACAATGGCATCAAATTTTTCTCTATCGATGGCACCAAGCTGCCGGATGCCGTTGAAGAAGCCATTGAAGCTGAAATGGAAAAAGAGCTGACCTGCGTGGATTCCGCTGAGCTGGGTAAAGCCAGCCGTATTGTTGACGCAGCTGGCCGCTATATTGAGTTCTGCAAAGCCACATTCCCTAACGAACTGAGCCTCAATGAGCTGAAAATTGTGGTTGATTGCGCGAACGGTGCGACTTACCACATTGCGCCAAATGTATTCCGTGAACTGGGCGCAAAAGTTATCCCGATGGGCTGCGAGCCGGATGGGGTGAATATTAATGAGAAATGCGGCGCGACTGACGTTGCCGCGTTACAGCAGCGTGTTCTCGCAGAAAAAGCCGATCTGGGTATTGCATTTGACGGTGACGGCGATCGCGTCATCATGGTTGATCACCTGGGGAATAAAGTCGATGGCGATCAAATCATGTATATCATTGCGCGTGAAGGGTTGCGCCAGGGCCAGCTGCGCGGTGGCGCGGTCGGTACCCTGATGAGCAATATGGGGCTGGAAGTGGCGTTGAAGCAACTGGGCATTCCGTTTACCCGTGCGAAAGTCGGTGACCGTTATGTGCTGGAAAAAATGCAGGAAAAAGGCTGGCGCATTGGGGCGGAAAACTCCGGGCATGTGATTCTGCTTGATAAAACGACCACTGGCGACGGTATTGTTGCGGGGCTGCAGGTGGTTGCCGCGATGGTCCGCAACCATATGTCTCTGCACGATCTTTGCAGCGGCATGAAAATGTTTCCGCAGGTGCTGGTTAATGTGCGCTTCACGGCAGGCAATGGCGACCCGCTAGAAGATGATACGGTCAAAGCAGTGACGGCGGAAGTTGAAGCGACGCTCGGTAACCGTGGTCGCGTGTTGTTGCGTAAGTCAGGTACTGAGCCGCTTATTCGCGTGATGGTTGAGGGCGAAGATGAAGCGCAGGTAACGGCACTGGCAAATCGCATTGCGGATGCGGTGAAAGCGGTCTAACCGGGTGTTAAGTGTTTAAAAAGGCGGCTATTGCTGCCTTTTTATCAGGCGAAGATCGCAGTTTTGCTGTTTTTTTCCGCACTTGATAAAATGCGCTGAAATTGCCCTTGCGAAGGTCATTCGCTTTGGTTAGTATTCACACCCGCTTCAGTGGGAAAGCAAGAAACCTCCCACGATTATTGGTTTGAAGCATTGGCTGCGGCAACCCCGCAAGGAACAGGTTGATTATGTACGAAGCTCTTTTAGTTTTTTTCCTTATTGTAGCGCTGGCTCTTGTGGGTCTGATTATGCTGCAGCAAGGTAAAGGCGCTGACATGGGAGCCTCCTTTGGCGCTGGCGCGTCTGGTACGCTGTTCGGTTCAAGTGGTTCGGGTAACTTTATGACCCGTATGACTGCTGTACTGGCAACACTGTTCTTTATTATTAGCCTGGTGCTGGGCAACATTAACAGCAACAAAACCAATAAAGGAAGCGAGTGGGAAAATCTGAGTGCTCCGGCTAAAACTGAGCAGACTCAGCCAGCAGCGCCGGCTAAGCCGACCAGCGATATCCCGCATTAATCAGTAAGTCGTGCCGAGGTGGTGGAATTGGTAGACACGCTACCTTGAGGTGGTAGTGCCCGATTGGGCTTACGGGTTCAAGTCCCGTCCTCGGTACCAATATTCCAAAAAAAAGACATCGAAAGATGTCTTTTTTTTCGTCTGTATTCCGGGAAAATGATGACCATCGATGGTCCTTTTTTTTCTTGTCACGTACGGCTTCAGAATCTGTATTTCACACCTTTTCTTTTCATCCTGGCTCTCTGCATCTGTAAAAAACGAGGATCTCTTATTTATTGCTGCGCTGATTTTAGGCCAGGGTCATATTGTGCAAACCAATACCGGACTCAATGAACATCGTTTTTCTCTCCTATTCTCGAAAGAAGTTGTGCATTCAGACAGGGCACTACAACGGGGGGGATTAACACAATAAAAAAGGCCCATGATGAACATGAGCCTTTTTTCGGCAGATACCGACGATGAACCGCAGGCTGCTTTAATTCAGCAGAAACGGTTATTTCTTGTCACTGTTTTCCAGATTCTCAACCTGCGGCAAACCGTTGCCGGAATTGGCTGACAATAAACCCGTTTGCACATAATTAAACAGTTTTTCACGGGTATCGGTAATATCAAGATTACGCATAGTCAGTTGCCCGATACGGTCGTCTGGTGAGAACACCGATTCACCTTTTTCCATGGTCAGACGTTCTGCTTTATAAGTGAGGTTGTCGGAAACGGTATTCAGGATTGAATAGTCGTTACCACGACGCAACTCCAGTGTCACTTCACCGGTAATGGCGCTTGCCACCCAGCGTTGCAGAGAATCACGCAACATCAGAGCTTGTGGATCAAACCAGCGGCCCTGATACAGTAAACGACCCAGTTGGCGACCGTGTGCATGATACTGTTCAATGGTATCTTCGTTATGGATACCGGTTAACAGACGCTCATAGGCGATATGCAATAGCGCCATCCCAGGGGCTTCGTAAATGCCGCGGCTTTTCGCTTCAATGATGCGGTTTTCAATCTGGTCGCTCATACCCAGGCCGTGACGCCCACCGATACGGTTTGCTTCCAGCATCAGCTCAACATCATCAGCGAACGTTTTACCATTCAGCGCAACCGGGTGACCGCGCTCAAAACGAACGGTGACTTCTTCAGCCTGGATTTTGACGTTTTCGTCCCAGAACTTAACACCCATGATCGGATTGACGATTTTCACGCTGGAATTCAGGAACTCGAGGTCTTTTGCTTCGTGCGTGGCACCCAGCATGTTGGAGTCCGTTGAATATGCTTTCTCGGCAGACATTTTGTAGTCGAAACCGGAAGCAGTCATGAATTCGGACATTTCCTGACGCCCACCCAACTCATCAATAAAGTCAGTATCCAGCCACGGTTTGTAAATTTTCAGTTCGGCATTAGTCAGCAGGCCGTAACGATAGAAACGTTCGATATCGTTTCCTTTATAAGTACTGCCGTCGCCCCAAATATTCACGCCATCTTCTTTCATTGCGGCAACCAGCATCGTGCCTGTTACCGCACGTCCCAGCGGTGTGGTATTGAAATAAGTCAGGCCACCTGTGGTATTGTGAAATGCGCCACACTGAATAGCAGCAATACCTTCTGCAACCAGCTGTTTGCGGCAGTCGATCAGGCGAGCATTTTCGGCACCGTATTCTTTCGCACGACGGGGGATCGCGTCGTAATCATCCTCATCCGGCTGACCCAGATTTGCCGTATATGCATAAGGAACCGCGCCTTTTTGGCGCATCCACAGCAGTGCCGCACTGGTGTCCAGACCGCCAGAGAAAGCGATGCCGATACGTTGACCTGCGGGAAGATGCTTGAGAATCGTCGTCATAAAAAAATCCCTGCTTGATAGACCTGTGGAGACAGACTTTACAGCTGCGCCATCATGTTTGTGCCATCCACCAGATACTTATTAATGAATGGTTATGCAAAATAAATGAGTTTTCATTTAATCATCTTTTGACGTTGACCGAAAGAGAAGAGTGCAATTTTCATCGGATTAATGCTGCAATGTATCGATGGGGCATGTCATCCCTTCATTTATAATGTGCATACGTGCATGCGCACGAGATGCTAATGCCTGCTGTTGACAGACGGTTATGTTTATCAATATACTTCAGGCCGATTTTACGTCCCGTCTTCGGTACCAAATCCCAGCATTATTTGCAAATTAGCTCTCAAACGAGTAGAGTTTGTCACGTTTCAGGCGCGGGGTGGAGCAGCCTGGTAGCTCGTCGGGCTCATAACCCGAAGGTCGTCGGTTCAAATCCGGCCCCCGCAACCACTTTCCCTAAGTGTTTTTTTTCAAATATACTATGAAGACTTAACGCCTTCGTAGCCGGATTTGAAAAAAACACTCACGGAAGGTTCTCCAGGCTGCATTTGCAGCTATAGGGTTCAGTTATTTAAAGCCCCGACTTATCGGGGTTTTTTGTTATCTGACTACGGAATAACTGGGCTATACGCCCTTTTTTTATGTCTTGGGGGTGGACTTGTCCACATTAGAGCAAAAGTTAACAGAGATGGTTACTGCGCCAGTTGAAGCACTGGGCTATGAACTGGTCGGTATCGAGTTTATACGTGGGCGCACATCGACGCTGCGCATCTATATTGATAGTGAAGATGGCATCAATGTTGATGATTGCGCTGATGTCAGCCACCAGGTCAGTGCGGTATTGGACGTAGAAGATCCCATTACCGTCGCTTACAACCTGGAAGTGTCTTCACCAGGTCTTGAGCGTCCTTTGTTTACGGCTGCGCACTATACGCGTTTTAAGGGCGAAGAAGTCTCGCTGGTCCTTCGCATGGCGGTACAGAATCGCCGCAAATGGCAGGGCATCATCAAAGATGTTGATGGCGAGATGATCACCGTTACGGTCGAAGGTAAAGATGAAGTGTTCGCATTGAGCAACATTCAGAAAGCGAACCTGGTCCCCCACTTTTAACAGTCTGGATTGAGGTGAAAGGCCCCCAATGAACAAAGAAATTTTGGCTGTTGTTGAAGCTGTCTCTAATGAAAAGTCGCTTCCGCGTGAAAAAATTTTTGAAGCGCTGGAAAGTGCTTTGGCTACAGCAACCAAGAAAAAATATGAACAAGAGATCGATGTGCGTGTAAGCATCGATCGCAAAAGCGGTGATTTCGATACATTCCGTCGCTGGCTTGTCGTTGAAGAAGTGACTCAGCCAACGCGCGAAATCACTCTGGAAGCGGCACGTTACGAAGATGAGAGCTTGAACGTTGGCGACTACGTTGAAGATCAGATCGAATCCGTAACCTTTGACCGCATTACAACGCAAACCGCCAAGCAAGTAATCGTACAGAAAGTTCGTGAAGCTGAACGTGCGATGGTGGTTGATCAGTTCCGCGAGCACGAAGGCGAAATCATCACTGGCGTAGTTAAAAAAGTGAACCGCGACAACATTTCGCTCGATCTTGGTAATAATGCTGAAGCCGTGATTCTGCGTGAAGATATGCTGCCGCGCGAAAACTTCCGTCCGGGTGACCGCATTCGTGGCGTACTGTATGCCGTGCGCCCTGAAGCGCGTGGTGCACAGCTGTTCGTCACCCGTTCCAAACCGGAAATGCTGATCGAACTGTTCCGCATTGAAGTGCCGGAAATTGGCGAAGAAGTGATTGAAATTAAAGCCGCTGCCCGCGATCCGGGTTCACGTGCCAAAATCGCAGTAAAAACTAACGATAAGCGTATCGATCCGGTCGGCGCTTGTGTTGGTATGCGCGGCGCGCGTGTTCAGGCGGTTTCTACCGAGCTTGGTGGCGAGCGTATTGATATTGTGCTGTGGGATGACAACCCGGCGCAATTCGTTATCAACGCGATGGCACCGGCTGACGTTGCCTCTATCGTCGTGGATGAAGATAAACACACGATGGATATCGCTGTTGAAGCGGGTAACCTGGCGCAGGCGATCGGCCGTAATGGTCAAAACGTGCGTCTTGCGTCTCAACTGAGCGGCTGGGAACTCAACGTAATGACCGTTGAAGACCTGCAATCTAAGCATCAGGCTGAAGCGCATGCAGCGATCGATACCTTCACCCGTTATCTGGATATTGACGAAGATTTCGCCACTGTTCTGGTCGAAGAAGGTTTCTCTACGCTGGAAGAACTGGCCTATGTGCCTATCAAAGAGCTGCTGGAAATCGACGGTCTGGATGAAGACACCGTTGAAGCCCTGCGTGATCGCGCGAAGAATGCGCTGACCACTCTGGCACTGGCGCAGGAAGAAAGCCTTAGCGATAAAGCACCGGCTGAAGACCTGTTGAATTTGGAAGGTTTGGATCGCGCACTGGCTTTCAAACTGGCTGCTCGTGGTGTTTGTACGCTGGAAGACCTCGCTGAGCAAGGCGTGGATGACCTGAGTGATATCGAAGGTTTAACCGACGAGAAAGCAGGTGAGCTCATCATGGCCGCACGTAATATTTGCTGGTTTGGTGACGAAGCGTAATAAACTGTAGCAGGAAGGAACAGCATGACAGATGTAACCGTAAAAACGCTGGCCGCTGAGATTCAGACCTCTGTGGACCGCCTGGTACAGCAATTTGCTGACGCAGGGATCCGCAAGTCCTCTGAAGATTCAGTGACGGCACAAGAAAAGCAGACGCTATTAGCGCACCTGAACCGTGAACACGGTGCCGGGCCTGATAAGCTGACGCTGCAGCGCAAAACGCGCAGCACATTAAGTATTCAGGGCACCGGTGGTAAAAGTAAATCGGTGCAGATCGAAGTCCGTAAAAAACGCACCTTTGTAAAACGCGATCCACAAGAGGCTGAACGTCTCGCTGCGGAAGAAGAGGCGATGCGTGAAGCGGAAGAGAAGGCCCGTCGTGAAGCGCAGGAAGCCGCTGAACGCGAAGCCGAGGAAAAAGCAAAGCGTGACGCCGAAAGCCGTGTGAAACGTGAAGCCGAAGAAAAAGCTAAACGCGAACATGCTGAAAACGCAAAACGCGAGGCTGCGGAAAATAGCAAAGTGAGCAACCAACAATCTGACGAAATGACCAGGACAGCCCAGGCGGAAAAAGCTCGCCGTGAATCCGAAGCGCAAGAACTCAAGCGCAAAGCGGAGGAAGAGGCTCGTCGTAAACTGGAAGAAAACGCGCGTCGCGTAGCGGAAGAAGCTCGTCGTATGGCAGAACAGAACGAAAATGGCTGGAGCGCTGGTAGCGATGAAGAAGAAACTACCGGTGATTATCACGTAACCACTTCCCAGCATGCGCGTCAGGCTGAAGATGACAACGACCGTGAAGTTGAAGGCGGGCGTGGTCGCGGTCGCACTGCGAAAGCAGCGCGTCCGAAGAAAGGCAACAAGCACGCTGAAAGTAAAGCCGATCGTGAAGAAGCGCGTGCTGCTGTTCGTGGTGGTAAAGGCGGCAGACAGCGTAAAGGTTCTTCTCTGCAGCAGGGCTTCCAAAAGCCGGTGCAGGCTGTTAACCGTGACGTGGTGATTGGCGAAACCCTGACCGTTGGCGAACTGGCTAACAAAATGGCGGTAAAAGGCTCTCAGGTCATCAAAGCGATGATGAAACTGGGCGCGATGGCCACCATTAACCAGGTTATCGACCAGGAAACCGCACAGCTCGTTGCTGAAGAAATGGGGCACAAAGTCATCCTGCGTCGTGAAAACGAACTGGAAGAAGCGGTAATGAGCGACCGTGATACAGGTGCTGCGGCAGAACCGCGTGCGCCAGTGGTGACCATTATGGGCCACGTTGACCACGGTAAAACCTCTCTGCTTGACTACATTCGTTCGACGAAAGTGGCTTCTGGCGAAGCGGGTGGCATTACTCAGCACATCGGTGCTTACCATGTCGAAACGGACAACGGTATGATCACCTTCCTGGATACCCCAGGTCACGCCGCGTTTACCGCAATGCGTGCCCGTGGTGCTCAGGCAACGGATATTGTGGTGCTGGTTGTTGCTGCAGACGACGGCGTGATGCCGCAGACCATCGAAGCTATCCAGCACGCGAAAGCGGCACAGGTACCGGTGGTGGTCGCAGTGAACAAGATCGATAAACCAGAAGCCGATCCGGATCGCGTTAAAAACGAGCTGACCCAGTACGGGATCATCCCAGAAGAGTGGGGCGGCGAAAGCCAGTTCGTACACGTATCTGCGAAAGCCGGTACCGGTATCGATGAACTGCTTGATGCCATCCTGCTGCAAGCTGAAGTTCTGGAACTGAAAGCCGTGCGTAAAGGGATGGCAAGCGGTGTGGTTATCGAATCCTTCCTGGATAAAGGTCGTGGTCCGGTAGCAACGGTTCTGGTTCGCGAAGGTACGCTGCATAAAGGCGATATCGTGCTGTGTGGTTTTGAGTACGGTCGTGTGCGTGCTATGCGTGACGAATTAGGTCGTGAAGTGAGCGAAGCCGGTCCGTCTATTCCAGTAGAAATTCTCGGTTTGTCCGGTGTTCCTGCTGCGGGTGATGAAGCGACTGTCGTTCGTGACGAGAAGAAAGCGCGTGAAGTGGCGCTGTACCGTCAGGGCAAATTCCGCGAAGTTAAACTGGCACGTCAGCAGAAATCCAAACTGGAAAACATGTTTGCCAACATGACCGAAGGTGAAGTTCATGAAGTGAACATCGTCATGAAAGCAGACGTTCAGGGTTCTGTAGAGGCGATTGCCGACTCACTGCTGAAACTGTCTACCGACGAAGTGAAAGTGAAGATCGTTGGCTCCGGCGTCGGTGGGATCACCGAAACCGATGCGACCCTTGCTGCCGCTTCCAACGCCATTCTGGTTGGCTTCAACGTTCGTGCAGATGCCTCTGCGCGCCGCGTAATCGAAGCAGAAAGCCTGGATCTGCGTTACTACTCCGTCATCTATAACCTGATCGACGAAGTGAAAGCGGCGATGAGCGGTATGCTGTCTCCGGAACTGAAACAGCAGATCATCGGTCTGGCGGAAGTTCGTGATGTCTTCAAATCACCGAAATTTGGCGCCATCGCAGGCTGTATGGTTACCGAAGGTGTGGTTAAACGTCACAATCCGATCCGCGTACTGCGTGACAACGTGGTTATCTATGAAGGCGAGCTGGAATCCCTGCGTCGCTTCAAAGATGACGTCAACGAAGTGCGTAACGGTATGGAATGTGGTATCGGCGTGAAGAACTACAATGACGTACGTACCGGTGACATGATCGAAGTGTTCGAAATCATTGAGATCCAGCGTACCATCGAGTAATCGACGCGACAGTGTCAGTCATGTAGGCCGGGTAAGCGAAGCGCCACCCGGCAAGAAATATCAAAAGGGGCTACGGCCCCTTTTTAGTCTGGAGAATTATTATGGCGAAAGAATTTGGTCGCCCTCAGCGCGTCGCTCAGGAGCTGCAAAAAGAAATTGCTATCATCTTGCAGCGCGAAATTAAAGATCCGCGTTTAGGCATGATGACCACCGTTTCTGGAGTGGAAGTGTCCCGCGATCTGGCTTACGCCAAAGTGTTTGTGACGTTCCTCAACGACAAAGACGAAGCCTCTGTCAAAGCGGGTATTAAAGCATTGCATGATGCGTCAGGATTTATCCGTACCCTGTTGGGGAAAGCGATGCGTTTGCGTATTGTGCCGGAACTGACCTTCTTCTATGACAACTCGCTGGTAGAAGGGATGCGCATGTCTAATCTCGTAACAAGCGTTGTGAAACACGATGACGAGCGTCGGGTGAATCCGGACGACAGCAAGGAGGACTGATGAGTCGTCCTCGTCGTCGCGGTCGCGATGTGCATGGCGTGTTGCTGCTGGATAAACAGCAAGGCGCGTCCAGCAATGATGTCTTGCAAAAAGTGAAGCGCCTCTATAATGCCAACCGCGCCGGGCATACTGGCGCGCTGGATCCGCTGGCCACCGGCATGCTGCCGATTTGTCTGGGTGAAGCGACGAAATTCTCTCAATATTTGCTGGATTCTGATAAACGCTACCGGGTGATTGCTCGCCTTGGTCAGCGTACGGATACCTCGGATGCAGATGGGCAGATTGTTGAAGAACGCCCGCTGACGTTCACCGCAGAGCAACTGGCGGCGGCGTTGGAAAGTTTCCGCGGTGATACGCAACAGATCCCGTCGATGTATTCTGCGTTGAAGTATCAAGGAAAGAAGCTCTACGAATATGCGCGCCAGGGGATTGACGTCCCGCGTGAGGCCCGGCCAATCACGGTTTATGAGCTGCTGTTTATACGCCATGAAGGTAATGAACTTGAGTTGGAAATTCATTGCTCGAAGGGGACGTATATCCGCACGATCGTTGATGATCTTGGCGAGAAACTCGGTTGCGGCGCACACGTTATTTACCTGCGTCGTCTGGCGGTGAGTAAGTACCCCGTCGAGCGAATGGTCACGCTTGAACAGTTACGTGAACTGGTGGAGCAGGCTGAGCAGCAGGCTACTCCGGCGGCGCAATTATTGGATCCCTTGCTCATGCCGATGGACAGCCCTGCGTCTGATTTCCCGGTTGTTAATATTCCGTCCGTTGTGGCTGCATACTTTAAAAACGGTCAGCCGGTGCGTACATCGGCCGCACCAAAAGAGGGGCTGGTACGCGTGACAGAAGGTGACGAAGCGAAATTCATCGGCATGGGTGAAATTGACGATGAAGGCCGCATTGCACCGCGTCGTCTGGTTGTGGAGTATCCTGCCGTATAACGGCCTCTCCTTGCGGGAAGCTGCTACTGCGAGTAGAATATTGCCGCTTAACGTCGGGCTATGTATTTAACATCGTGCGTCGTTAAACCTGGGGTCGCTGAATTAGAGATCGGCGCCCTTTCATTTTTATTATTATTGGAGTTTAAAATGTCTCTAAGCGTTGAAGCTAAAGCGAAAATCGTTTCCGAGTTTGGTCGTGGTTCTAACGACAGCGGTTCTACCGAAGTTCAGGTTGCACTGCTGACTGCTCAGATCAACCACCTGCAGGGTCACTTTGCAGAGCACAAAAAAGATCACCACAGCCGTCGTGGTCTGCTGCGCATGGTTTCTCAGCGTCGTAAACTGCTCGACTACCTGAAACGTAAAGACGTTGCACGCTACACCGCGCTGATCGAGCGTCTGGGTCTGCGTCGCTAAGTCTGGCGAGTTTCAAGAAGGGGCCTTCAAGGCCCCTTTTTTCAACCAGGCGGCAGCAATTGGCAGTAAACTAATGTATTGTTGCCATGTATGATCTTCGTTGCAGAGGTTCGCGCGGCTAATGAGAGGCTTTATCCGCAATGGGGCGGGTCAGGGTTGTCATTAGTCGCGAGGATGCAAGAAGGTCCGGTTAAATACTCAGTACGCCAGCGGTGTGCTGATATTCATTAAGAAAGGATAGAATTTTGCTGAATCCGATCGTTCGTAAATTCCAGTATGGCCAACACACCGTCACGCTGGAAACTGGCATGATGGCCCGTCAGGCCACCGCTGCCGTAATGGTAAGCATGGATGACACCGCCGTATTCGTTACTGTTGTTGGTCAGAAAAAAGCTAAACCAGGTCAGGACTTTTTCCCACTGACCGTTAACTATCAGGAGCGTACTTACGCTGCAGGTAAAATCCCTGGTGGTTTCTTCCGTCGTGAAGGCCGTCCGAGCGAAGGCGAAACCCTGATTGCGCGTCTGATTGACCGCCCGGTTCGTCCGCTGTTCCCGGAAGGTTTCGTTAACGAAGTTCAGGTTATTGCTACTGTTGTTTCCGTTAACCCGCAGGTTAACCCGGACATCGTATCGATGATCGGTGCTTCTGCTGCGCTGTCTCTGTCTGGTATCCCGTTTAACGGCCCAATCGGTGCGGCTCGCGTTGGTTATATCAACGACCAGTACGTGCTCAACCCGACTCAGGAAGAGTTGAAAGCAAGTAAGCTGGATCTGGTCGTTGCCGGTACTGAAGCCGCGGTTCTGATGGTTGAATCCGAAGCAGAACTGCTGAGCGAAGACCAGATGCTGGGCGCAGTGGTATTTGGCCACGACCAGCAGCAGGTTGTTATCCAGAACATCAACGAGCTGGTGAAAGAAGCTGGCAAACCGCGCTGGGATTGGCAGCCGGAAGCAGTAAACGAAGCGTTAAATGCGCGTGTTGCTGCGCTGGCGGAATCTCGTCTGAGCGATGCTTACCGCATCACTGACAAACAAGAGCGTTATGCTCAGGTTGATGTGATCAAATCTGAAACTATCGCGACGCTGGTTGCTGAAGACGAAACGCTGGATGCTAACGAGCTGGGTGAAATCCTGCACGCTATCGAGAAAAAGGTTGTGCGTAGCCGCGTACTGGCTGGCGAACCGCGTATCGATGGTCGCGAAAAAGATATGATCCGTGGTCTGGACGTTCGCACTGGCGTACTGCCGCGTACTCACGGTTCAGCACTGTTCACCCGTGGTGAAACGCAGGCGCTAGTGACCGCAACGCTGGGTACCGCACGTGATGCACAGATCATTGATGAACTGATGGGCGAGCGTACTGATTCCTTCCTGTTCCATTACAACTTCCCTCCGTACTCCGTAGGCGAAACCGGGATGGTGGGTTCGCCGAAACGTCGTGAAATTGGTCACGGTCGTCTGGCGAAACGCGGCGTATTGGCAGTCATGCCGGATGCAGAAAAATTCCCGTACACCGTGCGCGTGGTTTCTGAAATCACCGAATCTAACGGTTCTTCCTCCATGGCATCTGTGTGCGGCGCATCTCTGGCGCTGATGGACGCTGGCGTGCCGGTGAAAGCGGCCGTAGCTGGTATCGCAATGGGTCTGGTGAAAGAAGGCGACAACTTTGTTGTTCTGTCTGATATCCTGGGCGATGAAGACCACCTGGGCGATATGGACTTCAAAGTTGCGGGTTCCCGCGACGGTATCTCTGCGCTGCAGATGGATATCAAAATTGAAGGTATCACCAAAGAGATCATGCAGGTTGCGCTGAATCAGGCGAAAGGCGCACGTTTGCATATTTTGGGCGTGATGGAGCAGGCGATTAACGCGCCACGCGGCGATATTTCTGAATTCGCACCGCGTATCCATACCATCAAGATCAATCCGGACAAGATCAAAGACGTGATCGGTAAAGGCGGCTCCGTGATCCGCGCGCTGACCGAAGAAACCGGCACAACCATTGAAATCGAAGATGACGGTACCGTGAAAATTGCGGCAACCGACGGCGATAAAGCAAAACATGCTATCCGTCGTATCGAAGAGATCACCGCTGAGATCGAAGTGGGCCGCATCTATAACGGTAAAGTGACCCGTATCGTTGACTTTGGCGCGTTTGTTGCCATCGGCGGCGGTAAAGAAGGTCTGGTGCATATTTCTCAGATCGCTGACAAGCGTGTTGAGAAAGTGACCGACTATCTGCAGATGGGCCAGGAAGTGCCGGTGAAAGTTCTGGAAGTTGATCGCCAGGGCCGTATCCGTCTGAGCATTAAAGAAGCAACTGAGCAAACTCAGCCTGCTGAAGCGGCAGAAGCGCCGCAGGCAGAGCAGGGCGAGTAAGGTTGCCTTTGCCCTCCGCCTATGCGGAGGGCGTATTAGCAGGCAGGACGCCATGTTTGCAGCCGGGGGACAGGACGTTCATCCAATAGTTGTCTTCGGGAGTGGGAAATGAAGCCTTTTTTGCGCTGGTGTTTCGTTGCGACAGCTTTAACGCTGGCAGGATGCAGCAACTCTGCCTGGCGTAAGAGCGAAGTCCTCGCGGTGCCATTGCAACCGACTTTGCAGCAAGAAGTGATTCTGGCACGCATGGAACAAATTCTTGCCAGTCGGGCTTTAACCGATGACGAACGCGCACAGCTTTTATATGAGCGCGGAGTATTGTATGATAGCCTCGGTTTGAGAGCTTTGGCGCGGAATGATTTTTCACAAGCGCTGGCGATCAGACCCGATATGCCTGAAGTATTCAATTACTTAGGCATTTATTTAACGCAGGCAGGCAATTTTGATGCTGCCTATGAAGCGTTTGATTCTGTACTTGAGCTTGATCCAACTTACAACTACGCGCACTTGAATCGCGGTATCGCCTTGCATTACGGCGGTCGTGATAAGTTAGCGCAAGATGATCTGCTGGCGTTTTATCAAGACGATCCTAATGATCCTTTCCGCAGTCTGTGGCTTTACATCGTTGAGCGGAAGCTCGATGAGAAGCAGGCTAAAGAAGCACTGAAACAGCGCTTCGAAAAATCGGACCAGGAACAGTGGGGATGGAACATTGTCGAGTTCTACCTCGGCGACATTAGCGAAGCAACGCTAATGGATCGCCTGAAGGCAGACGCAACGGATAACACCTCGCTCGCTGAGCATCTCAGTGAAACCAACTTCTATTTAGGTAAGTACTACCTAAGTCTGGGGGATAAGGACAGCGCCACGGCACTGTTCAAACTGGCGGTTGCTAACAACGTACATAACTTTGTTGAGCACCGTTACGCATTGTTGGAATTAGCGCTCTTGGGCCAGGAGCACGACGACCTGGCAGAATCGGACCAGCAATAGCTGACGAACACATCAGCCCGTAATCTCTTTTGATTGCCATCACCTTCACGGGTGAGGGCTTTATTGTTCGTTAATTAACCTACTTTGAGCCGGTTCACACTTTTCAATGAAAATTGCTAATTTTTTTCACGATGAGTTATGTAGACTGGCCGCCAATGACATAGAGGCACTTGTACTACATGGCTGAATTCGAAACCACTTTTGCAGATCTGGGCCTGAAGGCTCCTATCCTTGAAGCCCTTAACGATCTCGGTTACGAAAAACCATCTCCGATCCAGGCTGAGTGCATTCCGCACCTGCTTTCTGGTCGTGACGTGCTGGGTATGGCCCAGACTGGTAGTGGTAAAACCGCAGCGTTTTCCCTGCCACTGCTTAACAACATCGATCCGGACCTGCGTGCGCCGCAGATCCTCGTGCTCGCTCCGACCCGCGAACTGGCGGTTCAGGTCGCTGAAGCGATGACCGATTTCTCTAAACATATGCGCGGTGTAAACGTGGTTGCTCTGTATGGCGGCCAGCGTTATGACGTGCAATTACGCGCCCTGCGTCAGGGGCCGCAGATCGTCGTCGGTACGCCGGGTCGTCTGTTGGATCACCTGAAACGCGGTACGCTGGATCTCTCTAAACTGAGCGGTCTGGTACTGGATGAAGCCGACGAAATGCTGCGTATGGGCTTTATCGAAGACGTAGAAACCATCATGGCGCAGATCCCGGAAGGTCATCAGACCGCGCTGTTCTCTGCAACCATGCCGGAAGCTATCCGTCGCATCACCCGCCGCTTTATGAAAGAGCCGCAGGAAGTGCGCATTCAGTCCAGCGTTACCACGCGCCCGGACATCAGCCAGAGCTACTGGACGGTGTATGGCATGCGTAAAAATGAAGCGTTGGTTCGCTTCCTGGAAGCGGAAGATTTTGATGCGGCGATCATTTTCGTGCGTACCAAAAACGCAACGCTGGAAGTGGCGGAAGCGCTGGAGCGTAACGGCTATAACAGCGCCGCGCTGAACGGTGACATGAACCAGGCGCTGCGTGAGCAGACGCTGGAACGCCTGAAAGATGGTCGTCTCGATATCCTGATTGCGACCGACGTTGCGGCGCGTGGTCTGGATGTTGAACGCATCAGCCTGGTTGTCAACTATGACATCCCGATGGATTCTGAATCCTACGTTCACCGTATTGGCCGTACCGGTCGTGCGGGTCGTGCTGGTCGCGCGCTGCTGTTCGTTGAGAACCGCGAACGCCGCCTGCTGCGCAATATCGAACGTACGATGAAGCTGACCATTCCGGAAGTAGAGCTGCCGAACGCAGAACTGCTGGGTAAACGCCGTTTGGAAAAATTTGCCGCAAAAGTACAGCAGCAACTGGAAAGCAGCGATCTGGACCAGTACCGTGCGCTGCTGGCGAAAATCCAGCCTTCTTCTGAAGAAGAGATGGATATCGAAACGCTGGCCGCTGCACTGCTGAAAATGGCGCAGGGCGAACGTCCGCTGATTCTGCCGCCGGATGCGCCGATGCGTCCGCGTCGCGAATTCCGTGAGCGTGATGACCGTTTCGAACGCCGTGGCGATCGTGGCCCGCGTGGCGACCGTCCGGAACGTGGTGGTGAAGATCGTCCGCGTCGTGAGCGTCGTGATGTTGGTGAAATGGAACTGTACCGCATTGAAGTGGGCCGTGATGACGGTGTTGAAGTTCGTCATATCGTTGGCGCTATCGCTAACGAAGGCGACATCAGCAGCCGCTACATCGGTAACATCAAACTGTTTGGCACCCACTCCACTATCGAGCTGCCGAAAGGCATGCCGGGCGAAGTGCTTCAGCACTTTACCCGCACGCGTATTCTGAACAAGCCGATGAATATGCAACTGCTGGGCGATGCGCAGCCGCGTGAACGTAGCGAACGTCGCGGTGGTGGTGAGCGTCGTGGCGGTGGTTTCGGTGGCGAGCGTCGTGAAGGCGGTCGCGGTGGTGAAGGTCGCCGTTTCAGCGGTGAGCGTCAGGAAGGCCGTGGTTTCGGTGGCGAACGTCGTGCACCGCGCCGCGATCGTGATGACAGCGCTCCACGTCGTCGTAACGATGCGTAATTAACACTGATTCTTCTGCGTTACAGGTCGTAAAGAAAAAGATACAGCCCCGGTCGAAATGATTGGGGCTTTTTTTATCTGTAATGTACTCCTGTACTGGTACAATGCAGCGGTTCCATTTCCGGCATTGCATCACCACAGGAGAATTTTTCAGATGTCGACACTGACAACCACACAGGCTTCCCCTTCGCTGTTCGGCGGGGTCGTGATCATCGGCGGTACGATCATTGGCGCAGGCATGTTTTCGCTGCCAGTGGTGATGTCCGGCGCGTGGTTCTTCTGGTCGCTTCTGGCGCTCGTTTTTACCTGGTTTTGCATGTTGCACTCCGGGTTGATGATACTCGAAGCGAACCTGAACTATCGCAGCGGTGCGAGCTTTGACACGATCACCAAAGATCTGCTGGGTAAAGGCTGGAACCTGGTGAATGGTGTGTCCATTGCTTTTGTGCTTTATATCTTGACCTACGCCTATATTTCGGCAAGTGGTTCTATTCTGCACCACACCTTCTCAGAGCTATCGCTGAATGTTCCGGCGCGGCTGGCGGGATTCTGCTTTGCACTGGGAGTGGCATTTATCGTCTGGCTCTCAACCCATGCAGTCAGCCGAATGACCGCGATTGTGTTGGGTGCGAAAGTGATCACGTTCTTTCTGACTTTCGGCAGCTTGCTCGGGCATGTGCAGCCCGCCACGCTGTTGAATGTGGCGCAAAGTGACACCTCCTATACGCCCTACTTATTGATGACCCTGCCTTTCTGTCTGGCCTCATTCGGTTATCACGGCAATGTACCAAGCCTGATGAAGTACTACGGTAAGGATCCGCGCACCATCATCCGTTGCCTCGTCTACGGAACGCTGCTGGCGTTGGGGCTGTACGTTATCTGGTTGCTGGTAACCATGGGCAATATTCCACGCCCGGCGTTTATCGATATCGCGGCGAAGGGCGGTAATATTGATGTGTTGGTGCAGGCATTGAGCGGTGTGCTGAATAGCCGCAGTCTGGATCTGCTGCTGGTGATTTTCTCGAATTTTGCCGTCGCCAGTTCTTTCCTCGGTGTCACGCTGGGGCTGTTTGACTATCTGGCGGATTTGTTCAACGTTGATGACTCCCCGTTAGGGCGTTTTAAAACCGCACTGCTGACATTCACGCCACCGATCATTGGCGGTGTGCTCTGGCCGAATGGTTTTTTATACGCCATTGGATATGCGGGGCTGGCCGCGACCATCTGGGCGGCCATTGTGCCGGCCTTGCTGGCAAATGCATCCCGTAAACGCTTTGGCAGCCCGATTTTCCGCGTGTGGGGCGGTAAGCCGATGATTGTATTAATCCTGTTGTTTGGCGCGGGCAACGCGGTGGTACATCTGCTTTCCAGCTTTAATCTGTTGCCGGTTTATCAGTAGCATAAAGCAGGGCGGCGCGGCTTCTGGCCTGCGCCACCCGGTGAAACGCTAACCCAGAAGCTCTTCTTTCACCTGCATGGCCAGCTCGAAAGAGTGCAGCCGCGCCTGGTGATCAAAAATCTGCCCATTAACCATAATTTCGTCCGCGTCCGTTTCCCGCAAAATGGATTCCAGACCGTGGCGTACCTTCGCCTTATCGCCCACCAGTGACATACTTAATGCTTGCTGCACGCCGTATTGCTCTGCTGGCGACCAGAATTGATCCATACTCTCGATAGGCGGCGGCAGTTGCGCACTTTCGCCACGGCGCAGTTTCACAAAGGCCTGCTGCATGGAGGTAAACAGGAATTCCGCATCGCGGTTGCTGTCGGCGGCGACAATATTGATGCACACCATCGCGTACGGTTTTTCCAGTCGCTCAGAAGGTTTGAAATTGGAGCGGTAGAGATGCAGCGCCTGGAACAGCATATCCGGCGCAAAATGCGAGGCAAACGCAAACGGCAGACCAAGCTGTGCAGCCAGTTGTGCGCTATACAGGCTGGAGCCCAGTAGCCAGACCGGGATCTTCTCACCATAGCCCGGAACCGGGCGCACGTGTGGGTTCGGATCGCGGGCATCAAACCAGTCCACCAGTTCCGCCACATCACGCGGGAAGTTATCAATATCGCCGCTCATATGGCGACGCAGCGCCATCATTGTGCGCTGATCGCTGCCAGGCGCACGACCCAGCCCAAGATCAATACGGCCAGGATAAAGCGTATTCAGCGTGCCGAACTGTTCCGCGATCACCAGTGGTGAATGATTAGGGAGCATAACGCCGCCGGAGCCCAGATGCAGGGTTTGCGTATTCGCCGCCAGATAGCCGATCAGCACCGATGTCGCCGCGCTGGCGATACCGGTCATATTGTGGTGCTCCGCCAGCCAGTAACGGTGATAACCGCGCTTTTCGGCGAGTTTTGCCAGATCCAGTGAGTGCGTAAACGCCTCACGAGCGCTGGAGTGTTGCGGGATCGGCGCCAGATCGAGCACCGAAAAAGGAAGGGTTTTATCAGCCATAAAAACTCACTTTGCTACAGCATCGTCATCAGATTGAAGGTCTTCTTCCAGCCTGGCGCGATGTGCCGCGCCCGGCCAGAAAAGCTGCAACTTTATATAGTGCATTAACCTTTGCTGATTGCTGTTAACAACTTGAGCTTTTTTACTGTTGCAGTGCCAGACCCGGTAGCCTGCGCCAGTAGCCGTTACAGTCGCTGTTTGACGCCAGCGGCAGTGGCGCTGCGCCGGTTTCATTGCGACGAAACGCATCGAGCATGGCAAACGTGTCATTACCCATCGGTGACAGGCGCACCATATCCACAATCCCGTTCATTGATGTCAGTTCATTACCGAGATTGTAGACATAGCCGCTCATGGTCTGGATGCCATTGAGCACAAACACTTGCTGATTCTCCTGCGACAGCATGCTGCGTCCGTTCGGGTATTTAATACAGCAGGTTTCGCATTCATCTTTGGGGCGGTCTTCTGAACGCGCCGTAAAGCAGCGCGCGGAGTAGGCCAGCGGCAAATGACCGTAGCTGAGCACTTCCACTTCAAATTGTTGACGAATGCCCAGCGCATCGCACTGATCGAGCAGATTAATCAGCCAGTCGCGGGAAAGCTCCACCGGCATGCACCAGCGCACCATGCCTTGCTTCAGCAACAAGCGTAACGTCACGGCGTTATAGCAGTTGAGCGCATGCCCGGCGACAAACGGCAGCTTGCGGTCAGCGCACATATTCACCACGCCCAAATCGCTGGCTTCCAGCAGGAATTCGCCGTTATCGACATAGCGTTTGAGTTCGTTCAGCTCGGATGACGCTTGCACTAGCGCAAGGGTGGAAAGCACCACTTGTTTGCCGCTGGTCGCCAGCGCCTTCGCCATATCCAGCCAGTCGCCGACCTTGGTGGCGCGGCGCTTGCTGCAGACGGCTTCGCCAAGATAGATCACATCGGCAGTGCTATTCGCTGCCTGGTGATAAAAGTCTTCCAGCGTCTCTTTTGACCAGTAGTAAAGCACCGGTCCTAATGAATATTTCATGTTCTACCTACTGCCATTTACGGTGGTACGCGCCAAGGGTGGTTTGTGTACCTTCAGACATTGCTCCCAGCGTGTCCATCCACGTGGGCTGCGGCACGAAATGTTGCGGGGAAGCCATACAGCGATCAATTGCCTGACGCCACACTTTTGCCACCTGGCTCACATAGGCCGGGCTACGCTGACGCCCTTCGATTTTGACCGATGCGATGTTCGCCGCCAGCAGCTCCGGCAGAAGCTCCAGCGTGTTCAGGCTGGTGGGCTCTTCCAGCGCGTGGTAGCGCTCGCCATCCACCAGATAACGCCCTTTGCACAGGGTCGGGTAACCCGCGTTTTCGCCATCCTGATAACGATCAATCAGTACCTCGTTGAGGCGTGATTCCAGCCCCTGCGGGGTTTGCTGCCAACGGACAAAGCGCGCCGGGGAGCATGCGCCCACGGTATTCGGCGATTCACCCGTCAGATAAGAGGAGAGGTAGCAGCGTCCTTCCGCCATAATGCACAGGCTGCCAAAAGCGAACACTTCCAGCGGCACGGGAGTCACGCGAGCCAGTTGTTTAACCTGGTGGATAGATAACACACGCGGCAGCACGACGCGGGCAACATCAAAGTGGCGGTGATAAAAGCGAATAGCCTCTTCATTGGTCGCAGAAGCCTGCACGGAAACATGGCGTTCAATGTGCGGATAACGCTCGGCGGCATACTCCAGCATCGCCAGATCCGCCAGGATCAACGCATCGGCGCCAATTTGCGCTGCCATATCCACCGCACGCTCCCAGCGCGAGTAGCCATCCGGATGCGCAAAGGTGTTGATGGCAATATGCAGCTTGCGGCGGTGCTGATGCACAAAACTGACCGCCTCCTGGAGTTTTTTCTCCGTAAAATTGAGTCCGGCAAAATGGCGGGCGTTGGTGTCATCTTTCAGGCCGATATAGACAGCGTCGGCGCCGTTTTCGATGGCCGCCTTCAATGCCGGAAGGTTTCCGGCAGGGCAGAGCAACTCCATAGTGTATCCTGCAATCGGGGGCGCAGTGGCCAGGTCGTACCCCTGGGGGCGCTAATTGTTAACGAACTGGGATTTTAGTTAACCTGTCTGCGACAATTCTTGATTTGAGGCAGTTAAATGTGTATTGGCAATACCAATAATCGGGGCCGATTTATTGTGGAATTGTTGATTTGCGCCGCTATGTCATTTCATTGATGTGGCAAAATAGCAGTCATTATCATTTCAGGGAGTAAAGCTCGTGTTGGAAAAATTGCGTTCACATCTTGTTCACTTTGGTCCGTCGTTACTGAGTGTGCCGGTTAAGCTGACGCCTTTCGCCATCAAGCGCCAGGTCCTGGAGCAGGTGCTGCGCTGGCAGTTCCAACAGGCTCTGGCGGACGGAGAGCTTGAGTTTCTGGAAGGCCGCTGGTTAAGTATTCAGGTTCGTGATATTGGCCTGACGTGGTATACCTCTGTGGAGGACGGGCGGTTGATCGTGCGCGAATCGGCGGACGCCGATGTGAGCTTCAGCGCAGATGCCAGTGATTTGCTGATGATAGCCGCACGCAAACAGGATCCGGATACACTCTTCTTCCAGCGCCGACTGGTCATTGAAGGGGATACGGAGCTTGGGCTTTACGTCAAGAATTTGATGGACGCCATTGAACTGGAGCAGATGCCAAAACCCCTGCGGGTGATGCTGTTGCAGTTGGCGGAATTTGTTGAGGCTGGCCTGCAAGCGCCGCCTGCAACGACACAACCTTCTGTAGGTGAGCCATGCTGATTAGAGTTGAAATTCCCATTGATGCGCCGGGTATCGACGCGTTGCTCCGGCGCAGCTTTGGCGGTGAGGGCGAAGCCCGGCTGGTGCACGACCTGCGCGAAGACGGTTTGATCACGCTGGGATTTGTCGCAACCGATGATGAAGGGCAAGTGATTGGCTATGTTGCATTCAGCCCGGTCACGGTTGAGGGCGAGGAACTGCAATGGGTCGGGCTTGCACCGCTGGCGGTGGACGAGCAGTACCGCGGTCAGGGTATTGCGCGGCAGCTGGTGTACGAAGGGCTGGATTCGCTGAATGAATTTGGCTATGCGGCGGCTGTGACACTGGGCGATCCAGCTTTCTACAGCCGTCTCGGTTTTGAAAACGCGGCGCAGCACGGCCTGCATTGCCGTTGGCCGGACACCGAATCTGCGTTTTTGGTGCACCGCCTGGCCGACGATGCCTTACACGGTGTTCGCGGTCTGGTTGAGTATTCAGAGCACTTTAATCGCCTGTAACTGCAGACGATAGCAAACTCTCTCGCAGCGCTTCGAATGAGCCATCCCCGGCGACGAGGCGCTCTTTCTGGCGCTTGTTCAATTGCTTGATTCGGTATTCCAGCCGCAGCGCGATCGATTTGTCCCCCACTTGTGCTGAAAAGACCAGCTGCAGGGCACCTTTTCCCCGTAACGCTTTTGCCCCTTTTCCGTTTTGATGCTGCGTAAAGCGACGTGCGACATCGGTCGTAATGCCGGTGTAGAGGGTATTGTCTGGCGTACGAATAAGATAGAGAAACCAGGGCGTCATGGCAGTATTCATTATGTTAATGTGAACGGAAAAATAACACGAGGAAGGGCAAATATGGAGACTCTTGCGGCCATTAATCGCTGGCTGGCAAAACAGCATGTGGTGACCTGGTGCGTGGCGAACAGGGGAGAGTTATGGTGCGCCAATGCATTTTATTTCTATGATCCGCACGCCGTGGCGTTTTATGTCCTGAGTGAAGACCAGACGCGCCATGGGCAAATGACTGGCCTGAAAGCGCAGGTCGCCGGTACGGTAAACGGTCAACCGAAAACCGTGGCGTTAATCCGTGGTGTTCAGTTTGCCGGGGAGATCCGTCGGCTGGATGAAGAGGAAAGCGCGGCGCCGCGTGCGCAGTACAACCGTCGCTTTCCGGTAGCCCGCATGTTGTCAGCCCCGATGTGGGAAATTCGCCTCAACGAGGTGAAATTCACCGACAACACGCTGGGGTTTGGCAAAAAGCTTCACTGGGTCCGTGAATCAGGCGCCCAGTAAACGCAGTGCCTCGCGGTTGAAGGCCGGCAAATCATCGGGGGTTCGGCTGGTGACCAGTTGATCATTATCGATCACCACCTCCTGGTCATAAAATTCGCCCCCGGCATTTTTCACATCCACAACGATGGGTTTCACTGCCGTCAGCTTACGCCCTCTCACCACATCTGCGCTGATCAGCAGCTGTGGGCCATGGCAAATGGCGAAAACAGGTTTACCGGCGCTGATAAAGTCCCGCGTAAAGGTTACAAAGCGATCGTCCCCGCGCAGGTAATCCGGCGAATGCCCGCCCGGTAGTAACAGCGCATCAAAATCCGCCGGGCGAACGTCATCAATGGCTTTATCGATAACCACATCGGCTTCGCCTTTTTTACCGTGCACGGTTTTCCCGGCTTGTTTCTCAATGGTGATAACTTCATGTCCGGCTTTACGAAATTCCTGCGCCGGCGACGTGAATTCTGAATCTTCAAACTCGTCGGTGATCAAGACAGCAATTTTCTTGCTCATAATTCCTCCGTTGTTTTGGCTTCAGAGAGGCGAATTATTCATACTGATAATTCACCAGAACAGTAAGCCTGGTTCAGCGGGCGAGTATTGCAAGACAGATTCATCTGCAAAGGGGGGAGAGATGCAACGTATATTACTGACCGGGGCGACCGGTCTGGTGGGTGGGCATTTGCTGCGGCTACTGATTAATGAGCCGCGCATCACCGCCATTGCCGCACCGACCAGGCGCCCGTTGGATGACGTCGCAGGCGTGTTCAATCCCCACGATCCGCAATTAACCGACGCGCTGGCGCAGGTGACGGAACCCGTGGACACGGTGTTTTGCTGCCTTGGCACCACGCGGCGCGAAGCGGGCAGTAAAGAGGCATTCATCCATGCGGATTTCACGCTGGTGGTGGACACGGCGATCGCCGGTTTGCGACTGGGCGCGAAACAGATGCTGGTGGTCAGTGCCATGGGAGCCAATGCACGTTCCCCCTTTTTTTATAACCGGGTAAAAGGCGAAATGGAGAATGCGTTAATCGCGCAGGAGTGGCCTTCATTGACTATTGCCCGCCCGTCTATGCTGCTGGGGGATCGCCAGAAGACACGTGTTAATGAGTCGTTGCTGGCACCGCTTTTTCGTTTTCTACCGGGCAACTGGAAGTCAATTCGTGCGCAGGATGTCGCGCTGGCATTACTGACGCTGGCATTTTCGCCAGATAATCGTGGGGTGCAGATCATCAGGTCGGCGCAGCTTAGCGCAATCGCCGCTGAGCGTATGTTTGCAAAATAGTATTTCCGGCGTACTATTCGCAGGCTCAAATCACTTTATCCCCGGGGATTGTTATGACTGGTCAGTCTTCATCTCAGGCGGCAGCCCGCTTTCAGTGGTGGAAACCCGCGTTGTTCTTTCTTGTTGTTATTGTTGGTCTTTGGTATGTGAAATGGCAGCCTTATTACGGCAAAGCCTTCACTGCTGCAGAAACACACAGTATTGGTAAATCTATTCTCGCACAGGCCGATGCCAGTCCGTTTAAAGCGGCATGGGATTACGCAATGGTCTATTTCCTTGCCGTCTGGAAAGCTGCCGTATTGGGCGTGCTGCTGGGATCGTTAATTCAGGTGTTGATCCCGCGTGACTGGTTGCTGCGGACGCTGGGGCAAAAACGCTTTAGCGGTACGCTCTTTGGCACGCTGTTCGCCTTACCTGGCATGATGTGCTCCTGCTGTGCTGCGCCGGTTGCCGCTGGTATGCGCCGCCAGCGTGTATCGATGGGCGGCGCACTGGCATTCTGGATGGGTAACCCGCTGCTGAATCCGGCTACGCTGGTGTTCATGGGGTTTGTGCTCGGCTGGCATTTTGCCGCTATTCGCCTTGTGGCGGGGCTGGTGACTGTCCTTGGCGTGGCGATGCTGGTGCAGGCGTTGGTGAAAGAGAACTCGCAGCAGGCGGACGCCGTGGATATCACGCTGCCGGAGCCGCAGGGCAGCTTTATGGCACGTTGGGGGAAAGCGCTGTGGCAGCTTTTCTGGAGCACCATTCCTGTTTATATTCTGGCTGTACTGGTGCTGGGCGCAGCGCGCGTCAGGTTGTTCCCGCATGCAGATGGCGCTATCGACAACACGTTGCTGTGGGTGATCGTGATGGCGGTTGTCGGCTGCTTGTTTGTCATTCCAACAGCCGCGGAAATCCCGATTGTTCAGACCATGATGCTGGCCGGTATGGGCATGGCACCTGCGCTGGCCTTGTTGATTACGTTACCGGCGGTGAGCTTGCCGTCGCTTATCATGCTGCGTAAATCATTCCCGGCGAAAGCCTTATGGATGACGGCGGGCCTGGTGGCGCTGTGTGGGATGATCACCGGAACGATTGCCCTGTTCTGATGACAGACAAAGAAAAAGAAAACCCGGCGATGCCGGGTTTTTTTGTTACTTGATAAAGGTAAACGCGGTGGTGACGTGTTTAACACCACTGACGCGGCTGGCGATGTCCGCTGCGGCTTTGCCTTCACGGTCGGTCACCAGGCCCATCAGGAACACCTCGCCGTTTTCCGTGGTGACTTTCACGTTAGACGATTTCACCTGATCGCTGCTTAAGAGTTGAGAGCGCACCTTGGTGGTGATCCAGGTATCGGAAGAGGCGGTGCCCAGACCAATGGGCTGACCCTGGCGGATCTCGTTAAAGACTTCGGTGGCACCGTCAACGCCCACGGCAATCTGTTTTGCCCGGGAAGAGAGATCGGTATTTGGCGCCTGGCCTGTCAGCAACACTTTCCCTTGATAGGCAGTGACGTTAACACGCGCTTCTTTCTTAATCTGTTCGTCTTTCGACAGCGCACTATTCACGCGCAGTTCCAGTGTACTGTCGTCTACCTGGGTGCCCACGGTACGCGGATCCGTCGCGGCTTTGGTGCCCACGGCTGCGGAACCTACCACCACAGCGCCAACACAACCTTGTAACAGCAGCGCGGAAATAAGGACTGCGAGGGGCGTAAATGCCTTCATGTGTACTCCTTAATCATCCTGGTGAGGAAAAAGCGTGTTATCAATCAGATCGCATAAGCAATTAACCGTCAGCATGTGCATCTCCTGAATGCGCGCGCTGCGGTGGGAAGGAATACGAATTTCGACATCCTGCGGCCCCAGCAGACCCGCCAGCTCGCCACCGTCATAGCCCGTCAACGCGATAATTGACATATCGCGTGTTACCGCCGCTTCCACGGCCTTCACGATATCGCGACTGTTACCCCGCGTAGAGATAGCGAGCAGAATATCGCCGGTATGACCGAGCGCCCGAACCTGCTTAGCGTAAATCTCATCATGCAGACGATCGTTTGCTATTGCCGTTAAGACCACATTATCGGTATTAAGTGCAATGGCAGGTAAACTGGGACGTTCTGTTTCAAAACGGTTGATCATGCTGGCAGCAAAATGCTGTGCGTTGGCGGCAGACGTGCCATTGCCACAACAGAGGATTTTGTTGCCGTTAAGCAGGGAGTGGACCATTGTCATGGCGGCGCGGGAAATGGCGTCAGGCAACGCTTCCGCCGCCGCAATTTGCGTTTGAATGCTTTCCGTAAAGCAGACTTTAATTCGTTCGAGCACGGTAATCCCTATCATTCAGCAATTATGAGTGGTCGTTAAAGGCGTTTTGTATCCACTCAACCTCATTTCCGGTGAAGGCTATCACATCAAACCGGCAATCCACAGTATCAAAACTCCCATTGTGCCGGGCGAGCCACAAACGGGCGGTATGCAGCAGTTTCACTTGCTTCGCCCGGGTGACGCTACTCAATGCGCCACCGAAACGGCCTGACCTGCGATAACGTACCTCGATAAATACGGTGGTGTGATTGTGCCGCATTATCAAATCAATCTCGCCGCCGCGCTCGCGCGCATTGGCGGCGATAAACTGCAGTCCTTTGCTTTCCAGCCAGCAACGCGCTTTGGCTTCCCACGCGTCGCCGGTCTGTTTACGATTTAACTCGCCGGGACGATTTGCCCCTGCTGGTATTTGAGCCATGACAACTTCCTGTTGATCACGCAATCCTGAGTGGCGGTCAAATCGCCAGTATTGCCATTGAGTTCGAACCCTGGCACCTGGCGCATTTGCGAGAAGTTATTCGCCAGCGACCAGGCATCGACGCCCATTGCATACAAACGCGCCAGTGAATAGTCATTGTTCACGCTTTTCAGCGCCTGCTGCATCAGCGAGGGGTTAGCACCCGCGAGCATTGGGATATCGTTAAACTGCAATCCTTCCATTTCAAGGCGGAAATCCGGGCCTGCGCCGCCTTGTGCACTGCGGGAACTGGCATACAGCATCACGCCGCTCTGACTGCCGGTACGCATGGTGATCATCGGTTTGATCAGCGCAATTTCATCCTGTGTCGCCACGATATACGCCGCGTCAATATTGCCACTGCCGCTGATTTGCGCATCGGTCGGCGGCGCAGGAATGTTCAGCCCACCAATGGTCACGCCCTGCTGTTTCGGCAGGCTGGAGAGCACCGGGCTGCCGGTCATCGCAATGCCGGAACCGCTGTTAATCCCCATACGCAGCTCAGCGGTAGAGCCAAATTTTTGTGCCAGTACGACGCCGCCACCCAGTTTTTGCCACTCCTGAGCAAAGGCGTTGCTGATGCGATCGCCCAGCGCGCTACGTGGGATCAGCAATAACGGCGCATGGCGGCCCTGCTCGTGGATATGGCGTGCGGCATCGCGGGCTTCATCTTCCGGAGAGAGGGCGAAGTAGCAGATGTTGGCGCGGTTCTCGACGTTTTCCGGCTGGTTGAGCGCCAGCACGTTCAGTGTGGTGTGGCTGCGCATCAGCTCTTCAACGTTGTTTTTCAACAGCGGACCTACCACGATGCTGGCACCATCCTGCTGCACCTGATTGAGCACCTGATCCATCGGCTGCGCGCTGGTGTCATAAATTTTCAGTTCTACGCCAGGGTTGGCTGGTGTTGCTGCCACAGCAGGCGTGGCTACGGGCTGCGTTGCATTGGCATCTGCGGGTTGCGCCGTCTCGGTCGCCGGTGTGGTTTCTGCGGTAGCAGGAGCTGTTGCGGTTTGCGCCGCGCTGTCCGGCGCTACAGCTTGTTGCGCATCTGGCGCGACAGCGTCTTGCTGCGCAGAGGCGTCGGTCAGATCGCTGACGCTGGTTTGTGATGGACTCACTACCGGGCTGGTTGCCGCCTGAGCCACCTGTTGCGGTACTGCCGGGCCGGACACCGCAGACACTCCGTTTTTCGCGGCTTCAAAACCTTGCTGAATAGCCCGGCCAAAGACTGCGGCCTGGCCATTTAATGGCAGCAGCAGGGCGATTCTGTTGGCAGATGCGGGTTTAAAATTTTGCAGATTCGATAGCTGGCTCGGCAGGGTTTTCGCCCCCGGGTTTTGCGGATAACGAGTCTGCCAGTCGGTGATACCGGCTTTCAACATATTCGGATCGTTACGGTTGTCGATCCACACGCGTTGCAGATCAAGCCAGCCTTGCAGGGTGACTTCATCGGCGTTGATCACAAAAGCCTTTGCCTGATCCTGATTAAAAGATGACAGCGCCTGCCAGGTGGCGTCGATATTTTTCTGTTTTTCTTCCGGGGTGGTTAACAGCGGCTCCTGGGCAATCAATGCGCGCAGCAGTGTCAGCGACGGTTTACCCTGAGAGGCGGTGATGCCGATCTGCCAGTAGCGGGCCTGTTGCTGCTGCTCAAGGTCGGCAGGATCGATTTTATTCAGTAACGCCAGCGCACCGGCAAAATCCCGCTGCGCGAGTTTCAGCTCTGCAGAGAGCAGGCTGTACTCTTTACGCTGGGTATCGTTCAGATCCTGCGGTAGCTTGCCAAACAGCTCGCTTGCCTGCTGGGTTCTCCCCTCTTTCAGCAGTGCACGAATGGCGAGTAATTGCCAGTTGGTCTTGCTATCATCTGTGCTTTGCTGCATCTGCTGCAGGTAAAAAGCAGAATTAGCCTGCGCTGCCCCTTGCATATGCGCGGCGCTCTGGTCACCAGACCGGGTGCCACAGCCAGCAAACAGCAGGGCGGCCAGCACCACAGGCAGGCAGCGTGTGGCTTTCGAACGTAGAAATGTTGACGGTAGCATACTGTATCCAGTGATATTTTTTACGCAATGCTCAATATTAAATCGGCAATACGGATGAAACAATGAAACAACACGAATCGGCGGAGAATTCTCAGGGTCAGCTCTATATTGTACCTACTCCCATCGGGAATTTGGCTGATATTACTCAACGTGCGCTGACTGTGTTGCAAACCGTTGATTTAATTGCTGCTGAGGACACACGTCACACCGGTTTATTGCTCCAGCACTTCGCCATTAACGCCCGTTTGTTTGCGCTGCACGATCACAATGAGCAACAAAAAGCCGACACGCTGGTGGCGAAACTGAGAGAGGGGCAGAATATCGCGTTGGTGTCAGATGCTGGTACGCCGCTGATTAACGATCCGGGCTATCACCTGGTGCGTACCTGCCGGGAAGCCGGTATTCGCGTTGTTCCTCTGCCGGGGCCCTGTGCGGCTATTGCGGCACTGAGTGCGGCGGGGCTGCCCTCGGACCGTTTCTGCTATGAAGGTTTTCTGCCAGCCAAATCAAAAGGCCGCCGCGATACGTTAAAAGGGCTGGAAACAGAAAGCCGTACGCTGATTTTTTATGAATCGACCCATCGTTTGTTGGAAAGCCTGGAAGATATGGTCGCCGTCTGGGGCGAATCCCGTTATGTGGTGCTGGCGCGTGAACTGACCAAAACCTGGGAAACCATTCAAGGCTTGCCGGTTGGTGAGTTGCTGGCGTGGGTCAAAGAAGACGAAAACCGTCGCAAAGGCGAAATGGTATTAATTGTGGAAGGCCATAAAGCACAGGAAGACGAACTTCCCGCCGATGCGCTGCGCACGCTGGCGTTGCTGCAAGCGGAGTTGCCGCTGAAAAAGGCCGCCGCGCTGGCCGCGGAAATCCACGGCGTGAAGAAAAATGCGCTGTATAAATACGCGCTGGATAATCAAGGCCAATAGTCATTGCGGTTTATTACAATAAAAAAAGCATGGCCGGAGCCATGCTTAAGGTTGAGGTTTACAACTTTTTTATAAAAATCAGGTCACCGGAGCCGGGTTAAATACCGCCAGCTGGTTGTGAAGGCCCCATTGATCCGAGAAGGTTTTCTTCCGGCCGCTGGCCACATCAAGGATAAAGTGGAACAGCTTCCAGCCCACATCTTCGATAGTCTCTTCACCTGTGGCGATGGTCCCGGCGTTGATATCCATCAGGTCGAACCAACGGTTTGCCAGTTCAGTACGGGTCGCCATTTTAATCACCGGGACAGCCATCAGTCCGTAAGGGGTACCACGACCGGTGGTGAATACCTGAACGGTGATGCCGGAAGCAACCTGTTGCGTCCCACAAACAAAGTCGCTCGCCGGGGTGGCCGCGTAAATCAGGCCGCGTTTGGTCGGGCGCTGGCCAGGAGAGAGCACTTCAGAAATGGCGCTTTTACCGGATTTGGCAATCGAGCCCAGCGCTTTTTCCACCACATTTGCCAGACCGCCTTTTTTGTTCCCCGGAGAAGGGTTGGCGCTGCGGTCGGTTTTACCCATGTCCAGGTAGTTATCGTACCAGGCCATCTCTTCCAGCAGACGTTTGCCCACTTCTTCGTTGATGGCGCGCGGTGTCAGCAGGTGGATCGCATCGCGGACTTCGGTCACTTCAGAAAACATCACGGTGCCGCCGCAACGGATCAGCAGATCAGATGCATAACCGACCGCCGGGTTTGCCGTGACACCGGAGAAAGCGTCGCTGCCGCCGCACTGCATACCAACAACCAGTTCAGAGGCCGGGCAGGTTTCACGTTTACGCTGGTTGAGTTTCGCCAGGTGGCGTTCTGCAACCTGCAAAATATCGTCAATCATGGAGCGGAAGCCGACATGGTGCTCGTCCTGCAAACGCACAATGCTGGCGCTATCCACCGGAATAGACTGCACATCTTCAGTCCCTTGCAGCAGGCGTTCCGGCTGCAATTTTTCGCAACCCAGACCAATCACCATCACTTCGCCGCCGAAGTTCGGGTTCAGGGAGATGTTATGGATGGTGCGAATGGGGATCACTGCCGCAGGCGCGTTGATCGCCACGCCGCAGCCATATAAGTGATTCAGACCGATCACGCCGTCGACGTTCGGGTATTTCGGCAGCAGGTCGCGTTCGATAATCTTCACGACATAATCCACCACTCCGGCAACGCAGTGCACGCTGGTGGTCAAGCCGAGCAGGTTTTTGGTGCCGACACTGCCGTCTGCATTGCGGTAACCTTCAAAGGTGTAACCTTCCAGCGGCGGCAATGGTTCTGGCACTTTGGTGGCCAGCGGCAGTGTGTTCAGCGGTGGCGCTGTTGGCAGCTCGACCATAGACTCATCAATCCAGCTACCACGAGGAATATCACGTACGGCGTAACCAATGACTTCACCATAACGTACGATTTCGCCATGATGCGGAATATCCACGAGGGCGACTTTATGGCCTTGAGGAATATGCTCAACCAGCTCGAGACCGTCCGGAAAACGCGTACCCGCCTTTAAGCCATTGTCATTAACGATGATAGCGACATTATCGGTGTCGTGTACCTTAATATAAAACGCCCCAGGCGATTGCTGTCTAATTTCAATGTCGGACATTGTCAAGTAATCTCCAGCTAACTGTATGATGCATTACTCAAAGAAAGGAACCAATTCTTTATTCTGGAATAAATATCAGAAATAAAAATCTTGTTTGCTGAAATAAGAATGTCAGGAGTTTAAATACTAAAATGTGATCTAAATCACTTATTTCCGCGATTCCCCGTGTGGTGGGGCTGGATATTGCAAGATCTGTGCATCAGCGCCCAGGGTTATGTGCATATGCTCAAAATATTCTTTCTGTTCAATGTTAAAATTGAGCAACACACCAGTGTGTGGCGTCATAACGCTGTTTATACTGGGGGCTATAAAATCGAAGTGCCAATTATTTGATATTAAGTTTCGAGTGCTTAAATAAAATCGGATAATAAACGGAAAATATAATTATATTTTAAAAGTTAGCGGTGCCCGAGGAAATTAAAATGACTATTGAACATGCCGTCGAGACAAAACGGGGTTTACCCACCCGTTATTTAATTCTGCTGATTATATTTATCGTCACCGCAATTAACTATGCCGATCGCGCGACGCTTTCTATCGCCGGAACAGAAGTGGCGAAAGCGTTGCAGCTTGATTCTGTATCGATGGGTTACATCTTTTCCGCTTTTGGCTGGGCTTATTTGTTGATGCAGATTCCGGGTGGCTGGCTGCTCGACCGCTTCGGCTCGAAAAAGGTTTATACCTGGAGCCTGTTTTTCTGGTCGCTCTTTACCTTCCTGCAAGGTTTTGTCGACGTATTCCCGATCGCGTTGGCAGGGATCTCCATGTTTTTCATGCGTTTTATGCTGGGCTTCTCTGAAGCGCCATCCTTCCCGGCGAACGCCCGCATTGTGGCAGCCTGGTTCCCGGCAAAAGAACGCGGTACTGCTTCGGCGATTTTTAACTCCGCGCAGTACTTCTCCCTGGCACTGTTCTCGCCGCTGCTGGGCTGGCTGACATTTGCCTGGGGCTGGGAACATGTGTTTACCGTGATGGGTGCGATCGGTTTTGTGCTGACCTTCGCCTGGGTTAAGTTTGTCCACAACCCGACCGATCATCCTCGTATGACCCGCGAAGAACTGGAGTATATCGAGAAGAATGGCGCGGTCGTGGATATGGATCACAAGAAAACCGACGACAGCCAAAAAGCCGGTCCTAAAATGGATTATATCAAGCAGTTGCTCTGCAACCGCATGATGCTCGGCGTGTTCTTCGGGCAATACTTCCTGAACACCATTACCTGGTTCTTCCTGACATGGTTCCCGATTTATCTGGTGCAGGAAAAGGGCATGTCGATTTTGAAGGTCGGGTTTGTGGCTTCCATTCCGGCGCTGTGCGGTTTTGCCGGTGGTGTGCTGGGCGGGTTGTTCTCCGATTATCTGATCAAACGTGGTTCCACCCTGACGGTGGCGCGTAAATTCCCTATCGTTGTCGGCATGTTACTGGCTTCAAGCATCATTCTGTGTAATTACACCGATAACACAACACTGGTTGTCGCACTGATGGCGCTCGCATTCTTTGGTAAAGGCTTCGGCGCGCTGGGCTGGCCGGTTATTTCTGACGTCGCGCCGAAAGAAATTGTTGGGCTGTGCGGCGGTGTATTCAACGTGTTCGGTAACGTAGCGTCTATCGTAACGCCGCTGGTCATCGGATACATGGTTAAGGAGTTGCATTCTTTCAACGGTGCGTTGGTGTTCGTTGGCTGTTCAGCGCTGATGATGATGGTCTGCTACCTGTTTGTGGTTGGCGACATCAAACGTATGGAACTGAAGAAATAAGCAACAACTCATTAAGGTACAAAAGATGAATAACGATATCTTCCCAAACAAATTCAAAGCCGCGCTGGCGGCGCAACAGATTCAAATCGGTTGTTGGTCTGCGCTGGGTAGTCATATCAGCACTGAAGTTCTGGGCCTGGCAGGCTTTGACTGGCTGCTTCTGGACGGCGAACACGCCCCTAACGACGTGCTCACTTTTGTACCGCAATTAATGGCCTTAAAAGGCAGCGTCAGCGCACCGGTGGTGCGTGTGCCGACTAATGATCCGGTTGTGATTAAACGCCTGCTGGACATCGGTTTCTACAACTTCTTGATCCCGTTCGTGGAAACGGAAGAAGAAGCGATGAACGCTGTCGCCGCGACCCGTTATCCGCCAGAAGGTATCCGCGGGGTCTCTGTCTCTCATCGCGCCAATATGTTTGGCACCGTACCGGATTACTTCCGCCAGTCTAACGCCAATATTTCCATCCTGGTGCAGATTGAAAGCCAGGCGGGAGTGGATAACCTGGACGCCATTCTGTCTACCGACGGTGTAGACGGCGTGTTTGTGGGGCCGAGCGATCTGGCTGCGACCTTGGGCTATATCGGCAACGCTGCGCACCCGGAAGTTCAACGCACTATTCAGCACATTTTTGCCCGCGCCAAAGCGCACAACAAACCGAGCGGTATCCTGGCACCGGTTGAAGCGGACGCGCGTCGTTACCTGGAATGGGGGGCGACCGTGGTTGCTGTCGGTAGCGATTTGGGCGTGTTCCGTTCTGCTACGCAGAAACTGGCCGACACCTTTAAGAAATAACCAAACCACCATTAAAGAGAGAGACGCAATTATGACGATGAAAGTTGGTTTCATTGGCCTGGGCATCATGGGTAAACCAATGAGTAAAAACCTCATTAAAGCAGGTTACTCACTGGTGGTCGTGGACCGTAACCAGGACGCGGTTGCCGAAGTGATCGCCGCAGGCGCTGAAGCCGCCACCAGCGCGAAAGCCGTTGCTGAACAGTGTGATGTGATCATCACTATGCTGCCTAACTCCCCGCATGTAAAAGAAGTGGCGCTGGGCGAAGGGGGCATCATTGAAGGTGCGAAAGCCGGTACTGTGCTGATCGACATGAGCTCTATCGCTCCGCTGGCAAGCCGTGAAATTAGCGACGCGCTGAAAGCGAAAGGCATTGATATGCTGGACGCGCCGGTGAGCGGCGGCGAACCGAAAGCTATCGATGGCACCCTGTCAGTCATGGTGGGCGGCGATAAAGCGATTTTCGATAAATATTACGACCTGCTGAAAGCCATGGCTGGCTCTGTGGTGCACACCGGTGATATCGGTGCGGGCAATGTAACCAAACTGGCAAATCAGGTGATCGTGGCGTTGAACATTGCTGCCATGTCTGAAGCACTGACGCTGGCAACGAAAGCTGGTGTGAATCCGGATCTGGTATTCCAGGCAATTCGTGGCGGTCTGGCGGGCAGTACCGTGCTGGAAGCAAAAGCACCGATGGTGATGGATCGCAACTTCAAACCGGGTTTCCGTATCGATCTGCATATCAAAGATCTCTCCAACGCGTTGGATACGTCTCATGGTGTGGGCGCGCAACTGCCGCTGACGGCGGCCGTGATGGAAATGATGCAGGCATTACGTGCAGATGGTCTGGGTAATGCTGATCACAGCGCGATTGCGTGCTACTACGAGAAACTGGCGAAAATCGAAGTCACTCGTTAACCAGAAGGGGCGCGTAACGGCGCCCTTGATCTCTTTTACATCAGCATCTTTCAGGTTGTTGACGGGCTTTGTATTGCCCGAGCCTGGGGGATGAAGTGCCTGGTTTGCGCGGCACTTTCAGGCTAACCATTATGAAAATCGTAATCGCCCCAGACTCTTATAAAGAAAGCCTGTCTGCCTCTGAGGTAGCGCAGGCGATAGAAAAAGGATTTCGGGAAATATTTCCCGATGCTCAGTACGTTTCAGTTCCGGTCGCGGATGGTGGTGAAGGTACGGTTGAAGCCATGATTGCCGCCACGCAAGGCACCGTTCACACTGCGAACGTGACTGGCCCACTGGGTGAAAGTGTTGAGGCCTGCTGGGGAATGTCTGGCGATGGCAAAACGGCGTTTATCGAAATGGCAGCTGCCAGCGGACTGGCGCTTGTCCCTCCTGAATTACGTAATCCTTTGATTACCACTTCGCGCGGCACCGGGGAACTTATTTTGCAGGCGCTGGAGCATGGGGCGACAAACATTATTATTGGCATCGGCGGTAGCGCCACGAACGATGGCGGCGCGGGTATGGTGCAGGCATTGGGTGCCAGACTGACTGACGCCAACGGCACCGAAATGGGTTACGGTGGCGGTAGTTTAATGAGCCTTAACACCATTGATATTTCCGGTCTGGATCCGCGGCTGAAAAACTGCATCCTGCGCGTTGCCTGTGATGTAACGAATCCCTTAACCGGTGAGAAAGGCGCATCGCGCATTTTTGGGCCGCAAAAAGGTGCGACTGAAGCGTTGATCGTCGAACTGGATCGCAACCTCGGTCATTTTGCTGATGTGATCAAAACATGTCTGCATGTGGATGTGAAGAATGTACCCGGTTCCGGTGCGGCAGGTGGCATGGGGGCCGCGCTGATGGCATTCCTCGGCGCGGAACTGCGCAGTGGTATTGAGATTGTCACCCAGGCGCTGAATCTCGAAGAACATATTCACGATTGCACGCTGGTAGTGACGGGCGAAGGGCGTATCGACAGTCAGAGCATCCACGGTAAAGTGCCGGTGGGTGTTGCGCACGTTGCCAAAAAATACCATAAGCCGGTTATCGGCATTGCCGGTAGCCTGACCAGCGATGTCGGCGTTGTGCATCAGTATGGGATTGATGCGGTGTTCAGCGTGTTGACCAGTATCAGCACGCTGGAGGAGGCGTTCCGCGGCGCGTTTGACAATATTTATCGCGCTTCACGTAACATTGCGGCCACCCTGCAGGTCGGAATGTTGACGGAAGGGTGACAGCCGCGCGCAAACCCTCTATACTGCGCGCCGAAGCTGACCAGACAGTCGCCGCTTCGTCGCAGTCCTCCTTCGGGGGAGACGGGCGAAGGGGAGGAAAGTCCGGGCTCCATAGGGCAGGGTGCCAGGTAACGCCTGGGAGGCGCAAGCCTACGACCAGTGCAACAGAGAGCAAACCGCCGATGGCCCGCGCAAGCGGGATCAGGTAAGGGTGAAAGGGTGCGGTAAGAGCGCACCGCGCGTCTGGCAACAGTTCGCGGCACGGTAAACTCCACCCGGAGCAAGGCCAAATAGGGGTTCACAAGGTACGGCCCGTACTGAACCCGGGTAGGCTGCTTGAGCCAGTGAGCGATTGCTGGCCTAGATGAATGACTGTCCACGACAGAACCCGGCTTATCGGTCAGTTTCAATTTTTCAGGTAAAAACCCGCTTCGGCGGGTTTTTGCTTTCTGCGGTGCTTCATACAGGGCGTGAATGACTGTCCACTCCACTTTCTACGAACGAACGCGGCTTACCGGCCAGTTTCAGTTTTTCAGGCAAAAACCCGCTTCGGCGGGTTTTTGCTTTCTGCGGTGCTTCGTTCAGGGCGTGAATGACGGTCCACTCCACTTTCTACGAACGCGGCTTACCGGCCAGTTTCAGTTTTTCAGGTAAAAACCCGCTTCGGCGGGTTTTTGCTTTCTGCGGTGCTTCGTACAGGGCGTTATTGCGCGTAAGTAGCCAGCGTAGTCACCGAATGTGACCCAGCGAGCGATCGCCTTCCGGGCCCTGAATCAGGCGCGTCAACTCCTCACAGCGGATGATCATCCCGTCCTGTAGCGTAAAATGTGCCAGCACGTCGACATGTGACTGCCCGCCCGCTTTCTTACTCACCACGACCCGGTGGTGGGTTAGCACCTCCTGGTCGGCATGGGCGATGGCGATAATGGTCACCTCAATAGCGTGTGTCAGTTGCTTAAGCCTGGCCATATGATCCACAAAACCGTGGAAGTCCAGCGACTCACCGTCCACATACTGACGATACTGTGGTGAAAAGAATGCGCGGATTTTGGCTTCATCGTGTTCCGGGTTGCAGACGATAGCATGTAATGCCAGGGCAACGCGCTGAGAGACATCGGACATCGTTTGATCCTCATTGATTCGGGTAAGCAGAGGATATCGAAGCCGGTGAACGGTATATTAGCCGTAACAGGTCATTAAATACGGTAAATCAGCCATGTTAATTGTGCACAGTGAGCGACTGACGCATCAAAGCAAACATAAAACTGACTGGCACCAGCACGCGACCGGGCAGTTGTTCTGCATCCACCGTGGCATGATGATTGTACAGACAGCGCATGCGCAGTGGGCGCTGACTCCCGCAACCCTCGGCTGGTTTCCTGCGCATATGCGCCACAGCGCCTGGAGCGTTGGCGACATCGATGGGATCAGCATGCAGCTTGACGGCGTGGCTTTATCCGCGCAGGCGGGCATCTGGTTTGCCGATCCTTTTTTGATGCTGCTAATGGAAAGGCTGCGTCATCGTGTAACAAACCCGGCGGAACAGCAGCGACAGCGACACCTTCTGACAGTAATGGTTGACGAAATCGCACAGCTATCTCCTGCGCCGCTGAGACTGATACTGCCGGAAGACCGTCGCGCCCGGCAGGTAGCTGAATTGCTATTAATGCAGCCCGAGACTACGATCCGGCAAACGCAGTTGGCTTCTCGCTTTGGGCTTAGCGTTCGAACACTTAGCCGGTTGTTCAGTGAGCAAACCGGGCTCAGTTTTAGTCAGTGGCGGCAGCAGACGCGAATCCTGGCTTCACTGGAGTATTTACTGAGGGGAGAGTCTGTCAGCGAGACGGCGGCGCAATGTGGGTATGAGAATGTCAGCGCGTTTATCGCTGCATTCAAGCTGCGCTTTGGCACAACACCGGGGGCGTTTCGTTTGAATAACGGTGGCTGATACGGGCGGTAGCGACAAGGGAAAGCATAGAGACGTTCGGGCAAGGCGTAGCCCCGGCCAGCACCGGGGCGGACAGTCAGGCTGAGGCTTCTTCTTCCGCCAGCCGGATTTCGGCTTCGGCAACAATGGCTTCCAGTTCCGTCAACATCTCTTCAAACCCAAACCCACAGGTGGCATCGTGGGGGGAGGATTGCGCACTATCTGAGAGGGTACTTCTGCTGTTTTTGTTCATGGACTTACCTGCATAACGCAACTATCACACCGGTAAATCTATCAGTAATGCACGTAAAGGCGTATCGGCAACCAGCGTTATGTTAGCCTCGTCACGAATAAACGCACCGTCACCGCACGTCAGGGCTTCCCTGGCTTCGCAGTGCGTGACTGCATGCACTGTCCCGTGAATGGACTGCAAATACGCCCGTGGGCCATGTAACTGAATACTCAGTTCTTCGCCTTTTTCCATCTCGATATGGTGCAGCCAAACCTGCTGACGCAGTTGCAAACTCTCCTGGCTGCCATCCGGCGAGGCCAGCAACTGTTGCGGTCGCGCGGTAATCATGACTTTCTGCACCGGCGGGTTTTCCCGCTCCGGGCAGGCATCAAGCCATAACTGCATACGCGTTAACGACTTATCTTTGCTCAGGTTATGTTCGCTGTAGCTGATGCCAGGCTGGGTGGCAATCAGCAGCGCTTCGCCCGCTTTCCCCTGAACATGGTTGCCTTCACTGTCGCGATATTCGGCTTCACCTTCCAGAATCAGGTTCAGAATATCCACTTTCGGGTAGGTGCGCGGCTGGAAAGACGCGCCCGGGGCGAGGACTTCCTGGTTTAATACACGCAGTGAGGCATAGCCCAGAAGTTTCGGGTCAAAGTAGTGTCCAAAAGAAAAAGTGTAGCGGGCCTGAAGCCAGCCGAAGTCAGCTTGTCCGCATTGTTTTGCTGTACGGGTAGTAATCATCGTTATTGACCTCTCTTTACTTAAAACAATGTTAAAGGTATGGACGCTTCATTGTTAGCCAGATATTCTGCCCGGTATGTTCAAATTTCCTGAATGAGAACAAAAATGGCGAAAGAAAGGGCACTTACGCTGGAAGCGCTGCGCGTAATGGATGCAATTGATCGGCGCGGGAGCTTCGCTGCGGCAGCGGATGAGTTAGGGCGCGTTCCCTCCGCGTTGAGCTACACCATGCAGAAACTGGAAGAAGAGCTGGATGTGGTGCTGTTTGATCGCTCCGGACACCGGACAAAATTCACCAACGTCGGGCGCATGCTGCTGGAACGCGGCCGTGTGTTGCTGGAAGCCGCAGACAAACTCACTACCGACGCTGAAGCGCTGGCGCGTGGTTGGGAAACACACCTGACGCTGGTGACGGAAGCGCTGGTGCCGACGGTTGAGCTGTTCCCGCTGGTGGATCGTTTAGCAGCGAAGGCCAACACCCAACTGTCGATCATCACTGAAGTGCTGGCTGGGGCATGGGAGCGGCTGGAGCAGGGGCGGGCGGATATCGTGGTCGCGCCGGATATGCACTTTCGATCGTCATCCGAAATCAATTCGCGCAAGCTGTACTCGGTGATGAATGTGTACGTTGCCGCGCCAGATCACCCTATTCACCACGAGCCAGAGCCGTTGTCGGAAGTGACGCGAGTGAAATACCGTGGCGTTGCGGTAGCGGACACCGCCCGTGAGCGTCCTGTACTGACGGTGCAGTTGCTGGATAAACAGCCAAGGCTGACGGTAAGCACCATTGAGGACAAACGTCAGGCGTTGCTGGCCGGGCTGGGTGTGGCGACCATGCCTTACCCGCTGGTGGAGCAGGATATCGCGGAAGGACGTTTGCGGGTGGTTAGCCCGGAATACACCAGCCAGGTGGACATTATTATGGCCTGGCGGCGCGACAGTATGGGCGAAGGTAAAGCCTGGTGCTTGCGCGAAATCCCAAAACTGTTTGCCGGTAAATAAGTGATCGTTTTGCCGGGTGCGCTGCGGTCACTTTCAGGCAAAGAGTTTGGGTTCCGGCCCGAAACGGTTCTCCTGGGGCGTCCCGTGCTGGCTGTAGAAAGCCAGCAGCGCCAGCCAGCCAATCACCGGAAAGAGCAGCAGCAATAACCAGCGCCAGCTACGGTCGGTATCGTGTAAACGGCGGACCTGAACAGCAAGCGACGGCACCAGTACCAACAGCTCATAAAGCAGACTCAATGTGTGCCAGCCGATGATCCTGTCTATAACATGCAGTACGCCAAAGAGAATGAGATTGACCAGCGTGAACATCCAGAACTCGCGGCGATGCGCGCGTCCGCGGAAAGTGGCGTAGTTTCTAAGCACTTTAAAATACCAGTCCATTCTCCACCTCGGTCAACGGTCAATTCGTTGTTTTCTAAGCGATCATAGTAAGAATAGACGGCAAAAAGAGAAACGGGTAAGCGCGGAAACAAATTTTCGGGCGCGTCGTGACGCGCCCTTAAGGATCAACGGAAACGACTGTCCCGGCCATGGGGTTCATCCAGGTTCTGCCATGGGCCGATAGAGATAATCCCGGTCGGGTTGATGGTTTTGTGGCTACGGAAGTAATGATGGCGGATATGATCAAAATTGACGGTTTCCGCTATACCCGGCATCTGATAGATATCGCGCAGGAAACCATGCAGGTTGAGATAATCGCTGATGCGGTGTTTGTCGCATTTAAAATGGGTAACGTACACCGGATCAAAGCGAACGAGTGTAGTCCACAGGCGAATATCTGCTTCTGTCAGTCGGTCGCCGGTCAGATAACGGTGCTGGCCAAGGATCTGTTCCAGTCGCTCCAGCGCGTTAAACACATTTACCACAGCGTCGTCATATGCTTGCTGGCTGGTAGCGAAGCCCGCTTTATAGACACCATTGTTGACGTTATCGTAGATCCAACTGTTTAACTCGTCGATCTGGCTGCGTAATTCTGGCGGATAGTAATCGCCTGCTTTCGCGCCCAGTCCGTCAAAGGCGGTGTTAAACATGCGGATGATTTCCGCAGATTCATTGCTGACGATGGTGTGACGCTGCTTATCCCACAGCACCGGTACGGTGACGCGTCCGCTGTAGTGGGGGTCGGCATGCAGATAGAGCTGATAAAGGAATTCATGCTGGTACAGCATATCGCCGGTGGCGGCCGGGAAATCATCATCAAAGGTCCAACCATTTTCCAGCATCAACGGGTTAACCACGGAGACGGAAATAAACGGCTCGAGCCCTTTTAACTTGCGCAGGATCAGCGTGCGGTGTGCCCATGGACAGGCGAGAGAAACGTACAAGTGGTATCTCTCTTTCTCGGCGATAAAGCCACCTTCACCGGATGGCCCTGGCGCGCCGTCGGCAGTCAGCCAGTTGCGAAATGCGGAAACAGAGCGTTTGAATTTGCCGCCGGTGGATTGCGTGTCATACCAGGTGTCATGCCAGACGCCGTCAATCAGTTGTCCCATTTTGCTTCTCCTTCAGATAGCAAAAGCGAGGAGTAAACCCCTCGCTTTGCTGTATTGGTACTTTTCAGTATAGAGCGCTTACCATTTTTTATTCAGCACACGGTCAATGCTGATAGCACCCGGACCAGTGATGCCCAGCAGCAGGAAGCCGCCAGCGATGCTCAGGTTTTTCATAAACATCAGCGAGTTCACGCCTTCCGCAAAGTTGCTATGGAAGATAAATGCGGTCAGCAGCGTGAAACCGGCAGTAAACAGTGCTGTGGTGCGGGTCAGAAAACCGAACAGGATCGCCAGACCACCGCCGAACTCAAGCAGAATGGTCAGCGGCAGGAAGAACCCCGGAACGCCCATTGCTTCCATGTATTGCTGGGTACCTGCATAACCGGTGATTTTGCCCCAGCCAGCGGTAATAAACAGAATTGGCATCAGGATACGCGCAACCAGAAAACCAACATCTTCTAATTTTTTCATCTTTCTCTCCAGGGAACCACAATAGCGGCTGTAAGTAAATAGTGTGCAATTACCGGCAGATGCCGCGTGCTTGCTGTCGATGGAGAGGATATTAATCGCGACGGTGGCGGATTGTTAGCAAGGAAAACTGTCGAAATTTTTCAAAAAAACTGAGTAAGAGAAGTGAGAGGCAGGCGATGTGTCCCATCGCCTGTCAGGGGGTTATCGTGGCGCGTTAAGCGTTGCTTTAACCAGTCGCCACAAACTCCAGGCGCTCAGCCCGCGTTTGGCCCAGCGCACCAGCCTGTTGGGGTGACGAACAGACCAGATAGCCATTGCACCACTACCCACAAGCGCCCAGGAACGCAGGCTTAACAGCACGTTCCAGCCACGATCGTAGGCACCGGTGGCTTCCAGCCAGTCGCGCCGTCCGGCGGTGAGATCCAGGCGTTGTTGCTGGATCTCACTGAGCAAGCGTGCTTTGCGCTTCAGGCGTTCCGCTTTGTTGCTCACGGTTTTTCATCCTCCAGCAAGGCGCGGTCATTCACCAGCTCCTGCCGGGTATGGCGCAGAAGCGTTGACGCCCGCGCTTTGCGCAGTGTCCAGATGCCGCCAATGAGCGCCAGCACCAGCAACACCACGGTGGTTGCAATCATCGCATTCAGACGATATTGCGGATCGATGGCCCAGATTATCAGCACCATCAGGCTCATCAGGCCAAATGCGGCAAACAGCATGGTCAGCCCCAGCATCAGCAGCAACTGGAATAAATTGGCTTTCTCTTCTTCCAGCTCGACGACCGCCAGCCGCAGACGGGTCTCAACCATTTCAACAAGGATGGTCAGAATACGCTGACCAATCCCCAGCACGCTTTTGCCTGGCCCCTGCGCGTTTCGTGGCTCTGTCATATCAGCGACGCGTCAACAGGACGCCCAACACCACGCCAATGGCGGCGCCGATACCTACGCTGGCCCACGGATTTTCGCGTACGTATTCATCGGTACGGGCGGCCGCTTCACGGGTTTGGCGGGCGAGCGCATCGCCGGTTTCGCCAAGGCGATGGCGGCTATCGCGCAGCGCCTGTTCAGCTTTACTGCGTAACTTACTCAGCTCTTCTTTCGATTTTTCCCCGGAATTGCTCAGGACTTCTTCGAGGGTATCCGCCAGGGATTTCAACTCAGCGCGCAGATGATCAGCATTATCTTTCGACATAATTCTCTCCAGGTGAGTGAGTGGTAACTTCCTTCATTCAGTAGTCACGCGCTTCCAGAGCTTTCAGTTGTTCCTGCGCCTCTTTCAGCTTGTGTTCACGTTTGCTTATTTTGTCCGCATCGCCTTTTTGCTTCGCCTCGCTCAGTTCCCGGCGACGCTCCGCAATCTCTTCTTTCTGTTCAGCGATTTTTTTCTGATGGGCAGCGCGTAGCTTGCTGTCAGAACAGCTTGCGCGCACTTCGCGCAGCGCTTTGTTCAGACCGTCAATCCGGCTCTGATTGTTATGCTTTTCGGCATAGCTGATTTCTCGCTGGATCGCCTGCTCCTTCTCCTGACAAGGCGTTGCGGCCTGAGAAACTGCACTCAGAGAAAGAAGGGCCAGAGCCAGTGCGATGCGGTAATTCATAGTCGAAACCTTCCATTGTTAGCCGGCGAAACGGTCGTTACGCCAGCATCCAGTGACAAAAAGTGAACCCTGGTTCCGTCTACTCAAGCATAGTTAAGTTAACGGATAACACCAAAGTGAGTGAAAAGATTCAGAATCCTGGAAGGATCAACCGAACCGATGCGTGCTGTTGCGCAGGCGGGTGAGCCAGGCGGAGGTCTGGCTGGCGTCATCGTCTTGTGCGGCGATGATGTATCCGTGGGGCAAGGTACGATCCAGTACGGCTTTTGCCGCGGCGCTTTGCGCGCTGGAATCAAACTTGATCAGTATGGTGTCGTTATCAGGGGTAATGCTTTTAAAGCGAATGCCATTCGCGTCAAGATGATGCCAGATGGAGAAGCCATCGGGTACGCTAATGTTTTGCGCTGCCGGGCGAATCGCCAGCGTGGACTCGCGATCCTGCAATGCTGTCCAGGCGAAAAACATCGCGCTGAACAGCGCCAGCGCGCAGATGCTCATGACCAGCCAGCGCAGAAACGGACGTTGCAATTCCATGCTTTTAACTCCGGTTGCCATATTTTTTCTTCCACAGAACCACCAGTGAGCCAATCAGGCCAATCACCAGAAGGGCTACCGGAAGCAACATCAGGCAGGACATCAGTGCGTCTTCGTATTTGCGAAACACCGGCGTCTTGCCCAGCAGGTAACCCAGCGTGGTCAGGATCAGCACCCACAACAGACCGCTCATCCAGTTAAAAAACTGAAAGCGGGCATTACTCAGACCAGAAAGTCCGGCAATAGTTGGTAACAGCGTACGAACAAATGCGATAAAACGACCAATCAACAGCGCGGAAAGCCCATGTTTATGAAACAGATGGTGCGCCCGTTGATGATAATGCGCAGGCAAATGCGACAGCCAGTTTTGCACAAGGCGCGTATTGCCTAGCCATCGCCCCTGGATGTAACTGAGCCAGCAACCGAGACTTGCCGCCGCGGTCAACAAAAGGATGGTTTGCGGGTAACCCAGCGCACCTTTGGCAATCAACACGCCAATCAATACCAGCAGACTGTCACCCGGAAGAAACGCCGCCGGAAGCAGGCCATTTTCCAGAAATAAAATGACAAATAAAACAAAATAAAGCATGCCGATCATGCCTGGGTTCGACAATGTTTCGAAATCCTGGCTCCAGAGGGCATGAAGTAATTGGCTTAATAGTTCCATTCAGTGTTCCTGGTACATCGGTTTACGTCACGCCCGGAACAGCACGGCGATGCGTTCTAATACATTATGGTCGCTCGTGACACGCCCGGTGCGGCATATTCCCGAAAAAGACTCTGGGAGCAAGCACTAACTCACATGATGGCGAAATGCATCCAATTGTAACAAAGGCTGACGTTATACGTCAGTCAGAAAAAAACGTTTCGGTGATGATTTTGCTTGTCGGGAGAGGGGGAGGCGAGGCTATTTACAAACGCTGACACTCTATACTTTTTACTTACCCAAAACAGACGACAGGCGCAGCGTAACTCTGCGCCCGGAAAGCTATTTTTACTTGGTGCCGGTAGCGGCAGTATCGAGATGCACCACCGGGTTTTCCGCAAACAGATAACGGTCGGCGTTAAACTCGAAATCGTCGCTGGTTTCGTTAAATAGCATCTGTTTGGTATTTTCCAGATGTTGCCACATCGCGAGTTTTGCCGCGTGTGGATCTTTACGGATTAACGCCCGCAGGATCTGGTCATGGTCATCGCACCAGTTATCCACTGTACGTAAGTCAATGTGATCGTGCAGTTTTTTCCAATACGGGTTGTGTACGCGTTGGGTCCACATTTTTTCGACAATCGCTGCCAGCGCGGTGTTTTGCGTCGCCAGCGCAACCTGTACGTGGAATTGCAAATCCCATTCTGAATCGCGGAAGCACTTCTCTTTACGCGCGTTATCCTGAATTTCCATCAGCTTCATGATGTCCTGTTTCGTCACCTGAGTGGCGGCGAATTCGGCGATATTGCTTTCAATCAGCTGGCGAGCTTGCAACAGTTCAAACGGACCGTAATTGGCGAATTCAAGATTTTCATCCGGCGCTTGCGTATGCCGCGGCTGGTTAGAGATGACATGGATGCCGGAGCCTTTACGTACTTCGACATACCCTTCCACTTCCAGCATGATGATGGCTTCACGAACGACGGTCCGGCTCACGTTTTTCTCATCAGCGATGAAGCGTTCGGCAGGCAGTTTGTCCCCGACAAGGTACACGCCTTGCTCAATACGGCTTTTAAGCTCCGCGGCTAGCTGCTGGTACAAACGTCGTGACTCGGAGATTTCCATATGAGCTCCAGGGAAAGAAGGGCAATAGTAGATTTGTTATACCACTTTTACCTGATTCTCACCATAATCTATAACGAAAAAGCCGCCCTGCAAGGCGGCTTTTGTCAACATTAATGCGGTGCATCAACTTTGTGTTGCGGTACTACCCACCGAATGACTTTTCGCAAATTCTTCCGCCGTTTGGTTTTTCAGCACGGTCCAGATGACAATCGCACCCAGCACGTCGAACAGGGCCAGTACGGCGAACAGCGGGCTGAAGCCGATGGTGTCAGCCAGTGCGCCGACCACCAGCGCAAACAGCGTACTTGCGGTCCAGGCGGCCATACCGGTCAGGCCGTTTGCGGTGGCCACTTCGTTACGACCAAATACGTCGGAAGAGAGGGTAATCAACGCGCCGGACAGAGACTGGTGAGCAAAACCGCCGATGCACAGCAGACCAATTGCAACATACGGGCTGGTGAACAGGCCGATCATGCCTGGGCCAATCATCAGTACCGCACCCATGGTGACAACCATTTTACGGGAGACGATCAGGTTAACACCGAAAAGGCGCTGGAACAGCGGCGGCAGGTAACCACCCACGATGCAGCCAAGGTCAGCAAACAGCATTGGCATCCAGGCGAACATCGCAATTTCTTTCAGGTTAAAGCCGTAAACTTTGAACATGAACAGCGGGATCCAGGCGTTAAACGTACCCCATGCCGGTTCTGCCAGGAAACGCGGCAGCGCGATACCCCAAAACTGACGAGTGCGCAGGATCTGCCATGGCGACATTTTCTTGCCATTGTTGGTCTGGTGTTGTGCTTCCTGACCACCAATGATGTAGTCACGTTCTTCTTCGCTTAATTTTTTCTGATCGCGCGGGTGCTTATAAAGGAGCAACCACGCCATTGCCCATGCAAAGCTCAGCACACCAGAAATGATGAACGCCATTTCCCAGCTGTGCATCACGATAGCCCACACCACCAACGGCGGAGCAATCATCGCACCGATAGAAGAACCAACGTTAAAATAGCCAACGGCGATAGAACGCTCTTTTGCCGGGAACCATTCAGACGCCGCTTTCAGGCCTGCGGGGATCATCGCCGCTTCAGCCGCGCCGACCGCACCACGCGCCAGCGCCAGACCGCCCCAGCTACCCGCCAGCGCAGTCGCGCCGCAGAAGATAGCCCAGGTTACAGCGAAGAAGGCGTAGCCAATCTTGGTGCCAAGGATATCCAGAACATAGCCTGCAACAGGCTGCATAACGGTATAAGCCGCGGAATAAGCCGCAATGATATAGGAGTATTGCTGAGTGCTGATGTGCAGCTCTTCCATCAACGTTGGAGCCGCTGCCGCTACGGTGTTACGTGTCAGGTAGCCCAGCACGGTGCCGACCGTCACCAGTGCTATCATGTACCAACGTAATCCTTTGATTTTACGCATGTAAACCTCATCGTTATGTTATTACCGCTTGCGCGGTCATCCTGCGATCGCCCTCGAAGGATGAAACGGGAGGACGTAACCGGGAACCAGTCCCGGTACGGCCCAAACCTTGCCATAAGTAAGCGTGTTCAAGTCGGTATCCGTACCCAAAAAATCCGATCAATGTGTTGTCGGGAATGCATTCCGTCGGCTTATGTGTTCGACGGCAGAAAGATAACTTGTCATACAACTTGAAAAGGTGAGTGATATCACAAAAGTGTTTTTCTTTGTGTGGTCTTTAACTTTGGCGCGAGAAGCCAGATGCAGCGCGGTCTGGCGCGCTATTTACAGGAACAAACGGTAATTTTTTGTCTGCTTTTATTGATCCAACTCACGAAAATATCTTCGGGCTATAGAAATTGGTGTGATAACTTTGTCAGCATCTAAGGTAAACATCAGACGCACTCGTTGAGAGGAAGACGATAATGACTCCGTTTATGACTGAAGATTTTCTCCTGGACACTGAATTTGCTCGCCGCCTGTACCACGACTACGCAAAAGATCAGCCAATTTTTGATTACCACTGCCACCTGCCGCCGCAGCAGATTGCAGATAACTACCGCTTTAAAAACCTGTATGACATCTGGCTGAAAGGTGACCACTACAAGTGGCGTGCAATGCGTACTAATGGTGTACCTGAGCGCCTGTGTACCGGGGATGCGTCCGATCGCGAGAAGTTTGATGCCTGGGCGGCAACCGTGCCGCATACAATCGGCAACCCGTTATACCACTGGACGCATCTTGAGCTGCGTCGTCCTTTTGGTATTACAGGTAAGCTACTTTCGCCTTCTACTGCCGGGGAAATTTGGGAGCGTGGTAACGAACTGCTGGCGCAGGATACGTTCTCCGCGCGCGGTATCATGCAGCAGATGAATGTCAAAATGGTCGGCACCACTGACGATCCGATTGATTCTCTGGAGCATCATGCGTCGGTTGCCAAAGACACCACCTTCCGTATCAAAGTGCTGCCGAGCTGGCGTCCGGATAAAGCCTTCAATATTGAACTGGCGACCTTTACTGATTACATGGCGAAACTGGGCGAAGTGTCTGATACCGACATTCGTCGCTTTGCCGATCTGCAAACAGCCCTGAGCAAACGACTGGATCACTTTGCCGCGCATGGCTGCAAAGTGTCTGACCACGCACTGGACGTTGTGCTGTTTGCCGAAGCCAGCGAAGCCGAGCTGGATAGCATCCTGGCGCGTCGTCTGACCGGTGCAACGCTGAGCGAAAAAGAAGTGGCACAGTTTAAAACGGCGGTACTGGTATGGCTGGGTGCTGAATATGCCCGTCGCGGTTGGGTACAGCAGTACCACATTGGCGCGCTGCGCAACAACAACCTGCGTCAGTTCAAACTGCTGGGGCCGGACGTTGGCTTCGACTCCATCAATGATCGCCCGCTGGCGGAAGAACTCTCCAAACTGTTAAGCAAACAGAACGAAGAAAACCTGCTGCCAAAAACCATTCTTTACTGTCTGAACCCGCGTGATAACGAAGTTCTGGGCACCATGGTTGGTAACTTCCAGGGGGAAGGCATGCCGGGCAAAATGCAGTTCGGTTCCGGCTGGTGGTTTAACGACCAGAAAGATGGCATGGAACGTCAGATGACCCAGCTTGCGCAACTCGGCCTGCTGAGCCGTTTTGTCGGTATGCTGACCGACAGCCGCAGCTTCCTGTCTTATACCCGTCACGAATATTTCCGCCGCATCCTGTGCCAGATGATTGGCCGTTGGGTGGAAGCAGGGGAAGCGCCGGCGGATATCCAGCTGCTGGGCGAGATGGTGAAAAATATCTGCTTTAACAATGCGCGTGATTACTTCGCGATTGAACTGAACTAAAGCCGTTTGAGGTTGATATGCAATACATCAAGATCCATTCGCTGGATAACGTTGCGGTAGCACTGGCCGATCTTGCCGAAGGCGCGGAAGTCGTTGTCGACAACCAGACCGTTCGGCTGCGTCAGGCGGTGGCGCGTGGGCATAAATTTGCCCTGCAGGCCATTGCGCAGGGCGAAAATGTCGTTAAATACGGTCTGCCAATTGGCCATGCGACGTCAGATATCGCGCCGGGCGAGCACATTCATTCCCACAACGCGCGTACCAATCTGAGTGATTTGGACGAGTATAGCTATCAACCTGATTTTCAGGATGAAGGCGCACAGGCGGTGGACCGGGATATTCAAATCTACCGTCGCGCTAATGGTGAAGTGGGGATCCGTAATGAGCTGTGGATCCTGCCAACGGTTGGCTGCGTCAACGGCATTGCCCGCCAGATCCAGAACCGTTTCCTGAAAGAGACGCAAAATGCTGAAGGCACCGACGGCGTCTACCTGTTCAGCCATACCTATGGTTGTTCGCAACTGGGCGACGATCACATTAACACCCGTACCATGCTGCAAAACATGGTGCGTCACCCGAATGCCGGCGCTGTACTGGTGATTGGTCTGGGTTGCGAAAACAACCAGGTCGATGCTTTCCGCCAGACGCTGGGTGAGTTCGACTCTGAGCGTGTTCACTTTATGGTTTGCCAACACCAGGACGATGAAGTGGAAGCCGGGCTTGAGCATCTGCACGAGCTCTATCAGGTCATGCGCAACGATAAGCGCGTACCGGGTAAACTGAGCGAACTGAAATTTGGCCTGGAATGCGGCGGTTCTGACGGGCTGTCCGGTATTACCGCGAACCCGATGCTGGGGCGTTTCTCGGACTATGTCATCGGTAATGGCGGAACAACCGTCCTGACCGAAGTACCGGAGATGTTTGGCGCGGAGCAGATCCTGATGAGCCACTGCCGCGACGAAAGTACCTTTGAGAAGACCGTTACCATGGTCAACGACTTCAAACAGTACTTTATCGCGCATAACCAGCCCATTTACGAGAACCCTTCGCCGGGCAACAAAGCGGGTGGGATCACTACTCTGGAAGAGAAGTCTCTGGGTTGTACACAGAAAGCAGGCGCCAGCCAGGTCGTGGATGTACTGCGTTATGGCGAACGGCTGAAAACCCACGGTCTGAACCTGCTGAGCGCGCCGGGCAACGATGCCGTTGCAACCAGCGCACTGGCGGGGGCGGGCTGCCATATGGTGTTGTTCAGCACTGGTCGCGGTACACCTTACGGTGGTTTTGTACCGACGGTGAAAATCGCCACCAATAGCGAGCTGGCGGCGAAGAAAAAACACTGGATCGACTTTGATGCCGGTCAGTTGATCCACGGCAAAGCGATGCCGCAACTGCTGAATGAGTTTGTCGATGTGATTGTGGCTATCGCTAACGGTCAGCAGACCTGCAACGAGAAGAACGATTTCCGTGAACTGGCGATCTTCAAAAGCGGCGTAACCCTGTAAGTTACCGTTCGCGTTTGCGCCATGGTTACGCGTATTCACCCCGGTTGCTGATGTGTCAGTTTCCGGGCTGCGCGGGCACTCCGCCTTACCACGGTGCGAAATCTTTTGGTAACGCAGGTAGATCCCCTGATAAAAACGGCGCTCTAATAGAGGCCGTTTCTTTTTTTATCTACCCTTCAAGGATTTTCCATGACCGCGTATTGGCTTGCCCAGGGTGTGGGTGTCATTGCTTTTTTGATTGGTATTACCACGTTTATTAACCGTGATGAAAGACGGTTTAAAAAACAGCTCTCGGTGTATAGCGCCATTATTGGTGTCCACTTCTTTCTGATGGGGGCGTTTCCTGCCGGTTCGAGCGCGATGCTCAACGCCGTCCGTACGCTGATTACCTTGCGCACGCGCAGTCTTTGGGTGATGGCGCTGTTTATCGTGCTGACCGGCGGGCTGGGGCTGGCGAAATTTCACCATCCGATGGAGCTGTTACCTGTAGCGGGCACTATCGTCAGCACCTGGGCGCTATTCCGTTTTAAAGGTCTGCCAATGCGCTGTGTAATTTGGTGTTCTACCGGTTGTTGGGTGATCCACAATATCTGGCTCGGCTCGATTGGTGGCTCATTGATCGAAGGCAGCTTTCTTATCATGAACGGGCTGAATATCATCCGTTTCTGGCGAATGCAAAAACGCGGCATCGACCCGTTTAAAGTCGAAACCGCGCAGCAAAAAGAGACGCCTGCCGCCCGCTGACGGCAGGTGAAGAGGTTAATTACGCAGGGCGTTGTTAACCAGACGCGAATCTTCCGCCTGGCATACCGCTGCGGTGAACAGCACATCCGTGGAGGAGTTGAGCGCGGTTTCGCAAGAGTCCTGCAGCACGCCGATAATAAAGCCGACCGCCACCACCTGCATCGCCACATCGTTGGAAATACCAAACATGTTACAGGCCAGCGGGATCAACAGCAGGGAGCCGCCCGCCACGCCGGAGGCACCACAGGCACAAAGCGACGCCACGACGCTCAACAGCAACGCTGTCGGCAGATCGACCGTAATACCTAAGGTATGGACTGCCGCCAGTGCCAGCACCGTAATCGTGATTGCCGCACCCGCCATGTTAATGGTGGCACCCAACGGGATAGAGACAGAGTAGGTATCGCGATCGAGGTTCAACTTCTCACACAATGCCATATTAACGGGAATATTCGCCGCTGAACTGCGGGTGAAAAATGCGGTGACGCCACTTTCGCGAAGGCAAGTAAAAACCAGTGGGAAAGGGTTGCGGCGGATTTTCCAGAATACCAGCAGCGGGTTAATCACCAACGCGACAAACGCCATACATCCCACCAGCACGACCAGGAGTTGCGCATAGCCTAACAGCGCACCAAAACCCGATGTCGCAAGGGTGGATGAGACGAGACCGAATATCCCGATCGGGGCAAAGCGGATCACAAGCCGCACCATAAAGGTCACCGCGCTTGCAAAATCCTGCACCAGATTTTTGGTGCTCTCGTTGCTGTGACGCAGTGCAAAACCCAGCCCCACGGCCCATACCAGTATGCCAATGTAGTTAGCATTCATGAGCGCCGTTACCGGGTTGGCGATCATGCTGGTCAGCAAACCACGCAGCACTTCCACAATACCGGAAGGCGGTGCGACATCATTTGCACCGGGTACAAGCTGTAACGTGGAAGGGAACAGGAAACTGACCAGCACGGCGGTCAGTGCGGCGGTGAATGTGCCTAACAGATAGAGCATCAATACCGGGCGCAGATGCGTCTTTTGTCCTTGCTGATGACCGGCGATGGAGGCCATCACCAGCATCAGCACCAATACCGGCGCTACCGCTTTTAACGCGCTAACAAAAAGCGTACCCAGAATGCCGGTCGCAATGGCGGCGGGAGTGGAAATCCACGCCAGTAAGATACCCAGAATTAAACCAATAAGGATCTGTTTCACCAGGCTGCCATCAATAAGACGTTGCAGTAACCCGGCGGAGCGGTGCGTTGTCATGCCATGTTCCTTTCGTGTTGTGGAGTTGCATCCCGCCTGTCTTTTTTGATGACATTTGTCAGGATGTAACATTTATTTGCAGAAAGAAGTATATGGACTCTGCGGCAACAGGGAAGGGTGGACGATGTACTTTTCGGGCCTGGCGCTGTTTTTTGATTTTTTGTGTTAACGTTTTGTGATAAAGGCGACAAGGCTGACGCATTCGCCGCTCAGCATAGTGGCAGAGCGGCGAATTACAGCTTACGCCTTCGTTTTTTTGTCGTTCTGGTGGTTAACCCAGGCATTGAGCAGCATAGTCAGCACAAGGATCCCACCCACCACGCCAAGCGAAATGGCGATTGGAATATGGAAGATGTCGACAATCAGCATCTTAATGCCGATAAACACCAGGATCAGCGATAAACCGTACTTGAGCATTGAGAAGCGCTCTGCCACGCCTGCCAGCAGGAAGTACATGGCGCGCAACCCTAAAATGGCGAACAGGTTCGAGGTCAGCACAATAAAGGGATCGGTGGTGACGGCAAAAATCGCCGGAATGCTGTCGACCGCAAAAATCACATCGCTCAGTTCCACCAGAATCAGCACCAGCAGCAGCGGCGTGGCAAACAGCAGCCCGTTTTTGCGCACGAAGAAGTGCTCATTTTCAATGGTGTCTGTCATGCGCAGGTGCCCACGCAGCCAGCGCACCAGCGGCTTATCGCCGATCCCGGTTTCATCCTCTTTCGCCAGCGCCATCTTCACGCCGGTAAATAGCAGGAACGCGCCAAACACATACAGCAGCCACGAGAACTGACTGATCAGCCAGCTTCCCGCGAAGATCATGATGGTACGTAGCACGATCGCGCCGAGTACACCGTAGATCAACACGCGGCGCTGCAACGCAGCAGGCACAGCGAAGTAGCTGAACAACATCAACCAGACAAAGACGTTATCCACCGCCAGTGCCTTTTCAATCAAGTAACCCGTGAGAAAGGCCAGCGCTTGCGTATCCGCAACGGCGCGACCTTCGGTTTGCGCCAGATACCACCAGAACGCGGCATTGAACAGCAAAGAGAGACTTACCCATACCACTGACCAGACGGCCGCCTGCTTCATGGTCATCGTGTGGACGCCGCGACGCCCCTGAAGCAGAAGGTCGATGGCCAGCATAATTGCTACCACAATGGCGAATCCGCCCCATAACATCGGTGTGCCGACACTATTCATCATCAGTTCCTTACCTAAAAAACAAAAACGGCCAACGTCAGAAGACGTTAGCCGCTTGCTTTCGATGCAATGGTTCCTCGCCTTCCGGCAAGGTCTCACTTACGTCGGTAAAGACGCCCGGCGACCGGATGCATATACGCATCGTAATGACGATCCACCGGCAATGAAGTTACTCCCCTTTGCAGGTAACAAAATATGTCAGGATATTCATCCCGTCAATAATACGCCCGCCCTGCTTACGAACCTTTACGCGGGAAGTTGCTGGCTGACATCATCCGCCGGGAAAACCACACCGGTCTGGCGGCGGATCTCCGTTTGCAGTTTTGCGGTGATGCGGCTGACATCCAGCCCCGGATGGTTGACCTGATTCTCTTCCACCAGTTGGGCAAACACGTCGGCCTCATACAGCATGGTGTTGATGTGCTGTGGCTGCGTCAGCTCCTGTGCTTTACCGCCGCGCGGCACAAATGACACTTTCTGGCATTCGGAGATCTTCTCGATCACCAGTGAACCGGCTTCGCCCTGGATTTCGCTGGGTAACACGGAATCACTCACTTTGGAGTGCTGCAATGTTACGCTGAAGTCACCGTAATCCATCACGACCACGCCGTGTGCATCAACGCCGCTCTCAAGCTTACTGGCCGTGGCCTGCACGGCATACGGCTCGCCCCACAGCGCCACGGCGGATGCCAGACAGTAGAAACCAATATCCATAATCGAGCCGTTAGAGAACGCCGGATTAAAGGTATTCGGGTTTTCACCGTCCAGGTAACGCTGATAGCGGGAAGAGTATTGGCAGTAATTGATAAAGGCTTTACGCACCTTACCGACTTTCGCCAGCGACTGTTTCAGCAAGATGAAATTGGGCAGGCTGGCGGTTTTAAACGCTTCAAACAGTACCACCTGATTTTCCCGCGCACAGGCAATCGCCGCTTCTACTTCCCGCAGGTTTGAGGCCAGCGGTTTTTCACAAATCACATGTTTTTTGTGGCTGAGGAAAAGGCGGGTTTGCGGGAAATGCAGGGCATTCGGGCTGGCAATATATACCGCGTCAATCGCATCGCTTTGCGCCATCTCGTCGAGAGAGGTAAACAGGTGTTCGACAGGATAATCGCTGGCGAACGCTTGCGCCTGTTCAAGGCTGCGGGAAAAAACGGCGGTGAGTTTATATTTGCCCGTTTCATGGGCGGCATCGACAAACTGGCGGGTGATCCAGTTGGTGCCTATGACAGCGAAACGTATCATACAGGCGCTGATTCTCCGTAATGGGGGTCTTTTGTCACTCTAGCACGACAGCATGACAAAACCAGTGCACTGCCACGCAGAAGCACAAATGGCATTAAGAAGAAGAGCGCGCCAGCCGGAACCGCGCTGCGTTCAGTTACATCCGGCGGTTAACGCGGGCGGAGGTGCGACACGCTTTTAACCCACGTAACGACCAGGCCGATGGTTCATGGCGATAATCAAATTCAGCAGCGTAGCGCCGGCAACAGACACGACAAGCATCGGGAGGCTCACCACAAACAACGATGCCGTTACGATGCAGGCATCCACCACCATCTGGAATTTCCCCGCGCGGATGCCGCTTTTCTCTTGCAGATAGAGCGCCAGAATGTTCATACCGCCCAGGCTGGCCTTATGGCGGAACAGCACCACAAAGCCCACTCCCATCATAATGTTGGCAAACAGCGTGGCGTAGAACGGATTTAACTGGTCGATATGAATAAAACGGCCATGCAAATCGGAAAAGAGCGACACCATTGCCACGGCGCAAAAGGTCTTCAGCGTAAACTGCGCCCCCATGCGGCGTACGGATAACCAATAAAAGGGCAGGTTAATCACAAAGAAGGCGACGCCAAATGAAATGTGCATGGTGTAGTGGATCAGAAAGGCCAGCCCCGCCGTGCCGCCGGTCAATGCGCCAGACTGGCGAAATAGCACCACGCCGAAGGAGATCATCAGCGTGCCGAATAGCAATGCCAGCGCGTCTTCCAGCCAGGTGTGCGTGAGTGTAGTCGGGGTGAGGACGTTATCCATAAGCGTGCACTATCTATTAAGTCATAAAGATAAGTGTCACTTGCAATAAATACACCAGACTGAACCTGCGTTCACAGTGAATGGCGGAAAAACAGACGGCGTCTACGCTAACAGGTTGAAATTACAAAAAGAGCAATATGCACGATGTGTGCGTCTTCGTTGCGTTTGTGGCGTGCAATGTGCGTTTAAGCGATCTTTTATGCGTGAAGTGATTGTGTTTTTGCACAGTTTTGGGGCGAAATGCCCCAAATCAGGGCAGTGTGTTGCTTCCCGGCATCGACAACCCGTTCTCTTTCAGTCGATGAAGCACGACGGAGGTTTTCAGGTGCGCCACGCTCTTATTTTGCGCCAGAATACCGCTGATCACATGGTTAAGCCCCGGCAAATCCGACACCGCAACCTTCAGCAAATAGTCGTTGTCGCCCGTGGTTTTGTAAGCGTCAAGAATCGCATCAACGCCGCTGACCATCTGGTGAAAGCTTGCCACGCACTCCGGCGTATGGTTCAACAGACGCACTTCTATCAGCCCCAGCATCTCCTGACCCACCGCATCCGGTGCTAGTCTGGCGTGATAGCCCAGAATAAGCTGCGCCTGCTCCAGCGCAATACGTCGCCTGGAACACTGCGATGCCGACAAACCAATCAGTTCACTCAACTCCTGATTTGTCAGGCGGCCATTTGACTGCAACAGCGTCAGGATCTTCAGGTCGAAATCATCAATGTTGTACATGGGCATCACTGGCGGGCGGAAAAGGGTAACCCCCAGACTACCAGTTTTTTGCCCGGCAGGTTATTTCAACGCAAGATGCGTCAGCCACAGGCGGGTGTCGAACTCGAGCTGGTGATAGTGCGGTTCCATATGACAGCACAACTGATAAAACGCTTTGTTGTGATCTTTCTCTTTCAGGTGCGCCAGCTCGTGCACCACAATCATCCGCAGAAAGGCTTCCGGCGCGTCGCGAAACACCGTCGCCACACGAATTTCCGCTTTGGCTTTCAGCTTACCGCCCTGCACGCGTGATACCGCAGTATGCAGACCGAGGGCGTTGTTGAGCACATGGATTTTGCTGTCGTACATCACTTTATTCACCGGTGCGGCGTTACGCAGATACTGGTTTTTCATCTCCAGCGTGTACTGATACAGCGCTTTGTCGGTGGTAATGCCGTGGCTGCCGGGATAGCGTTTTTGCAGCACCTCGCCTAAGCGGTTCTGTTCAATCAATGCGGTTACCTGCGCCAGCAGGGTTTCAGGATAACCCTGAAGGTACGTGAGCGTGTTCATGGCGAAATGTGTTTACTTCCCGACGTATTTAAGCGATAAAACGCGCGAATTTTAGCATTGCGGAGGGGTGATGAGCCAGGTTGAGTTAAACGGACAGTTGTTCACTTTAGACAGATTCCCGGTCGGCGTGGAAGATGCGTCATTACAGGCATGGGACGCGGCGGACGAATATCTGCTGCAGCAGGTGAATGAGGTCACTGGCCCGGTGCTCATCTTCAACGATAGCTTCGGTGCACTGGCGTGCGCGCTGTCGCAACATCACCCGGTCAGCGTAAACGATTCGTACATTGCTGAGCTGGCCACACAACATAACCTGCGCATTAATGCACTTGATGAAAGCAGCGTAACGCAGCAAGACAGCCTTAGCTCGCTGCCTGCTAACCCGGCGCTGGTGCTGATCAAAATACCGAAACACCTGGCATTGCTGGAACAGCAATTGCGCGCGCTGCGTCAGGTGGTAACACCGCAGACGCGTATTATCGCCGGGGCGAAATCGCGCGATGTGCACAACTCCACGCTGGCGCTGTTTGAAACGATCCTTGGGCCAACCACCACGACGCTGGCATGGAAAAAGGCGCGCTTGATCAACTGTACGTTCACTGCACCGGAACTGGCGGATGCGTCACCGCTGGCGAGCTGGAAACTGGACGGCACCGACTGGACCATCCATAACCACGCCAATGTCTTTTCGCGCAGCGGTCTTGATATCGGCGCTCGCTTTTTCCTGCAACACTTACCGGAAGGCGTGGAAGGGGAAATGGTCGATCTCGGCTGCGGCAATGGCGTGATTGGTCTGCAATTGCTGGCGCAAAATCCGGGCAGCCGCGTGCTGTTTGTGGATGAGTCGGCGATGGCCGTCGCCTCTTCCCGACTCAATGTGGAGTCCAACTTACCGGCGGATGTCTCGCGTTGTGATTACATGATCAACAACGCCTTGTCGGGCGTGGATCCGGATCGTTTTGACGCAGTGCTGTGCAATCCACCGTTTCATCAGCAAAGCGCCATCACCGATCATATTGCCTGGCAGATGTTTAATGATGCGCGTCGTTGCCTGAAATACGGGGGCGAACTGCGTATTGTCGGAAACCGGCATCTGGACTATTTCCGTAAGCTGAAGAAGGTGTTCGGCAACTGCGAAACGCTGGCGACCAACAATAAGTTTGTCATCCTGAAAGCGGTGAAAGTGCGTAAAAAACGCTGATGCCGTAAACCGTCCTGCCGGACAGGCATCAGCGCCTTCCGGCAGTCGGCTAACCTAGATTTCCAGCGCCAGCTTTGTCCCTTGCGCGATTGCCCGGCGCGCATCCAGCTCCAGCGCCACATCGCACCCGCCAATTAAATGCACCGTTTTACCCGCTTCCCGTAGCGGATCCGCCAGTTCACGACGCGGTTCCTGCCCGGCGCAGATAATCACATGATCCGCCTCAATCAGTTGCGGTTCACCGTTGATCAACAGGTGCAGACCGGCATCATCGATCTTCTGATAGCTTACGCCGGGGATCATTTTCACCCCGCGCGACAGCAAGGTTGCGCGGTGGATCCAGCCCGTAGTTTTACCCAGACCTTCACCGGGTTTGCTGGCTTTACGTTGCAGCATCACGATACGGCGCGGACTTTTTGGCAGTTGCGGCCCTTCCGGGCGCAGTCCTCCCCCATTTTGCAGGCTGGTATCAATGCCCCATTCCACGCAAAACTCGGCGATATTCTGGCTGGTGGGTTCGCCCGGCTGGCTTAAATACATCGCAGTATCAAAACCAATTCCCCCGCAGCCGATGATGGCCACGCTTTCACCCACCGGGACTTTGTCACGCAATACATCGAGATAACTCAGTACTTTGGGGTGATCAATACCGGGGATGGGCGGAATGCGCGGTTCAATGCCGCAGGCGAGAACGACTTCATCAAACAACGTTAACATGGCAGGCGAAACGCGCTGATTCAGGCATAACTCAACGCCAGTCAGCGCAATCATTCGGCGGTAGTAGCGCAGCGTTTCATAGAACTCCTCTTTGCCGGGGATCTGTTTGGCGATGTTGAACTGGCCGCCAATCTCCGCCTGTGCATCGAACAGCGTTACGCTGTGGCCACGGGTGGCGGCATTTATCGCGAACGCTAACCCTGCGGGACCAGCGCCGACCACGGCGAGGTTTTTCTTGTGCAGCGCCGGGATGACGGGCATCCGGGTTTCATGGCAGGCGCGGGGGTTAACGAGGCAGGAGGTGACTTTGCCGACGAAGATTTGATCGAGGCAGGCCTGGTTACAGCCGATGCAGGTGTTGATTTCGTCTGCGCGGCCTTCCTGCGCTTTTGACACGAACGCCGCGTCGGCAAGAAACGGGCGCGCCATCGAGACCATATCGGCATCGCCGTGAGCCAGGATCGCTTCCGCAACTTGCGGATCATTAATGCGGTTAGTGGTGATCAGCGGCACGCCCACCTGGCCTTTTAATTTTCGCGTCACCCAGCTAAACGCGCCGCGTGGTACCGGCGTGGCTATCGTCGGAATGCGCGCTTCATGCCAGCCGATACCGGTATTAATAAGGGTTGCCCCTGCGGCTTCCACTGCTTTTGCCAGCGTGATGGTCTCGTCCAGCGTCGCGCCGCCTTCCACCAAATCCAGCATCGATAAACGGTAAATAATAATAAACTCGCGGCCCACGGCCTCGCGCACAGCGCGAACCACTTCCAGGGCAAACCGCATGCGCCGGGTGGCATCGCCGCCCCATGCATCCTCACGCTGGTTAGTCCGCGCAGCGAGGAATTCATTGATCAAATAGCCTTCGGAACCCATCACTTCCACACCGTCATATCCGGCCTGCTGCGCCAGTTGCGCGCAACGGGCAAAGTCAGCAATCAACGTGAGGATCTCATCGTGGGTGAGGGCATGCGGCGTGAAACGGTTGATCGGTGCCTGGAGCGCAGACGGCGCGACCAGATGCGGTTGATAGCTGTAACGCCCGGTATGCAGGATCTGGAGCGCGATTTTGCCGCCTTCCTGATGAACCGCATCGGTGATTTGCCGGTGATGGGGAAGCTGGCTGCTGTCGCATAATACCGCGCCGCCTTCCATGGTAACGCCCGAAAGCGCAGGGGCGACGCCGCCCGTGACAATCAGCGCAACGCCGTGCCGTGCGCGTTCGGCATAAAAGGCCGCCAGCCGCTCTGCGCCGTCCGGGCGCTCCTCCAGCCCGGTGTGCATCGAGCCCATCAGTACACGGTTTTTTAGCGTGGTAAAGCCCAAATCCAGCGGGGCGAACAACGACGGGTAATGGCTCATGCTCTCTTCCAATGTAAAATAATTGTTATGTGGTCGGATGAGTTCTACTGTAGCCGTCCCGGACAAAAAGGGAAAAGCGGGAGCGAATGATTGTGATGGGATTCAAAAATCGTTGCCCCTCACCCTAACCCTCTCCCCGGAGGGGAGAGGGGATCTTCTCTTTCCACCTGAAGAGAGGTGATGGCGATTTTCTTTGTCATCCTGTGGCGGGCGGTGAGGATGATTTTCTCCCTCTCCCTCAGTGGGGAAAGGGCCGGGATGAGGGGGAATTCTCTTCCTCCTGTGCCGGGCGGTGATAATGATTTTCTCCCTCTCCCCCTGTGGAGAGAGTGCCGGGGTGAGGGGGAATTCTCTTTCTCCTGTGCCGGGCGGTGATAATGATTTTCTCCCTCTCCCAGTGGGGAGAGGGCCGGGGTGAGGGGGAATTCTCTTCCTCCTGTGCCGGGCGGTGATAATGATTTTCTCCCTCTCCCCCAGTGGGGAGAGGGCCGGGGTGAGGGGGCAAAAATTACGCCCGGGTTGTCAGCCCTGGCGCCGTCCACATAGAGGTTGTCAGCCCGCGATCAACCAGACCGAGCTGATCGGCATAGATCTTTTGCCACTTCTGCATCATGGTGTCGTACAGTTCGCGGTGCTGCGGGGCCGGGGTATATTCATGGCTCCACGCCACCAGCCGTTCGCCGGTGGCTGCCAGATCATCATACAGCCCGGCACCCACACCTGCGGCAATCGCGCAGCCCAGCGCGGTCGCCTCTTTCACCACCGGTACACGTACCGGCACGCCTGTGACGTCACTTAAAATTTGCCCCCACAGCGCCCCTTTTGCGCCGCCGCCGGCAAACACCAGATTGTCAAAGCGCACACCGGAGAAACGCGATATTTGCGCCAGATTACAGGCAGAAACGATGGCGGCGTTCTCTTCCAGCGCGCGAAACAGGGTGGCTTTGTTGCATTTTTCCGGATCGATCGAGAGATTAATAAACGACGGCGCAGCGTGGTACCACTGTTTAAAGTGCATGGCGTCAGAGAAGATCGGCATCACACCCCACGAGCCTGCCGGTACACGGCTGGCCATTTCTTCCAGCAGCGTGTAAGCATCGACGCCCAGCCGTTCAGCGATCAATTTTTCTTCTGCACAGAAGGCATCGCGGAACCAGCGCATGGTCAAGCCGGTGAAGAAGCTGATCGATTCTGCCTGCGCCATACCGGGAATCACATGCGGATTCACACGAATATTCATCTCCGGGTCGACACGCACCTGCGGCAAATTCACCACTTGCTGCCAGAATGTTCCGCCCAGCACGGCGGCCTGTCCGGCCTGTACCACGCCAAGGCCGAGGCAACCCAGTTGTACATCGCCACCGCCCATGACTACCGGCGTGCCTTCGCGCAGGCCGCTCTCCTGCGCCGCCTCGTGCGTGACCTCGCCAAGCAGGCTGCCGGTTTCTTTTACCGGAGAGAGAAAATCCGCGCGCAGCCCGGCGATATCCAGCAGTTCTGGACGCCAGTCGCGGGTAAACAGATCAAGCAGTCCAGTGGTACCGGCGTTGGAAGGATCAACCGCCAGCCAGCCGGAAAGGCGGGAGGCCAGCCAGTCGCTGATCATCGAAATGGTGGCGGCATTGCGGTAGATATCCGGACGGTTATGCGCCAGCCAGAGCAAGCGCGGCATGGCGCTGAGTGCCAGCGTCTGACCGGAAACTTCATAGACTTCGGCTTCGAAGTGATCGTCGTGGATCTCTTTCAGTTCAGCGACTTCCCGACTGGCGCGGGCATCAACGTTGGCGCAGGCCCAGAGCGCTTCGCCATTGCGATCGTAGAGCACAATGCCTTCGCGCATAGAGCAGCAGGCGATAGACTGGATATCTTCTCCGCGCAGGCTGGCATTTGCCAGAGCCTGTCGGATGCACTGGCAGGCAAGCTGCCAGTTGGCGTGGAGATCGAACTCCATTGAGCCGGGCACATTTTCGAGGCTCAAGTGTTTCCACTCGGCCTGACCCACCGCTACCTGCCGCCCGGATAAGTCGAAGATCACCGCACGAATGCTGCCGGTTCCTGCATCTAACGCTAATAGATAACTCATGGGTTTTTCCCCCTCGCGCGGCATCAGAGATAAAACTGTGATCCTCGTACGGTCGTAAATATAGTTCACCGCCTACGCTTTTGAACAATCTTCAATCACAAAATCAATGACTCAATCACAGCTTCTGGCGGGGGAGATGATGGCGGATTTAGATGACATCAAAGACGGTAAAGATTTTGGCCTCGACACACCGCAACATAACGTCCCTTTTGCGTTGAAAGGGTGTGGGGCTCTGGACTGGGGGATGCAGTCGCGGCTGGCGCGGATATTTAACCCGACAAGCAATCGCACGGTCATGCTTGCATTCGATCATGGCTATTTCCAGGGGCCGACCACCGGGCTTGAGCGCATTGATTTGTCTATTGCGCCGTTGTTTGGTGAAACCGATGTGCTGATGTGTACGCGCGGTATTTTGCGCAGCGTGGTGCCGCCCGCGACCAATAAACCGGTGGTATTGCGCGCGTCGGGCGGTAACTCGATCCTTGCGGAGCTATCCCGCGAGTGTGTGGCGGTGGCCATGGAGGATGCTCTGCGTTTGAATGTCTGTGCTGTTGCTGCGCAAGTCTACATTGGCAGCGAGTATGAGCATCAATCAATCAGCAATATCATCACGCTGGTGGACGCGGGTAATCGCTACGGTATTCCAACACTTGCCGTCACCGGGGTTGGCAAAGAGATGACCCGCGATGCCCGCTATTTTGCCCTTGCCAGTCGAATCGCTGCCGAGATTGGGGCTCAGTTTGTGAAGACCTATTTTGTGGAGCAGGGGTTTGAGAAAGTCACCGCGAGCTGCCCGGTGCCGATTGTCATCGCGGGGGGGAAAAAGCTGCCAGAGCAGCAGGCGCTGGAGATGTGTTTCCGCGCCATCGATCAGGGCGCGTCCGGCGTGGACATGGGGAGAAATATCTTTCAATCCAGCGCGCCGCTGGCAATGCTAAAAGCGGTGAAAAAAGTGGTGCACGAAAATATGCGCGCCCACGAGGCGTACCAGTTCTGGCTGGAAGAAAAACAAGGAGAGCAACCATGAATGTAACGCTGGTGGAGATCAACATTAAACCCGATCGCGTGGAGGAGTTTTTGCAGGTGTTTCGCGCTAACCATGAAGGCGCCATCCGTGAACCGGGGAATCTGCGTTTCGATGTTTTGCAGGATCCAAAAGTGAAAACCCGCTTTTTCATTTATGAGGCTTATCAGGATGATGCCGCCGTGCTTGCCCATAAGAAGACGCCGCACTACCTGGCCTGTGTGGAAAAACTGGAGGAACTGATGTCTGAGCCGCGTAAAAAACGCAGCTTTATTGGCGTGATGCCAGCCTGATGGGGTTCCCCCTCCCCACCGGGAGAGGGGGAACGATTACGCTTGTGCGACGGCGACCCGCAGTGCTTCCAGCGCGTTACCCGCGGCTTTCAGCACCTGCTCACACTGTTCCATTGTTAACGTCAGCGGCGGTTCTATGCGAATGGTTTTCGCGTTATTGAGCGTCCCGGCAACCAGTACCCGCTGGCGGAACATCTCACTGGCAAAGTTGTAGCCCGTTTCATTATCCACAAACTCGATCGCCATCAGCATCCCGCGACCGCGCGCATCCTGCACCAGATCGGGATATTTGCGTCCCAGCGCCCTGAAGCCATCCAGCAGGATGTCGCCTTTCTGTTCAGCCTGCGCAGGCAGGTTCTCTTCCAGCAGCACATTGATGGTTGCCAGCGCAGCCGCACAGGCCAGCGGGTTACCGCCAAAGGTGGTGGTATGCAGGAAGGGGTTATCAAACAGAACGGAGAATACCTCCTGCGTGGCGATGGTCGCGCCAATCGGCATCACACCGCCGCCCAGTGCTTTGGCGAGGCACAGAATGTCCGGCTGCACGTTTTCATGCTCGCAGGCGAACATTTTGCCGGTACGTCCCATACCGGTTTGCACTTCATCAAAGATAAGCAGTGCGCCAAATTCGTCGCACAGCTTACGCACCGCAGGCAGATAGCCTTGTGGCGGCAGAATTACCCCACCTTCGCCCTGAATGGGTTCCAGGATCACGGCAGCAACGTCATCGCCCGTTTTATGGCATTCGCTCAGTAACGTGCGCATGGCCTCGATATCGCCGAAGGGGACATGACGGAAGCCCGGCAGCAGCGGCATAAAGGGTTTGCGGAAGGTCGATTTCGCTGTCGCAGAGAGCGCCCCTAACGACTTGCCGTGGAACGCGCCGCTAGTGGCGACAAAGGTAAATTTGCCGCGCGGCGATTGGTACGCTTTGGCAAGTTTTAACGCAGCTTCGACGGACTCCGTCCCGCTGTTGCTAAAGAAGCTGTATTTCAGTTTGCCAGGGGCGAGCGCCGCCAGCGTTTTTGCCAGCATCGCCCGTAGCGGGTCGAGAAGTTCCTGGCTATGCAGAGGTTGTTTGGCGAGTTGATTCTGTACGGCGGAAACCACAACTGGATTACGGTGCCCCACATTGAATATTCCAAAACCACCCAGGCAATCTAAGTATTCCTGTCCCTGGGTGTCGACAAGCGTATTCAAACTGCTCGCTTGCCATTCTACGGCTCCGTAATCCCCGCCGGCGGTAACAGATTTTCGATACTCTAAAAACCCCGGATTAACATGCTCTTTAAAGTAGTCCACCACCTCTCGGTTTAATGCTTTCATCTCCTCATGATCAAGCGTTCGCTTCTCAATGAGATTTAATGCGTGAGCGCTGCACGCTAAAGCCGATGCGCTGGAAGGTAACCTGTTCAAAATGTGCTCCAGGGGCTCGCGTATCACATGATACCGATTTAAGTATTGCAGGGATTACGCCACTTCGGCTTGTGTTACAAAAATCGGGATAAACGCCAGGGCAATAGGGGGTTGTGCAAGATTTAATCGTCCCGTTTCGTTGAAATATCGCTATCTTCGTGATTAAAATTTGAACGATAGCAACGGTTTTATGCGGATTATGCGCCATGGTGGTGCAAAGAGTGCCCAATAATGGAGCATGACCGTTTAGGGTTATTACGTGATTTCATACTGAAATTATTAAAATCAGCGAGTTACAGGGCATACAAAAAATGCGGTTTTAGCGTGAATTGCGATCTAAATCAAATTTAACAACTAAAGATAAATCCATTATCGCCGAAATAACATTCGCAATAATTTTTAACAGACCTATAACCTGCCAAGGATGCCATCATGCCTTCTCCGCTTTATGTTAGTCAGCGGCTTTTTCCGCTGGATGACGACATCACTCTTATGTCAACAACCGACGTGCACAGTTACATCACCCACGCAAATGATGCGTTTGTCCAGGCCAGCGGATACCCTCTGGAAGCGTTACAGGGCCAGCCGCACAATCTGGTTCGTCACCCGGATATGCCCAAAGCCGCGTTTGCCGATATGTGGTATACGCTCAAACAGGGAGAACCCTGGAGCGGAATTGTTAAAAACCGACGTAAAAATGGCGACCATTATTGGGTGCGCGCCAACGCGATCCCGATGGTGCGTGATGGGCAACTTACCGGGTACATGTCGATTCGCACCCGCGCGACGGACGATGAGATTGCCGCCGTTGAACCACTGTACAACGCGTTAAATGAAGGACGCTGTAATAAGCGGATCCATAAGGGGCTGGTGGTAAGCAAAAGGTGGTGGGGAAATCTGCGCGCCATGCCGCTTCGCTGGCGTGCCCGGAGCGTGATGGTGTGCGCCTGGGTTGCACAACTGATGGGGTTGTGGCTGGCGGATAGCAGCACACTGGCATTGATGGTCAGTACACTGGCGATGCTGGCAGGCGGGATGGCGTTTGAGTGGCAAATCGTTCGCCCGGCAGAAAACGTTGCTCGCCAGGCGCTGAGCGTTGCAACCGGGGAGCGTAACAGCGTACAACCGCTCAACCGTAGTGATGAACTGGGGCTTGCGCTACGTGCGGTCGGGCAACTGGGGTTAATGTGTCGCTGGTTGATCCACGATGTCTCCAGCCAGGTCAACAGCGTGCGTAAAGGCAGTGAAACGCTGGCCAAAGGTAACGATGATCTCAATGCGCGTACCCGCGCGACGGTCGACAACGTTCAGCAAACCGTAGCGACCATGAGCCAGATGGCTGCATCGGTGCAGACCAGTTCGCAAACCGCGTCGGCAGCGGACCAGCTCTCCAGCTCCGCTAGCAGTGCGGCGTCGCACGGCGGAAAAGTGATGGAAACGGTGGTGAAAACCATGGATGAGATTGCCAACAGTACGCAGCGCATTGGTTCAATTACCGCGCTGATTAATGACATCGCTTTCCAGACCAATATCCTGGCATTGAACGCGGCAGTTGAAGCTGCCCGCGCCGGGGAGCAGGGCAAAGGGTTTGCTGTTGTCGCCGGGGAGGTTCGCCACCTGGCCAGCCGCAGTGCCAATGCGGCCAATGATATTCGCAAGCTTATCGACGCCAGCGCCAGCAAAGTACAGTCTGGCTACGAGCAGGTGCATGCCGCAGGCCAGACCATGGATGATATTGTTAATCAGGTGCAGAACGTGACGGCTCTGATTGGGCAAATCAGCCAGTCGGCATCCGAGCAGGCAGCGGGGCTTTCCGAGCTGACGCGCGCGGTCTCTGAACTGGATGCCATTACCCAACAGAACGCCGGGTTAGTTGAAGAGAGTGCGACGGTGTCGGCGATGGTGCAGCATCGCGCCGGGCGTTTACAGGATGCCGTTTCTGTATTGCATTAACCCCTCTAAGCGAATTAAAAACCACCAGGAGATATTCTGGTGGTTTTTTTGTCTATGACCATAATAAAAGTGCGTTTTATTATGTAATAGTATTATTCTTTCTTTGTTAAATTATTATTAAATATAATTGGAATTGTGAAGCATTAATAAACATCAAAGACTGTAACTTAATTATTAATTAAATCCGGTTAAGTTGTAGTAAATACATTGTTCTTATCAATTTTTCCGTACATATAACGATCGATGCAATGGGATTAATCGCCTGTAACTATCGGTTTATTCAATAAGTAATTAAAAAAACGATCAAACTCATAAAGTTAGCGTTTCGGTTACCGATAACGTTAGGTGGTTGCTTTCTTTTTAAACGCACCAGGGACTTAAGCTCGCCTTTTCGATTAGGGGCACGCGCTTTCCTCAGCAAAATAATCAATCCCATGGAGAATATATGTTTTTACATGACGTAAAAATCGGCACGAAATTATTTCTGGCATTCGGCTTTTTTATTGTGTTGATGGTAGTAAGTTCCTGCCTTTCACTACTCAGCCTGAATCGTGCAAATAATGGCATGCAAGAGATTGTTCATAATGACTATCCCACCACTGTCAAAGCGAACGATTTGATCGATAATTTCAATGCCTTCGTGAACACCCAGCAAATGATGTTGCTCGACAATGATGGCAGATGGACGACGGAAACGCAGAAACAGCTCGCCGACATCAGCAGTCACGTTACCTCCCTCCTTGAAGACCTGTCGAAAAACCTGCCGGACCGCGAATCACAAAAAGTTCTTTCTGATATCCGCACCGTACGCCAGCAGTATCTTGATTCCCGCTTCCGCATCCTTGATGCGGTGAAGAAAAACGACCGTGCGGCGGCGATTGAAGAGATGATGACCAACACGGTCAGGATTCAAAACGCCTATAAAGAGAAAGTGATGGCATTGATTGCTATACAGGACAAACAGATACGCACGGCAGGCGCTCAGGTACAAAATGACTTCAGCACCAACCGCTTAATGCTGATCCTGCTTGCGGTATTCAGCATTGGTATGGGAAGCCTGATGGGCTGGTATATCGTGCGCATGATCACCCACCCGTTGGGTGAAGCGGTCGTTTTTGCCGAAGCGATTGCCGATGGTGATTTAACCCGCACCATTGATGTTCGTCATCGCGACGAAACCGGTATCCTTCTGCATGCCTTGATGGAAATGAAAAACCGCCTGGTTGAGATTGTCCACCAGGTGCAAAACGGCTCTGAAAGCATTTCCAGCGCAGCAGCGCAGATCGTAGCGGGTAACCAGGATCTGGCGGCAAGAACCGAAGAACAGGCCAGCTCCGTTGAGCAAACGGCCGCCTCGATGGAACAGATCACGGCAACGGTGAAAAACACCGCCGATCATACATCGGAAGCGTCGCAGCTCTCTGCGGGTGCGGCAACGGTAGTGAAAAACAATGGCGAGATGATGAAGCAGGTGACGGAAAAAATGCGCGTCATTAACGACACGTCTAACCGCATGTCCGACATTATCAACCTGATCGATTCCATTGCGTTCCAGACCAATATCCTTGCACTTAACGCCGCGGTAGAAGCCGCACGGGCCGGTGAGCATGGCCGTGGCTTTGCAGTAGTGGCAGGCGAAGTCCGTCAACTGGCGCAGAAAAGCGCTTCATCGGCGAACGAGATCCGTCATCTGATCGAAAGTTCAGCCAGCCAAACCCGCGAGGGGATGTCGCTGGTGGAAAAAGCCAGTGCGCTGATTAACGGTATGGTGACGAACGTTGAAGAGATGGATGTGATCCTGCGTGAGATTGGCCAGGCAAGCCGGGAGCAAACCGACGGCATTTCGCAGATCAACAGCGCCATTGGGCTGATTGACTCCACCACCCAGCAGAACTCCAGCCTGGTGGAAGAGTCTGTTGCGGCGGCGGCAGCGCTAAATGAACAGGCGCTGCACCTGCATGAGCTGGTACAGGTGTTCCGTCTGCGCGATATGCCCGCGTCGGCTTAATCCAGTTGTGAAATATCCAGCGCTGCGCGGTCGATAATGCCGATGATTTGCTTTAGCTGCGTGGCGCTGAGTTCCCCCTGATTGACGCGTAAATCCAGTACCGCTTTGAAATTCTCCAGTGCGCGTTTCATCTGTGGGTCTCGGCGTAACTGATAGCCTACATTACGGGCTTTAATGCGCGCCTGAATTTGCGCCAGTTGCGTCTGATTTTCCTCCAGCCAGCGCAGCCCCTCTGCGGTAATGGCTATTTTCCGGCGCCCGCTCTCTTCATCACTGATGGCGATCAACTGCTGATCCTGCAAAAAATCCAGCGTTGGATAGATAACACCAGCGCTTGGCGTGTAGTTGCCTTGCGTCAGGGTTTCAATCTCTTTAATCAACTCATAACCGTGGCTGGCGTTGTGCGCCAGCAGGTGCAAAATAACCAACCGCAATTCGCCATGACCAAAAAAGCGCTGGCGGCGGCCGCCACCGTGGTGGTGCCCCTCGTTATTGTTACCGTGATGATGCCGCATACACCTCTCCTGTTATTTGATATATCTAATTTATATCTAAAATTACTTTTCAGACAATCTTTAAAACCTTTATTTTTCTTAATATTATGATAAATATAGTAATTATTTTCCCCTTTAACGAACTGTGCGCTTTGTCTTGTCTATATCATAAAAAGCGCTTGCCTTCTTTCTAATCAACAATCATTATCATTTGCACAATATTTAGATATATCGTATTCAACGCTACGAAGGCCGATTATGACTACCAACCCACAGCGTTACCCGCAGCGCGTACGCAATGCGCTGCGCTTTCGTGAATTAACTGTACTGCGCGTAGAGCGCCCGGGCGTTGGCTTCCAGCGTGTGGTGCTGGGCGGCGAGCAACTGGAGGGGTTTTCCTCCCACGGATTTGACGATCACACCAAAGTTTTTTTCCCGCAGCCGGGCACATCGTTTGTGCCACCAGTTGTGACAGATGAAGGGATTGTCTGGGGCGACGGGCCGCGTCCGGCTTCCCGCGACTATACACCGCTGTATGATGCCGGGCGTCATGAGCTGCTGCTGGATTTCTATATCCATGATGGCGGAGTGGCGAGCCAGTGGGCGCTAAAGGCACAGGTTGGCGATAAGCTGACCATTGGCGGACCGCGCGGTTCGCTGGTTGTGCCGGAAGATTATGCCTGGCAGCTCTATGTGTGTGATGAGTCCGGCATGCCAGCGCTGCGCCGCCGGCTGGAAGAGATAAGCCAGCTTGCTGCGCGCCCGAACGTCATGGCGGTGGTCACGATTGATAATGCTGCGTATCAGGACTACCTGGCGCATCTGAGCGGTTTTGATATCCAGTGGGTGATTGGCCATAACCCGCAGGCGGTGGCTGACAAGCTGGCGGCCCTGACGGTACCGGATGAAGATTATTTTATCTGGCTGACCGGGGAGGGTGATGCAGTGAAATCGCTGATGGGCCGCTTTGAGGGTAACGGTATCGATCAGCAACTGGTACGCGCGCAGGCGTACTGGCACAAAAAGTAGCGAGCAGGCCCGGTGGGTGACCGGGCTTACTGCTTTCAGGCGACTTCGTCGTACTCCGCCTCGCTGACTTGCTGCTCCAGCGTCTGACGCAATTCTGTCAGTGCTTTTTCCTGCTGGCGGAAGTAGGTTTCCTGATCGCCGAGTGTTGACACCAGTTGCCAGGTCTCCTCTTTTTCCAACGCGGCGAGTTCCTCAATCAGCGTTGCGATATGTTGTTTCACCTCGACGATACGCTGACGTAAACGTTGCAGATCGTTTAAACGATCGCTGGCCATCATGGGGTCTAAGCCTTGTTGCAGACGGGTCAGCAAAGAGCGAATGGCGCTCAGGTCGCCACGCTCGCGCGCCTGGTTCAGCTGCACCATCATGCCATGGGCCTCGTTTTTCAGCTCATTATCCACCAGATCCGGGTGGCAGAGTTTACTCGCCTGACGCCACAGACGTTTCAGCTCAGTGCGCTCGTCTTCCGTCATTTTTTGTTCAAAACTGAAGCGTTTTTCGGCATCGTGCTGCTGTTCCTGATGGTTTTCGTACTCCTGGCGTGCCTCGTCACGGGCATGGCGAGTCGGTTCGTCTTCACGCGTGAGGCCGCTTTCCAGCTCCAGCGCTTCGGCCAGCAGAGAGGCAATCAGGTCGTTTTGCTGCTGTAAATGTTTACGCGCTTCAGCGGCTTGTATGGAGTGAGGCGGCATACTTTCCCAACGCTGAGTCAGCATCACCAGAACATTGACCGCCTGCGACAGGTATTTCTGGCAACGCTGATAATCCGCTTCACGGCGGCGCGCTTCGGCTTCCTGGCGGCGGACGGCGGCTTCGGCGAGGGTTTTGCGCAAGTTCAGGATCTGCGACATCAGTGGCCCAAGGCGGGTCATGTACAGGTCGTTGAACTCATCCAGCAACTGGATGCGGGCGTTACGTTTATCAATCAGCTCCCGCAATTGTTCTTCCAGGGCTTTCAGCTCCAGTTTGCTGGCGGATACCTGCGGATCTGACCAGGCGACCACCGAGCGCTGATTCTGCAGCCACTCCGTGATAACGCGCATCGCATCACTGTAGTTTTTCGCTTCAAGCGCCTGGACAATGAAGGCTAATTCCGGGTCCGTGACTTCCGCTTTGAGTAAGGGAAGCTGACTATGGATGATCCCGTCATCCTCCAGTTCAATGGCGTATTTGATGATTTCAAGCCGTTTTATAGGTTTGTTCATGGCGTTTCGTCAAAGCGCGTAATGAGTCTGTTAATGGGAGTTGTTCATCAGATCTGGACCACGACTATGAAGCTCGCAATCGTCCGGCACCATATTACATGCGCCCCCTTTCAATGCGTAGTCTTTCTGTGAAAATTGCGTTTACGGCCTCTTTTCCATGCGAAATGCGTAAAAAGTTGCGTTATGGCAAAGCAGATAATTACCGCGCAGCGGAACGTTTTCTGCTGCCGATAAGACCTCACCCTTATCTGCCGGACGCGGCATAACATTAACCAGGCGTTGTGCTGTCAGGCAGCCCGCGTACCCGTATCGGCTCTTTAATGGCCTCTGCACTGAGCAGCCGCTGAAGGGCAGAGATAGCGGTGTCGGTAAGTTCATGCCCTTTCGTCAGCACCATCAAACCGTTCGTGGTGCGGATATCTTCATCCACCACCCAGCCGGGCATCAGTTCACGAATTCGCGCAGAGCGTACGCCGGTGACATTGGTGCGGAAATCCGAAAGGGATTTAATGATATAGTCCGGCAACGCGGGGCTTGCGGCGCGCAGGATCTCCCAGGGGCGCTCCAGACTCCATCCGCGTGCGGCATGGCGTTCCAGTTCAAGGGCTGCACGCAGTAAATGCGAACCGCGCAACACTTCGAGGGGCACATTGGGTGCAGGCTCTTTCGCCTGATGACGAATGATTTCGGCCACCAGTTCAAGACGCGGGATATTTCCAACCAGACGGGCGGCAACTTCCGGATGCCCCACCAACAGTTTCCTCTCTTCTTCCGATAGTTTGCGCTGGGCTGCATCGGCTTGCACGATGTCGGCGGGAATGCCGACGCAACCGATTTGACTCAATGAGGCGGCGATAGTGTATATCCACTCATCGTGCCACTCCAGTTTTGGCAATGCGTGACGGACGCAGGATTGGGCGAAGGCTGCCCGCTGGAACGCCCAGGGCGCTACCATGGCGAGCACTTCCGTCAGCGTTTTCACCGAGGCGGTGAGGGTGGTGGCCAGCAACTCTTTTTCTGCACGGACGAGACGATACTGACGAACAGCGTCGTTGAGCGTCGCAATCAATTCCTCTTTCGGGCAGGGTTTACACAGGTAGCGGAAAATAGCCCCTTTGTTGATGGCCGCAATGGAGGATGTGACATCGGCTTGCCCGGTGAGGAGGAGCCGCACGCTATCGGGAGAAAGCTCCCGCGCTTTGGCCAGAAAGGTCGCCCCGTCCATGTTGGGCATGCGCATGTCCGACATGATCACAGCAAAAGGTTCTCCCCAGCGAATCGCATCCAGTCCCGCTTCCCCACTCGGTGCGACGACCACGTCAAATTCACCAAACAGGTTTCGTTCTATCGCTGCGAGTACATTGGGTTCATCGTCGACGCACAGCACCCGGGGTAAGGCGGTATCAGTCATGAGGAGTGTCCTGTAGGGTGGCAAGCATTTGCTGCCATAAAGGTAGCTGGTTCAGCATGCCTGTCTGTTCGAGATAATCCCGATCCGGCAGGGTGTGATTGGCCAGCGCGACCGCGACGTGCACGATACCGAGCGCGTCAAAAACACCGTTTGTGGAACGGGAAGGCTGAGCGTGGCCCGCCACAATCTCCACAATGTCCATGGGTAAGCCCCATAGCGCCAGCAGATAAGCGCCCACAGCGGAACGCAGGGGAATATTGTCGCGCGCGAGAGGGGATTCGCCGCCGTCCTCACGCATTTCCGGGATCAGCAATGCAATATTGGCCAACAGCGCAGCGGTAGGTTCCAGCCCCTGATGCCCGGCGATACGCTCAGCCAGTTTGGAGGCGAGAAGGGCGCGGTGTTGCAGTTGTTCAACGTACGGATCGGCTTTCGCATCGGCAAAAAACTGGGAGGCCAGCACCAGCAGCTTTACTTGTTCCAGCCCCAGATGGGTAATGGCGCTGCCAATATCATGAATTTTCCCTCCCCGGCTGAACCATGCTGAATTGGCAAGCTGCATGATTTTGGCGCTTAGCGCAGGGTCGCTGGCCAGGCGTTCTGCGATCTGCCGGGTATCACTGTCGGGGCGGGCGATGAGCTGGCAGACTTCGGTAAACACTTTAGGTGAGGCGGGCAACTGGTTAATACGCCCGATAATCCCGAGCACGGCAGGATCTTTAAACATATCGCGTAACGCCAGGGCACTGCCGATCATCGTGAACAACGCTGCACTGTCGCAGGGTTTGGCCACAAATCGGTGCGCGACGTCCAGCATTCGCCGGGTGGCATCAGGTTCGGAGTAACCGGAGAGGATAATGCGTATTGTGCCAGGCCAGCGATCGCGCACCTGGGCCAGTAATTCTGCGCCGTCCATAAAAGGCATGCGCATATCGGACACCACCACGTCCGCCGGCGTCTCTTCCAGCATTGCCAGCGCCTCAGGGCCGCTGGTGGCGAAGCGACTCTCCCAGTCGGCATCGTGCATCATGATGGCCCGCTCAATACCTGACAGCACCCTGCTTTCGTCATCCACGAACATCACTTGCATGCCGGATCATCCTCCTTGCTGCTGCGTAGCGGAAACTGCAGGATAAACGTTGAGCCGACGCCCTCTTGCGACTCGCAACGGATCTGTCCATCGTGTTTGTCTACCACCGTTGAGTACACAATCGCCAGCCCTTGCCCTGTTCCTTTTCCCACGGCCTTAGTGGTAAAGAAGGGATCGAAAATGCGGTCGCGGATCGCCGCCGGGATACCACTGCCATCGTCGTTGACGCGGATTTCCAGATAATCACCGTTCTGTTGCGCAGAAATGGTGATGCGGCCTTTCTCTTTGATGCCTTCCTTCAGCGTGTCCGCAATAGCATGCGCGGCGTTAACCACCAGGTTGAGGATAGCCTGGCCCACCATATCGCGCAGGCAAGGTAGCTGGGGTAAATCGTCGCTGAAATGGGTTTCAAGATTGGCCACGTACTTCCATTCGTTGCGGGCCACAGTCACCGTGGTATTGATGATTTCGCGTATATCCACCCGCTCCTTCACATTTTGCGAAGGGTGTGAGAACTCTTTCATGGCGGCGACGATTCTGGCGATATGGCCAAGGCCTTCGAGTGATTCGTCCAGCGCACCTGGGATCTGGCGGCGCAAAAAGTCTAACTTCGTGCGCTTGAGCGTCGCGTCAAATTCCGCCATGGCAGGCTCATCGGCCAGTTTCCCACGCGCGACATCGGCCAGCGCAAGAGCCGCATCAAGCAGCGTTAACAGCGTAGCATTCGCACTTTTAACAAAGCCGACGTTGTCAGAGACATACTGGGTCGGCGTGTTGATTTCATGGGCGATACCGGCGGCAAGTTGGCCGATAGACTCCATTTTTTGCGCCTGAAGCAGCTGCGTTTGGGTAATGCGCAACTCAGCCAGCGCTTTTTCCAGTTCGTGTCGCTCGTTTTCCAGCTCCATTGTCTTACGGGCGACCACTTTTTCCAGCCCCACATTCTGCTCCAGAATGGCGAACGGCGTGGCGTGGCTGTGTCGGGCTTCTTGTGCGATGCGGCGTTTCAGGACGTCGATGGTCTTGTCCCGAGCGATGAGCTTGCGCTCATAATCCGCGAGAGAAAGGCCGGTTGGGGAGGCTTCGGGAAAGGCGGACATAGTGATTAACCTCCAATGGCAACACCTGTAAATGTCTGGTTTACATGCAGCCCGTTATATTGCTCGCCGTAAGTTGAGAACCCCACCACCCTGTTCTGCACCATAATTTCGCCGATCTGTTGCTCAAGCCCCTCTTTTTCGAACTGGAGACGGCGCAGGATGCAATCACAGCCGATGATGACAGCGGGATCCGGGATGGTTTCACGCACTCTGTCAAAGGCCTGGCTAAAGGTCTGAATGGGATCTTCGGCAATGCCGATCGACACGATCAACCCTTCTTCAATGGCGCAATAACAAGTAAGAGAGAGGTCCGCGTTCATTTTTTGTATCGAACGAACGTAAGGCTCGTCGCCGAAAGAGAGAACCAGTGGGTTTCGGGAGAAGACCGTTGGTGTTAATTCATCGACAGTCAGGCCAAGAGACTCCGCATACACCTGTGCGGCAGGTTCGCCGTTGATCTCGAGAATAAGCCGTTTCTCGGCATCGGCCTCGGTGATAACCAGTTCCACGTCGCTGGGTTCGAAATGCTGGATCTTAAAGGTGGCGACCGGAGAGCTGGTTTCGATAACGGCAAAAACGGCGGCATCAGAGACGAAATGCCCGTTACCATCATAGACGTAGCTTTTTTCGAAACGTAAATCGTCGCCTGCGGATCCCCCCACGATAGGAACATTGCCTATCTGCTGATACAGGTTCGCGACAAGACGTTCTTCGGCCATCGAAAGACCATCGACCAGCAGCAGGCCGAAACGGTGCAGGTTGGGTCTCTCCTGACTGTCGCGACGAATGGTTTCGGCAATGTCGGTGATGACGGCGGTGTATTCAATCAGCGGGTGGATGATAAAAGTGCGGGCGCGAAAACCACCGCCTAATCCAAGCCCCAGTAGCCCGGAGTGCTGGAAACCTTCTGTGCCAATGTGACCTGAGGAAGTACAACCGATGCAGGGACAGGAGAAGGTGCTTTTTAACGCCCGGCCTAGAGCCTCCAGATCATAATCCGGAGAGCAGAAGAAAATAACGGTTTCGATTTCGTCGTGACCGATCTGTTCAGCAAACTCGGCCACTGCCTGAACCGGATCCGGAGACTCGCTACTTGCATATCTGGGTTGGAAATTCACGGCATCATCTCCCCATTCTGAACAGCTATCTTCACGTCTGTACTCGCCTGGTCCAGTACATCGTCAACTGTCCCGATGATGGAAGATTAGGAGTTGGCCCCGTAAATAGCAAATCCGCAGGGCTATAATTTGGCAGGCTTTTTTGCTTATATTTTTCTTCTATAACGCGGGGCGTTAATCGTTCTTACGGTGAGGTTGGGCAACAAGATCGGAGAGGGGAAACCGGCGAAGATTTATGATGTGCTGAAATCACTTCGGCGCAAGCATTGAGTTTTGCATAAATTTCCATTTACGACAGGTAAAGCGCCAGTGAAAAACAAATCGTAAATCTTTAGCACCGTTATGACGGTGAGACACTTTTGAGACATTCGAGGAAAAGGTAAAACAAATTACATTAAGAAAATGCAGGTAACTTATTGAAGGTAATTAGAAAATTTGGTGGCCCCTGCTGGACTTGAACCAGCGACCAAGCGATTATGAGTCGCCTGCTCTAACCACTGAGCTAAGGGGCCGTGGCGGGGAATTATAAAGTAACTTACCCACGCAATCCAGCGGGAATCGCCTGGCTGATGTTTTTATAAACAACCTATTTTCAATCTCTTATACTGGCTTTTACGGCATTCATCAGGAGGTGGGTATGATCCACGATATTCTGGAGCCGGGGTTGCGGGTGGTGTTTTGCGGTATCAACCCTGGCAAGTCTTCCGCCCATACGGGTTTTCACTTTGCTCACCCGGGGAATCGCTTCTGGAAAGTGATCCACCAGGCGGGCTTTACTGATACCTTGTTGCGTCCGGAAGATGAACGGCATCTGCTTGATACTCGCTGTGGTATCACCATGCTGGTCGAACGCCCGACCGTGCAGGCAAGCGAAGTGGATCTTCATGAACTGCGTAACGGTGGCAGGGAACTGATCAAGAAGATCGAAGATTACCAACCCGCTGCGTTAGCGATCCTCGGTAAAAATGCCTTTGAGCAGGCATTCAGCGTGCGCGGCGCGCCCTGGGGCAAACAGGCTATTACCATTGGCGTCACGCAGGTTTGGGTGTTGCCGAACCCCAGCGGGCTCAACCGCGCAACGCTGGATAAATTGGTGCAATCTTACCGGGAACTGGATGAGGCACTGGTCACGCGAGGACTTTAATGCGTTGGAGAGGAAACAAAAAAGGCTTCCATCGCTGGAAGCCTTTTAGCATTACGGCATAACAACTTAATCGTCGAGGAAGCTACGCAGCACTTCAGAACGGCTCGGGTGGCGCAGTTTGCGCAGCGCCTTCGCTTCGATCTGACGAATACGTTCGCGGGTAACGTCAAACTGTTTACCCACTTCTTCCAGCGTGTGGTCGGTATTCATGTCAATACCAAAGCGCATACGCAGGACTTTCGCTTCACGGGCGGTCAGGCCAGCCAGAACATCGTGCGTGGCAGCGCGCAGGCTCTCAGTCGTGGCAGAATCCAGCGGCAGCTCGAGGGTGGTATCCTCAATGAAATCGCCCAGATGCGAATCTTCATCATCACCAATCGGTGTTTCCATGGAGATAGGCTCTTTGGCGATTTTGAGCACTTTGCGGATTTTGTCTTCCGGCATCAGCATGCGCTCAGCCAGCTCTTCCGGCGTCGGTTCACGCCCCATTTCCTGCAGCATCTGGCGGGAGATACGGTTGAGCTTGTTGATGGTCTCAATCATATGCACCGGAATACGGATGGTACGCGCCTGATCCGCGATAGATCGGGTGATCGCCTGACGGATCCACCAGGTTGCATAGGTGGAGAACTTATAGCCGCGGCGGTATTCAAACTTGTCTACCGCTTTCATCAGACCGATGTTGCCTTCCTGAATCAGATCGAGGAACTGCAGACCGCGGTTGGTGTATTTCTTGGCGATAGAGATAACCAGACGCAGGTTCGCTTCTACCATCTCTTTCTTCGCACGGCGGGCTTTCGCTTCGCCGATAGACATGCGACGGTTGATGTCTTTAACCTGCTCGATGGTCAGGCCGGTTTCTTCTTCGATCTGTTGCAGCTTCAGCAGTGCGCGTTGTACTTCTTCGGTCACTTCATGCAGTTTTTCCGACCACGGTTTGTTCATGGCCAACGCAGCGTTGAACCAGGTTTCGCTGGTTTCATTGCCGGTGAACAACGTAATGAAGTTCTTCTTCGGCATTTTGCACTGCTCAACGCACAGCTTCATGATGATGCGTTCCTGGGTACGCACGCGATCCATCATGGTGCGCATGCTGTTAACCAGGTAGTCGAACTGTTTTGGTACCAGACGGAACTGCTTGAACACTTCAGACAGCTTCAGGATCTCTTCCTGAGCGGCAGCGTGGCTGCGGCCTTTTGCTTTGATGGTGTCGCGGGTCAGTTCGTACTGGGTACGCAGTTCGGCGAATTTCTCGCGCGCCAGCTCCGGGTCGATGCTGTTATCGTCATCGCTGTTATCGTCGCTGTCATCTTCGTCTTCATCATCGTCATCGTCGTCCATCTCCTCGCTGGAGAGTTCAGAACCGACGTGGGTCGCCGTAGGCGCCATGTCTTCTTCCGCATTGGGATCGACGAAACCGGTGATCAGATCAGACAGACGTGCTTGCTCTGCTTCAACGCGGTCGTATTGTTCCAGCAGATAAGTAATGGCTTCCGGGTACTCGGCAACGGAGCACTGAACCTGGTTAATCCCGTCTTCGATACGTTTAGCGATGTCGATTTCGCCTTCGCGGGTCAGCAGTTCAACGGTACCCATTTCGCGCATGTACATACGCACCGGGTCGGTTGTCCGCCCGATTTCAGACTCAACGCTGGAAAGTACCTGCGCAGCAGCTTCTTCCGCATCTTCGTCGGTGTTGTTGGAGTTTTCAGCCAGCAACAGATCATCGGCATCCGGTGCTTCTTCCATCACCTGGATGCCCATATCGTTGATCATTTGGATGATGTCTTCGATCTGATCGGAGTCGACGATATCTTCCGGCAGATGGTCATTGACCTCGGCATAGGTCAGATAGCCTTGCTCCTTACCACGGGTGACAAGAAGCTTCAGCTGTGACTGCGGGTTTTGCTCCATAAGACGGTATCCACACTTAAATTCATGAGGGTTGGTGTCGGTCGGCGAAATAAACCGCCAACATTTAACGCGAGGGTGTATTTATATTTTTGCCGCTGGCCCTCATCGCGGCTGTCGGGATCTACCCGAACGATTATCGGCACTTAAGCCGTTGAATTCACTTTTTCGCCAGTTCCTGGTTTAACTGCCAGAGCTCCCGGCGTTCTTCGCTGCTTAAACCGTGTGTGCGATCGCGAGCTATCAACTCTTCTTGTCGCCGTTCAAGCATCGAATCAAACATATGATTGAGTGCGTCGGTGAACGTTTTTTCCGCAATGTCCTTATCTGCTATATCGTCCCACATTGACAGTTTTTCAAGGGTTGCGGCCTCTTTTGTGCCGCGGTAATGCTCCAACAACTGCCCGGTGGTCAGTCCTGGCTGTGACAAACAAGTGTTGACCAGTTCTGCAAATAAGCCAAGCCCAGGTAGTCTGGATTGATCCAGGCCGGTGAGTGGAGGCACCGCTGGCGCCAGCTCCGGGTTCTGGATCAATAGCCCTATCAGTATACGCATGGTTGTGCGTTTTAGCTGAGGAGCGGGGCGGACCACGCTGTTTTCCGCCTGTTTTGGCATTAATCGATCAAGCTGTGCATCATCGAAAATACCAATCTTATTACCCAACATTTGGCGCAACTGGATGCGCAATGTTTCGCCCGGCACCTGGTTGATTAACGGCAGCGCCAGCGCGGCCAACTGCGTTGTACCGTCCGGCGTGGTTAAATCTGCCTGTGGCAACAGGCTGTTAAACAGAAACGTGGAGAGCGGCTGAGCCTGCTCCATCCGCGCTTCGAACGCCTCTTTACCTTCTTTACGCACCAGCGTGTCCGGATCTTCACCGTCCGGCAAAAACATAAAACGTAGCTGGCGACCATCGCTCATATACGGCAGCGCCGTTTCCAGCGCTCGCCATGCGGCATCACGACCTGCACGGTCGCCGTCGTAACAGCAGATGACGTTTTTCGTCACCCTGAACAGCAACTGGATATGATCCGCCGTTGTCGACGTTCCCAGCGAGGCTACCGCGTAGTTGATGCCATACTGTGCCAGCGCCACCACGTCCATATAGCCTTCGACGACTAACAGTCGCTGCGGTTCATCGTTATCCTGCTGCGCTTCATACAGGCCATACAGCTGGCGGCCTTTATGAAAAATATCGGTTTCCGGTGAGTTCAGGTATTTGGGCGTATCATTACCTAATACACGCCCGCCAAAACCAATCACCCGGCCACGCTTATCGCGAATGGGGAACATGACCCGCTCGCGAAAGCGATCGTAACTGCGTCCCTGATCGTTCGTTACCAGCATACCTGCGTCGATCAGCGATTGGCGGTTCTCGCTGTTGCCGCCAAAACGCTTTAACACGTTGTCCCAGCCGGGTGGGGCGTAACCAATAGCGAACCGCGCAATGATGTCGCTGCTCAAACCACGCTTTTGTAGATACTGGCGCGCAGGTTCAGCGGCAGGTTGCGTCAGAGATTGCTGATAAAATGCGTTCAGGCCGTCCATCAGTTGATAGAGCGTTTGCCGTTGATGGCGCTCTATCAGACTTGGCCCGCTGCCTGCTTCGAAAGGCACTTCAAGGTTGTGCATGGCCGCCAGTTCTTCGACGCTTTCGACGAACTCGAGCTTGTCGTAGTTCATTAAGAAGTCGAGAGCGTTACCGTGCGCGCCGCAACCAAAGCAGTGGTAAAACTGTTTTTCACCATTTACGGTGAAAGAGGGGGTTTTTTCGTTATGGAATGGACAGCACGCGTGGTAGTTCTTGCCCTGCTTTTTCAGCTTTACACGCGCGTCGATGAGATCGACGATGTCGGTGCGCGCCAGCAGGTCATTGATAAAAACACGTGGGATTCGTCCAGCCATAGGCCCCGTTTATTTATATTCGTTGTCGTTCAGGTCGCTGTGATGCAACCGGAAGTCCGTAGAATATGTCAGCTTATAAACGAAAATAAGCCGCGCATTCCTTTCGGAAGCACGGCCTTACAACTACAACTCGGTCTGCAATTGAGGGCGATGCGCCCTCAACAGATTAGTACAGACGAGTACGGCGTGCGTTTTCGCGAGCCAGTTTCTTCGCGTGACGTTTCACAGCGGATGCTTTAGCGCGTTTACGTTCGGTAGTCGGTTTTTCATAGAATTCACGACGACGAACTTCCGCCAGAACACCTGCTTTCTCGCAGGAACGCTTGAAGCGACGCAGAGCTACGTCGAACGGCTCGTTTTCACGTACTTTAATTACCGGCATGTGCCTCTCACCTTTGATTAAATCGGTTTGCCGCTGGCGTTCACGCCAGCTTATTTCAAAATGGTGCGGAATTTTACTGCAACTACTGTTGCTTTGTAAAGCACCTCCGCCCTTTTTGAAAGGGACTTTCATAAGGGTGGGGAGTATACACGAACTCCTCACCTGGGGTGAGCAAAGTTTTACATCGACCCGCATTCGCCCTACACTGCGCGGTATTGCAACGAGGTAAAAATAGCCATGCGCGTACTGGGCATTGAAACATCCTGCGATGAAACCGGCATCGCAATTTATGACGATCAACAAGGGCTTTTAGCCAACCAACTGTATAGTCAGGTAAAACTGCACGCCGATTACGGCGGAGTGGTGCCGGAACTGGCATCCCGCGACCATGTGCGCAAAACCGTGCCGCTGATTCAGGCTGCGCTGAAAGAGTCCGGATTAACCGCAAAAGATATTGATGCGGTGGCCTATACTGCCGGTCCGGGGCTGGTTGGCGCGCTGCTGGTCGGCGCGACCGTCGGTCGTTCACTGGCGTTTGCCTGGAATGTTCCGGCTATCCCTGTTCACCATATGGAAGGGCATCTACTGGCGCCGATGCTGGAAGATAATCCCCCGGCATTCCCCTTTGTCGCTCTGCTGGTTTCCGGCGGTCACACACAATTGATTAGCGTCACGGGCATTGGCCATTATGAACTGCTGGGCGAGTCGATTGATGATGCGGCAGGCGAAGCCTTTGATAAAACGGCGAAACTGCTCGGACTGGATTATCCAGGTGGCCCGATGCTGTCAAAACTCGCATCGCAGGGGACGGCGGGGCGTTTTGTTTTCCCGCGCCCGATGACTGACCGTCCCGGGCTGGATTTCAGTTTCTCCGGTCTGAAAACCTTTGCGGCGAACACCATTCGAAGTAATGGCGACGATGAGCAAACCCGCGCCGACATTGCACGTGCGTTTGAAGATGCGGTGGTCGATACACTGATGATCAAATGCAAGCGCGCGCTGGATCAAACCGGCTTTACGCGCCTTGTCATGGCGGGCGGCGTGAGCGCCAACCGGACCTTGCGCGCAAAACTGGCGGAGATGATGCAAAAGCGTCGCGGTGAGGTCTTTTATGCGCGTCCGGAGTTTTGCACCGACAACGGCGCGATGATTGCTTATGCGGGGATGGTGCGCCTGAAAGTGGGGAATGACGCCGGGCTTGGCGTGACTGTTCGCCCTCGCTGGCCGCTGGCGGAGCTACCTGCGGCGTGATCTATGACAGCCCGGTTGCTACTTGCGCGCCGGGCAACATTCCTACTCTTCCCGTTTTTTCTTTTTGAGCCGGGTCCAGATTTTGGTTTCCTGGCGTCGCCACAGGCGCTGAATATTGTCGTGGTGGCGCAGCAGGATCAGGCACGACAGCATCGCCACCGGGAAAGTGAACTGCGGTTTGAACCACCAGACATAGAATGGGGCAATCAGCGCACTGACAATCGCGCCCAGGGAGGAATAACCGCTTAGCAGCACCGTCAGCAGCCAGGTTCCCGCCATCACACCTGTTAAATCCCAGCCAATTGGCGCTATGGCGCCAAATGCTGTGGCCACACCTTTACCGCCCTGAAACTTAAAGAAAATGGGCCAGATATGCCCAAGACAGGCAGCTATCGCGATGAGGCCTAGCCAGAATGGCGTGATGCCCAGCGCGTATGCGCCCCAGACCGGCAGCATGCCTTTCAATACGTCAAAAATCAGTACCGTTACGGCTGCTCCTTTGCCGCCAATTCTTAATACGTTGGTCGCTCCGGGGTTTCCGGAGCCACTCTCGCGTGGGTCCGGAAGACCCGCGATGCGGCAGACCAGAATTGCGCTGGAAATTGAGCCGCAAAGGTACGCGAGGAAGATCATTCCGGGCGCGATTGCACTCATAACGCTGTTCCGTTGTGAAAATGTCGTTTTATTCTCTGCATCCGTGGATAATACGCATAAATTCCGGAAAGTGGTATCCAGGGAATGCGCAAAATCTGACGGATCGCCAGGAAAGTGGCGGCCTGAAGCAAGAAGAGTGTAACCCACTAGCAGGCGAGGTGTAATGGACATCGTATTTATTGAGCAGCTTTCAGTTATCACCACAATTGGTGTTTACGACTGGGAACAGACCATTGAACAGAAGCTGGTGTTCGATATCGAAATGGCGTGGGATAACCGCAAAGCCGCTAAAAGTGATGATGTGAAGGATTGCCTGAGCTATGCCGATATCGCCGATGTGATTGTCGGTCATGTTGAAGGCGGGCGTTTTGCACTGGTGGAGCGTGTGGCGGAAGAGGTTGCAGACCTGCTGCTGGCGCGCTTTCAGTCGCCGTGGGTGCGCATCAAACTCAGCAAACCAGGCGCGGTCGCGCGCGCGCTAAACGTAGGCGTGATCATTGAGCGTGGCTTAAATCCGAAAGAAAGTATTTAAATTCATAATAATTAAACCAAGCGCTAGTATTCAGGTCATAGATAACGGCATTTTCGGCTTCTCTGCGGGGTAAGCCGTTTTTTATAGCTTTCTTAGGGGTTTATTTGATGGGCGATATGCATTCGTTGCTGGTGGCAGCCATTCTGGGTGTCGTTGAAGGGCTTACCGAATTTCTGCCGGTCTCCAGTACCGGCCATATGATTATCGTAGGGCATTTACTGGGATTTGAGGGCGATACGGCAAAAACCTTTGAGGTGGTGATTCAGCTGGGGTCGATTCTGGCGGTTGTGGTGATGTTCTGGCGACGCCTGTTTGGTTTAATTGGTATTCATTTCGGTCATCAGCCCCATGAAGGCACCGGTACAGGCCGCCTGACACTGGGGCATATTCTGCTCGGCATGGTTCCGGCCGTGGTGCTCGGGCTGGTCTTCCACGATACCATCAAGTCGCTGTTTAACCCGCTGACCGTGACCTATGCGTTGGTGGTGGGTGGTGTACTGTTGATTGCCGCAGAAGTTCTGAAACCTAAGGTTCCGCGCGCGGAAGGGGTTGATGATATTACCTATCGTCAGGCCTTTATGATTGGCTGCTTCCAGTGCCTGGCGCTGTGGCCGGGCTTCTCCCGTTCCGGCGCCACCATTTCCGGCGGGATGTTGATGGGAGTAAGCCGTTACGCGGCGTCTGAGTTTTCGTTCCTGCTGGCAGTGCCCATGATGATGGGGGCCACGGTGCTGGATCTCTATAAAAGTATGGGGTTCCTCACGACCGGTGATATCCCGATGTTCGCCGTTGGCTTTATTACAGCGTTCATTGTGGCGCTGATTGCCATCAAAACCTTCCTGCACGTGATTAAACGTATCTCGTTTATCCCCTTCGCGATTTACCGTTTTATCGTCGCTGCGGTTGTCTATCTGGTCTTTTTATAAGCGTTGCGCCCTCACTCTTTCGGCTGAGGGCAACGCTGCTCTTTCCAGTGTGCAAGGGCTGCTATCCGTCTACGGGTCAGCTCTTCGCGCACTTCCGCGCCTTTAAAACCCGCATCAATCACCGCTTTGGTTGGCACCGCACGCGCCACTTCCCAGGCTTCACGCAATAAACGCCCCTGCGGATAATCGCTGGCTTCAAACCCGGTACGACCGCGCACATCTGCCTCACTGGTCAGCGCGATTTGCTCGACGCGGTGCGGCTTACGCCAGGCGTCGATAGAATCAAACAATTTCACGATGGTTTTGGGCAACAGGATCGGGAAGGTGTGGATCAGATCGTGAAACTCCGCCACCAGTTTTGCCAGGTCGCGGATGTCATTAGGAACGCGAAGCCGTTTACACAGCCCTTCTACCAATTTTACGCCAGCCGGGCCATGACCATGATGTCGTGGCCACAGCTCTTTGGGGGTTAACCCTTTGCCCAGATCGTGGCACAACGTGGCAAAACGCACATCCACGTCCGGGCTGAGCATGGCCGCCATTGTCAGCGTCATCAGTGTATGCACGCCCGTATCGATTTCCGGATGCCATTTCGCGGGCGCGGGAACACCATACAGCGCGTCCACTTCCGGGAATAAAACGGCCAGCGCGCCGCAATCCCGCAGTACCTGGAAGTAGACCTGCGGGTTACGGGTGCGCAATGCATTTTCCGTCTCTTGCCATACGCGTTCGGTGGTCAAATGCGCCAGTTCACCCGCGTCTGTCATGGCGCGCATCAGCGCCATGGTCTCATCGGCAATGCGAAAACTGAGATGCGCATAGCGGGCAGCAAAGCGCGCAACGCGCAGAACGCGTAAAGGATCTTCGCCAAAGGCGGGGGAGACATGGCGCAGGATCCGATTGTGCAGATCTCGCTGACCATTGAAAGGATCGATGATGTTGCCGTTTTCATCCTGTGCGAGGGCGTTAACGGTTAAGTCGCGGCGCAGCAAATCTTGCTCAAGCGTAACGTCTGGTGCCGCATGGACAGTGAATCCTGTATAGCCGACGCCCGATTTGCGCTCGGTGCGTGCCAGGGCATACTCTTCGTGGCTTTTCGGGTGCAGGAACACAGGAAAATCACGGCCTACCTGTTGGTAGCCCGCGTTGAGCATCTCTTCCGGCGTGGCGCCGACTACCACCCAGTCTCTGTCTTTGACTGGCAGGCCTAACAACGTATCGCGTACTGCACCACCGACCAGATAACTCTTCACCCGCCACTCCTCTCACTTATTTTGCCGACAGATAATACGTAAGTGTAGAGAAGATGGCTAATGTGCTTAGTTCATCCAGCGATCTTTGCGTTTGCGGGTGGGGATCATATGCGGCAACACCAGGCCCAGTAACAGGCCTGCGCCCAGCACGCCGCCGCCATACATAAACCATTGCATGATGATGGTGCGCTGTTTGTCATCCAGTTGCAGATTGGCGGCATTCACCTTTTTTTGCGCCACAATCAACTCGTTTTTGAGTTTCTGATTTTCATCTTTCAGGCCGCTAATGACCCCATCGCTCTGCGCGACTTTCTGCTGCATCTCGGCAGTGCGCTGGTTCCAGGTATTGTCGATATTGTTGAGTTTATCGGTCAGCGTTTTGACCTGGTTTTCCAGTTCCGGTACGCGGGTGCGCAGACTGGGCTGGGTATTCAGTTCTTTGAGAGGGATCCACGCGGTACGCCCGGTGCTATCGCGCACCTGACCATAATCGCTATTGGATTGCAGCAGGGTCACTTCCTCGCCGGCATTCACCGTGCCCACAAGGCGGTAATTATCTCCCGGTCCGCTACGGACCCAGGTATTCAGTTCGTCGGAAACATAACGTTTTTCCTCAGCGTGGGTTCCCAGGGACACGCTAAGCGCAAATAAGGTCAATCCAATCAGGCGTAATTTTGGCATCAGGTAGTCGTTATTTCCATTGGACGTGAAGGGTAAACAGTGACCACAGTCTGACGATACCCTGCTGTTGGCATCAATCGGAATCTTCCGGGTCAAACTGCGCACTTATGCGAACTTTTGCTCCAGCCAGTTTGCGCATTGCATGGCAATTTGGCGCAAAATACTATCTACTGACAAACATCGGGCGCGTTAGTTCGCCGAAATTTTCACTGATGTGACATAACCATAAGTGCAAGGCCATGGCTCAGGAAATCGAATTAAAGTTTATCGTGAATAGCGACAGCGTGGAAACGCTTCGCCAACATCTCCATACGCTGACCGACGAACATGTCGCACCCAGCCAGCTACTGAACATCTATTATGAAACGCCGGACAACTGGCTGCGCGGCCACGATATGGGGCTGCGTATTCGCGGTTTTGACGGCAAATATGAGATGACGATGAAAATCGCCGGTCGGGTGATCGGCGGTTTACATCAACGCCCGGAATACAACATTCCGCTGGAAAAAGCCGAGCTTGACCTGGCGCGTTTCCCGGCAGAAGTGTGGCCGGAAGGCTCTCTGCCTGCTGACTTACAGGCGCAGACTCACCCGCTGTTTAGCACCGATTTCTGGCGCGAAAAATGGCTGGTGACCGTGGGCGACAGTCGCATTGAGATTGCTCTTGATTTAGGCGAAGTCAAAGCCGGTGAATTTGCCGAGCCGATTTGCGAACTGGAGCTGGAACTGCTGAGTGGCGATCCATCGGATATCCTTAAGCTGGCGCGCCAGCTCGTCACGCTCTCAGGGTTACGTCAGGGAAGTCTGAGCAAAGCGGCGCGCGGTTATCATCTGGCGCAGGGCAATACGCCACGTGAAATTCACCCGACGCCGATTCTGCAACCAGTAGCGAAAGCCAGCGTAGAGCAGGGTTTCGCCGCCGCGCTGGAGCTGGCGCTGTCGCAATGGCAGTACCACGAAGAGTTATGGATCCGGGGGAATAACCGCGCAAAAGACGATGTACTGCGCGCCATTGCGCTGCTGCGTCATACTCTGGTGCTGTTTGGCGGTATTGTGCCGCGTAAAGCGAGCGCTCACTTACGTGATTTACTGACGCAAGCTGAAGCCACCATCACCTCTGCGGTCTCCGCCGAGACGGCCGTCTGGAGCACGCCATCAGCCATGGCAAAACTGGTGCTGACAGAATGGTTGGTGAGCCAAGGCTGGCGTGCTTTCCTGGATGAAAAAGCACAGGCGAAGTTTGCCGATTCGTTTAAACGTTTTGCGGATGTTCACCTCTCGCGCACCGCCGCTGAGCTGAAAAAAACGTTTGCTCAACCGCTTGGCGACAGCTATCGCGACCAGTTGCCGCGCCTGGCGCGGGATATCGACAGCGCGTTGCTGCTGGCCGGTTTTTACGATCGCGCACTGGCGATTGAATGGCTGGAAAACTGGCAAGGGCTGTATCACGCCATTGAAACCCGCCAAATCATCGAAATTGAACATTTCCGTAATACCGCCATTAACCAGCCACCGTTCTGGTTACACAGCGGGAAACGCTAACTAAAGGATATTTCGGATGTCGCACGCCTCACCGTTATCGCAACACTGGCAGACGGTACTCACTCGTCTGCCGGAATCCATAGCCGTGAAACCACTAAGCGCACAGGCGCAGTCAGTGCTCACTTTTAGTGACTTTGTTCAGGATGCGATCATCGCGCATCCGGCGTGGTTAGCGGAGCTTGAAAGCGCGCCGCCGCAGGCTGACGAGTGGCGGCACTATGCCTCCATGTTGCAAAGCGTGTTGCAGGACGTTGCGGATGAAGCATCGCTGATGCGGGCATTGCGGCAGTTTCGCCGCCGCGTAATGGTGCGTATTGCCTGGGCTCAGGCGCTGCGACTGACAGCGGAAGAAGACATTCTTCAGCAGTTAAGCGTGCTGGCGGAAACGCTGATTGTTGCGGCGCGAGACTGGCTCTACGATGCCTGCTGCCGCGAATGGGGCACGCCGTGCAATACGCAGGGTGTTGCGCAGCCGATGCTGGTGCTGGGAATGGGGAAACTCGGCGGCGGCGAACTGAACTTCTCGTCTGATATTGATTTGATTTTTGCCTGGCCGGAAAACGGTGCTACCCGTGGCGGCAGGCGGGAGCTGGATAATGCGCAGTTTTTCACGCGTCTCGGCCAGCGGCTGATTAAAGTGCTCGATCAACCCACGCAGGATGGATTTGTCTACCGCGTGGATATGCGGCTGCGTCCCTTTGGCGATAGCGGCCCGCTGGTGCTCAGCTTTGCCGCGCTGGAGGATTATTACCAGGAGCAGGGGCGCGACTGGGAGCGCTATGCCATGGTCAAAGCGCGGATCATGGGGGATGACGACGGCGATCACGCCAGGGAGTTGCGGGCGATGCTGCGGCCCTTTGTCTTCCGCCGTTATATCGATTTTAGCGTCATTCAGTCGCTGCGTAATATGAAGGGCATGATTGCCCGTGAAGTGCGTCGCCGTGGTTTGAAAGACAACATCAAGCTGGGCGCTGGCGGCATTCGCGAAATCGAATTTATCGTCCAGGTGTTTCAGCTGATCCGCGGTGGTCGCGAACCGGCGCTGCAATCCCGTTCGTTGCTGCCGACGCTGGCGGCAATTGATCAGTTGCGCTTGTTGCCGGAGGGCGAAGCCACCACCCTGCGTGAAGCCTATCTCTGGCTACGCCGGCTGGAAAACCTGCTGCAAAGTATTAATGACGAACAGACACAGACGCTGCCGGGTGATGAATTGAATCGGTCGCGACTCGCCTGGGGAATGGGCGTTCCCGACTGGGAAGCGCTCAGTTGTGCACTGGAAACCCATATGGCGGCGGTACGACGCATTTTTAATGCGTTGATTGGCGATGATGAAACGGATTCGCCGGAAGATACCCTGTCTGAACACTGGCGCGAACTGTGGCAGGACGCGCTGCAGGAAGATGACACCACACCTGCGCTGGCGCACCTCTCTGATGACGATCGCCATCGCGTGCTGGCGTTGATTGCCGATTTTCGCAAAGAACTTGATAAACGCACCATTGGGCCGCGTGGTCGTCAGGTGCTCGACCATTTGATGCCGCACTTGCTCAGCGATGTGTGCTCGCGTGATGATGCCCCGGTGCCGTTGTCGCGCCTGACGCCGCTACTGACCGGCATTATTACCCGAACGACCTACCTTGAGCTGTTGAGTGAATTCCCCGGTGCGCTGAAGCATTTGATCTCGCTGTGCGCGGCATCGCCGATGGTCGCCAGCCAGTTGGCGCGTTATCCGATACTGCTGGATGAACTGCTCGATCCCAACACGCTGTATCAGCCCACGGCAATGAATGCGTACCGCGATGAGCTGCGGCAATATTTACTGCGCGTGCCTGAAGATGATGAAGAGCAACAGCTCGAAGCGGTGCGCCAGTTTAAACAGGCCCAATTGTTGCGCGTAGCGGCGGCGGACATTGCCGGAACGCTGCCGGTGATGAAGGTGAGCGATCATCTGACCTGGCTGGCAGAAGCGATTATCGATGCGGTGGTGCAGCAGGCGTGGGGGCAAATGGTGGCCCGTTATGGCCAGCCGACGCACCTGCGCGAGCGCGAAGGGCGCGGTTTTGCCGTGGTGGGATACGGTAAGCTGGGGGGCTGGGAACTGGGCTACAGTTCCGATCTCGATCTGGTGTTCTTACATGATTGCCCGCCGGATGCCATGACCGATGGCGAACGGGAAATTGATGGTCGTCAGTTTTATCTGCGTCTTGCCCAGCGAGTCATGCACCTGTTCAGCACCCGCACATCGTCCGGCATCCTTTACGAAGTCGACGCCCGTCTGCGCCCATCCGGCGCGGCAGGTATGCTGGTGACGACGACGGAATCGTTCGCGGATTATCAGAAAAACGAAGCCTGGACGTGGGAGCATCAGGCACTGGCGCGTGCGCGCGTGGTGTACGGCGATCCGCAACTGACCGCCGATTTTGACGCTATTCGTCGCGATATTCTGATGACCCCGCGTGACGGGGAGACGTTGCAAACCGAAGTGCGTGAGATGCGGGAAAAGATGCGTGCGCATCTCGGCAACAAACATAAAGATCGCTTCGACCTGAAAGCAGATGAAGGCGGTATTACAGATATCGAGTTTATCGCGCAGTATCTGGTGCTGCGATACGCGCATGACAAACCGAAGCTGACACGCTGGTCGGATAATGTACGCATCCTCGAAGGGCTTGCGCAAAACGGCATTATGGATGAGCAAGAAGCGCTGGCGCTGACGCACGCTTACACCACGCTGCGTGATGAACTGCACCATCTTGCGTTGCAGGAGCTGCCGGGAAATGTCGCGCTCTCTTGTTTTGTCGCTGAGCGCGCTCTGATCAAAGCGAGCTGGGAGAAGTGGCTGGTGGAACCGTGCGCCCACGCGTAAGTGTGGTATTATCGCGCGCAAATTTTGTATCTCTCAGGAGACAGGAATGAAAGTAACGCTGCCAGAGTTTGAACAGGCCGGTGTCATGGTAGTGGGTGATGTGATGCTGGATCGCTACTGGTACGGCCCAACAAGCCGCATTTCTCCGGAAGCGCCAGTACCCGTGGTGAAGGTCGATACGATTGAAGAGCGCCCCGGCGGCGCGGCAAACGTGGCGATGAACATCGCATCGTTGGGTGCTACTGCACGTCTGGTCGGGCTGACCGGTATTGACGATGCGGCGCGGGCGCTCAGTAAGGCGCTGGCGGACGTTAACGTTAAATGCGACTTTGTTTCTGTTCCGACGCATCCGACGATCACCAAGCTGCGCGTGCTTTCCCGCAACCAGCAACTGATCCGTCTCGATTTTGAAGAAGGGTTTGATGGCGTTGACCCGCAACCGATGCACGATCGTATTAGCCAGGCGCTGGGCAACGTTGGCGCGCTGGTGCTGTCTGATTATGCCAAAGGCGCACTGGTCAGCGTCCGGCAGATGATTACGCTGGCGCGCAACGCAGGTGTACCGGTGCTTATCGATCCGAAAGGCACCGATTTCGAACGCTATCGCGGCGCAACGCTGCTGACGCCTAACTTATCCGAGTTCGAGGCCGTCGTGGGTAAATGCAAAAGCGAAGCGGAGATTGTTGAGCGCGGCATGAAATTGATCGCTGACTATGAGCTGTCGGCGCTGCTGGTGACCCGTTCCGAACAGGGCATGACACTGCTGCAACCGGGTAAAGCGCCACTGCATATGCCAACCCAGGCGCAGGAAGTGTATGACGTGACCGGTGCTGGCGATACGGTCATCGGCGTTCTTGCGGCAACGCTGGCGTCGGGCAATTCTCTGGAAGAAGCCTGCTACTTCGCGAACGCGGCGGCGGGTGTGGTGGTCGGTAAACTCGGTACTTCAACCGTGACGCCGATTGAGCTGGAGAACGCGGTGCGTGGTCGTGCGGAAACCGGTTTTGGCGTGATGACGGAAGCGGAGCTGAAAGAGGCTGTTGCTGCAGCGCGTAAGCGTGGTGAGAAAGTCGTGATGACCAATGGCGTTTTCGACATCCTGCATGCCGGGCACGTCTCTTATCTGGCGAATGCGCGGAAACTCGGCGATCGTCTGATTGTTGCGGTGAACAGTGATGCGTCCACTCGACGCCTGAAAGGCGACACCCGTCCGGTGAACCCGCTGGAGCAGCGCATGATTGTGCTGAGCGCGCTGGAAGCGGTGGATTGGGTGGTTTCGTTTGAAGAAGATACGCCGCAGCGTCTGATTGCCGGGATCCTGCCGGATCTGCTGGTAAAAGGCGGTGACTACCAGCCGGAGCAAATTGCCGGTAGCAAAGAGGTCTGGGCCAACGGCGGTGAAGTACTGGTGCTCAACTTTGAAGACGGTTGTTCAACCACCAATATCATCAAAAAAATCCAGAAACAGGGTGATTAAACCCTCTAATAGCGCTCTTTGCCAGGCAAAGAGCGCGTCGTATTACGCGTGATCGTCAACCGGCGGAATAGCAGGCGCGGGTTTCACTTCGGTGTTTTTTCCCTGATTCTCCAGTTCGCTAAGGCGCTGTTCCAGTAAAGCCAGCTTCTCACGTGTGCGCAGCAGCACCTGCGTTTGCACGTCAAACTCTTCACGGCTTACCAGATCGAGGCGGGTTAACTGTGCCTGTAGCGTCTGACGGATCTTCTTCTCGACGTCTTCCCCGAACTCACGGATCCCTTTTGGCATGGATTCGTGAACCTGGCGCGCAATCTGTTCAATTTTTTTCGGGTCAATCATTTTGGGTTCCCTGCTCGGATGGGCTCATGCAGTCATTGTAGTGTGATAACCCCAGGTGATAAACCAGAATTGTTTGAAGCTTATGCATTGCCGAAGGTAATCAATGGCGTTATAGTTATTCCGCTTATTCTCAGGGCGGGGCGAAATTCCCCACCGGCGGTAAATCAGCGTACGCTGAAAGCCCGCGAGCGCTTCAGGTTAATGCCTGAAGGTCAGCAGATCCGGTGTAATTCCGGGGCCGACGGTTAAAGTCCGGATGGGAGAGAGTAACGATACTGCCGGGCATGATGCCCGCTCGCGTTATTTTTTTGCCGCTTTGCGACACTCCTAAGACTGCCCTGATTCTGGTAACCATAACTTTATTGAGGTCTTTTACCATGAATCAGACGCTGCTTTCTTCTTTTGGCACGCCTTTCCAACGTATTGAAAACGCACTCGCCGCACTGCGCGAAGGCCGGGGTGTAATGGTGCTCGATGACGAGGACCGTGAAAACGAAGGCGATATGATTTTCGCCGCCGAAACCATGACCGTTGAGCAGATGGCGCTGACTATCCGTCACGGTAGTGGGATTGTCTGTTTATGCCTGACTGACGAACGCCGTAAACAACTCGATCTGCCCATGATGGTCGAGAACAATACCAGCGCCTATGGCACCGGTTTTACCGTCACTATTGAAGCCGCTCACGGCGTCACCACCGGTGTTTCCGCTGCTGACCGTATTACGACCGTTCGCGCGGCGATTGCAGACGGTGCTAAACCGTCTGACCTGAACCGTCCTGGTCACGTCTTCCCACTGCGGGCGCAACCGGGTGGTGTTCTGACCCGTGGCGGTCATACCGAAGCCACTATCGATTTAGTCACGCTGGCCGGGTTTAAACCGGCGGGTGTGCTGTGTGAATTAACCAATGACGATGGCTCTATGGCCCGTGCGCCGGAGTGCATCGCGTTTGCTAAGCAACACAATATGGCGGTTGTGACGATTGAAGACCTCGTGGCATACCGTCAGGAGCATGAGCGCAAAGCCAGCTAATTGTTGCCGTGAACGCTAAAAATCCGAAGTCGCTGGCTTCGGATTTTTTTTGCCTGTCCTGTATCAAACTTTGTTGCACTTCTCATGCTCACACGTTGAAATCTTAGACCTCTACTTATAAAGTGGTAATGGCGTTATCTGATGTGAGTAATGGGTTTGAATTTACCTAATCCATTAAATTAAAAAGATTTTTAATGATTCTGCGTTGTGTTTTTTGCCAAATAGAGTCATGGAGTCGCGATGTTTATTTCCTGGTATTGGCTACTGCTTATTGTTCTGGTCCTCGTTGTCTATATTCATGCGCTTAAACGCAACAATAAAGCCTGTCGCCACGACCGCGATGCGCTATACACAGCTTATCAGCGTGTGCTTGATGAGTTGAAGAAAATCAGCGGTGCCAGGCAGGGCGAGTAGCAGCGCTACCCGTCCATGGTGGCAGGCGGTCGGCTTAACCGCCAATTCCCATCGCCTGAAGGGCGACCAGACTTAATCCCATCACCGACATACCACACAGTACGCCATAGCTCGGGTTATTATTCGGGTCTATTTCTTTTGCCAGGGGCATAAGCTCATCTACAGAAAGCGCAACCATAATCCCCGCGACGGCAGCCATGATTGCAGCCATCACCACCGGTGACACCAGGCTACCGAGGATCAACCACGCCAGTACGCCGCCGATAATTTCCGCCAGACCCGAAATGCCGGCCCAGAAGATAGCAGTACGTTTGGAACCCGTAGCGGCATAGACCGGGCCGGCAACCGCAAGTCCTTCAGGAATATTGTGCAATGCCACCGCAAAAGCGATGCCGAACCCCAACTCCAGATCGTTGCTGGCGGTGACATACGTGGCAATCCCTTCCGGAAAGTTATGCAGACTGATACCGAGCGTCAGCAGAATGGCGGTACGGCGGATGCCGCGCGGGAAGCTGTGTTGTGTACCCTGCATTAAGTCCTGCGGGTGGGCGTGAGGCAGCATGCGATCCAGCGCAAAGTAACCCAGCAACCCGACAACAAACATGCCATAGCCCAGCATGGGCGACATATTCTCTGTTGCCAGCGCGGCGGGAAGCATCTCCATCAGCGAGATGAGCAACATAATTCCGGCGGCAAAACCAAGCGAAAACGCCAGTACGCGATTAGAGGGTTTCTGGCCTAACACGCCGAGGATCGCGCCAATAAAGGTGGCAGCGCCTGCCAGTAAAGTCAGGATTAGGGGCACTGACATGCATAACTCCTTTATGATAATGATTCTCATTAATGTATGTTTTCACGTTGCGAAAAGCGAGGCGGGCGCGCCATCTTTACGCATTCCTTACATTCAAAATTACTGAAGATCTTCATCATGGTTATCAGAGTTCTTCGTCTCCTGAAAAGGCGTAATGTAGTGCTATCAAATTGTCACACTCTGTAAGGATATCACCATGTCAGCACCCCGTATGCCAGCGCTGTTTTTGGGCCACGGTAGTCCAATGAATGTTCTGGAAGATAACATTTATACCCGTGCCTGGGGGGAACTGGGCGAAACACTGCCGCGCCCGAAAGCGATTGTAGTGGTATCCGCCCACTGGTTTACGCGTGGCACGGGCGTGACGGCGATGGAAGCACCGAAAACGATCCATGATTTTGGCGGTTTCCCGCAGGCGCTGTATGACACGCATTATCCGGCGCCGGGTTCACCAGAATTAGCGCAGCATTTGGTTGAACTGCTGGCACCGGTGCCGGTGGTGCTCGACAAAGAAGCCTGGGGTTTCGACCACGGTTCATGGGGAGTATTGATAAAAATGTACCCCAATGCGGATATCCCGATGGTGCAACTGAGTGTCGACAGCACTAAACCCGCAGCATGGCATCTTGAGATGGGGCGTAAACTGGCGACGTTGCGTGACGAGGGCATTATGCTGGTTGCCAGTGGTAACGTCGTGCACAACCTGAGAACAGCGCGTTGGCACGGTGAGAACACGCCATACCCGTGGGCAACGTCGTTCAATGACTTTGTGAAAGAGAATCTGACCTGGCAGGGACCGGCTGAGCAACATCCGCTGGTCAACTACCTTGACCATGAAGGCGGTTCGTTATCGAACCCGACGCCGGAGCACTTCCTGCCACTGTTGTACGTACTTGGCGCGTGGGACGGTAAAGAGCCAGTGTCGATCCCGGTTGATGGCATTGAGATGGGCTCTCTCAGCATGCTTTCCGTTCAGGTTGGTTAACCCAATGGCGCGTAATGCGCCATTTTTGTTTTTGCTTTCATCCCGAAAGTAGAGAAATACGAGGTGGATCTCAAAAAACGGATACTGAAATGCCGTTTTTTTGAAAATAAAAAGATGTTCGCTGCAAAAATGAAACGCTGTGCTGAATTTAGCAATTTTTTGTGAACAGCATCGTCGCAATAACGCCATCGAGTGACTACTCTTCAGAGTGTCTACTGTCTCAGATATACCCATAAAAACGTTTACCGTAATACCACGAACGCCTTGTTCGCGGTCGACCTTTTTTTCTAAAAATCAGACCCTCTGGAGACACGGAAATATGAACTCAGCAAAAACCTTACTGAAAGTATGTATTAGTTCCGCTCTGTTGTTTATCTCCCACGCCTCTTTAGCTCAGACCTTCCGCGCAGCTGACGTCCATCCTGCTGACTATCCTAATGTTGTTGCTGTTAAGCATATGGGAGAGAAGTTAAGCGCGGCGACAAACGGACGGCTGGATATTAAAACGTTTCCTGGCGGCGTATTAGGTGACGAAAAACAGGTGATTGAACAAGCGCAGATTGGCGCAATTGATATTATTCGCGTATCGATGACGCCGGTGGCGGCGATACTCCCCGAGATTAATGTCTTTACGCTGCCTTATATTTTCCGCGATGAAGATCATATGCACAAAGTGCTCGATGGGATGATTGGCCAGGAAATTGGTGGTCGTTTGTCTGACAGCAGTAAATCCCGATTGATCTTTCTTGGCTGGATGGATGCCGGTACGCGTAATTTAATCACCAAAGCGCCGGTAAACAATGCTGAGGATCTAAAAGGAATGAAGATCCGTGTTCAGGGCAGTCCAATCGCACTCGATACGCTGAAGGCAATGGGGGCGAACTCCGTGGCTATGGGGGTGAGCGAAGTGTTTAGCGGCATGCAGACCGGGGTGATTGATGGTACGGAAAACAACCCACCGACTTTTGTTGCGCATAATTATCTTCCGGTTGTCAAAAATTACACCTGGAGCAAACACTTTATTATTCCTGAGCTGTTTTTATTCTCTAAGCCGAAATGGGATAAATTGAAAAAAGAGGATCAGGAATTAATTCTTAAACTGGCGAAAGAGGCTCAGGTTGAGCAGCGGGCATTGTGGAAAACGTATAATGAAAAATCCCTGGAGGCGATGAAAGCCGGAGGTGTGAAATTTCACGATATCGATACAGCCGTCTTTTATAAAGCCACTCAACCGGTTCGCGATAAATATGGAAAAGAACACCAGGATTTAATTACCCGGATTCAGCAAGTGCAATAACGTTTAACGGGCAGGGGCGGCCTTGCCCAAATAACGTGTTTCCGTATTGCTGTTTTCAATCTTCTCCGGGGAAACAATTATGGGTGAACGCTATTCGATATTGATGGATATTCTTTACCGGGTTTCAATGTGGGTTGCAGGGCTGGCGCTGTTAATTATGGTTGCCATTATTCCTGTGGGGATTTTTGCCCGCTATGTGATGAACAGTGCGTTGTCCTGGCCGGAACCAGTAGCCATTATCTGCATGGTGACATTTACCTTCGTCGGTGCAGCCGTGAGTTACCGTGCGGGGTCGCATATCGCTGTCAGCATGGTTACGGATCGCCTGAGCGAACCTGCGCGCAAAGCCTGCTTCATTGTGGCGGATCTGATGTTGATGGCTATCAGCCTGTTTATTCTCTGGTATAGCAGCGCGTTGTGTGCGGAGTTGTGGGAACAGCCGGTGGCGGAATTCCCGCTGTTCACCGCAGGTGAGAGCTACCTGCCGCTTCCTGTCGGTTCGGCGATTACTCTCCTGTTTATTATCGAGAAGATGCTTTTTGGCGCGCAGTACCACCGCCAGGTGGTACTGCTGGGTTCGTCGAGCTGATCCGGTAAGGAAAGTTTATGGATGCATTTATTCTTGTCTTTACGTTAGCCATTATGCTGGCGGTGGGCGTTCCGGTGGCATACGCCGTTGGGATCAGCGCAGTACTGGGGGCGTGGTATATCGATATTCCTCTGGAAGCGGTGATGATCCAGCTAACCAATGGCGTCAACAAATTCTCACTGCTGGCGATCCCGTTCTTTATTCTGGCGGGGGCGATCATGGCCGAAGGCGGTATTGCCCGTCGGCTCGTGAATTTCGCTTATATCTTTGTCGGTTTTATTCGCGGCGGTCTGTCGCTGGTAAATATCGTGGCCTCAACATTTTTTGGTGCCATTTCCGGATCGTCGGTGGCGGATACCGCCTCAATTGGTTCGGTGATGATCCCGGAGATGGACAAAAAAGGCTACCCGCGGGATTTTGCCGCCGCGGTGACAGCCAGCGGATCGGTGCAGGCGATTTTAACGCCGCCCAGCCACAACTCAGTGATCTACTCACTGGCAACGGGCGGCACGGTCTCCATTGCGGCGCTCTTCATTGCCGGGATCCTGCCCGGATTGCTGCTGAGCTTTACCCTGATGGTGATGTGCGTGGCCTTTGCGCATAAACGTGGTTACCCAAAAGGGGAACGCGTGCCGTTTCGCCAGGCGTTAAAGATATTTGCGGATACGCTCTGGGGTCTGATGACGGTGGTGATCATTATGGGCGGGATCCTCTCCGGGATCTTTACCGCCACAGAATCGGCGGCGATCGCCTGCTTATGGGCATTTTTCGTCACCATGTTTATCTACCGTGATTACAAATGGTCAGAACTGCCCAGGCTGATGTACCGCACTGTAAAGACGGTGACCATTGTGATGATCCTGATCGGGTTTGCCGCGGCGTTTGGTGCCGTAATGACCTATATGCAACTGCCGGGGCGGATCACGGAAGCCTTTACCAGCATCTCCGATAACAAGTATGTGATCCTGATGTGCATTAACATCATGCTGTTGCTGCTGGGTACATTGATGGATATGGCACCGCTGATCCTTATCCTCACGCCAGTACTGTTGCCAGTGACGAATGCGTTGGGCATTGATCCGGTGCATTTCGGCATGATCATGTTAGTTAACCTTGGGATCGGGCTGATTACGCCACCCGTTGGATCGGTACTGTTCGTGGCAAGCGCGGTGAGTAAACAGAAGATTGAGCAGGTGGTGAGAGCCATGCTGCCGTTCTATGCCGTTCTGTTTGTTGTGCTGATGTTGGTGACCTATATTCCGGCGATCTCACTCTTTCTGCCGACGCTGTTTGGTGTGATGTGAGGGAATAAAAAACCCGGCGCGGATGGCCGGGTTTTCGCTTATTCAACAAAGATATGGGGATAAAAACGCGACAGATCCTGGGTGATCAGCGCGCGGTCTTCACGGATGCCAATCCCGGCAGGCTGATCGTTAATAAGCCAGCTGCCAATCAGGGTATAGCTGTCGCCAAATTTCGGCAGCGGACAGAACTGCTGCACAATCATTCCCTCTTCGCCGTAGGGGCCTTCAACGGATTCCAGCGTTTTGCCATTCTCAATAATTGACACATTAGCGCCTTCGCGGGAGAAAATTGGCTTAACGACGTATTTTTCCATTTCCGGGTGCGGATCTTCAGCGAAATACGCGGGCAGCAGATTCGGATGATCCGGGAACATTTCCCATAACATCGGCAACAGCGCCTTGTTGGAAATAATGCTCTTCCATGCCGGTTCCAGCCAGCGTACACCCGCGTCTTCCAGCTTGGTGGAGAAGACTTCACGCAGCATAAATTCCCACGGATAGAGCTTGAAGAGATTGCCAATAACCTGATCCTGCAGATCGCTGAACTGGCCTTTTTCCCCGAGGCCAATATCCTCAATATAGAGAAAATCCGTTGCCAGCTCCGCTTCTGCTGCGCAATCCTGCAAATACTGCACTGTACCGCGATCTTCAACGGTATCGCGACAGCAGGTGAAATGCAGCAACTGGAAGCCGTGCTGCTCACGCAGCTCTGCAAAACGCGCAATCAGCTTTTCCTGCAGGCTGTTAAATTGATCGCTGCCTTCCGGTAACAACCCGGCATTGAGCTGATCTTCCAGCCAGATCCACTGAAAAAACGACGCTTCGTATAAAGATGTTGGCGTATCGGCGTTATTTTCCAGCAGCTTGGGTTCATTCACGCCATCCCAAGCCAAATCCAGGCGTGAATAGAGCGATGGCTGGCGCGTGGCCCATGACTGACGCACAAAACCCCAGGTGTGCTTCGGAATGCGGAACTTCGCCATCAGCGCATCGCTGGCAACGACCTTTTCCACCACTTTCAGGCACATCTGGTGCAGCTCTGCGGTCACGTCTTCGAGCTTCTCGACCTGGGCAAGCGTCAGCTTGTAATACGCCTCTTCACACCAGTAGGGTTCGCCATACATGGTATGAAAATTGAAACCGTATTCGGTGGCTTTTTCGCGCCAGTCCGGGCGCTCGGTAATGGTGACTCTTTCCATGACGATCAGCCACCCATTGAACGGGTTGGCGTGCCGCTGACGCGACGCTGCATGGTGTTCTGCTTCGCAACCGATTCGCCAAAACCGCCGCGTGTCACGGTGGTGGTGGTCGCCGGTTTAGGCGCCATTGCGGTTTTCGGCACGGTCATGGTGCGGCCCGGCTGTGCTGCGCCGTAACCTTTACCGGATGCGTCGGTGTACTGACCGTAAGCCGGACTTGCCGGGTTGCGTGAACTGAACAACGGTTGCTGAGCAAACCCCGCGCCACCGCCCATCAGGCGGCCCATCATATAACCCGCCATCAGCGGCATCCAGAAGCTGCCGCTGGACTGCGCTTGTGCCTGGTTTTCCGGCGCGGTGCTGGCCTGTACCGGCGTTTTCTGGCATTGACCTTCACCAAATTCGGCGACGCAATCTTCGCGCGTGGCGTATTTTGGCGCGGTGCGTTCAGCTTCTTTCAGGGCATTATTGTAGGCCGTGGTGCACTCGGCACTTTTACCCGGATTCGCCGACGAGCAATCATCGGCATTTTGGTACAGAGAAACCGTTTCGTCGCTTTTCTCACAGCCCGCCAGCATAAACACGGCGGTGACTGCCAGCGCAACCGGTGTCAGATGACGTGCGCCCCAGCTTTTGCGGAACGTCGCATGTTGAATGTTTTTTGTCCGTTTCATTTTTATCTTCCTGTGGACCCAAAGGCATAAACAGACGATCAGGATAGAGGATGAGGGGGGGAAGTGAAAGCAAGGAGGGGAGGCCTTTACGTTGCCTTACGTAAAAACGGGGGCTGTGTGCCCCCGTTGTGGAAAAGCGAAGAAAACAGCGATTAACGCTTAGCGCTGGTGCGCACGGCGGCGGGTTGTGCGTTACCGTTAAAGTTATCAACGGCGGCAGCCTGCTGCGCGTTTTCCGGCGCGACGCTTTCCGGTGAAGTGGAAATGGATTTACCCAAGGTGTTGTTGAGTGCAACCAGATCCTGTTCGTTCAACGAACCCAGCGCAGACTTAATATTAAGCTGGTTGATCAGGTAGTTATAACGCGCGCTGGAAAGCTGCTGTTTGGCGTTATACAGCGTAGTGGTCGCATCCAGCACATCCACAATGGTGCGTGTACCCACGGAGTAACCAGCTTCCATTGCATCCAGAGAACTCTGGGCGGACACCACCGCTTGTTTGTAAGCGTTGATGCTGCTGATGGAGGCATTCACGTTGTTGAACGAGGAACGCACGGTCTGCACAACGGAACGGTGTGTGCTTTCCAGTTGCTCACTGGAGCCCACAAAGTTGTATTGCGCCTGTTTCACCTGCGAGTTCACCTGACCACCCTGATACAGCGGCAGAGAGAAGCTCAGGCCGACTTTATTCTGGCCCGCGTCATTATCGTTATACTGCGCGCTGTTATTGGTTTTTGAGCCACTGTAAGAGGTATTCGACACGCCGGTTGAGGCGGTTAAATCCAGCGTCGGCAGATGGCCATCTTGCGCCTGGCGGATCTGCTCACGTGCCAGATCCTGATTCAGACGCGCCTGCAACAGCGACAAGTTGCGGCTTTCCGCTTCTTTCAGCAAGGCGTTAACCGGTTGTGGTTTTTCCGTTTTGAAGTTATCGATGTTCAGCGATGCCAGTTCCGGGTACTCGTTGCCGGTCACCTGACGCAGCGATTCAATCGCATTATCGAGGTTATTACGGGCGGTCACTTCGTTAGCCAGTACGGTATCGTATTGCGAACGGGCGTTTTGCACGTCGGTGATTGCCACCAGGCCGACGTTAAAACGCTGGGTGGTTTGATCCAACTGACGGTAGATCGACTGTTTCTGCGCTTCAGTGTAGGAAAGCGTATCAATGGCGCTTAACACGTTAAAATAAGCGGTAGCCGTGTTCAGGATCAGCGTTTGTTGGTCAGTCTGCCAGGTGACATCCTGAATACCCGCTGCTTTTTCCTGTAAGGTCAGTGCGCGCCATTTCGACATATCAAAAATGGTTTGCGTTAACTGGAGAGAGGCGCTGGTGACGTTTGAGTTCACACCCTTGCTGTCACGATAGCCGTTGCTGTAAGTGTAATCTGCACCCAAACCGAGCTGCGGCAGTAATGGGCTGCGCGCTTGGTTGATCTTTTCAAAAGCCGCATCGCGATCGGCTGCGGATTTGCGGAGATCGGGGTTGCTTAAACGCGCCTGCTGGTAAACCTGCAGCAGGTTTTCTGCCTGGCTCATGGCGCTGAAACCGGTCAAACTCAGGCCGATAAGGAGGGGGAGCAATTTCTTCATTTGCATTCCTTGTTGTGAAGCAGTACTAGCGCTGGTCTAAATTGGAAAAATATTCGCCGATTCTACCAGAGATTAGTGGCGCTAAAGCTTGGCGTAACGTGCCATTGACGGAAATTTGCCCCAATCTATCACATAGCGCTTGAAACGTTCGCTAAACAGGCTTGAAATCCACAGTTTGATCATTATTTTTCATGAGATACCGCCAATGAGTCAGTCAACATCATCTGCAGTGACTTTCACAAAAAACGATGTAGAAATTATTGCACGGGAAACGCTCTACAGCGGTTTTTTTTCGCTTGAATTATACCGTTTTCGCCACCGTTTATTTAATGGCGGAATGAGCGGTGAAGTGCGCCGTGAAATTTTTGAACGCGGCCACGCCGCAGTCTTGCTACCCTTTGACCCAGTGCGCGACGAAGTGGTGCTGATTGAACAGATCCGCATTGCCGCAATCGACACCAGCGAAACCCCGTGGTTGCTGGAAATGATCGCCGGAATGATCGAAGAAGGCGAAACTGATGAAGACGTCGCGCGCCGCGAAGCGATAGAAGAAGCGGGCTTGCACGTTGGACGCGTGAAAAAAGTATTGAGTTATCTGGCAAGCCCTGGCGGCACCAGCGAGCGCTCATCTGTAATGGTTGGCGAAGTGGACGCCACGCAGGCCGCAGGGATCCATGGTCTGGTGGATGAAAACGAAGATATTCGTGTTCAGGTGGTGAGCCGGGAGCAGGCTTACCAGTGGGTAGAAGAGGGGAAAATTGACAACGCAGCGTCTGTCATCGCCTTGCAATGGCTGCAACTGCATCATGAGAGCTTAAAAAACGAGTGGAAAAAATGAAGCGTTACACACCTGACTTTCCTGAAATGATGCGCCTGTGCGAGACCAATTTCGCCCAGTTGCGCCGCCTGTTGCCGCGTAATGATGCAGCGGGCGAAGCGGTAAGCTATCAGGTGACCAACGCGCAATACCGGTTAACGATAGTCGAATCCACCCGCTACACTACGCTGGTGGAAATTGAACAGACGGTGCCTGCCGTGAGCTACTGGAGCCTGCCTTCAATGACGGTGCGCCTCTACCATGACGCCATGGTGGCTGAAGTGTGTTCGAGCCAGCAGATCTTTCGTTTTAAAGCGCGTTATGATTATCCGAATAAAAAGTTGCATCAACGCGACGAAAAGCATCAAATTAATCAGTTTCTGGCCGACTGGCTACGTTACTGTTTAGCACATGGAGCAATGGCGATTCCGGTTTGTTAGCGTAGTGAAACCTAAGGACACCATTTGGAAAGCCTGTTAAACCTTTCTCTGGCTGGTGAGGCCAGGGTCAGGATATTACAAATTACTGACTCTCACCTGTTTGCCGAAAAGCATGAAACGCTGTTAGGGGTGAATACCTGGGAGAGCTACCAGGCGGTACTGGACGCGATTAAAGCTCAACAGCGCGGATGCGATCTTATTGTCGCCACCGGCGACCTGGCGCAGGATCATACCGCTGCGGCTTATCAGCACTTTGCTGAAGGCATCGCAAGCTTTAACGTGCCCTGCGTCTGGCTGCCGGGAAACCACGATTTTCAACCTGCGATGTACAGCGCGCTGCAAGAAGCGGGGATTTCCCCGGCGAAACGTGTTTTCGTTGGTGATAGCTGGCAAATCCTGCTGCTCGACAGCCAGGTGTTCGGCGTTCCGCACGGTGAGCTAAGTGAGTTCCAACTTGACTGGCTTGAGCAAAAGCTTGCCGCCAGTCCGGATCGGCACACCTTGCTGCTACTGCATCATCATCCGTTGCCGTCAGGGTGTAGCTGGCTCGATCAGCACAGCCTGCGCAATGCCGGTGAGCTTAACAACGTATTGCAGCGTTTCCCGAAAGTACGGCATCTGCTGTGCGGGCATATTCATCAGGAGCTGGATCTCGACTGGAATGGCCGCCGCCTGCTGGCGACGCCATCAACCTGCGTTCAGTTCAAGCCGCACTGCGCTAATTTCACGCTCGATACCATCGCGCCAGGTTGGCGCTGGCTGGACCTGCACGCCGACGGCACTTTGCACACGGAAGTTTGCCGCCTGCAAAGCACGAAATTCAGTCCGGACACGGCGTCGGAAGGATACTGATGTCTACGCTTCTCTATCTGCATGGCTTTAACAGCTCGCCGCGTTCTGCCAAGGCGACGCAGCTTTCGCAGTGGCTGGCGCAAAACCATCCCGAGATTGACATTATTGTGCCGCAATTACCGCCTTATCCTGCCGCGGCGGCGGAACTGGTTGAATCACTGGTGATGGCGCAGGGCGGAAAACAGCTTGGTATAGTAGGTTCGTCGCTGGGCGGCTATTTTGCGACCTGGCTTTCGCAGTGTTTTATGTTGCCCGCGGTCGTGGTTAATCCGGCGGTGCGGCCCTTTGAATTGCTGGCGGATTTCCTCGGTAATAACGAGAACCCCTACACGGGGCAACAATATGTGCTAGAGTCTCGCCATATTTACGAGCTCAAAGTGATGCAAGTTGACCCGCTCGAAGCGCCGGATCTTATCTGGTTGCTGCAACAAACCGGGGACGAAGTGCTGGATTACCGCCAGGCTGTGGCATATTACGACGCATGCCGCCAGACTGTGGAAGAGGGCGGAAACCATGCCTTTGTAGGCTTTGAGAATCATTTCACACAGATTATCGAGTTCCTTGGGCTGTGTTGAGCTCACCAGGAAACGATGCGGTCACTATCTACGAACAAACCATGACGCAATCCTATAATGCTGATGCCATAGAGGTACTCACCGGGCTTGAGCCGGTTCGCCGCCGTCCGGGGATGTACACCGATACCACACGCCCTAACCATCTGGGTCAGGAAGTTATTGATAACAGCGTGGATGAAGCGCTGGCGGGCCACGCCAAGCGTGTGGACGTGATCCTGCATGCGGATCAGTCGCTGGAAGTTATCGACGACGGGCGCGGCATGCCGGTGGATATCCACCCGGAAGAGGGGGTTCCGGCAGTTGAACTGATCCTCTGCCGTCTGCACGCGGGCGGTAAATTCTCCAATAAAAACTACCAGTTCTCCGGTGGCTTGCACGGTGTCGGAATTTCAGTGGTAAACGCCCTGTCCCGCCGCGTAGAAGTCACCGTCAGGCGTGATGGGCAAGTCTACAGCATCGCCTTTGAAAACGGCGAAAAAGTGCAGGATTTGCAGGTCATCGGCACTTGTGGCAAACGCAACACCGGTACCAGCGTCCACTTCTGGCCGGATGAATCTTTCTTCGATAGCCCGCGTTTCTCTGTCTCCCGCCTGACGCATTTACTGAAGGCGAAAGCGGTGCTTTGTCCGGGCGTGGAAATCACCTTCAAAGATGAAGTGAACAACGCGGAGCAGCGCTGGTGTTACCAGGATGGTCTCAACGACTACCTGAGCGAGGCGGTTAACGGCCTGCCTACGCTGCCGGAAAAACCCTTTATTGGCACCTTCTCCGCAGAGACAGAAGCGGTGGACTGGGCGCTGCTGTGGCTGCCGGAAGGCGGTGAACTGCTAACGGAAAGCTACGTTAACCTCATCCCAACCATGCAGGGCGGCACGCACGTTAACGGCTTGCGTCAGGGGTTGCTGGACGCTATGCGTGAGTTCTGCGAATACCGCAATATTCTGCCGCGCGGCGTGAAGCTCTCCGCTGAAGATATCTGGGATCGTTGTGCGTATGTGCTGTCTGTAAAAATGCAGGATCCGCAGTTTGCCGGGCAGACCAAAGAGCGTTTGTCGTCCCGTCAGTGCGCCGCGTTTGTTTCCGGCGTGGTGAAAGACGCATTCAGCCTGTGGCTGAACCAGAATATCCAGCTGGCTGAACTGCTGGCGGAAATGGCGATCTCCAGCGCGCAGCGCCGTATGCGCGCCGCCAAAAAAGTGGTGCGTAAGAAACTCACCAGCGGTCCGGCGTTACCGGGCAAGCTGGCAGACTGTACCGCGCAGGACCTGAGCCGTACTGAACTGTTCCTGGTGGAGGGGGATTCCGCAGGCGGATCCGCCAAACAGGCGCGCGATCGTGAGTATCAGGCGATCATGCCGCTGAAAGGGAAGATCCTGAACACATGGGAAGTCTCTTCCGATGAGGTTCTCGCCTCCCAGGAAGTCCACGATATTTCGGTGGCGATCGGCATCGATCCGGACAGCGACGATCTCAGCCAGTTGCGCTACGGCAAGATCTGTATCCTCGCGGATGCGGATTCCGACGGTTTACACATTGCCACACTGCTGTGTGCGCTGTTTGTCAAACACTTCCGCGCGTTGGTGAAAAACGGTCACGTTCATGTGGCGCTGCCGCCGCTGTACCGTATCGATCTCGGTAAAGAGGTCTATTACGCGCTGACGGAAGAGGAAAAAACTGGCGTGCTGGAGCAGTTAAAACGCAAAAAGGGCAAACCGAATGTGCAGCGCTTTAAAGGGCTGGGCGAAATGAACCCGATGCAGTTGCGTGAAACGACGCTTGATCCGAATACCCGCCGCCTGGTGCAGCTTATTATCAGTGATGAAGATGAGCAGCAAACCAACGCGACCATGGATATGCTGCTGGCCAAAAAGCGCTCGGAAGACCGGCGTAACTGGTTGCAGGAAAAAGGCGATATGGCGGATATCGAAGCCTGATGCAAAAAAAAGGGATGCCGAAGCATCCCTTTTTACTTAGCGGCGCAGGTGCCGTTCACCCCACTCCAGCGCGGTGTTGATCAGCGCGATCAGTAACTCGCGGAACCGCTCGCTCTTCTCTTCCGACCAGGTAAATTGCTCTTCATCCATGTAGCAACATTGCGCAACCTCAAGCTGCACCGCATGAATATGCTGCTGCGGATCACCATAGTGGCGGGTGATGTAACCGCCTTTAAAGCGGCCATTCAATACCCTGGTGTAGTGCGGAAATGCCTCACAGCGCGCCAGCAACGCGGCACTCAGATCCGGTGCGCAGCTTGCGCCATCGGCAGTGCCAAAATTGAGATCCGGCAGCTTACCGTCGAACAGGCGCGGCACCACCGACTTGATAGAATGTGCATCCCACAACAAGGCGTAACCGAAGGTATCGCGCAGCCTTGTTAGTTCCTGCATCAGCGCCTGATGATAAGGCTGCCACAGATGCTGCAAAACCGCGGCCTTCATCGCTTCATCCGGCTCTTGTCCGGCGTTGAACAGCGGTTCGCCGTCAAAGAACGTGGCCGGAAACAGGCCGGTGGTGGCAGTACTGTACAGCGGTTTATCATCGGCCGGGCGGTTTAAATCCACCACATAGCGGGAGTAGTTCGCGCTCAACACACTTGCGCCCAGCGCACGGATGGGCTGATACAGCCGCGGAATATGCCAGTCAGTATCTTCCAGCCGCTGCGCACGGGGCGTCAGCGCGGCGGCGATCGCCGATGTCAGTTGTGTGCCAGGGTGCGGCATACTCACCAGCAACGGCAGCGTACCCTGATGTAATTCGAACCCGTTAGTCATGCCAGACTTCCTCCCCCTTATAAATCACCCGCTTGGATAACGTGCCGCCCAACCAGTAGCTCAGTTCCGCCGGATGTTCGACGTCCCACGCCACAAAACTGGCCTCTTTGCCGGCCTGTAACGTACCGCAATGCGCACTGATGCCTAATGCGCGGGCTGCATGACAGGTTACACCCGCCAGCGCCTCTTCCGGCGTCAGACGGAACAGGGTGCAGGCCATGTTCATCATCAATCGCAGGGATAGCACCGGAGAGGTGCCGGGATTCAGATCGCTGGAAATGGCTATCGGCACCCGGTACTGACGTAACAGCGCCACAGGCGGCTGTTGCTGCTCCCGTAAAAAATAGAACGCGCCCGGCAGCAGCACAGCGGTGGTGCCGTGTTGCGCCATTAGCGCAATATCCTCTTCACATAAGTATTCCAGATGATCGGCCGAAAGGGCGTTATAGCGGGCAGCGAGCCCTGCGCCATGCAGCAGTGAGAGTTGCTCCGCATGCAATTTCACTGGTAAACCCAGCTGTTGCGCCGTGCGGAACACGCGCTCCACTTGTTCGGGAGAGAAAGCCAGATGTTCGCAAAAGGCGTCAACCGCATCCACCAGCCCTTCTGCGTGCAAATCAGGTAACCAGCGCTGGCAGATGTCGTCGATGTACTCATCTGCGCGGTGCTGATACTCCGCTGGCAAGGCGTGTGCGGCAAGACAGGTGCTGAAGAGGGCCAACGGCATTTCGTCAGCCAGCATACGGATCACCTGCAACATTTTACGCTCATCGGCAAAGCTGAGGCCGTAACCGGACTTGATTTCAAGCGCTGTGACGCCATCTTTGCGAAGTGCGTCGATGCGTTTGCGCGCGCTGGTCAGCAGTTGCTGTTGATCGGCGCGGCGGGTGGCGTTGACGGTACTGATAATTCCGCCGCCTGCCGCCGCGATCTCCGCATAGCTCGCCCCGTTAAGCCGCATCTCGAACTCCTGGCTGCGATTGCCGCCAAAGACACTATGGCTGTGGCAATCAATCAGCCCGGGGGTAACCAGATGCCCCTGCAAATCCACTTCATCATCGACCGCTCTTTCCGGCTGCGTTCCCTCTTTGCCCAGCCATACAATCTGCGAACCATCGGTCAGCATGGCGGCTCCGGTTATCAGGTTATATTGCCCATCCACCATGGTGGCAATCTGACAATGGCGCCATAAAGTACGCATAAGCGTTCTCCCGTGATGATAGTGCGCGGCGGTTACCGCGCCGTTAAATCATGCCCCAGAAATCATTGGCAGGTTGAGACCGTGCTCATTGGCACAGGCAATGGCCGAATCGTAGCCCGCATCCGCGTGTCGCATCACGCCTGTCGCCGGATCGTTATGCAGCACACGGGCAATACGTTCTGCGGCTTCATCCGTGCCGTCGCACACCACCACCATTCCGGAATGTTGGGAAAAGCCCATGCCAACCCCGCCGCCGTGGTGCAGAGAGACCCAGGTCGCGCCGCTGGCGGTATTGAGCAGTGCATTCAGCAACGGCCAGTCGGAAACGGCGTCAGAGCCATCTTTCATCGACTCCGTTTCCCGGTTTGGGCTGGCGACGGAACCTGAATCGAGGTGGTCGCGGCCAATGACAATCGGTGCGGAAACCTCACCACGTCTGACCATTTCGTTAAACGCCAGGCCCAGCTTCGCGCGTTGCCCCAGACCGACCCAGCAGATACGCGCCGGCAAGCCCTGGAAACTGATGCGCTCTTTTGCCATATCCAGCCAGCGGTGCAGGTGCGCATCGTCGGGAATCAGCGCTTTCACCTTTTCATCGGTGCGATAGATATCTTGCGGATCGCCAGACAACGCTGCCCAACGGAACGGACCGATCCCCCGGCAAAACAGCGGGCGAATATAGGCGGGAACAAAACCGGGAAAATCGAACGCATTACTGACGCCCATCTCTTTCGCCATCTGGCGGATGTTATTGCCATAATCAAACGTTGGAATACCCTGCTGTTGGAAGGCGAGCATCGCTTTTACATGCTCCGCCATAGAGGCTTTTGCCGCCTGAATCACCTGTGCAGGCTCTGTCTTCGCGCGTTCGCGGTAGGTTTCCCACTGCCAGCCGATGGGCAGATAGCCGTTCAGCGGATCGTGGGCGCTGGTTTGGTCGGTGACGATGTCCGGGCGTACACCGCGTTTAACCAGCTCTGGCAATATCTCTGCTGCGTTACCGTGCAGCGCAATGGAAACCGCTTTGCCCTCGCGGGTATAGCGATGAATACGCGCCAGGGCATCATCCAGATCGCTTGCCTGCTCGTCCACATAGCCGGTGCGCAGACGGAAATCGATACGTGACTGCTGGCACTCAATGTTCAGTGAACAGGCGCCAGCCAGCGTGGCCGCCAGCGGCTGCGCGCCGCCCATACCCCCCAGCCCCGCGGTCAGTACCCAACGCCCACTTAGTGAACCGTTATAATGTTGGCGACCTGCTTCCACGAAGGTTTCATAGGTGCCCTGTACGATCCCCTGGCTGCCAATGTAGATCCAGGAGCCGGCGGTCATCTGCCCGTACATCGCCAGCCCTTTGGCATCCAGTTCATTAAAGTGTTCCCAGTTTGCCCAATGAGGAACAAGGTTAGAGTTGGCGATCAGCACCCGGGGAGCATGCGTATGGGTTTTAAACACGCCCACCGGTTTACCAGACTGCACCAGCAACGTTTCATCGTCGTTAAGCTGTTTTAACGCCTCAACCATTTTATCGAAGCACTCCCAGTTGCGCGCCGCACGACCAATCCCCCCGTAGACCACCAGCTCTTTGGGATTTTCCGCAACATCAGGATCCAGATTATTCATCAGCATGCGCAGCGGGGCTTCCGTCAGCCAGCTTTTTGCATTCAATGTTGTGCCGCGCGGCGCTCTGATTTCAACATCACGATAACGGGAATGTTCACTACTCATGCGGTTTACCTTCTCTGTTTGCTAGCGGAATAAATGCTCGCTGAAATGGCGATGTCATTTTGCATTATCTTGTATATACATGATAAGCACATACAGTGCCACTTTGATCATTTTATTTATTTACTTGTAAAAACAGCATGTTAAAAAGAAATATTTATTGGTGTGCGTTTATCAACCTGATTTGTTGCTGTTTTTATGCACCGTCATTGTGCGAGATGAGGAGGTTTGTGAGCGATTCAGGTGCAAAAAAAGAGCGCCGGGTACAGGCGGCAACACAGTTGAATATATGTTTTTTTCACAGGTCTTGAATGCTTTATTGATTTAATACTTTGTTTTTATGCTTTTTATTTGAAATGGTGATGGTTGCAATGGCGTTATGGCACATGGCTTGCAAGTTGTACATACAAGGATATACATACGGCCTATTACCCGGCCCTGTTCTTTGGCGGCACATGATGACCATAAGGCGTAGCGATGATTACTTTCAATAATGTGACCAAGCATTATGACGACGGCACCGTTGTGGTGGACGGCCTGAACCTGGTTGCGCCGGGAGGGAAAATTACCGTACTGGTGGGGCCGTCCGGCTGCGGAAAAACCACCTCATTACGGATGATCAACCGGCTGGTGGAACCCTCTTCCGGCACCATTTTGCTGAACGGTGAATCCACCGCGCAAATGGATGTGGTGCAACTGCGTCGGCGCATTGGTTACGTCATCCAGAATGCCGGGCTGTTTCCGCATAAAACCATCCTCGATAACATCGCCACCACCGCCATCCTTAACGGTGCGACCAAAAGCAAAGCCAGAGCCAGAGCGGGGGAGCTACTGGAGGTGGTTGGGCTGGCGTCGCAACTGGCAAAACGTTACCCCTGGCAGCTCTCCGGCGGTCAACAACAGCGCGTTGGTGTGGCGCGTGCGCTGGCTGCCGACCCGGAATTTATGCTGATGGATGAACCCTTCAGTGCGGTCGATCCGGTGGTGCGCGAACAGTTGCAGGAGGAGTTTCTGCGCATTCAGAAGGCGGTGAGCAAGACCATTATCATGGTCACCCACGACATTGATGAAGCGATGAAGCTGGGTGACCGTGTCGCGGTATTGAAACCTGGCGGCAAGCTGGCGCAACTGGCTACCCCCGGAGAGTTGCTGAATGCGCCACAAAGCGAATTTGTGGCGGACTTTATCGGCCGCGATCGTGGCTATCGCAAACTCAGTTTTCACGCTTCCGGGCCATTGCCAGCCCTTCAGGCGGAACCTGCCGTTGAAATAGGCGCATCTCTTTCACAAGCGTGCGGCGTCAGTGCGCAACGCTGGTTATTGGTCACGCAGCAGGGTAAAGCCTGCGGCTGGTTCGACACCCACCAGCAGGTAGAGGTTATTGCCCCGGAAAACATCAATCTGGGTGCCACTTTTTCGCCGCAGGGCGGCACGCTGCGTCAGCTGCTGGACTCGGCGTTAAGTTCACCCTGTCATCGCGCTGTGGTGGTCGACGAACAACACCGACCGGTGGGATCGCTGTCGCTGGAAAAGGTGCTGGATGCCTGTAAGTCGCTGACCCAGGAGGCGCTATGAGGTTTGACTGGCTGTGGGCGCAGAGCGACCGAATCCTCTCGCTGTTGCTGTGGCACTGCTACTTGTCGATTACGCCAATCATGATGGGGCTGCTACTGGCCGTGCCGGTTGGCTGGGCGGTGCAGAGCCTGCCGGGCGTCAAAGCGATGATCCTCAATCTGTTTGGCCTGCTATACACCATTCCGTCGCTGGCGCTGTTTGTGCTGTTGCCACCGCTGCTGAATACGCAAATCCTCGATCCGCTCAACGTGGTGGTGGCGTTGACGATTTACAGCTTTGCACTGTTGGTCAGGACGGTGTGCGACGGGTTGGATTCGGTCCCGACCGAGACCCGGCAGTCTGCTTCTGCGCTGGGCTACACGCCGCTGCAACAGTTTCTGCAAATCGATCTGCCGCTTGCCGTGCCGGTGATTGGCGCGGGCCTGCGCGTCGCCGTGGTGTCCAACGTCAGTATTGTCTCTGTGGCAGCGCTGATTGGCGCGCCGCAACTGGGATCGCTGTTTACGCAGGGTTTTCAGTTGCAGTTTCTCACGCCAATTATCGCCGGTATTGCGCTGTGTATCGTGCTGGCCCTGGTGCTTGATGCGTTGGTCGTGGCGATAACCCGCATCTTGAGCCGTTGGCAACCTAAAAGGGGATGAGCAATGTCTGAATGGTTTTTCGATCCCAGCCACTGGTACGGCGATGACGGCATTGCGCCTCTGCTGTTACAGCATGTGGGCTATAGCGCAGCGGCGCTGGCATTTGCGATCGCCATTGCTTTCCCGGTGGGGTGCTATACCGGGCATACCGGTAAAGGGGAGGCGCTCCTGATGGGGATGACGAACGCACTGCGCTCACTGCCCTCGTTTGGTCTGATTATTTTGTTGGTGATCCTGCTGGCGGGCTATTTCGAATCGGATATGGCCTTTGTACTGCCTTGCATCATTGTGCTGGTGGTTCTGGCGTTGCCTCCGGTGGCGTTGGGCGTACACGCGGGGATTCGCTCGGTGGATCCCGGTGTGCATGATGCGGCGAAAGGCATTGGCCTGACCCCGTTTCAGGTACTGATGCAGGTGGAATTACCTTGTGCTGCGCCGCTGATCCTCTCTGGGATTCGCAGCGCGGCGTTGCAAATCGTCTCTACCGCTACCATCGCGGCGTATGTGTCGCTTGGCGGTCTCGGGCGGCTGATTATCGATGGCAGGGCGGCGAATGATTTCGCACAAATGACTGCCGGCGCGATCCTCGTCGCGCTGCTGGCACTGATGATTGATCTCTTATTTTCGCTCGTCGGGAAAGTGGTGGTGTCGCCAGGCATCTCCCGGCGTACCCACAACCAGTGATGCTTAGTCCTTTAATTACAGAAGGTTAACACGATGAATGTTCAGAAACGCTCTCTTATGTTGCTCAGTGCCGCACTGCTGTCTGTCGCTTCTTCTGTCTGGGCTGCGGACGCCGGTCAGAAAGTCATTATCGGCTCGGCGGATTTCCCGGAAAACCAGTTACTGGCGACCATTTACGCCGGTGCGCTGGAAGCGCAGAACATTCCGGTAGAGAAAAAACTCAATATTGGCAGTCGCGAAGTCTATATTCCGGCGCTGCTTGATGGCTCTATTAATGTTATCCCGGAGTACAGCGGCGCGCTGCTAAGCTATCTGGATGCGAAAAATACCGCGCACAGCTCGGAAGAGGTGGCCACAGCGCTGGCCACGAAACTGCCAAAAAATGTCAGCATGCTGAACACCTCTGCGGCGCAGAACAGTGATGTGCTTGCGGTGACGAAAAAGACCGCCGACAAGTACAAACTGAAAACCATCGATGACCTGAAGCCGATTGCCAGTGAGCTGGTGCTTGGCGGCCCGGCGGAGTGGAAAACCCGCCATGAAGGCGTTCCCGGCTTGCGCGAGGTCTACGGCCTGAATTTCAAAAGCTTTAAAGTGCTGGATGTCGCCGGTCCGTTGACGCTGACCGCATTGAAAAACAACCAGATCCAGGTCGCGGATCTCACTTCCACTACGCCGGAGATCAAAAAAGATCACCTGGTGGCGCTTGATGATCCAAAACACCTGTTTGCGGCACAGAATATTGTTCCTATTGTCGCCAGCGCCACGCTGAACCCGACCATTCAAAGCACGCTGAATGCGATCTCCGCGCAATTGACGACCGAGGATCTGATTGCCATGAATGAACAGCTTGCTGAGTTCGCCAGCATTGATGATGTGGCGCACCAGTGGCTGGTTAAACACCAACTGAGCAAGTAAGGAACGGCTGCAAGATGACGACAACGTCCTTTTCTTCCACGCAACAGCGTGATGCGGTGACATTAGGCCGGGCCACCACGACTCTTGATGAACTGGTGCGTATTGCCGATGGTGCACCAGTGGCGCTGGATCCTGATGCGCTGTCGTACATGGATACGGTCAGCGGGTATATCCACAACGCCATGAACCGTGGCGACGTGATCTATGGCCTGACAACCGGCGTGGGAGATCTGGTAACCGAGCGTCTCTCTGCGGATCAGATTGCCAGCATGCAACTTAATATGCTGCGCAGCCATGCCTGTGGCATGGGGGCAGATCTGTCGGTGCGGGAAGTGCGGGCGATGATGGCGGTGATGCTGAAATCGTTGCTGCAAGGATGCAGCGGCGTCAGTGCGGAACTGGCGCAGCGGATGGCACTCATGCTGAACCGGCAGGTTACTCCGTGGTCTCCGGCTGGCGGCTCCGTTGGCTATCTGATTGCCACCGCGCATATCGGTTTATCCCTGTTTGGCGAAGGGCAGTGCTGGTATCAGGGGCAGCTGCTGCCTTCCGCCGATGCGCTGGCGAAGGCGGGGATCCCGCCCCGTGTTCCCGGTCCGCGTGAAGGGCATGCGCTGATCAGTGGCACGTACGAAATCACCGCGCTGGCCTGCCTGGCGGTGCGGGATTTTGAACAGCTGCTGCCGGTCGCGGATATGGCGGGCGGCATGTGCCTTGAAGCGTTGAAAGGCAACACCCGCGGCTACGATGCACGACTGCATGCGCTACGCCCCCATGCCGGACAACAGGAAACGGCACGCATTTTGCGCCGCTTATTGCAGGGAAGCGACATTCTTCAACGCTACCGCGACCATCGGGTACAGGATGCGCTCAGTCTGCGTTGCATTCCGCAGATCCACGGTGCGGTGCGCGATCAACTGGCGCATTGCCGCCATATCGTGACCACCGAACTCAATGCGGTTACTGATAACCCGGTATTTTTAATTGAAGCGGATGAACTGGTGACGTTGCCGGGGGGGAACGGGCATGGCGCGCCGCTGGCACTGGCGCTGGATGCGCTGGCGGTGGCGATTGCCCAACTCAGCACGGCCTCACAAGCGCGCTCAGACCGGATCACCAACGTGCATCTCAGTGGACTGCCCGCGTTTCTGGTGGGCAAAAGCGGTGCCAATTCCGGGATGATGATCCCGCCCTATGTCGCAGCCGCGCTCGCCGGGGATAACCGTAGTCTGGCTGCGCCCGCCAGCGTGCACACGGTATCGACCTGCGCCGGGCAGGAAGATCATATCAGCATGGGTGTGTCGGCGGCGCGTAAGGCACGGCAAGCGGTAGCGAATGCGGTGGATATTGTGGCGATTGAACTGCTATGTGCCTGTCAGGCGATTGAGTTCCACCGCCCGCTGCGGGCATCCGTCGGCACGGAGTTAACGTTGGCGCAGGTGCGTAAGCGGGTGGCGTTTCGTGAAACGGATACGGCGCTATATCCGGATATGCACGCTGTTCGCGATCTGATTGCCAGCGGTGAGTTGAGTCGCCAGCTTTGTGCGCTGATTAACGACGAAGCGGAGAATGGGTAAACGTCAGCGCCGCGATGAGCGGGAGAGGAGTGTTACGCAGGCGAAATGCGTGTCTGCGCCTGCGTTGACTGCGAGGGTCGCCGGGGCATCGATCAACAAGCTGTCGTAATGCTGCAAGGTAAATGATTGTGCGTTAACGGCGACATCCAGTGCGTCACCGGCGTTAAACAGCAGCAGGGTGCCTTGCGGATGCGCCCACTCTCCATCGCACGCCCAGCGAACGGCAGCCTGTGTGGTTTGCGGGTTATAGATAACGTTGAAATCCAGCAGCGGCCCGCCGACCACCTCGCAGTATGCGTCACTGTCGCCGTTAAAATCCGTTGCCTGAAAAGGCGGGATCAGTGCGCTGCGTTGGCCGTCGAGGGTGAGGAACATGCCGTCGCCTTCCAGCACGCTGATATTTCGCAGGTAGCCAGAGAAACGCGAGAATGCGCCGTTCTCACGAATGGTGGCGACCGATACGCGCCAGTCGTACGCTTCGCTTCCGGGAAAACGACACACTTCACGGGTAACACCCTGGCCGTTTTTCCAGCGCATCTCTGCATAGTCGGCGTAGGACAGCAGCACGGTCATTTGCGCATGCTTCCTTCCAGCCGGTAGCGTGGGCCTGGGTAGACCAGCCGCACGCTGGTGACGATTTTTTTGTCCTGCCGACCGGTCCAGGTACGGCGATTGACCTGTAAGCAAGGGGTGTGTTCATCAATTTCCAGATACGCGCACTCCGTGCGGGGCACGTTGACCGCCTCAATAATGTGTTCCCCTTCTACAATCGGCGCGATGGAGGAGAGATAGGCGTTCGGGGTGATGCGGGTAAAATCCTGCTGTAGATAGTCCGGCACAATTAACGCATTCACCAATCGGTCTTCCAGCATCACCGGTACGCCGTTTTCGTAATGGCAGATCAACGAGTGGAACAGACGGCTGCCTTTTGGCAGGTTAAATGCCAGTGCTTGCTGGGCATCGGCATGCAACTGGGTGAGTTCAAGCACTCGGGCGTGATGACGATGACCGCGGCTGACAATCTCATCGGCGATGTTATTGATTTCCAGCAACGCAGATTGCCCACGCACTTCGGCGACAAAAGTGCCGACGCCCTGCATACGCACCAGCAGACCTTCGGCGGTCAGCTCGCGCAGGGCGCGGTTAATGGTCATGCGGCTGTAGCCGAACTGGCTGACCAGTTCACTTTCGGATGGTACGCGGAAATTGACCGGCCAGACGCCGCTGTGAACATTGGTTTTGATCATGCTTTTTACCCTTTCATAGAAAGGGGCGGGCTGATCCAGATGCCCTTCTTCAGCCACTGTTTTAAACACGTCGCTTTGCGCCATTACGCTATCCTCACCTGATGAGTGATAAAGTTTACTCTACCCCCTATTAGATGTATATATATAAACATGTATATACATCTTGTGAATGTCTGCGCGGAGAGGGGATATGGCGGTCTATTTCGCGGCAAAAGCATTGCTGCCGCAAGGTTGGGCAAATAATGTCAGGATCACGGTTTCAGCACAGGGCATGATCAGTGCGCTGGAAAGCGACAGTCAGCCGGGTGATGACGACATCCGGCTGGCGGGTTTTCTGGTGCCGGGGATGCCAAATCTGCACTCGCATGCCTTTCAGCGCGCCATGGCGGGATTGACCGAAGTGGTGGGCGATCCGGCGGACAGCTTCTGGACATGGCGGGACTTGATGTACCGGCTGGTGGATAAAATCAGCCCGGACCAACTGGAAGTGATTGCCAGCTATCTGTATATCGAAATGCTGAAAGCCGGTTATACCTCTGTGGCGGAGTTTCACTATTTACACCATGATCGCGGTGGCAAACCTTACGCGCACCCCGCTGAACTGGCGCTGCGTATTTCGCAGGCGGCTAAAACCGCAGGCATCGGGTTAACGTTACTGCCGGTGCTCTATAGCTATTCCGGCTTTGGTGGGCAGGCAGCTTCTGCCGGGCAGCGCCGTTTTCTTCATGACACCGAAGGCTATCTGGCGCTGCATGAAACGCTTACTGCACAGCTTGCCAGTGAACCGATGCAGCGTACCGGGCTGTGCTTCCATTCACTGCGGGCGGTGACGCCGGAACAGATGCAGACGGTACTCGAGGCCAGTCCGCAAAAACAGCCAGTACATATTCATGTCGCTGAACAGCAAAAAGAGGTGGAGGACTGCGTCGCCTGGTCCGGGCTGCGCCCGGTGGAGTGGCTGTACCGCCATCAACCGGTGGATGAACACTGGTGCCTGATCCATGCGACGCACGTGACGCCGGAAGAGACGCGCAGGATGGCCGCATCCGGTGCAGTGGCGGGTCTGTGTCTGACCACGGAGGCCAACCTTGGCGACGGTATTTTCCCCGGCGCGGATTACCTTACCCGGCGCGGTGCCTGGGGAATTGGCTCCGACAGCCATATTAGCGTCAGCGTTACGGAAGATCTGCGCTGGTTTGAGTACGGTCAACGGCTGAGTCAGCGGCGGCGCAATCTTCTGCATCTGCCCGACGAGCCGTATATCGGTAATGTGCTGTATCAGGGGGCGTTGCAGGGCGGGCGCAGGGCGTTAGGTCAGCCAATCGGTCAACTGGCGACAGGCGAACGTGCCGATATGCTGTTGTTGGATAGCCGCGATCCTTTCCTGGCCACTGCCGGCGATCGCGAACGGCTGAACCGCTGGATTTTTGCCTGTGCGGCCAACCCGATAAAAAGAGTCATGGTGGGAGGACGATGGGTGATTGAAGAGGGGCGGCATGTGCACGAAACGCGCATCACGTCTGCCTTTATCCAGGTCATGCAGCAACTGGTAGCGTAAACAGGGATGCCGGTCCGGCATCCCGTCACGCGTTAATCTACACGGTTAAGCAGGGGTTGCAGGAAACTGGCGGCTTTCATCGCGCCATTGGCGGTAAGGGTATGCGGCACGCCGGGTTCAAAATACGTATCGGCATTGATACCCGCGTCCCCAAGGGCTGCGGCGGCGCGCTCACTCTCTTTCCAGGCGATCACCGGATCGCTCATCCCGTGTACCAGTAACACCGGTGTATTGCTTGCAGGCTGCCACGGCCGGGGGGAGGCGAGACGACCGGAAAAGGCGACCACCGCCGCCAGCGGCCACTGACCATTAACCAGCGCGTCCAGCGACATAATGGCTCCCTGAGAGAAGCCCGCCAGCACCAGCTTGTCTCTGCCTGGCTGTACATCATGCTTTTCGAGCAACCCGTTGATCGTGGCATTGAATGCCGCGCGCGCATCCGCAATACGTCCGGCACGCGTTTCTTCGGTGATGCCGTTAACGCTAAACCACTGGAAACCCGGTCCCATATCAAAGTGCGACGGCCCGTCTGGCGAAGCCACCAGCACATCGCCCAGCGTCTGCGACCAGTATTTCCCTAGGCCGCGCAAGTCGTCTCCGCGGCTGCCAACACCGTGTAACAGCACAATCATTTTTTTCATCATCGCGTCCTGTCAGAGCCCATAAGCGCTCAAATCCGGCCCCTGCGGGACAATGCCGTTAGGGTTGAGGGCTTTGATGGAGTAATAGCCCTGCTTAATGTGATCGATATTCACCGTCTCGCGAATGCCGGGGTAGGCCAGCATCTGGCGCAGATAGCGGTCCAGATGGGGATATTCCGCTAGTTTGCGCAGGTTGCATTTAAACAGCCCGTGATAAGCGGCATCAAAGCGCACCAGCGTCACGAACAGGCGAATATCCGCTTCCGTTAACTGGTCGCCGCAAAGAAACGTGCGCTGCGCAAGGTGGCTTTCCAGTTTATCCAGTTGCGTAAACACATCGCTGACCGCTTCTTCATAACTGACCTGCGTGGTGGCAAAACCGGCGCGATAAACCCCATTGTTGAGATTCGGGTAGATCTCCGCGTTCAGGCGGTCGATCTCATCGCGCAGAGGCAACGGATAGAGATCGAGCGTCTGGTTTGCCAGCTCGCCAAAGCCACTGTTAAACATGCGCACAATATCGGCCGACTCGTTATTCACGATGGTGTGGGTTTTCTTGTCCCACAGCACCGGCACCGTTGCGCGCCCGGTAAATCGGGCGTCGGCGCGGGTGTAAAGTTGATGCAGCCACTCCGCCTGATTGAGCGTATCGCGATGAGCGCCGGGGTAATCACCAAAATGCCAGCCTTCGGCCAGCAGCCAGGGTTCGACCACGGACACGCTGATGACCGCTTCCAGCCCTTTCAGTTTGCGCGCAATCAACGTACGGGACGCCCACGGGCAGATCAGCGCCACATACAGGTGATAACGGTCCGGTTCGGCCTGAAAACCACCATCGCCGGTGACGCCAGCCGACCCGTCCGGTGTGACCCAATGGCGAAAGCTGGAGGTCTGGCGCACAAAGCCACCTTTCTCGTCGGTAGACTGTACCGGATGCCAGTCCGCTGTCCATTTACCCTCAATCAGCATATAAACTCCGTTAACTCTGTCGTGTGGTGGGCTTCAGTGCGAATTTACCGTCGCCGGTTAACGCCAGCACCAGCAGACCCACGATCCAGAATGCCGGGAATTCCCAGCCACCGTTCGGGTTTGTGAAGAAGAAGCCCGCCGGACCGTGTACGGTAAAAATAGCGCCAAGCAGGATAGGAATCAGCACAATCGCCACAATGCGGGTGTAGACACCGAGGATCAGGGCAATTGCGCCCAGCAGTTCAACAGTCATCGTGATGTAGGCCAGCCAGCCTGGCAGTCCCAGAGACGCAAAGAATTTTGCCGTGCCCGCCGGGGTAAACGCGAAAAATTTCAGGCTGAAATGCGCCAGAAACAGAATACCCAGCGCCAGGCGCATCAGCAGAGCAGCATACGGGGTCGTGCGTTGATCGAACATGGTGGTCTTCCTCTCAGGTCAGTTGATGAGGGGAGTGTATAGTCTTTCCATATCAATGATTATCCGCTCAGAACAGGTATGTTTATTTCCAATATGGAAATTATCACCACCCCTGTTCCCAGACGGGCTGTGGTGAGAAGGATTCCACCAGAAAGTCGATCAACACGCGGGACTTCTGCGCCAGGTAGCGGGCGGGAGGATAGACAGCGAACAGCGCCAATGGCGGCGCTTCATAGGCGCTCAGCAGCGGTTTCACACGCTGGGCTTTCAGCGCTTTTCCGGCCACAAAAACCGGTATCCGCGCAATGCCCAGCCCGGCGCAAGCTGCTTCAAGACAGACTTCGGCATTGGAGAACTTCATGCGCCCGCGCACTGGCTGGGCGTGTAGCTGCTGTTGCGCATCAATAAACGGCCAGTGCCAGGGGTCACGAAAGTTGGTATCGACAATCAGGCTGTGTTGGTCGAGTTGCTGCCAGTGCGACGGTTCACCGTGGCGGGCCAAGTAGTCCGGCGATGCCACCACCACGTTGCGAATTGCACACAAACGGCGTGCGACCAGGCTGCTGTCCGTCAGGCTGCCGATGCGTAATGCCAGATCAAATCCTTCATCCACCACGCTGACCAGCCGATCGGCAAAGCTGACATCCAGCTCAATATCCGGATAACGACGGGCGAACGCCACCAGATGCGGCGTCAGTTGCGACGTGCCAAAGGTGACAGGCGCAGAGATGCGCAGCAGACCGGAAGGGGCATTAGCAATGTTGCGTACCGAGTCATTGAGCGCGTCATAATCGATCAGTAACTGGCGAATGCGCTCATAATAGGCCTGTCCCACCTCTGTGGGGGTGAGCGAGCGTGTGCTACGGCGCAATAGATTGACCCCCAGTTCATGTTCCAGGCGGGAGATCAGCTTAGAGGCCTGACCGTGACTGGTGCCGCAGCGTTGCGCCGCGCCGGTAAAGCTGCCGGTTTCCATTACCGCCACAAACATGCGATCGCAATCCAGCCGTTCCATATGCTTTTTCCGGTGAAGTTATCAGAGCATCACCATAGCAAAACCGTGCCAGGGGCAACAGTCAGCGCTGCGCCGTGGGATGATTTTTACGGTACTGAAGTGGCGTTTCGCCGATGCCCTTCTTAAACGCGCTGATAAAGTAGGTCACATCGGAAAAACCGACGTCATCGGCGATCTCGCGGATACTGAGTACGCCGTGCAGCAGGTGATCACAGGCTTTTCGCAGACGGATGGTGTTCAGGTATTGATGGATATGCTCACCGGTTTCGAAATGGAAACGGCGCGAGACATAACTGCGGGACTTGCCCAGCTCCTGAGCCAGTCTGTCGAGACTGAATTTTTGCCGGTAGTTTTCTTCCAGCCAGAACATTACCGGCGTGGCAATGCCGCTGCGCTCTTCCGGCAACTCCTCGTTGGCTTCCGGCAACATGCCCAGCAGGTTAAGCAGCAGGCAGGCGACCTGCTCGCCCGTCAGACTGGCGCAGGCAGCAAGCCTGGCATAACAGCTAAACAGGTGATCGATATGCGGGTGAATATCGGCGGCGTCCATCACCACCGCCGCGCCGCCACGCAGCGAGAGACGCTGTAAACGGCTGTGGTTATGCGGGAAATCGCGCAGCTGTTTGAGCACCGCACGGTGATCGACATGAATGATGGTGCGGCGATAACGATCCTGTGCCTGCTCATCCACCATCACTTTATGAATGGTAAAGGGCGGGAAGAAAAACAGCCGACCGGGGCGCATGGTGTACTGGCGGTTATCGACAATCACCACGCCAAAACCCTCTTCGACGTACAACACTTCCAGACACTGATGCCAGTGGTGGTAACGCACGGTATTGGCGAAAAGCCGACTGAACGACACGATGGTGTCATTCAGGGTGATCAGCTCAAGACGCTCTGCCTGCCAGTTGTCACTCATAGTGCAACAGTTCTCAATTTTTGCCCGAATGAATCCAGTTATAAACCACAGTTTTAAATTTCCTCAATAGCGGTTTCAGGCAAATTCAGGCGGTGTGACAAAGCTAACATTTCCCCTTCTCATGCATTCACTATCCTTCAGCCACACCCAAGGGAGAGCAACCTATGCAGACGGCGGAAGTGAAAACATCAAATCCATTGTCATCCCGCGACGACGTGGTCGCCGCGCTGAACACGATGCTGAGCGCGCTGGATCGCCAGTTCCCGGCGGGGGAATCCCGCTTTTCACTGGGGGCGACCAGCGCCCATTACCCTACCGATATTGCAGAGATGGAGGGATTGTCGCGGGCATTATGGGGGCTGTTCCCGTTGATGGCGGGAGGCGATGCCGAACCGTTTAGCCCGAAATACCTGGCGGCAATAAAGCGCGGCACCGATCCGCAAAGTGAGGGCTACTGGGGGGAAACCGGGCCTTACGATCAACGCCTGGTGGAGATGGCTGCCTATGGCCTCGGTCTGGCGCTACTGGGCGACGCACTCACCGCAAGCTTTAGCGAACGCGAAGTGCATAACCTGCATCGCTGGCTTAACCAGATTACCGATGCTGAGATGCCCGATAGCAACTGGCATTTCTTTGCCATCATGGTGCAACTGGGCTTTAAACGTGCGGGACTCCCTTGGGATGCCGCGGCGATTGAACGCCGTTTTGCGATGATGGACGCTTATTACCTGGGTGATGGCTGGTATTCCGATGGTCCTGGCCGACCGAAAGATTACTACATTCCGATGGCGTTCCATTTTTACGGCCTGGTTTACGCCACGCTGAATGGCGATGACGACCCCGTGCGGGCAGACATTATCCGCGAACGGGCGCGCCTGTTTGCGCAGGATTTTATCTCAATGTCGGCTGCGGAAGGGGAGTGCGTCCCCTATGGACGCAGCCTGACGTACCGTTTTGCGATGGTTGCTTTTTGGAGTGCAGTGGCGTTCTCCGGGCTGGATGTTTTCCCGGCTGGCGTGGTGAAAGGGGTGATCTTGCGCCATCTGCGCTGGTGGCAGAAGCAGCCGATTTTTGACCGTGACGGCATTTTGACACTGGGTTTTGCCTACCCCAACCTGGCGATGTGCGAAGACTACAACTCACCGGGTTCGCCGTACTGGGCCTTAAAGGTCTTTCTCATTCTGGCGCTACCCGCTGCGCACCCGTTCTGGCAGGCCGATGAATTACCGTTGCCGGAGCGGGCCGCGCAGCGAACCCTGCCGCACGCCGGGCAAATTCTGGTGCACAGTGATCACGCGCGGCATGTCTGGATGCTCGCTTCCGGGCAGCTTGAGCTGAACAATTACGTCAACACCGAGGCGAAATACACCAAATTTGCCTATTCAAGCCTGTTTGGCTTCACCATTGAACGCGGGCGTTATGGCATTAAACACGCCGCCTGCGACTCCATGCTGCTGCTCAGCGACGGTGATAACTATTTCCGCGGCCGCCGGGAATGTGACGAGGTGGTCGTTAGCGAACAGGCCATTTTCTCCCGCTGGTCACCGTGGCATGACGTGCATATTGCCACCTGGCTGATCCCCTATGGCGACTGGCATGTGCGGGTACACCGTATTGACTCCGCCCGCCATTTGCAGAGCGTGGAGGGTGGTTTCGCGGTGCTGAAAGCCGCGCATCGTTGCGAAGAGGGCGGAAGCCTGGTGGTGGCGGAAAACGGCATCAGCGCCATTTTCCCGCTGGCAAGCACCGTTATGCGCCAGGCGGAGAGCGTGGTTACACCGCCAAACAGCAGCATTATGTTTGCTCCCTGCGCGGCGATCCCGGTGTTGCAGGGCGATATTCCCCCTGGTCGTCACTGGCTGGCGAGCGCGGTACAGGCCGCCGCCTCTGAAGGGGCATTTAATTCCTGCATACCGCAACTGCACAGAGAAGAACAGGCGCTGGTTATTCACCAGGCCGGAAAAGCAAAACACGTCATTACTTTTTAATTCCCGGTTATTACCGGATGCCGAACTCTTAACCCTACATGCTTTCGCCGAGGATAGTATGGAAAAGACAGCCATCAACCCTAAAACTGAATATTACAAAATCAGCACATTTATCTTTCTCTATTTCTTTACCTGGTCGGCCAGTATTGGGCTGCTGGCTATCTGGTTAGGACAAAAAGCCAACCTGAGCGGCACGGTCATTGGTACGGTATTTGCCGTGAACGGTATTTTCTCCGTGATCCTGAAACCGATTTACGGCTATATCCTCGATAAAATCGGTATGAGCAAATATCTGCTCTATTTTGTGGTGCTGATGTCGGCATTAATGGCACCGTTTTTTATTTATGTTTATCAGCCGTTATTAATGTCGAATACGTTGCTGGGAATTATTGTCGGGGCAATCTATTTAAGTTTTGCCTGGTATGCGGGAGTGGCCGCCTGCGAGTCTTATACCGATCGCTACAGCCGTTTAAACGGTATGGAATTTGGTCAGATTCGCATGTGGGGGTCGCTTGGCTGGGCGGTGGCATCCTCGTTTTCCGGCCTGCTGTTTAATCTCTCGCCCGCCTATAACTTTATGATGGGATCGGTCGCTTCGCTGGTGATGCTGGCGGTGTTGTTAAGCCTGAAAGTGAATGTCCACTCTGCCCATGCCAATGAGGTGCTGACCAAAGAGAAGATCGTTCCGGCGGATGTCTATGCGCTGCTACGTAACCGTAAATTCTGGGCGTTCTGCCTGTATGTAGCCGGTGTGGCATGGATGATGTTTATCGCCGAACAGCAGTTCTCCCGCTATTTTGTGACCTTCTTTGATGATGTCCATCAGGGCAATGCCGTCTTTGGTTATCTGGGAACGGTCCAGTCCGGCATGGAGTTCGTGATGTATATGGTGATCCCGCTGTTTGTGAATTTTATTGGCGCTAAGCGTGGGTTGCTGATTGTCGGCATGGTGGTGGGGGCGCGGTTAATCATCTCCGGGCTGTGCGAATCGCATCTGCTGATTTCGGTATTAAAACCGCTGTACGGCCTGGAAATCTGCCTTCTGCTGGTGTCGGTATTTAAATATATCGCCGAGCATTTTGATAAACGCGTAAATGCGACCATGTATTTACTTGGTTATCAGGCCATGTTGTATGTCGGCAACGTGGTGGTTTCCTCACCCGCCGGGATTCTGTATGACCGCATCGGTTTTGAAAATACCTACATCATTATGGGCGGGATTGCGCTGCTGTTTACGCTTGTCTCGCTGTTTACGTTATCCGCGTGCCAGAGCAAATGGCGGCAGAGCGGTTCGCTGGATATTGCCCGCAATAATGTGACGCGTTAATGGCTGCGCTAATTATCTGTAAAAAGAAGGAACCGAAATATGTTAAGTAACCTCGTTGAGGAAACGTTACGCGATTATCCCGGCACCAAAATTGATGCGCAGACCTTTAAAGATGAACTGGAGACGGCGCGGGCGCATACCCTTGAACTGATTCGCCGTCATTTAACGGAATTCGGCGATAAGTTCCCCGCCGAAACCTGCGTGCAGGGATATTATCCGTTAACCGATAATATCGAGTGGACCACCAGTTTCTGGACCGGGCAATTGTGGCTGGCGTGGGAGATGAGCGGTGAGGAGCCATTTCGTGCACTGGCGGAGCAACATGTGCGCTCTTTCGGCGTGCGCATCGCCGCGCGGCATGACACCAACACCCATGATCTCGGTTTCTTATACACACTCTCCTGTGTGGCGGGCTGGCGGCTGACCGGCAGCCGGGATGCGCGAGGGTTCGCGTTACTGGCGGCGGAAGCGCTGTTGGAACGTTTTCATCACAAGGCGCAGATCATCCAGGCGTGGGGCGATCTCGCGGATCCGGAGCAGGCGGGTCGTATGATCATCGACTGCAACATGAACCTGCCGCTGCTCTATTGGGCAACGGAGCAAACCGGGGATCGGCGTTTTGCCGATGCGGCTGTAGCCCACGTGAAGCAGGCGGCGAAATACCTGATCCGCGAAGATGCATCCACCTTCCATACTTACTATATGGACGTGAAAACCGGTGCACCGCGCTACGGCAATACGCAGCAAGGCTATGCGGATGACTCATGCTGGTCGCGCGGGCAGGCGTGGGGGATCTATGGTTTTCTGCTGAGTTTCATTTATACCGGCGACCGTGAGATGGTGGCGCTATCGAAACGGCTGGCTAACTATTTTCTCAACCGCTTACCGGACGATGCGGTCTGCCATTGGGATTTGGCGCTGGTGGGTACCGATGCGTTGCGGGACTCTTCGTCGGCCGCGATTGCCGTGTGCGGTTTGCTGGAGCTGATCAAACACCTGCCAGTGACGGACCCGGATCGCGCGCGTTACCAGCAGTGGGCCATGCAGATCATGTCATCGTTAGGTAAACACTACCTGGCGGGAAAAAACGAGGCCACGAACGGACTACTCAAGCATTCGGTTTACCATCTGGCGAGCAATAAAGGGGTGGATGAGTGCAGTAGCTGGGGGGATTATTTCTATGTGGAGGCGCTGGCGCGGTTTTCGCAAAGCTGGAAACTGTACTGGTAGGCAACACATCCCTCTCCCGTCAGGGAGAGGGGAAGACAATGTTCAGAGACCCGCTTCCAGAATACGGATATGGGTTTCCAGTACATCGCCTTTTACTGCTTCGCTCCACGCTTTCATATGCGGCGTTTGCAGATGGGCTTCAAGGTGCGCCACGCTTTCCCACACTTCCACCATCATGATGGAGTCCGGTGCGGTGGTTTGAAAGCTCACGTTCGCGGCGTGATCCACCAGCGGCGCATAGCCATGACATCCCTCTTCCTGCAATACCACCGGCACTATCTTCGCGAACTGATCGAGCACCGCCTGGCGATGATGTTGCCCTGGACGGGTACGGATTTCTGCAATTACTGTCAACATGATTAACCTACTCCCTATAAGTCCAGCTTCACAGTTAAGCAAAAATCTCTGTCAGATGCTTGCGATATTCTGCGATATAACGCGGGACGTCCGGCATTTTAATCACATCATTGGTGATAAAGGTTGGCAGCGCGTCCATGCCAAGGAATTGATTTGCCTTGTGAAAGGGCAGATAGACGCCGTCTACGCCGACACCGTGGAAGAATTGTTCTTTATCGGTGAACGCTTCCATTGGCGCGTTCCAGGTCAGTGACAACATATAGGTTTTGCCCTGAATCAGGCCGCCGGAACCGTATTTTTTTGACGCATCGGAACGGGTACGGCCATCGCTGGCGTAGAGTGTACCGTGGCCTTCGGTGAAGACATCATCCATATATTTTTTCACCGTCCAGGGCGCGCCCATCCACCAGCCGGGCATCTGCCAGATGATAGTGTCTGCCCACAGGAAGTTCTGCACTTCTTCTTTTACGTCATACTCACCGTCGGCGCGGACGGTGCGAACATCATGCCCGACGTCGCGCAGAAAACTTTCCGCGACCTCGGTCAGGGTGTCATTCAGTTGACCTTTTGAGTGTGCGAATTGCTTCGCGCCATTGATAATCAGAATATTGCTCATGGGAATTCCTCAGCGAAATACGTTTGCGGGCCATGGTATCCTGATCGACGGTGCGGTTAAATTGGCAAAAAGTGCAAAGACTTTTGCTTTTACAGCAATAATGCCGCTACCAACTGACCCGCGCGATAAACCCCCCCTGCGGATGATTACCGAATGTCACCCTCATGTGATGCAGCCTGGCAATGCGCTGCACAATCGACAGGCCCAACCCGCTGCCGGTTTCGCTCTGGCCGGGCGGGCGATAGAAACGTTCGCCAATACGTGCCAGCGCTTCTTCGCTAATGCCTGGACCATTATCCCTTACGCTAAAACAATGGGCATCGAGCGTAACATCCACGGTACTGCCCGCCGGGCTATAACGAATGGCGTTGTCCAGCAGATTACGTACCAGCAGGCTGAGTAACAAGGGCTGACCCTGGCGGCTGACGGTGTTGTCATGGAGATGCAGACGGACATCAATGCCGGCCTGCTGCGCCGGATGGTAATTATCCATTACCGCGGATTGCAGCAGCGCAGCCAGTGAGATGGGTTCGAGATCGTCAAGATTATCCAGTGAGTCGAGCCGTGACAGCGTCAGTAACTGATCCACCAGACGGGCAGCGCGATCGATTCCCGTATGTAACTGAGCCAGCGCTTTTTGCCGATCAATAGGATCGTCATCGGAAAGCTGGGCGACGTCGGTCTGCACTTTCAGCGCCGCCAGCGGACTACGTAGCTCATGGGCGGCATCGGAGGTGAAACGCCGCTCGCGCTGCATCATCGTATGAGTGCGGGCAAAGAGCTGGTTCAGCGCCTCCACCAGCGGACGCACTTCACGGGGTACACCGTCGTCTGGCAACGGTTCGGCGAGATCCGGCGCGCGTGCGCGCAGCGACAGCGCCAGTTTTTTCAGCGGGCGCAGCTCCAGACTCAGGAGAACAATCAGCAGAATCAGCATCAACGGCAAGGCGACAAGCCACGGCGTGAGTTGTGAGGTTATAATCTCCAGCGCCATCTCCTGGCGATAATCCCACTCCTGACCGACAACAATGCGAAAGCGCTTGTTTTCAGCGGTGAGCCACAGAAAGCGCCACGAGTCATCATCATCGCGCAGATGGCCGTTATCAAACCCTTCGCGCCGATAGTTATAGGGGATCTCTTTGCCGTTCTCGCCATCATGCAGCAGCATTTTGCCGTCTGTCGAATAGATGGCGAACGCCAGCGCATCATCGTCGAGATGGCCATGCTTCACCTTTTTCTTCGCGATCTGCGGCGCGGCGCTTTGCAGTTGTTCAAACTCCATAACGCTCAGGCGCTTGGCGAACAGCATTTGCTGGGTGTCGAACAGCTTGTCGAGCTTATCACGGGTCTGCTGCCAGGCAACCAGGCTGGCGCACAGCCAGGCTGCGAGCGATAACAGTAAAAACAGTAACGTCAGGCGCAGGCGCAGACTCAACGGGCGGGTGCGTTTCATGCTTCTCCCAGGGTGTAACCGATGCCGTGAACCGTGCGGATAAAGTGGCTGCCCAGTTTGCGTCGCAAGTGGTGCACATGCACCTCCACGGCATTACTGGTGACATCGTCATCCCAGTTATAGAGCTTCTCTTCGATGAGTTTACGCGGCAGTACGCGACCGGCGTTGCGCAGTAACAGTTCCAGCAGGGCGAACTCCTTCGGTTTGAGTGCCAGCGTCTCGCCATTCAATGTGGCGACCAGGCTGCCGGGATCCAGCATCACCCCGCCGTGGCGCAGTGTATTTTGCGTTTGTCCGTGTGTACGGCGAATCAGGGCTTCCAGTCGGGCGGCCACTTCGATCAGCGCAAACGGTTTGCACAAATAATCATCCGCACCCAGGCGCAGCCCTTCCACTCGTTGATCAAGGGCATCGCGGGCGGTCAGGATCAGCACCGGTTCGGCGCGTTGTTGTTCGCGCCAGTCGCGCAGAATGTCGAGGCCATCGATACCGGGGAGCGTTAAATCGAGGATCACCGCGTCATAAGGGGCGGTAAACAGCGCCGCTTTCCCTTGTTTGCCGTCCGTGAACCAGTCGACGCTAAATCCCTTTTTGCTGAGTCCGGTTTTAATGCCGTCGCCGATGAGCGTGTCATCTTCAATCAGTAAAATGCGCACAATGCCTCCTTTCATCACCCTGTTATGGGCAGTAAACCCGTTGGCGACAGGCAATGTACAGCGAAAAATTATCTTTTTTCCCGTTAAGAAGTCGTTAAGGAATGACCGGTTAAATGGTCGCAAACCACAGGAAAAGGGAGAGACAAAATGAAAAAGATCGCCGCCATTATTGCCGTATTTGCGTTATGTTCCGCACCGGCCTTCGCCGCGAATCAGGGCGGGTTTACCGGCCCTGGTGCCTCTCAGCAGAGTGGGGGTTTTACCGGGCCGAACGGTAGCAAAGCCACCGTTGAGAGCGTGAAGTCGCTGCGGGACGATGCCTGGGTTACGTTGCGGGGGAACATCGTTGAGCGCGTTTCCGACGATACCTATTTATTCAAAGATGCCACCGGTACCATCAATGTGGATATCAACCGTAAACGCTGGAATGGCGTGACAGTCGGGCCACAGGATGTGGTGGAGATCCAGGGAGAAGTGGATAAAGACTGGAACTCGGTGGAAATCGATGTAAAAGAGATCAGTAAGGTCGCCCAGTAAGCGCCAGGTGCGCGTGAAAAAATCGCTCATCTCTATGACTCCTCGCCGCAGATAGGGTAGTATCTGCGGCAATATTGCCGCCGTACAGGCGGGCACATACGTTGAGGAATCACGATTAATGAGCGATATGGCAGAGCGCCTTGCGCTGCATGAATTTACGGAAAACGCCTACCTGAACTACTCCATGTACGTCATCATGGATCGTGCGTTGCCGTTTATCGGTGATGGCCTGAAACCTGTTCAACGCCGCATCGTTTACGCTATGTCTGAACTGGGGCTGAACGCCAGCGCCAAATTTAAGAAATCCGCCCGTACCGTGGGCGACGTCCTGGGTAAATACCACCCGCACGGCGACAGCGCCTGCTATGAAGCCATGGTGTTGATGGCGCAGCCGTTCTCCTACCGCTATCCGCTGGTTGATGGGCAGGGTAACTGGGGGGCGCCGGATGATCCGAAGTCCTTCGCCGCCATGCGTTATACCGAATCCCGTCTGTCGAAATATGCCGATTTGCTGCTGAGCGAACTGGGCCAGGGCACCGTTGATTGGGTACCGAACTTCGACGGTACGATGCAGGAGCCGAAAATGCTGCCTGCGCGCCTGCCGAATATCCTGCTGAACGGCACGACCGGGATTGCAGTAGGGATGGCGACGGATATTCCACCGCATAACCTGCGCGAAGTCGCTAATGCGGCTATTGCCCTGATTGAGCAGCCGAAAACCACGATCGACCAGTTGCTGGATATTGTGCAGGGGCCGGACTACCCGACTGAAGCAGAGATCATTACCTCCCGTGCCGAGATCCGCAAAATTTACCAGAATGGTCGCGGTTCAGTGCGTATGCGCGCGGTCTGGAAAAAAGAGGATGGCGCGGTGGTGATCACCGCGCTGCCGCACCAGGTTTCCGGCGCACGCGTGCTGGAGCAAATCGCCGCTCAGATGCGCAATAAAAAATTGCCGATGGTCGACGATCTGCGTGACGAATCGGATCATGAAAACCCGACGCGTCTGGTGATCGTCCCGCGTTCTAATCGCGTGGACATGGAGCAGGTGATGAACCACCTGTTCGCCACCACCGATCTGGAAAAGAGCTACCGCATTAACCTGAATATGATCGGTCTGGATGGCCGCCCGGCAGTGAAAAACCTGCTGGAGATCCTCACCGAATGGCTGGCGTTCCGCCGCGACACCGTGCGCCGCCGCCTGAATCACCGTCTGGAAAAAGTCCTCAAACGCCTGCATATCCTTGAAGGTTTGCTGGTGGCATTCCTCAACATCGACGAAGTGATCGAAATCATTCGTACCGAGGACGAACCGAAGCCAGTGCTGATGTCACGCTTTGGCATCAGCGAGACGCAGGCGGAAGCGATCCTTGAGTTAAAACTGCGCCATCTTGCCAAACTGGAAGAGATGAAGATCCGTGGTGAGCAGGATGATCTGGCGAAAGAGCGCGATCAACTGCAAGCGATCCTCGCTTCTGAGCGCAAGATGAACACTCTGCTGAAGAAAGAGCTACAGGCGGATGCCGATGCGTTCGGCGACGATCGCCGTTCTCCGTTGCATGAGCGCGAAGAAGCGAAAGCGATGAACGAGCACGATATGCAGCCGTCTGAGCCGGTGACCATTGTGTTGTCGCAAATGGGCTGGGTGCGTAGCGCCAAAGGCCACGACATTGACGCGCAGGGACTGAGTTACAAAGCCGGTGATAGCTGGAAAGCGTCGGCGAAAGGCAAGAGCAACCAGCCGGTGGTGTTCATCGACTCCACCGGACGCAGTTACGCAATCGACCCGATTACGCTGCCGTCCGCACGTGGTCAGGGCGAACCGCTAACCGGTAAGCTGACGCTGCCGCCGGGAGCGACCGTTGAGCATATGGTGATGAGCAACGACGAGCAGAAACTGCTGATGGCGTCGGACGCGGGTTACGGTTTTGTGTGTACCTTTAACGACCTGGTGGCGCGTAACCGTGCCGGTAAAACGCTGATCAGCCTGCCGGATAACGCGCGGGTGATGCCGCCGCTGGAAATCGTTAACGATGACGATATGCTGCTGGCCATCACCACCGCCGGTCGTATGCTGATGTTCCCGGTCAGCGATTTGCCGCAGTTGTCGAAAGGGAAAGGCAACAAGATCATCGGCATCCCGTCTGCGGATGCAGCAAACGGTAGCGACGGGCTTGCGCACCTCTACCTGTTGCCGCCGCAGAGCACGTTAACCATCCATGTCGGCAAACGCAAAATCAAGCTGCGTCCTGAAGAGCTGCAAAAAGTGCAGGGCGAACGCGGGCGCCGCGGTACGCTGATGCGCGGTTTGCAGCGTATCGATCGCGTTGAGATTGATGCGCCTTCCCGTCCGGCGACGGGCGACAGCGAAGAGTAAGGCGCAAAAGCGTGTCTCCATCGCCCCTGAGGGAGACACGTTTCTACATTAAAATTTCCCGTAAAAGCGTTGTTAATTCGGCAATTGCGATTAACAATACGCTTTTTTAAAGGCCGCATAACACAAAGCCCAGGCCAGTTGATGGCTCATTGTGGCGCCGCCAGCCTCAGCGTAGTGCTGCTGGCGTGTATATAATGCTCAAAGGTATGGGCTTCAGAGGTCGCTATGCTATTCATTTTTCGCGTAATCATCGTTGTTATTTATTCCATTCTGGTGTGCGTATTCGGGTCCCTTTACTGCCTGTTTAGTCCACGTAATCCAAAACATGTTGCGACCTTTGGTCATATGTTTGGTCGCCTTGCGCCAGTTTTCGGGTTGAAAGTCGAAAAACGTCTGCCGCCGGATGCTGCGAAGTTTGGCAATGCTATCTATATTGCGAACCATCAGAACAACTTCGACATGGTGACCGCATCCAACATTGTGCTACCGCCAACGGTGACCGTGGGTAAAAAGAGCCTGTTGTGGATCCCGTTTTTTGGTCAGCTTTACTGGCTGACCGGCAATCTGCTGATTGATCGTAATAACCGTGCGAAAGCCCATGGCACCATTGCCGAAGTGGTTAAGCAGATCCAGAAACGCAATATTTCCATCTGGATGTTTCCGGAAGGCACCCGTAGCCGCGGTCGCGGTTTGCTGCCGTTTAAAACCGGGGCGTTTCATGCCGCGATTGCCGCCGGTGTGCCGATCATTCCGGTCTGCGTGTCGACGACGTCTAACAAAATTAAACTCAATCGCCTGCGCAACGGGTTGGTTATCGTTGAGATGTTGCCGCCCATTGATATCACCCGCTTTGGTAAAGATCAGGTGCGTGAGCTGGCAACTCATTGCCGCGAATTGATGGCAACGAAAATCGAGGAACTCGATAAAGAAGTTGCAGAACGCGAAGCCGCCGGTCGGGTTTAACCTTTTGTTGTTAATAAGTCCGCAGACAGTGATGCTTGCGGCATAGAGTCAGTGTTACACGGAGCAAATATGTCACTCAGTCGGCGTCAGTTTATTCAGGCATCCGGGGTTGCGCTATGTGCAGGTGCGGTGCCGCTGAGGGCAAATGCCGCCGGGCAACAACCGCAGCTGCCCGTTCCTCCTCTGTTTGAATCCCGTCGCGGGCAACCGCTGTTTCTTACCCTGCAACGTACGCACTGGTCATTCACGACCGGTACACGTGCCCAGGTTTTCGGCATCAATGGGCGTTATCTGGGGCCAACGATCCGGGTATGGAACGGTGATGACGTCAAACTGATTTATAGCAACCGACTGGCGGAAAACGTGGCAATGACCGTCAGTGGTTTGCAGGTGCCAGGGCCGCTGATTGGTGGCGCAGCGCGCATGATGACCGCCAATAACGACTGGGCACCGGTGCTGCCTATTCGTCAGAATGCCGGGACGCTGTGGTATCACGCCAATACGCCGAACCGCACCGCGCAGCAGGTCTATAACGGTCTTGCGGGAATGTGGCTGGTGGAGGATGAGATCAGTAAGTCGTTACCGATACCGAACCATTACGGCGTGGATGATTTCCCGGTCATTATTCAGGATAAGCGGCTGGATAATTTCGGTACGCCGCAATACAGCGAACCCGGTAGCGGTGGTTTTGTTGGCGATACGTTGCTGGTGAACGGCGCGCAAAGCCCGTATGTGGATGTTTCCCGTGGCTGGGTGCGACTGCGTCTGTTAAATGCCTCGAACTCCCGGCGCTACCAGTTACAAATGAGTGATGGTCGCGCACTGCATGTGATTGCCGGCGATCAGGGCTTTTTACCCGCACCGGTATCAGTAAAGCAGTTGTCGTTGGCACCGGGGGAGCGCCGCGAGGTGCTGGTGGATATGACCAACGGTGATGAAGTGTCGATCACCTGTGGCGAAGCGGCAACCCTGATGGATCGCGTACGCGGTTTCTTCGAGCCCTCCAGCATCCTGATTTCGACGCTGGTGTTGACGTTGCGTCCAACCGGGCTGTTACCGCTGGTGACGGACAGACTACCCATGCGTCTGCTGCCGTCAGAGATTATGGCCGGTACACCAACCCGCAGCCGGGATATCACGCTGGGCAGCGATCCGGGCATTAACGGGCAGTTATGGGATCCGCAGCGGATCGATATCACTACGCAGCAAGGCACCTGGGAGCGCTGGACCGTCCGCGCCGAGATGCCGCAATCCTTCCATATTGAAGGCGTAATGTTTTTGGTGCGCAACGTTAACGGTGCGATGCCATTCCCGGAGGACCGGGGCTGGAAAGATACTGTCTGGATCGACGGACAGGTGGAACTGCTGGTGTGGTTCGGCCAGCCTTCCTGGCCGCACTTCCCGTTCCAGTATCAAAGCCAGACGCTGGAGATGACCGACCGTGGTTCGGTAGGGCAGCTGCTGGTGAACCCGGCGCCGTAACATGTGTAAGCCTGCCAGGTTTTTACCTGTCAGGCTGCTGTCCTGTACAAAATCCTCCTTCATTTCCGGTCAAATTACGGCGTATAATCGCCGCCCTTTGATTATTTTTTTATCATTTTTGGAAGCAAGATGAGCGCAATATCCCTGATCCAACCGGATCGTGACCTTTTCTCATGGCCCCAGTACTGGGCGGCCTGCTTCGGCCCTGCGCCGTTTTTGCCGATGTCGCGCGAAGAGATGGATCAACTCGGCTGGGATAGTTGCGACATTATTCTGGTGACGGGCGATGCATATGTCGATCACCCCAGTTTCGGGATGGCGATTTGCGGCCGTATGCTGGAAGCACAAGGGTTTCGTGTTGGTATCATTGCCCAACCGGACTGGAACAGCAAAGACGACTTTATGCGTTTGGGCAAACCGAACCTGTTCTTCGGCGTCACCGCTGGCAACATGGATTCGATGATCAACCGCTACACCGCCGATCGTAAGCTGCGTCATGACGACGCCTACACCCCGGATAACGTCGCCGGTAAGCGTCCGGATCGCGCCACGTTGGTTTATACCCAACGCTGTAAAGAAGCGTGGAAAGAGGTGCCGGTGATCCTCGGCGGTATTGAAGCCAGCCTGCGCCGTACTGCACATTATGATTACTGGTCTGATACCGTGCGTCGCTCGGTGCTGATTGACGCCAAAGCCGATATGCTGATGTTTGGCAACGGTGAACGCCCACTGGTGGAAGTGGCTCATCGTCTGGCCGCGGGCGAACCGATCTCGCAGATCCGCGATGTGCGTAACACCGCGATCATCGTCAAAGAAGCGCTGCCGGGCTGGAGCGGGGTGGACTCCACCCGCCTTGATACGCCGGGTAAGATCGACCCGATCCCGCATCCGTATGGCGAAGATTTACCCTGTGCGGACAACAAACCCGTAGCGCAGGAAGCGCAGGAAGCAAAACGTGTGACGGTGCAGCCGCCGCGCCCGAAACCGTGGGAAAAAACCTATGTGCTGCTGCCTTCTTTTGAGAAGGTGAAAGGTGATAAGGTGCTCTACGCCCATGCGTCGCGTATTTTGCACCACGAAACCAACCCCGGCTGCGCCCGCGCGCTGATGCAAAAACACGGCGATCGTTACATCTGGATCAACCCGCCAGCTATCCCGCTGTCGACCGAAGAGATGGACAGCGTGTTTGCTTTGCCCTATAAGCGCGTGCCGCACCCCGCCTATGGCAAAAGCCGTATCCCGGCGTATGAGATGATCCGCTTCTCCATCAATATTATGCGCGGCTGTTTTGGTGGCTGTTCCTTCTGCTCCATCACCGAGCATGAAGGCCGTATCATTCAAAGCCGCTCCGAAGATTCGATCATCAATGAGATCGAAGCGATTCGTGATAGCGTACCGGGCTTTACCGGGGTGATTTCCGATCTCGGCGGGCCGACCGCCAACATGTATATGCTGCGCTGCAAATCGCCGCGTGCGGAACAGACCTGTCGCCGACTCTCTTGTGTTTACCCGGAGATCTGCCCGCATATGGATACCAATCACCAACCGACGATCGATCTCTATCGTCGTGCCCGTGATTTGAAAGGTATTAAAAAGATCCTGATTGCCTCTGGTGTGCGTTACGATCTGGCCGTTGAAGATCCGCGCTATGTGAAAGAGCTGGCGACGCACCACGTGGGCGGGTATCTGAAGATTGCGCCGGAACACACTGAAGAAGGTCCGCTGTCGAAGATGATGAAGCCGGGAATGGGCAGCTATGACCGCTTTAAGCAGTTGTTCGACACCTATTCCAAACAGGCGGGCAAAGAACAGTATCTGATCCCCTATTTTATCTCTGCGCACCCCGGTACGCGTGATGAAGACATGGTGAACCTGGCGCTGTGGCTGAAGCGTCACCGCTTCCGTCTTGACCAGGTACAGAACTTCTATCCCTCACCGCTGGCGAACTCGACAACCATGTATTACACCGGCAAAAACCCGCTGTCGAAAATCGACTATAAGAGCGAAGAGGTGGTGGTCCCCAAAGGGGACAAACAGCGCCGTCTGCATAAAGCGCTGCTGCGTTACCACGATCCGGCCAACTGGCCGTTGCTGCGCCAGGCGCTGGAAGCGATGGGTAAAAAGCATTTGATTGGCTCGCGCCGCGAATGCCTGGTGCCGGCACCGACGCTGGAAGAGATGCGTGAAGCGCGCCGTCAGAACCGCCAGTCGCAGCCAGCGTTGACCAAACATACGCCGATTGTGCACCAGCGTAGCAACGGTAAAAGCGCTGCATCCACGAAGAAAAAAGCCACGCGGGTGCGTTAAGTCACCCTAAAAATGCCCGGTTTACACCGGGCATTTTTTTGTGCTCAACGGGCATTCAACCGCCGAACTGATCCGGGTCTGGCCCAAGCCGTTTACCGGCATCCAGTTTGGCAATTTCCGCCAGCTCGTCTTTATCCAGGCGGAAATCCCAGACATTAAAGTTTTCGGCAATGCGCGACGGCGTGACCGATTTCGGGATCACCACCAGACCGCTATCAAGATGCCAGCGGATCACTATCTGTGCAGGTGTTTTGCTGTATTTATCCGCCAGCGAACGGATGATTTTCTGATCGAAGACCCCTTCACCGCCCTGTGCCAGCGGGCTCCAGGACTCGGTCTGGATCTTGTGTGTGGCATTCCAGGCGTGCAACTGGCGCTGCTGCATCAACGGGTGTAGCTCGATTTGGTTAATCACCGGCGCGACGCTGGTTTCATCGATCAGGCGTTGCAGGTGTGGGATCTGAAAGTTGCATACGCCGATGCTCTTCACCAGCCCCTGCTGCTGTAATGCGATCATCCCTTGCCACGCCTCGACATAATGATCGATGGCCGGTACTGGCCAGTGCATCAGATAGAGATCCACATAATCAAGCTGCAGTTTTTTCAGACTTTCTTTTAATGCTTGCGCCGGACGCTGCTGATCGTCATTCCACAACTTGGTGGTAATAAATAACTCATCGCGAGGTACGCCCGAGCTGGCAATCGCTTTGCCCACGCCTTCTTCATTTTTATAGGCTGCGGCGGTATCAATGGATCGATACCCCACGTCCAGTGCCTTATGAATCGCGGTAACCACTTCCTCGTTGCTCGCTTTCCACACGCCAAGACCCAGTTGCGGCATCAGTGTGCCGTCAGAAAGCTTAATCACGGTGGGATGTGTCATGCATTTCTCCTTTCAATAGGCTTACCGGGACAGGCCCGGTAAGGTGGTGTGCATTAAGTGTGGTCGAAAAAACCAAAAACGAAAGCCGTTGCCAGACGACCTTAGCGCGCCGCTTCGTAGATGCGACGGCTGACTTCCAGTGTAATATCCTGGTGTTCGCCGAGTTGCGTCATACCGTGTTCTTCGAGTTTGCTCAACAGCGCCGGAATTGAGCTACCGTCGAGGCCGTAACCGGACAACCGCGTCGGCACGCCCATACGTTCGAAGAAGTTACGCGTTGCTTCAATGGCCGCATCGATACGCTCGTTTTCAGAGCCTTCAGTGATGTTCCACACGCGCTCAGCGTATTGCAGCAATTTGGCGTGCTTGGTATCGCGTTTTTCATTCCACAGCGCAGGCAGAACAACGGCCAGGGTTTGCGCATGGTCAAGACCATGCATCGCAGTCAGTTCATGACCGAGCATATGTGTTGCCCAGTCCTGCGGTACGCCTGCGCCAATCAGACCATTCAGCGCTTGCGTTGCCGCCCACATCACGTTGGCGCGTACGTCGTAGTTTTCCGGTTCCTGCAACGCTTTTGGGCCTTCTTCGATCAGCGTCAGCAAAATGCCTTCCGCGAAACGATCCTGGATTTTGCCGTCCACCGGATAGGTGACGTACTGCTCAACGGTATGGACAAAGGCATCCACCACACCATTCGCCACCTGACGCGGCGGCAGGGTGTAGGTGTAAACCGGATCGAGGATGGCAAATACGGGCTGCACGAAAGCAGAGTGGAACGCCTGTTTGTCGCCGGTTGCTTTACGAGATACCACCGCGCCTGCGTTGGATTCAGAACCGGTGGCTGGCAGCGTCAACACAGAACCCATCGGAATGGCGCTTTTGATGTCACTCCCCCGCGTTTGCAGGATGTGCCACGGATCGATGCCGTCTGCATACTGCGCTGCTGCGGCGATAAATTTGGTGCCATCGAGTACAGAACCACCGCCCACCGCCAGCAAGAATGTGATCTTTTCGTCTTGCACGATTTTTACGGCTTTCATCAGGGTTTCGTACGTCGGGTTTGGCTCAATACCGCTGAATTCGCGGACATCCAGACCTTGCAGCGCGCTGTAGACCTGATCCAGCACGCCGTTTTTCTTCACGCTGCCGCCGCCATAGGTAATCAACACGCGGGCCTCCGCCGGGATCTGCTCACGCAGATTAGCAATTGCGCCTTTACCAAACAGGATGCGGGTAGGGGTATGCAGATTAAAGTTATTCATTGCTCGTTCCCTTCTCATTAGGTGAAAAATGTCCGGCAGCTGTCTGCCTGATGGGATTATTGTGGGCGTGGGCAGCGTCTCTCTCAATGCACATTCCTGCGAATGTCTTGCCTGTTTCTCTTTTAGGCTGGAGAAAAAGCATAAAACTGAGCACACTGTCTGTGTCAAAAAGCCTTGCCGGAGTAGCGGAAAATGAAGCGCGAAGAGATTTGTTTGCACCTGACAGAAAAGATTAAGGCTCTGAAAATAAATGAAAACACACTCAGTGAACTGCTGCCGGATATCCGTTTGCTGTACGGGACTCAGCCGGGAACCCGAACGCCGGTGATGTACCTTCCGGGGATCGTTTTTCTCTTTTCCGGTCATAAAATCGGTTATATCAATGAGCGCGTTTTTCGCTATGACACTAACGAGTATTTATTACTGACGGTGCCGTTACCGTTTGAGTGTGAAACCTTTGCCACGCCGGAGGTGCCATTGGCGGGTCTTCGCGTAAATGTCGATATCCTGCAATTACAGGAACTGTTGATGGATATCGGCGAAGATGAACTCTTTCGCCCTGATATCGCCGCGAGCGGGATTAACTCGGCGGTCCTGTCGGAAGAGATCCTGTGCGCCGCCGAACGCTTGCTGGACGTGATGGAGCGCCCGCTGGATGCGCGTATTCTCGGTAAACAGATTATCCGCGAGATCCTTTACCACGTGCTGACCGGGCCGCGCGGCGGTGCGTTGCTGGCACTGGTGAGTCGCCAGACGCATTTTAGCCTGATTAGCCGGGTGCTGAAGCGCATTGAGAGCCAGTACACGGAGAATCTGAGCGTCGATCAGCTTGCCGCTGAAGCCAATATGAGCGTGTCGGCGTTTCACCACAACTTTAAGTCAGTGACCAGCACGTCGCCTTTGCAGTACCTGAAGAGCTACCGTCTGCACAAAGCACGTATGCTGATGGTGCATGATGGTATGAAAGCCAGCGCTGCGGCGATACGGGTTGGCTATGAAAGTCCGTCGCAGTTCAGCCGCGAGTTTAAACGCTATTTTGGTCTGACGCCGGGAGAGGATGTGGCGAGAATTCGTACCATGCAGGGGATGTAAAAACGGCCCCTCTTCGCCGGGAAGAGGGGCAGCGGGTCAGGCGTTGCAGTATTTTTTCTTCAGCACCACCGCAACAGTGCCGACAAGCCCGGCGACCAGCAGGAAGACCGGGAGGATCATCAGAAACGTCATCACCTGATCTTCATGACGTTTCACAAACGGGATCATGCTGATGGCGTAGCCAAAAGAGGTGACGACGCCAACCCATAGCAGGGCGCTCAGCCAGTTAAACAGCTGGAAGCGGCGGTTCGACAAACCGGATATGCCGGCCATGGTCGGCAGCAGGGTGCGAATAAACGCCAGAAAACGCCCGGCAAGCAGCGCCAGCAGACCGTGGCGGTCAAACATACAGGTCGCCCGTTCATGGTATTTCACCGGTAGCTGCGCAAGCCAGCTTTTCACCACCCGCGTATTGCCCAGCCACTTGCCTTGCAGGTAGCTGAGCCAGCAGCCGAGACTGGCGGCGGAGGTGAGGATAAACAGGGTGGATACAAAGTCCATGCAGCCGCGCGCAATCAGCGCACCGGCCAGTAACAGCAGGCTGTCCCCCGGTAAAAACGAAGCAGGAAGCAGGCCGTTTTCCAGAAACAGCGTGGCGAACATCACAAAATAAACAACGCCAACAACATGCGGGTTAGCCAGCGCAGCAAAGTCGTGTTGCCAAAGCGCAGCGATAATATCTTGAATAACAGCCATGGACGTTCCTGTGGTACCGCGTAGAGGAGGCTATTGTACTCCAACTCGCCAAAAACACCTTGATCCGGGGCGCAAGAAACAGAGAATTTTCTGAAGCTTTACCCCGGTTAGCCTGGTTTACACGATACGCTGGAATCCTGCAGCTAAATCTTCAATCAGATCGTCAACATTCTCTAAACCAATATGCACCCGAATTAAGGTACCGGTGAAGTCCACTTCACCATCCGGGCGGATCGCCGCTATCTGTTCCGGCTGGTTGGCCAGAATTAACGACTCATAACCGCCCCAGGAGTAGGCCATGCTGAACAGTGAAAACGGATCGAGGTATTGCGACAGTTCTTCATGGGTTAAGCGTTTAGTTAATACAAAGGAGAACAGGCCGCTGCTGCCGGTAAAGTCACGTTTCCAGTACTCATGCCCTTTGCTTCCAGGCAGCGCCGGATGATTCACCCGCGCCACTTGCGGGTGCGTCGCCAGCCATTCGGCAATTTTTAAACTGCTTTCATGGTGCTGACGCAGGCGCACGCCCAATGTACGCAAACCGCGGCTGGTCATATACGCGGTATCCGCATCCAACATTTGCCCCATCAGATAGGCGTTTTCACGCAGTTGCTCCCAACAGCGGGCGTTGGAAACGGCGGTGCCCACCATCGCGTCGGAGTGACCAATCAGGTATTTGGTGCCTGCCTGAATCGAGATATCAATATCAAACTCCAGCGCTTTGAACAGGATGCCAGCCGCCCAGGTGTTATCAATCATAATGATGGCGTTCGGGGCCACGCTTCTCACCGCCTGAACAATCGCCGGAACGTCATGCACCTCCATGGTGATGGAGCCGGGAGATTCCAGGAACACCACTTTCGTATTGGGTTGGATGAGATGCACAATGCTGGCGCCAATCATCGGGTCAAACCAGCTGGTGGTGACGCCCAGTTTGGCGAGAATTTTGGTGCTGAAATCCTGTGTCGGTTCATAGGCGGTGTTGGTCATCAGCACATGATCGCCTTGCTCAACGAACGCCAGAATGGTGTTAGCCACCGCCGCGGCGCCGCAGGGGAAAAGCGCGCATCCGGCGCCGCCTTCCAGTTCACACATCGCTTCCTGTAATGAGAAGTGTGTTAGCGTACCGCGGCGACCATAAAACAGTTCGCCGTTTGCCCGGTTGCGGGTAGCGTGTTTTTTGGCTTCCACCGTTTCGAAGACCAGGGAAGAGGCGCGTTGGATCACGCTGTTCACCGAGCCTAGTGTATATTTTTTGCTGCGCCCTGCGTTTACCAGAGCGGTATCAAGATGCTTCGCCGTCATTTTCGCTCAACCTGTTTTTATACGTCTGGATGTCCAGACTACCATGATTGTGGGTTGATGCATCCCTGTTTGCGGTGCGGGTGTTAATTTTTTCTACGACGTGTTCAGTCGCGCGGGTTTACTGCGTGAGCGCAAAGAAAATGGCTTTCAATTCAGGCACTATGTAAATAGTAATGAGAACTACTATCAATTCGACATCATTTTGATATGATGGCGCTCAGTTTTTGTGATTTGCGTCGCGGAGAAACACAGTGGGTAATAATTTGATGCAGACGGATCTATCCGTGTGGGGTATGTATCAGCACGCCGACATTGTCGTTAAAGTGGTAATGATCGGCCTGATTCTGGCGTCCGTGGTGACATGGGCTCTGTTCTTCAGCAAAAGCGTTGAGATGATGGCGCAAAAGCGCCGCATCAAGCGTGAGCAGACCCTGCTGGCTGATGCCCGCTCACTGGATCAGGCCAGCGAAATCGCCTCCTCCTTCCATGCGAAAAGCCTCAGCACCCTGTTAATCAACGAAGCCCAGAACGAGCTGGAGTTATCCGCAGGCAGCGAAGATAACGAAGGCATTAAAGAGCGCACCGGGTTCCGCCTGGAGCGTCGCGTGGCGGCGACCGGGCGTTATATGGGGCGCGGTAATGGCTATCTCGCCACTATCGGCGCGATCTCTCCGTTTATCGGTCTGTTCGGTACCGTTTGGGGCATCATGAACAGCTTTATCGGCATCGCGCAGACGCAAACTACGAACCTCGCTGTTGTGGCGCCGGGTATTGCCGAAGCGCTGCTGGCTACGGCGATCGGGTTGGTTGCTGCCATTCCGGCGGTGGTGATTTACAACCTTTTTGCGCGCATGATTGGCAGTTACAAAGCCACCCTCGGCGATGTCGCCGCGCAGGTTCTGTTACTGCAAAGCCGCGATCTTGACCTGGCTGCCAGCAATGCGCAGCCGGTGCGTGCGGCTCAGAAATTACGTGTAGGTTGATACGCCATGGCAATGCGTCTTAATGAAAACCTGGACGATAACGGCGAAATGCACGAAATCAACGTAACGCCGTTTATCGACGTTATGTTGGTGCTGCTGATTATCTTTATGGTGGCCGCACCGCTTGCCACGGTGGATGTGAAAGTGAATCTGCCGGCATCCTCCAGCCAGCCACAACCGCGCCCGGAAAAGCCAGTCTACCTCTCTGTAAAAGCGGATAACACGATGTTTATCGGTAACGATCAGGTGACGGATGACACGATGATCAACGCGCTAAATGCGATGACGGAAGGTAAAAAAGACACCACCATCTTTTTCCGTGCGGACAAAACCGTAGACTACGAAACAATGATGAAGGTGATGGATACGTTGCATCAGGCGGGGTATCTGAAAATCGGTCTGGTCGGTGAAGAGGTCGCGAAAGCGAAGTAATCTGTCCTTGCCAAACGTAAAAAAGCTGGCTCTCGCCAGCTTTTTTTTCACCTGCTTATCCGAGATGTTCGCCGCCTGTGACGCCATGCACTTCGGCCGTGACGTAGCTCGACTCCTGGCTTGCCAGATAAACGTAGACGGGGGCCAGCTCAGCCGGTTGTCCGGCGCGTTTCAATGGCGTTTGCTGGCCGAACTGCGGCAGTTTCTCCTGCGGCTGACCGCCAGAAATCTGCAATGCTGTCCAGATTGGCCCTGGCGCCACGATATTGACGCGGATCCCTTTTTCCGCCACCTGTTTTGCCAGCCCGCGACTGTAATTGAGAATAGCCGCTTTGGTGGAGGCATAGTCCAGCAGGTGTGTACTTGGCTGGTACGCCTGGATTGATGAGGTGGTGATGATGCTACCGCCGCGTGGCAGCAGTGGGATGGCTTCCTGAGTTATCCAGAACAGCGCAAAAACGTTCACCGTGTAGGTCTGAATAAATTGCTCGGTGGTCAGATTAGCAATCTCTTCAATTGCGGTTTGTCTGCCAGCGACCAGCGCCAGGATATCCAGACCGCCAAGCTGCTCTTTGGCTTTGTGTGGCAACGCACGGGCAAATGACTCATCGCTCAGATCGCCGGGGATCAGCACCGCTTTGCGTCCGGCCGCTTCGATCTGCGCTTTGACCTGCTGCGCATCTTCTTCTTCCGCAGGCAGGTAGTTGATCGCCACATCCGCCCCTTCACGCGCGTAGGCGATGGCGGCAGCACGACCAATACCGGAATCCCCGCCGGTGACCAGCGCTTTCCGATCTTTCAACCGTCCGCTGCCCACGTAGCTGTTTTCACCACAGTCAGGTACAGGATCCATTTTTGCCTGTACCCCGGGATAGGGTTGTTTCTGCTGCGGGTAATCGCCAGCGTAGTATTGCGTGGTGGGATCCTGAATTTTTGTCTGGTTAGTTGCCATTAAGTACCCTCCATATCGGTGGTTGAGTACTTAAGGGTAGTTGTCTGCGCTGTTATTGCAGCAAGATTCAGGATTTTCTGGATAGTGATGATATGCGCAACCGGCGACGGCCAGTTAGTTTGCGTCTGGCTTGTTCGCGGCGGTTTCTTCATCCAGCGCGACGGTAGTGACGTTTGATGTGCGGTATTCACCGTCAATCAATTTACGGTTCAGGCGCAGCGTTGCCGCTTCCCGTCCCAGAATATGCTGGTAGTTGGTTTCCAGACGACCCATGATCTTTTCCATGAGCTCAGGCTTCTGTTCAATAATGGCGTTGATCACCGCGCCATAAATTTCTTCTTTAACCTGTAATGGATAGATTTCCCGACGATTCTGCCATTTAAGACGCACCAGTGCGGCGGGAATGGATACCAGTTCACGTGCAATGCGCTCAATTGTGCTGTTTTTATCGAGCATTAATGCTTCTATATTTTGCTTTAAGATAAACTCATCACTTTTTTTATCATCTAAAGCTAAATACACATTATTGTTATCGATTTCTTTCACGTTACTCTTCCCCAATTTTATAAAACATTGGTCCATCTTTTTCACGGGTAATCAGGTTAAGCCAAATCTTATCGCCAGATTCATTAATTTCCTGTGTTTTATCCGCAATTATTTTGCTTAATGTCTGGGCATCAATCTCGCCTTCCGCTTGTAAGTCATTAAGCAGACGGGCGAATGTCTCGATTTTTACTACACGGAACAGACGATCTTTTATATGCCGATCGCGTTCCTCAAGTAACATATTTCTTGATTGCCCATTGTGGCTCACGTTCGCTAATATTTGGTCAGCGTGTTCGGAGAGCGTTCTTTTTCCCTGAGTTAAATTAGGCTCTTTTCCTTCTTCTCCTGGCCTGGTTTCAGCGGCAGAAATGTGAAATCGTGCCGGGACAAGATTCTCGGGAAGCATTTCTAATATCCTTTAATATCAACAGGGAAGGGGCAAGACAGACGTGAGGTTCGTTGACAATATCATGGCGCACTTTTAAAATCAAAAAAAATGGAGCCTGCTCATGAACAGTATTTTTTATTCTGTTATTACATTATTGCTGCTCACTGGCGGCGTACTTTTATTAATGCGCGAGTACAATAAAGCCCCGCGCAGCGAAATTGAGAACCTTCCTCCCAGACCTCAACCGTTGTCAAAAGAGGAAGGTGAGGATCATTTTTCTGTGTTAATGAATGCCATTACTCCGGTGTGGTACTGGCGGGTTAACCATGAATATATTGATTTTCTTCATGCGACCATAAAACGCATGAACATGGCAGAATTAAATAATACCCCTGGTTTATTTGAGGCGCAGCGTCGGTGTAGCGATCTCAATTCTGCTGTGTATAAGTATTATGACAATATAAAGAAGCGCTGCCTCAATGGTGAGAAGGTGCCGCATGCCGATCTGGATGTGCTCAATCTGCGTCAGTGTTTCCACGAGTTCAGTACTGAAGCCTACCCGGCACTGGTTGTTTTGGTGTGGCCGGAGAACCAGCGTCCGTGGGTAAACCCCGAGGACGTATAGCAATATTGTTCATATCTTTTGCAGGTCGAAGGTCTGGCCTGCCATCAACCTCGCTACCTTGTACGTATCATTGTGTTCCGTTGATGTTGGCAGAGTGTTGCCAAATGTTTACCTGACTGGGATATACTGGCCGCTGGTTAAGCTATCTTACAGGACACTATGGAACGATTTTTGGAAAACGCAATGTACGCTTCGCGCTGGTTGCTCGCCCCGGTTTACTTTGGCCTCTCCCTTGCTCTGCTTGCACTGACGGTAAAATTCTTCCAGGAGATTTTTCACATCCTGCCCAACATATTCAGCCTGGCGGAAGCCGATCTCATTCTGACGCTGCTGTCGCTGGTGGATATGACGCTGGTCGGCGGCCTGCTGGTGATGGTGATGTTTTCCGGCTATGAAAACTTTGTCTCGCAGCTCGATATCGCAGAACACAAAGAGAAACTGAACTGGCTCGGCAAAATGGACTCCACGTCCCTGAAGAACAAAGTGGCCGCCTCTATCGTCGCCATCTCGTCCATTCATTTGCTGCGGGTGTTTATGGATGCGAAAAATGTGCCGGACAACAAACTGATGTGGTACGTAATAATCCACCTGACATTTGTGCTCTCAGCATTTGTGATGGGTTACCTGGACAGGTTAACCCGCGAAAAACATTGATCGCTGCAGGCCGGTTTCCCGGCCTGCGTACGATCATTTATCCGACGACGCCTGCCATAAATTGAGCTCTCCATCGGCGATGTGCTTGTCGATTTGCGCCAGTTCGTCTGCGCTGAATGTCAGATTATTCAGCGCCTGAACATTTTCCGCGATCTGTTCCGGGCGGCTTGCGCCAATCAGCACGGAGGTGACGCGGGCATCTTTCAGCAACCAGCTCAGCGCCATTTGCGCCATCGACTGCCCGCGCTGCTGCGCCATCTCATTCAGCAGCCGCAGGCTGTTGAGATTACTTTCCGTCAGCATCTTCTGTGTCAGACCGCGCACTTTATTGCCTTCACGCTGCATGCGTGAGCCTTCCGGAATACCGCTCAAGTATTTCCCCGTCAACAAGCCCTGCGCCAGCGGCGTAAACGCGATGCAGCCCATGCCATTATCTTCCAGCGCATCCAGCAGTCCGGTTTTATCCACCCAGCGATTAAGCAGGTTATAGGAGGGCTGGTGGATTAACAGGGGGATTTTCCACTCGCGCAGCAGCGCCGCCATTTGCCGGGTGCGGTCGGTGGAATAGGAAGAGATACCGACGTAGAGCGCTTTACCGCTCTGCACTGCATGGGCCAGCGCGGCGGCGGTCTCTTCCATCGGCGTTTTTTCATCTACCCGGTGCGAATAGAAGATATCCACGTACTCCAACCCCATACGCTTCAGGCTCTGATCAAGGCTGGCGAGCAGATATTTGCGTGAGCCACCGGAACCGTACGGCCCTGGCCACATATCGTATCCCGCTTTGGTGGAAATAATCAGTTCGTCGCGGTAGCTGGCGAAATCGTCCCGTAGCAGACGGCCGAAATTTTCTTCCGCGCTGCCTGCTGGTGGTCCGTAGTTATTGGCTAAATCAAAATGGGTGATCCCCAGATCAAACGCTTTGCGCAGCAAGGCGCGCTGTGACTCCAGGGCGTGACTGTGGCCAAAACTGTGCCACAAACCGAGTGAAAGGGCGGGTAACTGCAAACCGCTTTTGCCACAGTAGCGATAGTGCATCTGCGCATAGCGATCCGGGTTGGCGAAACCAGGCATGATGTCTCCTTTATTGTACAGGCTAATTCGAAACAACGTTTCTATCTTATCGCCGGATTTCTGCACATCAAAGGTCAGTCTGATAGTTGAACATTTTTTGTGCAGAAAACGGACCGCTATGCTTTGCTTAGAAGGAAAAAACGAGCGGAGACATGTGATGACGCGTTTAACAGCGAAAGACTTTCCTCAGGAATTACTCGACTACTACGACTATTACGCGCACGGCAAAATCAACAAGCGCGAATTTTTACATCTGGCCGGTAAGTACGCGGTAGGAGGGATGACGGCGCTGGCGCTGTTTAACCTGCTGAAGCCGAATTACGCGCTGGCGGAGCAGGTGGTGTTCACCGATCCGGATATTCACCCGGAATATATCACCTACCCGTCGCCAAACGGGCATGGTGAAGTGAGGGGATATCTTGTCAGGCCAACAAAAGCCACCGGGAAAATAGCGGCGGTGGTGGTGGTGCATGAAAACCGTGGTCTCAACCCTTACATTGAAGATGTGGCGCGTCGGGTGGCAAAAGCGGGGTACCTGGCGTTAGCGCCGGACGGTCTGAGTTCCGTAGGCGGCTATCCCGGCAATGATGATGAAGGGCGTGAGTTGCAACAAAAGGTCGATCCGACAAAGCTAATGAATGATTTCTTTGCCGCTGTCGAATTTATGCGCCAACACCCGGATGCCAGCGGAAAAGTGGGGATCACCGGTTTTTGCTATGGCGGCGGCGTTTCGAATGCAGCGGCAGTGGCTTATCCGGAGCTGAATTGCGCCGCGCCGTTCTATGGTCGTCAACCGCCAGCCGCGGATGTGGCGAAAATTAACGCGCCCCTGCTGCTGCATTACGCTGAACTGGATAAAAACATTAACGAAGGCTGGCCTGCCTATGAGCAGGCATTGAAAGCACACCACAAAGTCTATGAGGCGTACATTTATGCGGGGGTGAATCACGGTTTTCACAACGACTCTACGCCGCGCTATGACCGTGCTGCGGCGGAACTGGCCTGGCAGCGCACTCTCGGTTGGTTCGAAAAGTACCTGCGCCAGGGATGAATCTCCCGCAGGGAGACCGGTATTGTCGATCTTTATGCTGAACGAGGTGCATGAATCGATCAAATAACAGACGATTCACTATATTAAAATCGCCTCACCGAGGGGCAATAGCTGTTTTAATTTACGTTAGGTAACCAGATATTGTCTGGCAAAACGGCTGAGAGAAACGGTTGAAAAATAACCTCCTCATAAACAATGAGGTGCGATTCATAATATTTGTGAATGTATGAAAAAATAAGCAATACGGCGCATATACGCTCACGGCGAGAGAGCGGACATGGTGAGCGTTGAGTTCGTAATCTCTCGACCAGGTCGCATGGCACCTGGGTTTTGTTGTTTCAGGTTGTTCCAGATTGCACATAAAGATGTCTGTCCCCAAGCTGGGCGTGAGTATGTTTTAATAATTCTTAACTTACGTTTAAAGTACACTTAACACCCTGTTTGGATATTTTACTGAAGCGTTTGTTTATATATTTTAATATTTCCTGAGGCGTTTTTTTGATTGTTTTAAGAAAAAGGCGCGCGGTCTCTTTTTATCAAAATATCGATATAACGTAATCCTTATATGTGCCCGCTGTTTTAGCCTTTTGCTAAAGGTTGTTAATAATTATCATTTTCTGGTGAAAAGTATTTTCAATTTTTTTCATAAAAATTATAAATAAAAAAATCATTATAAATTAGTCGGTTATGATGTGTGTTTTTGCATTGCCCTCTTTTGGGTGGTGAAGGGAAATATGGCATAAAGTTAGCAGAATAACGTTCTGTGAGGATACTGGATCTACCAGTTGAGGTGATAAGTGGTATTCCATGACGCACAAAAAATTTTAAGCGAACCATACAACTTTTCTAAAACTTGCCGATAAGAAGTTAAGTTTCGCCCGCAGGCGAGAATCTACTTTCACCGCAAGGATAATATTATGGGTATGCTTCGTAACTTTACTATACGAGCCGTGATGCTGGTGATCCTGGGGATCTTCGGTCTGCTGTGGTCTGGCGTCGGGTTGTATAGCGTTTTTTCGTTGTCAAAAGTGGCCGATGGCAATGATGTTGATCGCCAGTTAGTGTCACAGATGACTCTGCTCAGTCAGGGTAACGATCAATATTTTCGGTTTGTTACTCGTCTCAGTCGCGTTATGGAAGCCAAAGCTGCGGGTGGCTCACCGGATATGGCGCCGGTCCAACAGGCGCTGGATAACATGGGGCGTCGACTGGCGGACTTTAAAGCGATATCTCCGGGTCCGATGGATCCGAAAGTCTCCGAACAAGTGATTGCCGGTTGGCAGGCATTGCTCGACCAGGGGATCACGCCGCAGATGCAACTGGCGCAGCAAGGCACGCCGGAGGCTTACCGTAAACAGGCCAACGAAGTGACCCCGGTGCTGAGCCGTACCTTTGGCGCGGCCACTGAAAGTTTTAATAAAACCGCCAGCGCGATGCTGGATCAGACCCGGATCCTGGTTGACGGGCAAACCAGCAGCACGCGTAATGCGCTAATTGCGGCGATGGTATTTGGTCTGCTGATCCTGCTGTTCACCGATCGTTATCTGGTCACCATGATGGTGAAACCGCTGGCACGTATTCGGTCGCACTTCGGTCTGATGGCGCAAGGCGATCTCAGCCAGCCGCTGGAAGATTTTGGCCGTAACTGTGTGGGGCAACTGGTACCGCTGCTGTTAGCGATGCAGGACAGCCTGCGTGAAGCGGTAAGCAGCATCCGCCACGGCAGTGAGAATATCTGGCGCGGTGCGACAGAAATTTCATCCGGTAATAACGATCTCTCTTCCCGTACTGAAGAGCAGGCTGCCGCGCTTGAAGAAACCGCCGCCAGTATGGAAGAACTGACCTCAACAGTGAAACTGAATGCAGAGAACGCCAGCCATGCAAGCGAGCTGGCGCAGGCGGCCTCGGTGACGGCAAGTAAAGGCGGTTCACTGGTAAAAGAAGTGATCACCACGATGGATGGGATCTCCGGCAGTTCGAAGAAAATTGCTGAAATCACCAACGTCATTAACAGCATTGCGTTCCAGACCAACATCCTGGCGTTGAACGCCGCCGTTGAAGCGGCGCGTGCAGGTGAACAAGGCCGCGGGTTCGCAGTGGTTGCCGGGGAAGTTCGCAACCTTGCCAGCCGCAGTGCGGGCGCAGCAAAAGAGATTGAAACGCTGATTGCCGACTCGGTTAGCCGCGTAGAAAAAGGTGCACAGCTGGTTAACGATACGGGCACCACAATGGAAGGTATTCTGCGCGCGGTCACTGAAGTCACCACCATTATGAAAGAAATAGCCTCCGCCTCTTCTGAACAGAGTAAAGGCATTTCTCAGGTGGGGGTGGCGATTACGCAAATGGATAACGTTACCCAGCAGAACGCCGCGCTGGTTGAGGAAGTTTCTGCTGCTGCTGCTGCGCTGGAACGCCAGACAGAAGAGTTGCAGCGTTCCGTTCAGCAGTTCCGTCTCTCCAGCGAAGAGCAGCATAAACCGGCTGCACCGAAGCTGGTAAAACCGGATTTATCACGCGGGGCAGCGAAAAAAGAAGCCGCTTCGTCTGATGAGTGGGTGGCGTTTTAATCAGCGCTATTGCCCCCATTAAAGATCGATATATAATTTTTTATATAGCGATTGAGGGGAGTAGCGATGGACAACCATTTTGGTAAGGGTTTGATGGCCGGGTTGAATGCGTCACAGGCGGATAGCGCCAGTAACGTGGCGCATTTCTGCCCGGATTATAAGCGTGGTTTTGTACTCGGGTTTTCGCATCGCATGTTTGAAAAAACCGGCGATCGTCAACTCAGCGCGTGGGAAGCAGGCATTCTTACGCGTCGTTACGGGCTGGATAAGGACATGGTGATGGACTTCTTTCGCGAGAGCCACTCCAGCACTGTGATCCGATTTTTTATGGCGGGTTACCGCCTCGAAACCTAAAAATAAGCTTTGCTCAATGTAGTTCTCTTTAGTGAAGGTCACTTTTGTCGAGGGTGGCTTTCATTTTTTTTTGTCGTTTTGTGCCCACAAGCCCCTATTTCTTTTGTGCCTACTGTGAACCGCATCAACTTTTTGCATAATACCCTTGTTTTTTATGTGATTAATTGTCGGGGCGATCGCAGCATTCTGTTCCCAAAGGGGAGGAGAATAATCCTAGTCCAGGCTAAGGGATAACAAGTAAATGGCAGGAGAGAATCAACATTTTGTATCACAGGGTGTGAGCCGTCGTGATTTTATGAAGCTGTGTGCTGCGTTAGCGGCCACCATGGGATTAAGCGGCAAGGCTGCTGCTGAGATGGCGGAAGCCGTCAGTCATCCTCAACGTCCACCGGTTATCTGGATTGGCGCACAGGAGTGCACCGGATGTACCGAATCGCTGCTTCGCTCTACCCACCCCACTGTTGAAAACCTGGTACTGGAAACTATTTCGTTGGAATACCACGAAGTGCTTTCTGCTGCCTTTGGTCATCAGGCTGAGGAGAACAAACACCGCGCGCTTGAGCAATATAAAGGGAAGTATGTGCTGGTGGTTGACGGCTCAATCCCGATGAAAGACGGCGGGATTTACTGCATGGTGGCTGGCGAGCCTATTGTGGAACATATCCGTAAAGCGGCAGAAAACGCGGCGGCGATCATCGCCATCGGCTCCTGCTCCGCCTGGGGCGGTGTGGCCGCGGCGGGCGTCAATCCTACCGGTGCGGTAAGCCTGCAATCGGTGTTGCCGGGTAAAACCGTGATCAACATTCCAGGCTGTCCGCCGAACCCGCAAAACTTCCTCGCGACGGTGGCGCACATCATTACCTTTGGCAAACCGCCTGCGCTGGATGCCAAAAACCGTCCTGCTTTTGCCTATGGTCGGCTGATCCACGAGCATTGCGAACGCCGTCCGCACTTTGATGCCGGACGCTTTGCGAAAGCGTTTGGCGATCAGGGCCATCGTGAAGGCTGGTGCCTCTATCACTTAGGCTGTAAAGGGCCGGAAACCTACGGTAACTGCTCCACGCTGCAATTTTGCGATGTGGGCGGCGTCTGGCCAGTGGCGATCGGTCACCCCTGTTATGGTTGTAATGAAGAAGGCATTGGCTTCCATAAAGGCATCCATCAACTGGCGCATGTCGAGAACCCTACGCCGCGGGCAGAGAAACCCGATGTCAACCTGAAAGAGGGGGGCGCGGTTTCGGCAACGGCCGTTGGTCTGCTGGGCGGCGTAGTGGGTCTGGTGGCGGGCGTAGGCGTTATGACGGTGCGCGAGCTGGGGCGTCAGCAAAAGAAAAACGACGCTGACTCACAGGGAGACTAACCGTGAACAGACGTAATTTTCTAAAAGTGGCGTCCGGCGGGGCGTTGCTGGCGGCAGGCTCGTCGACGAGTTTTGCCGCCGCAGAGAACCGCCCGCCGATCCCCGGCGCGCTGGGCATGCTCTACGACTCCACGCTCTGTGTGGGGTGTCAGGCTTGCGTGACCCGTTGCCAGGACATCAATACCCCGCAACGTAATCCGCAGGGTCAACAAACCTGGTCCAACAACGACAAACTTTCGCCATACACCAATAACATCATTCAGGTCTGGCATAGCGGCAGCGGGGTGAACAAAGATCGCCTCGATGATGGCTACGCCTATATCAAAAAGCAGTGCATGCACTGTGTGGATGCCAACTGTGTCTCTGTTTGCCCGGTTCAGGCGCTGAAGAAGGACAGTAAAACCGGCATCGTCCATTATGACGCCAGCGTCTGTACCGGTTGCCGCTACTGCATGGTCGCCTGTCCCTTCGATGTGCCGAAATACGATTACAACAATCCGTTCGGTGAACTGCACAAATGCCAGCTCTGTAACCAGAAAGGCGTTGAGCGTCTGGATAAAGGCGGATTGCCTGGCTGTGTGGAAGTCTGTCCTGCCGGTGCGGTGATTTTCGGCACGCGCGAAGAGTTACTGGCGGAAGCCAAAAAACGCCTCTCGCTAAAACCGGGTACTGAGTATCACTACCCCCGGCAAACGCTCACCTCCGCCGACACCTATCAACACACTGTCGCCAGCTACTACCCACATCTGTACGGTGAAAAAGAGGGGGGCGGCACACAGGTGCTGGTGCTGACCGGCGTGCCTTACGAGGTGCTGGGGTTACCAGCGCTGGATGATCTGGCGACCGGTGCCCGTTCGGAACATGTTCAGCATACGGTGTACAAAGGCATGATGTTGCCGCTGGCTGTGCTGGCGGGGCTGACGGCGTTGGTACGTCGACATACGAAGAATGAGCACCATGAAGGAGGCGACGATCATGAGTCATGATCCGCAACCGTTGGGCGGCAAGCTGTTCAGCAAGCCAATACTGCTTTTTGCCCCGCTGATCGTGCTGTGCGGGATCTTTATCCTCAAGCGTCTGATCTTCGGCCTGGGATCGGTTTCGGATCTTAACGGTGGTTATCCGTGGGGGATCTGGATCGCTTTCGATTTGCTGATCGGCACCGGTTTCGCTTGCGGCGGCTGGGCGCTCGCCTGGGCGGTATATGCCTTTAACCGTGGCGACTACCATCCACTGGTGCGCCCGGCATTACTGGCCAGTCTGTTTGGTTATTCGCTGGGCGGTTTGTCCATCACCATTGACGTCGGGCGTTACTGGAATCTGCCCTATTTTTACATCCCGGGGCACTTCAACGTGAACTCGGTCCTGTTTGAAACTGCCGTCTGTATGACGATTTACATCGGTGTGATGGCGCTGGAGTTCGCGCCCGCGCTGCTGGAGCGGTTGGGCTGGAAAGTGTCGCTGCGGCGGCTGAATAAGGTGATGTTTTTTATTATCGCTCTTGGCGCGCTGCTGCCCACCATGCACCAGTCTTCGATGGGCTCTTTGATGATCGCGGCCGGGTACAAGGTCTATCCGCTGTGGCAAAGCTACGAAATGCTGCCGGTCTTCTCCTTGTTGACCGCGTTTATCATGGGCTTTTCGATCGTCATCTTTGAAGGTTCGCTGTTGCAGGCCAGTCTGCGCGGTAACGGGCCGGATGAAAAGCGGCTCTTTACGAAGTTAACCGGGACGTTAAGCGTTCTCCTGGCGCTGTTTTTGCTGCTGCGCGTAGGGGAAATCACCTGGCGCGACAAGTGGAGCTACGCCTTTGCTGGGGATTTTTACAGCCTGATGTTCTGGCTGGAAATCGCACTGCTGATGTTCCCGCTGTTGGTGCTGCGCTCGGCGCGTCTGCGTACTGATTCCCGTGTTCTGTTTATCGGCGCGTTAAGCATGCTGTTGGGATGCGCTCTGTGGCGACTCTCCTATTCGCTGTTAGCGTTTAATCCCGGCAATGGCTATCACTACTTCCCGGCCTGGGAAGAGATATTGATTTCTATCGGTTTTGTGGCAATTGAAGTCTGTGCGTACATCTTACTCATACGTCTGTTGCCGATTATTCCTCCGTTACAACGACAAGAACGTCATGAGGCGAGTAAAGCATGAGTCAACGAATTACCATCGATCCGGTGACCCGTATTGAGGGTCATTTACGCATTGACTGCGAAATTGAAAACGGTGTTGTATCCAAAGCCTGGGCATCAGGCACGATGTGGCGCGGTATGGAAGAGATAGTGAAGAACCGCGACCCGCGGGATGCATGGATCATTATGCAGCGCATCTGCGGCGTCTGTACGACGATTCACGCTATTGCCTCTGTCCGTGCCGTGGAAAGCGCACTGGATATGAACGTTCCGGTCAACGCCCAGTATATTCGCAACATTATTCTGGCCGCGCATACTATCCACGATCATATCGTGCACTTCTACCAACTCTCGGCGCTGGACTGGGTTGATATCACGTCTGCGCTCAATGCTGACCCGGCAAAAGCGGCGAACCTGCTGAAAGGGCTCTCTGACTGGCCGCTGAACAGCGAAAACACGTTTAAAGAGGTGCAGGACAAAATCAAAGCGTTGGTTGCCAGCGGTCAGTTGGGGATTTTCGCCAATGGCTACTGGGGACATCCGGCCATGAAGCTGCCGCCGGAAGTGAACCTGATTGCCGTCGCGCACTATTTACAGGCGCTGGAGTGTCAGCGTGATGCCAACCGCATCGTCGCCTTGCTTGGCGGGAAATCGCCGCATATTCAAAACATGGCGGTGGGCGGTGTTGCCAACCCGATCAATCTTGACGGCATCGAAGTGTTGAATCTGGAACGGCTGATGTACCTCAAGTCGTTCATCGACAAGCTGCAGGCCTTTATCGAACAGGTTTATAAGGTCGATACCGCCGTGATTGCGGCGTTCTATCCGGAGTGGCTGGAGCGTGGTAAAGGCAGCGTCAATTACCTGAGTACGCCGGAGTTTCCGACCGACGGTGAAAACGGCAGTTTCCTGTTCCCTGGCGGTTACATCGAAAACGCCGATCTCAGCACCTATCGGGCCATCACCGCATACAACGATCCGTTTATGGTGAAAGGCATTCAGGAGGGCGCGAAACACGCCTGGTATAAAGACGAAGCGCCGCAAGAGCCATGGCAAGGGACGACGGTGCCGAATTACACCGGCTGGCAGGAAGACGGGAAATATTCGTGGGTGAAGTCACCGACTTTCTACGGCAAAACCGTGGAAGTGGGGCCGCTGGCCAATATGCTCTGTAAACTGGCGGCGAAGCGCGAATCCACGACCACCAAACTCAATGAAATTGTGGCGATCTACCACAAACTCACTGGCAAAACGTTGGGAATAGAGCAACTGCACTCTACGTTGGGCCGCATTATTGGTCGTACCGTGCATGCCTGCGAGCTGCATCAGGTTGCCAGCCAGCAGTATCAGGCGCTGGTCGACAACATCGGCAAAGGCGACATGACCACCTTTGTGAAGCCGGATATTCCCGCCAGCGGCGAGTTTAAAGGTGTAGGCTTCCTCGAAGCGCCGCGTGGCATGCTCTCGCACTGGATCGTGATCAAAGACGGGACTATCAGCAACTACCAGGCTGTCGTGCCATCGACGTGGAACGCCGGACCGCGCAACGTGAATGACGAAGCCGGTCCCTACGAGCAGTCGCTGGTAGGCACGCCGATTGCCGATCCGCAAAAACCGCTGGAAGTGGTGCGCACCATTCACTCTTTCGACCCTTGTATGTCCTGCGCCGTACACGTGCTGGACGCAGAGGGTAACGATGTGGTGTCGGTGAAGGTGCTGTAATGTCGATCTTAGTGTTGGGGGTGGGCAATATTTTGCTCACCGATGAGGCAATCGGCGTACGGGTGGTGGAAGCGCTGGAGCAGCGTTTCCACCTGCCGGAACAGGTCGAGGTGCTGGATGGTGGCACCGCTGGCATGGAGTTGCTGAGCGCGATGGCGAACCGCGATCATCTGATCATTGCAGACGCCATTGTCACGCGCAAAAGCGAGCCTGGCAGCGTCATCTGCCTGCGCGACGATGAAGTGCCCACGCTGTTCAGCAATAAAATTTCCCCGCACCAACTGGGATTGTCTGATGTGCTGTCCGCGCTGCGCTTTACCGGCGAGTTTCCGGCGAAGCTGACGCTGGTCGGTGTCATTCCGGCCTCACTGGAGCCGCATATTGGTTTGACGCCGATCGTTGCTGCAAGTATCGATACGGCATTACAGGCGGTGCTGGATGCGCTGGCGGAGTCTGGTGTAGTCCTGACGCCCAGGGAGGTTCAGCATGCAGAATGAAATCTCTGGTTTTGACGCCTCGCCGCACAGCGAGGTGCAGGCTGCTTTTGCTGCCGTGGCCGCAGGTGAGATGCACGATTTACCTTTTGTGCATCCACACATGCCGGTCTCGGTGACGCCCTTCACGCTGTTTGAGGGGCAGTGGATAGGTTGTGTGATAACGCCCTGGATGCTGAGTTTGCTGATTTTTCCCGGTCCGCAGCAATGTTGGGTACGTCGCAATGTTGGCGAGCGTATTGGGCTGCGATTACCCTATGGCGAAATGACCTTTACCGTTGGCGAAATGCCCGCCCTTGCGCAGTATCTGAGCTGTTCGTTAATGTCACCATTAGCGCGGGAACTGCGTGCGGAACAGGGGGCCTCGCTGGCGCATGATTGCCTGAAAATGGCACTCTCCCTGCCGGTGAGCGAGTCGGTGAGTCGCCGAGCGTTGCTCACCCGGCTGAAGGACGCCCGGCATGCATGAGTTATCGCTATGCCAGAACGCGGTGGAGATCATCGAACAGCAGGCCAGGCAAAACGGCGCCAGCAAGGTGACCGGTGTGTGGCTGGAAGTGGGCGCGCTGGCCTGTGTGGAGGAGAGTGCGCTGCGTTTCGGCTTTGATATCGCCTGCCGCGATACCCTTGCTGAAGGGTGCGCGTTGCATATCCTCCATAAACCCGCGCAGGCATGGTGCTGGAATTGCAGCCAGTCGGTGGAAATTACCCGCCATGATGAGTGCCCTCTCTGTCACTGCCCAACGCTGCATATTGAGCACAGCGAGGGCGTACAGATCAAAAGTATTGAAGTGGAGTAAGTAAGATGTGTATAGGCGTACCGGGCCAGGTCGTGGCCGTGGGCGACGATTTTCATCAACTGGCGCAGGTGGACGTCTGCGGCGTGCGGCGCGAGGTCAATATCGCCCTGGTGTGCGAAGATGATCCGCGTGCGCTGCTCGGGCAGTGGGTACTGGTACATGTGGGGTTTGCCATGAGCCTGATTGATGAAAATGAAGCGCAAGAGACGCTTGCGGCGTTGCGCAATATGGAGCTGGCGGATTTTGCCCCTCAGCGATGAGGCGTGTCGGTTTTTACATCGGTGATCATTTGCGTCACCAGTGACAGGTTGCCGATTTTTACTTCGCTGGCGCGGTAAAATTTGCTCTTATCGATCAGTAGCAGCGATTGCTGCGCCCGGCGTAACAACTGCGCTTTAAATGCGGCGTTATGGCGGGTGGAGTCCCACATCTCGCCCGCCGCATCCACCCCCTCGCAGGAGAAGATAAACAGATCGATCTCCAGCGATTTCAACAGGCCCGGCAGCGCCGGATTGACATAACAACGCTCGGCGCGATCCAGTTTCCCACCTGAACAGACCAGCGTGATGTTTTGCCGTCGGACGATCTCCTGGCATACCGGCACGCTGTTAGTAAAGACGGTAAGGTCGATATCCGGCAACTGCCGCGCAAGATGAAAACAGGTGGAGCTGGCATCCAGCGCCAGCGTCATCCCCGTATCGATCCAGTTCAGCGCATGGCGGGCAATATCGGCTTTATCCGCATAATGGCTTTTCAGCCTGCTGCGAAACGGCTCGCTGCTTTCCTGCTGCGGTGAATGCAGCATCCGTGCGCGACCATGGCGACGCACTATTTTCCCCTGGGTTTGCAGCGCATTCAGATCCCGGCGGATGGTTTCGATGCTCACGTTCAATTGGGTAGCCAGCGCCGCAGTCGTGAGGGTGTCATAGCGGGTGAGGAGTTGCACAATCGTCTGCTGGCGAGCGGTTTTCATCAACTATGCTCCGGCGCAAGCGGAAAGGGAAATCAGTGTCTGGCCGAGAGCCGCACCGTTTTTCCCGGTATGCTTGATGTGATACATCGCCCGATCGGCGCGTTTCAGCGCGTTGATGAAATCGTCGTCATCCTGCGCTTCATCAATGCCAATTGATGCCCCAACCGACGCCTCTCCGTTATCCAGTTCAAAGGGCGTCAGCGCCGCGCGCAGGCAAGTATGCGCGGTGCTGTTAATCAGCAGGCTGGTAAGCGGAAACGGTAACAACAGAACAAACTCATCGCCGCCGAGACGGCCGACAATCGTTCCTTCCGGGCAGGCATTGCGCAGACGCTGGCTCAGCTGGATCAGCAGTTCGTCGCCGCTACGGTGACCGAAGGTGTCGTTAACCGCTTTAAAATCATCAAGATCGATAAAGGCTACGCACACTGGCCCGCTAAGCTTCAACTCATCAAAGTGTTGCAACAGCGCGTGACGATTTGCCAGCCCGGTGAGCGGATCGTGGTTCGCCAGCGCCGAGAGTTGCTCCTCATACTGCTTCTCTTTGGTCATGTCGATATGCGTACCGGTCACTTTTAGCGGTGAACCGTTGGCATCCCACTCCGTTACGCGGCCTCTGTCGAGCACCCAGGTGACGGTGCCGTTTTTATGCTGCATGCGGTGCAGGGCTTCATAAAACGGGGTCTTGCCGTGCAAATGATCGTAAAACGCGTCCAGCACGCGCTGGCGGTCATCTTCATGTAGATGCTCACGCCAGACATCAAAATGGGCGCTCAACTCTTTGGGTTGATACCCAAGCATCGAACCCCAACGGCGGTTGTAGATGATCAGCTTGCCACTGGGAACATCAAGCTGCCACAGGCACAGCCCGGTACCGTCCAGCGCAGCGCTGAGTTTATTGCGCGCATCACGCGCTATCCGCACCAGCCGGGCGTTATGCTTTTTCAGATTCTGGATCTGCTGTTTGAGCGCGATGTCGGACATGGGGGCCGGCTACAGGTAAATAAAGCGCATTCTTACCAGTTATTCTGGTCGTGTAAATATGATGTGAAAAAAACAGTGGAAGGTAATGGAGAGCGGGAATAAACCGGGCGGACGACCGCCCGGTGCAGAAGATTATGCCTGACGCTTATCTTCTGTGTTGGTATCGAAGTCGCTGGCGTCATGGCGCTCATGCAACTGTTCATGCGGCTCGCCGAACGTACGGTTAACGATCCGTCCGCGTTGTACCGCCGGGCGCGCAAGGATCGCTTTCGCCCAGCGTTGTACATGAGTGTAGATGCCTGCATCGAGAAACTCTGCGGCGTTGTAGACATTACCCAGCACCACATTGCCATACCACGGCCAAATCGCCATATCGGCAATGGTATACTCATCACCGGCGACAAACGGATGGTTAGCCAGTTGCTTATCCAGTACATCCAGTTGGCGTTTGGCTTCCATGGTAAAGCGATTAATAGCGTACTCGATTTTCACCGGCGCATAGTTATAGAAGTGGCCGAAACCACCACCGAGGAACGGCGCAGAGCCCTGTAACCAGAACAGCCAGTTCAGGGTTTCGGTGCGCCCGGCCGGATCGTTGGGCAGAAAATGGCCAAACTTTTCTGCCAGATACAGCAAGATTGCCCCGGATTCAAATACGCGGGTTGGCGGCGTGGTGGAGTGATCGCGCAGCGCCGGGATCTTCGAGTTCGGATTCACCTCAACAAAACCGCTGGAGAACTGATCGCCCTCGCCAATGCGAATTAACCAGGCGTCATACTCAGCCGCAGTAACCCCTTTCTCCAACAGCTCTTCCAGCATGATGGTCACTTTCTGGCCGTTTGGCGTACCCAGCGAGTAGAGTTGCAACGGATGTTTGCCCACCGGCAAGGTTTTCTCATGCGTCGGGCCGGAGATCGGACGGTTAATATTGGCAAATGCACCGCCGCCGGATTTATCCCACGTCCAGACTTTAGGTGGCTGATAGTTGTCTGACATATTGGTCTGCCTTTTGGTTGATCTGTTGAAGCGTTATTGGAATGGGTTGCTCATCAGTGTAGCAGCGTCTCAGGCGAGGATACGCTGCGCCCAGACGCCGATGTCATCGCCGCTGCCGAGATCGGCCTGTACCAGCCCGTTAACCATAAAGGTCGGGGAGACATGAATGCCGTTCTGCCGCGCATATTTGCTATGCCATTTGATTTCGGTTTGCAATTCCGGCCTGGCAAATGCCGCCGCCAGTTTCACTCCGCTATACTTCTCAATACGTTCAATAATTTGCTGTGGCGTGGTATCCATATTCGGGCCGCTACAGTGGTCCGTGAATTCGAACTCTTCTCGATGGTCCGCTACTGCTTTCAGTACGCTTCGCGCAGCGGCTTTGCCTTCCGGCAGTGTGGAGGCAGCAAGGATGCAGCGCACAATCACGCCAGAGAACATATGCCACGGTTGCGATTGCAGGCGGATTTTGATGGTGACCTTCTCTTCGCCCACTTCGTTGAGCAAGGCGTCCAGCTTGTTAAATGCGCGGACGGAGAAAGGGCAGGTCGGTTCAAGGAACACCTCGAACGTGCGTGGACCGTGGCCCCAGCTAAGCGGATCGGCGTGTAAAGGTTGTTGGCTCATTATCACTCCTGGTATGTGACGTTTTTATCGTCTCTGAGAATAGCAGGATGCGATAGACGCGGGGAGTACGCTTTGTGCTGGATGCGGTTAACCTCTCTTACAGTGCTTTCTTATTGAAATAAATGAGGTATTCGGTTTACTAACGGTAACAGGCGATGGTGAAAAGGAACTAAAGAGGGCGGAGATTATGTGTCGTTACCTCGTCAGACTGTGTGTGCTCTTTTTCGCGGTATATCTCGTAAGTGACTGGGGGTTAAACTTTCGCCCTGGCAACAATGTTTCTCTATTCTGGCCTGCTAACGTACTGGCCTTCAGCCTGTTTATTCACTTCCGTTTACGTCGTCGCCATGTGGGGCGACAACTGTTGCACAATGCATTGCTGACCGTTATCAGTTATAGCGCGATGCTGGTGGCGGCTCTCAGTTTTGAAGACGGGTCGGGTATTGAGCAGAAGGTTATCTACTGCGCGTTCAATATCGGCTTTTATCTGCCTGCCTGGTTGTGCTTTATTTACTGTTTCCACAGCCGTTTTCTACAGCGAAGCACGTTCACCGGCAATGCCGTTCTGGTGATGACTATTCCGGTGGTGGCTGGCGCGTTCTGCTCGGCGGCGGTGTTCGGCCTTTGGCTATGGGCGACAAACAGCGCTGATATCTACCAACTCATGCGCGGCTGGTTCAGCGAACAACTCAGCACAGGTATCATCTTTGTTTGTTTTTTTATTCGGTTCAAGGCCATTTTCCGCACCGTGCGGCGGCAATTACACCGTGGTTGGCAACAGCTACGCCAGCAGGTATTGGTGATCGTTTTTTTAGTGTTTGTGCTGCTATGTGTCCTTTTTTCCGGCACTGAGATGGTGGCGTTGATCCTCTTTCCACTCGCCTGGTTCGCTTTGCGTTACTCCTTTAAAACGACCGTTGTACTCTGCATGCTTACCGGCGTGGCGTTGAATTATCTCTATGCTGTCAGGTTGCTCGAGCCTGGCACGGGCGTCACCCAGGCGGATCTTGATGCCATGCTCAATGCGTTTCGCCTCAATCTCTCAATATTGATCATGGCTATATTAATGGTTTCACGGGTGGTCTCTGCCAATAAAATTCTGCTTAAACGCATTGAATCGGGCAGCAGTCGCGATGTGTTGTCCGGCGCATTGAATCGCCGCGCTTTTCTGGCGCAGCTTTCCCGGCTTTGCACAGAGCGAGAAGGGCTGGCCCACCGGGAAGTGGCCATCCTGTTTCTTGATATCGATAACTTTAAAAAGATCAATGACATTTACGGCCACTCGACGGGCGATGATGTTATTCGTCATTTTGTTGCCCTGTTGAAAAAGCAGATGCGGCAAAATGACCTGATCTGCCGCTGGGGAGGTGAAGAGTTTATTATCGCTGCGCTGGACCTCAGCCCACCCGATGCCCTGTTACTCGGCGAGCGGCTGCGTGCCTGGGTTGCGCTGACGCCGGTTAAAGTGCCGGGTGCCGCGCCACTGAGCTTTACCACCAGTGTGGGTATCAGTGCCTTTCGATGCGGGCTGGGCGAAAACATCCATCTGGCGATTAACCGGGCCGACGAGGCGCTGTACGAGGCCAAAAAGCAGGGCCGTAACCGTGTGAAAATGTACCCGCCGTCGTGAACATCATGCCCTGATCATCTGTAACAATCAGCCATTAACGTCGCTCTTTGCACCGCGATAAATTAATTAATCTGACTTAAATGATATTTTTCATGCTGCATCTGATTTAACTGAAATTAATATAATATATAATGATGGGTTGCTTATTTTAATTTCTTATGTCAATCATCTTTTGTCAGCATTATTTGTTATTAATATGTTTTAACTGCCTGTCGATAATCGTTATGAGGATCTTTCTCGACTCACCAGGATGAGTCATTCGTCGCAAATTATCTGGTTAACGAGTAGCGGAGATAATGATGCAGGAGATTCAGGCGATTCAGGCAAGCGCGCACCTTGCCAGCACAAAAGAGACTATCACGCATAAGATTGAAACGGCGAATAGCACCGGCATCAGTATCGGCACCAGTACTGAACATGGCGCTGGCAAACAGTCGTATCAGGATGACAGCACCAAAGTGACGCTCTCCTCTCGTGCAGAAAACCACAAATCTTTAAAAGAAGTTCAGGCTGAGCAAGAGGCTCAGGAAAAGAAAAAAGTGGAAAATCATCAGATTGATTATTCGCTGGCGATGTCCGGTATTCCGCAATATGGCGGGCGACTGGTTACGATCGTGAAATATCCTGATGGCCGAACGGAAATGATCGATGCGTTTTCCGGTAAAAAAGTCACACAGCAGGATTTAGAGCAGGCGGAGATGGCGAAAAAAAATAGCCAGGTCGCTCAGCAACAATTGGAAAGTAAACCTAAAGTCGAGACATTGCCAAATGCGATGCCCGGCGAGTCAGAACTGACGGATATGCAATAAATAGTTGTTCTAATATCCGTTATTTTTAAGTGGGTATTTTCTTTTTTGCATGTAACGCAATCAGTTGATTATCTGCCGTTCTTTCATCTGCTTGCGAGAAAATATATCTTATATTGTTGTTGCGAATAACGTCGCCATTCTGATATCTGTTTGGCTTAAGTACGTTAATGATAGGGTGAATTTTCAGCGGTTCGTGAGCTGAGGATATCGGCTATCTTTTGCCAGGTTATCTGGCGTTGGCCATAAAATCTGTCTGCCATTTCCACAGTGGAGAAAGAGTCCGCAACACCGGGTATGCAAACCAAAGGTATGTCATGCGTACATGAAGAGAGATGTCGTCACCTCGTTTCATCCGGATGGGGAGCAGGTGTACGTGTATTTTTCTTCAGGAGGGGGGAACGATTGACACAGGTCCTAACGCTTCGTTTTGTTATGCTTCTCTTTATATTCAGCAATTGCGTCGTTGATACTATCTGTGGCGATGGAGTCAACCTGCTGGTCTTCTAAAAAAACCTCATAATGTCCTGATACGTATTTAAAGGTGAATATTTTCCCCTGATAACGCACGCGTTTTTCTTTAACCGACAAGCCCCTGTTGCGCATAGCCACTTTTGCTAATGTATCTATCTTTTTATTTTTCATAATTATTTTACTTACCTGTGCAGGCTGCTTCGCGATGTCTGATATTAAGCTCACTCTGTATGATGTTAATTTGTTATCCTCAAAAAGGAAAGAACAGGGTGGCAGATAGTGGCTATTAATAACAGTTGAAATATTTTTATTATCTTAAGGTTATCTTAATATTTACAGTATCTTGCAACGGCTAACCGGACGCTTTCTTATTTTTCTCTTTTATTCATATTAAATTTTAAACTTTTCTGGTGATAATAGTTTTGATTCTCATTTCATTTCCGCTACGATTACACTCCAGCCTCGTCTGTAGACGTTCGCTATTAAACCAATGAAAAAAGGAATGAAGATGAAGAATCGCTTTTTGCCTTTCTGTTCGCTTGCACTGGTCATCTCTTCGGTTTTAGCCGCCCCCGCTGCACTGGCGGCGGATAACGATGACGGTATCGTTGTTTATAACGCGCAACATGAAAACCTGACCAAAACCTGGGTTGATGAGTTCACCAAAGAGACCGGTATCAAAGTCACGCTGCGCAACGGCGGCGATACTGAGCTGGGTAACCAGTTGGTGCAGGAGGGCAGTGTCTCTCCGGCGGATGTGTTTCTGACGGAAAACTCCCCGGCGATGACGTTGGTGGATAATGCGAAGCTGTTCGCACCGTTGGATGCCGACACGCTGAAACAGGTGCCTGCCCGTTTCCGCCCTGCGCATGGTCGCTGGATTGGCATCGCTGCACGTAGCACGGTGTTTGTCTACAATCCGTCCAAAATTAGCCATGCGCAGCTCCCGGTATCGCTGATGGATCTGGCGAAACCAGAATGGAAAGGCCGCTGGGCGGCTTCCCCGTCAGGCGCGGATTTCCAGGCCATTGTCAGTGCTATGCTGTCGCTGAAAGGGGAAAAAGCCACACTCGACTGGCTGAAAGCCATGAAAACCAACTTTACACCGTACAAAGGCAACAGCACGGTGATGAAAGCGGTGAACGCCGGGCAGATCGATGGCGGCGTGATCTATCACTATTACTACTTTGTTGATCAGTCCAAAACTGGCGAAAACAGTAAAAACACCCAGCTTCACTACTTCAAACACCAGGATCCTGGCGCATTTGTCAGCATTTCTGGCGGTGGCGTGCTGGCATCCAGCAAACATCCGAAACAGGCGCAGGCGTTTATCAAGTGGATCACTGGCAAAACCGGTCAGGATATGCTGCGTACCAACACCGCATTTGAATATGCCGTGGGCGAGCATGCTGCTTCCAACGAAAAATTAGTGCCGCTGGATCAGTTAGATGCACCTGCTGTTGAACCATCCTCCCTGAACAGCCAAAAAGTCACAGAGTTAATGACCGAAGCCGGTCTGCTGTAATTGATTGCATAACCATGAGCGCTTTATGTCCAGTTTAACGCTTCCGGCGGCAACCGCCGCGGCCAGCCAGACCACGCGTCACCGTCCCCCGGTGGTGTTAGTGGTGTTAGCCCTTTTTGTCGCGTTGCTTGCTTTACTTCCCGTGGGGTTTGTTATCGCTGTGGGAATCGACACCGGATGGGAGAGCGTTAAAGCGCTCATTTTCCGCCCCCGCGTGGGCGAACTGGTGAGCAATACCTTTCTGTTGGTCGCCATTGCCGTGCCTGCCTGCGTGGTCCTTGGCACGGCGATCGCGTGGCTAACCGAAAGGACCTCGCTGCCAGGCCGACGGCTATGGTCGGTTCTGGCGGTCGCGCCGCTGGCCATTCCCGCATTCGTGCAAAGCTATGCGTGGGTCAGCGTTGCGCCTGCATTTAATGGGCTTTGGGCGGCGGTTTTTATCTCCGTGCTGGCCTATTTTCCGTTTATCACTATGCCGGTGGCCGCCGTGTTGCGCCGACTGGATCCGGGGCTGGAAGATGTGGCCGCCTCGCTGGGAACACCGCCCTGGCTTATCTTTTTCCGCGTCGTGTTGCCCCAACTTAAGCTGGCGCTCTGCGGTGGTGCGCTGCTGGTGGCACTTCACTTGCTGGCGGAATATGGCCTGTTTGTGATGATCCGTTTCGACACCTTCACCACCGCCATTTACGACCAGTTTCAGTCCACTTTTAGCGGCCCGGCGGCGAATATGCTGGCGGGCGTTCTGGCAATCTGCTGCCTGGGGTTACTGTTACTGGAAAACGCTGCGCGCGGCAGCGCTCGCTATGCCCGTGTTGGCGCTGGCGCGGCGCGTAAGCAGCAGCAACATGAATTGGGCGGCTGGGGCCGTACGTTGGGGCTGTTAGTGTGCCTTTGCGCCGTGATCCTGTCGCTGGGCACGCCGCTTGTCGTGCTTGCCCGTTGGTTATGGTTAGGTGGGGTCGCCTGCTGGGATAATGCCGATTTGTGGCTTTCTCTGCACCAGACGCTTTTTCTGGCGCTTTGCGGCGCGGTAATCACCACCGCTTTTGCGCTCCCAACGGCCTGGCTTAGCGTACGTCATCCGCGCCCTGCCTTTCGCCTGCTCGAAGGCTGTAATTACATTGCCAGCTCGCTACCGGGAATTGTTGTCGCACTGGCACTGGTGACGGTGACCATCCATTACGCCCGGCCGATTTACCAGACCGAAGTGACGCTGTTTCTTGCCTACGTGCTGATGTTTATGCCCAGAGCGCTGGTGAATCTTCGCGCCGGTATTGCACAAGCGCCGGTTGAGCTGGAACGTGTAGCGCAAAGTCTTGGTACAACACCCGCCAGAGCACTGCTCAGCGTAACGTTACGGCTTGCGGCGCCGGGCGCGGCGGCCGCTGCGGCGCTGGTATTTCTTGGCGCGAGTAATGAACTTACCGCGACGTTACTGCTTTCACCGCTTGGCACCCGTACACTGGCGACGGGGTTCTGGGCGCTGACCAGCGAGATTGATTATGTTGCAGCGGCGCCTTATGCCGCGCTGATGATCCTGATTTCACTGCCGCTGACCGGCCTGCTGTACAAGCAATCACAAAAACTTTCAGGTCTTTAAGATGTTAGAACTCACGCATATTTCCAAAACATTTGGCGCCGTACGGGTACTGGACGATGTCAGTCTGACTATTCCACCTGGCAGCCGTACGGCGATTGTCGGGCCGTCCGGCTCCGGTAAAACCACGTTGCTGCGCCTGATAGCCGGGTTTGATGCGCCGGACAGCGGCCAGATTATGATGCAGGGAAAGCCGTTATTCGCCGACGGGCAGTGTGTTCCGGCCCATCAGCGCCGCATTGGTTTTGTACCGCAGGAAGGCGCGTTATTTCCCCATCTTCGCGTGGGGGAAAACATTGCCTGGGGATTGCGTGGCGCGCGCCAGGCGAAGCGCGATCGCGTGGCGGCCTTGATGGCAATGGTCTCTCTGGATGCGAAACTGGCCCGACGCTGGCCGCATGAGATTTCCGGTGGGCAGCAACAGCGTGTGGCACTGGCCCGTGCGCTGGCGCAGCAGCCCGCAGTGATGCTACTGGATGAGCCTTTTTCGGCACTGGATACCGGCTTGCGGGCGGCGACCCGTAAGGCCACGGCAGAACTGCTGACGCAGGCAGGTGTGGCGTCGATTTTGGTGACGCACGACCAGAAAGAAGCGCTCTCCTTCGCCAGCCAGATTGCGGTTATCCGCCACGGGCGTTTTACTCAGGTGGGGTCACCGTTTGAGGTCTATTCGCAACCTACGGATGAAGAAACTGCGCTGTTTTTAGGGGATGCGTTGATCCTCCCTGCGGAGGTCGCTGAGGGTAAGGCGCGTTGCCTGTTAGGTGAGGTGGCGGTCGACAGTGCCGCGGTGTGCGGTGCAAAACGGATCATGTTGCGTCCGGAGCAGATCCGCGTTCTGCCTTGTGACAATCAGCAGGCGGCCCCACAAGCGCAGATTGTCGGGATCGATTTTGCCGGTTATCTCTCTTCGCTGACGCTGCGCTTCGCACAGAGTGGTGAATCCCTCAGTTTGCAAACCGTGACGGATGCTGCCTGGTCGCCAGGTATGCAGGTCAATGTGCAGATCACTGGGCCTGCACGCGTGTTTGCTCGTTAATCTGAAGCCCGGCGTTCGCCGGGTTTTTTTCGATTGTGATATTTTTGAATTCGATCTCAAAACTGCGTTTCGTTATGTGTAAAACTTCGTTTTGTTTGTATCTCTATAAAAATAAGCACATATTTTTGGTCGGACTTCTGGCCGGATCCGCTTGGCGTCATCCGGCATTTTATTGAGCCTCATTTTCCAGGAACAGACACGCAGGATGACATCGGCGAGCTATCGCCGGGAGCCCTTGTTTCGGGAGAATGACAATGCAATACCTCTTGGGATTAAGCACCGTTATCTTGCCTGCCGGTAATGGCGGGCCATCAACATGTCTGCGCAGTGATGCTCCTCGCGCCCCTTGCATGGCTTCACTGCGGCTTACCCTGCAAAAAGATCGCGTGAATATCGCGCATATCACCCCCGTTAACCGACCGACTGGTCTCGGAAGTGGAAGCCGTTGCATCAATTGTCACCGCGCAGAGCCGTCAGACGCCAGAATTGAGCGCGCGTGCTGACAGGTTAAAACACGAAGGAGAGTCTGATGAAAACACTGTACTGTTCCGCGTCCGCGTTGCTATTAGCTTGCATAAGCGTTTCCGTCCAGGCGGCGGAGTGGAACGCCGTGGTCTCTGTTTCACCCAAGGCTGGCGAGTTCGCCACGATTCGCCAGGCGCTGGCGGCCGCACCGGACAGCGGCACGCCGTGGCGTATTCTGATAAAAGAGGGGCGCTGGAATGAGCGGCTGGTGATTGAAAAACCCGTCACGCTGGTAGGGGAGTCGAAAACGCTAACCCAGATTGAAGCCAACACACCCGCCGGGGCGTTAGATGATAGCGGGCAGAAGTTAGGCACCGGGCGTACCAGCACCGTTGAGATCCGCGCCAATAACGTGACGATTGAGAATCTGACCATCCGCAATAGCTTTGATTTCCCGGCCAATGCGGCGCTGCCGGATGGCGATGCGAAGAAGCTGAAGGATACCCAGGCTGTGGCGTTAATGGTGTCGGAAAATGTCGACAAAGCGCGCTTCCGTCATGTCCGGCTGGAAGGGTACCAGGACACGTTTTACAGCAAGAGCGGCAGTCGCAGTTATTTCACTGATTGTGAGGTCAGCGGGCATGTCGATTTTATCTTTGGCCCTGGCATCGCTGTGTTCGATCGCTGCGAGATCATTGCCCGTAACCGTAACGACACTGCCCCGCCGTATGGCTACATCATGGCTCCGGCCACACAGGCGGATGAGAAGTTTGGCTTGTTTATCATCAACAGCACGCTGAGCAAAGAGGCGGGCGTACCAGCGAAAAGCTTTGCGCTTGGGCGACCATGGCACCCAACGACGCAATTTAGCGACGGGCGTTATGCCGATCCGAACGCGATCGGTCTGGCGGCCTTTATCAACTGCGACATTGACGATCATATCTACGGTTGGGACAAAATGTCCGGCAAAGACAAAGCGGGGGAGAAGATCTGGTTTTATCCTGAAGATAGCCGCTTTTACGAGTCCGCAAACCGCGGGCCAGGGGCCGGGCAGGGAGGCGAAAGATATCAGCTAAGCGCAGCCGATGCTGCACAATATTCTCTCGCCGCCATCTTCGCCGATTGGGATAAAGGGTTGCTGGAGTAAACGCGTTAAAGCCCCCGGTTGCGGGGGCATTAAGCCGGGTCAGTGACCGTATTTCACATTAAAACCCAGTGCGCTGCCGACGGTGTCGTACTCGCGGAAATTGAAAATCAGCGGCTTCCATTTGGTGGAATCCACCATGCCGTTTTCCCCCAACAGATGATCGTCAACCCACAGGTTAACAATATCCAGCTCGGCGAGGATAAAGCGCCCTTTATCGCTGGTGCTCACTAACCGACATTCGGCCTGAATCGGGCATTCTGCAATGCGCGGCGGTGCGACGTCCACGGATGCTTCGGCGTGCAGTCCGCTTTTACTGAATTTATCGTGGCAAATCTCAACGCCCCATTTGGTTTGTGCTTCCGACAAGGTATCACCGCCGGTCAGTCTGCCAATTTGCTCGACTTTCTCCCACTGGGTGTGATCGGGAATATTAATTACGGCATCGGAACCTGCCATCAAATTATGCCAGGTTTTACTTCCTTTGCTGATGCCAATAATCAGCTTTTCGCCAAGGGAAATAGAGGATGAAGCGGCGGAAATATTTGTGTTGCCATTACTATCTTGCGTGGTAACTAAAAATACAGGGAAGCCATAATAAAATGAATTCAACTTTGATTTGTTTTTCATGATGTCTTTGATACCTTTTTTAAACAATCTAATGACTATTTTTCCCCCTCGATAGCATGTTTTTCAATAACCCTTTCTGAGTACTGAAAACCCATAAAAATAACCACTAAAAAAGTGGTCCACAAATTTATAAAACAGGCATATGATATGCAACATATGTTTTTTACCTTCCCGGCAGGCGCCGTTTGCTGAGAACCATGAGGATGAAACATGCAACGTATTGCGATACCCGTGGACTATGTCCACACCCGCACCACACCGTTCTGGACCAAAGAGACCGCGCCGGCGTCCATCTGGAAACGTCATCTTGATGCCGGTACCCGGCAGGGCGTCTATCCACGACTCAGTGTTCTACAAGGGGCGATCCGCTATTACGGCTACGCCGATGAAACCAGCCCCGAGCCCGTGGAAACGCTGACCATTAACGCCGGAGAATTTGGTGTATTCCCGCCGGAGAAATGGCACAACATTGAGGCATTATCCGATGACACGATATTCAGCGTGGATTTCTATGTTGACCCGAAAATTTTGATTGAAGGTTGAGGTATTCATTATGACCATTGAAAATAAAGGTTATTCTTTAGCGGTATCTAACCGCAGCAACAATGAAACCGAAGAAAAAGTGTATCTGAAACCGATGTCGTTATATGTTCCGGATGTGGCAGTCCAGGCCGTAATGGAACTCGTGGCACGGCTTTCTGAAGCTAAAAATAATGCCAGTGAGATTGTCCTGACGGTAACCAATAACAATAACGGTGTATCCGTAGATAAAGATTTTACCAGTATTAATGAATTAAAAGACCCGCTAAACGCTGCCGATTCGGTTAAAGAGCTGATTAATATTGTGCGTGGCTACGAATCCGATGAAGAAACCAACGTCTGCGGTTGGTAATACCGAGGAGGTTCTCATGGCATCAGGTATTCCTGTGCATTTTCGCCACACCCGCTCCACCCCGTTCTGGACGAAAGAGACGGTGCCGCATGCGCTGTTAACCCACCACAACACCCAAAAAGGCGTGTACGGCCGGCTATCGGTGATGCAGGGAGCAGTGAAATATTTCGGTTTCGCGAATGAGCATGACACCACGCCGGAAAGTGAAGTGGTGCTCGAAGCAGGACACTTTGGCATCAGTCCGCCGCAGTACTGGCATCATATCGAACTGCTGACGGACGATACCTATTTCAATATCGATTTCTTTGCCGATCCCAATGAAGCGTTAGAAGGCAAAGGCATCGGGCAGGTGGTGAACACCCGGCACGGCTAACGCGCCGGGGTTAAAAGTTGTCGATAAAGCGCCGCACGGCGGGGGAACGTTCAAACTTCCGCCATGCCAGCGCAATATCGGTCTTCAGCGTCTCTTCCATTTGGTGAAATGTTACCTGCGGATGGCTGATGCACGCCATTGACTGGGGAATGATGGCAAAGCCAAAGCCTGCCGCCACCATGCTCAAAGACGACGCGAATTGCGATGCCTGCTGCTGAGCGTCCATATTGATGCCCGCGCGCAGGCAGGCGTTATACACCAGCTCGTAAAGCCCCGGCGCCACCTCCTGCGGAAAGATCACCACCGGCGTTTTTTGCAGCTCAAACAGCGATAATTCTGTTTTGGCGGAGAGCGGGTGCGTGTGGTGCAGCGCAATAATCATCGGTTCTTCATCAATCAGCTTCAGATTGAACGACTTGCTGTTCTCGCAGGGCAAGCGGACAAACGCCACATCGATCAACCCCTCATCCAGTTCCTGCATCAGCGTCGCCATATTGTCCTCTTTCTGGTAGAGCGACACCTGCGGGTAGTCGTCTCTGAACCTTTGCAGTACCGAAAATATTTTGCCGTGGAAAGCGTTAGAGCTGGTCACTCCCAAATAGAGTTTGCCATTGATTCCCCGGGCAATGCCTTTGGCTTTTTCCAACGCGGCATCGCTCAGCGCCAGGATCTGGCACGCGTCTTCATAGAAAGCCTCACCGGCTTCGGTCAGTTCCACACCGCGCGTCAATCGGTAGAACAGCGGCGTGCCCACTTCCTCCTCCAGACGACGGATTTGCTGACTTAGTGGCGGCTGGGAAATTCCCAGCACTTCGGCGGCACGGGTGAAGTGTTGTGCCTGCGCAACGGCAACAAAATAGCGTAGATAACGAAGTTCCATATCGAAAACATCTCAAACCCTGATGCTTTGTATATTGGAATCCCCGGCTGAAGCGAGTCAATATTTTATCAGCTTTTCTGAACGACTACTCAGCGAGGGAAAAGAGTATGACTCATGTAAATGATTGTTGTTGTGAGGAAAATCTACGAGAAACATTTCGTGCTTTTTCCAGAAACAATCCAAATGGCGTGATATATCAAACATCGCTAATGAGTGCGCTGCTCAGCGGGGTGTATGAGGGGGAGACGACGATCAAGGCGTTGCTCGACCACGGTGATTTTGGGCTCGGTACTTTTAACGAATTGGACGGTGAGCTGATTGCTTTCAACAGTGAAGTTTATCAGCTGAGGGCGGATGGCAGTGCGCGGGAGGCGAGCCCGCAGCAGAAAACACCGTTCGCGGTCATGACCTGGTTTTTGCCACAGTACCGCCAGCAGTTTGATAAACCTGTCAGTCGGCAGCAACTGCACGACATCATCGATAAACAGATCCCGTCCGACAATCTCTTTTGTGCACTGCGCATTGATGGCCATTTTTGTCACGCCCATACCCGCACGGTTCCGCGCCAGACGCCGCCCTACCGCGCCATGACCGACGTGCTCGACGATCAACCGGTGTTCCGCTTCAACCAGCGTAGTGGCGTACTGGTGGGATTTCGTACACCGCAGCATATGCAGGGTATCAACGTTGCGGGTTACCACGAGCACTTTATTACCGACGATCGCCGCGGTGGCGGTCACTTGCTGGACTACCAGCTGGAGCACGGCACGCTGGCGTTTGGCGCCATTTACAAGCTGATGATCGATCTGCCTGCGGATGATGCCTTCCTGAACGCCGATCTGCATCCGGACAATCTGGATGCCGCCATTCGTTCCGTGGAGAGTTAAGCCCATTTCAAGGAGAGACTGATGAGCAGTGAAAATCGTACACACCAGTGGGCGCACGGCGCTGATATGATTGTGGGCCAACTGGAAGCTCAGGGCGTCAAACAGATCTTTGGCATTCCCGGCGCCAAAATCGATAAGGTTTTTGACTCCCTCCTCGATTCAACCATCCGCATTATCCCGGTGCGCCATGAAGCCAATGCGGCATTTATGGCCGCGGCCGTCGGGCGAATTACCGGCAAAGCGGGCGTGGCGCTGGTCACCTCCGGGCCGGGATGCTCTAACCTGATTACCGGGATGGCGACCGCCAATACCGAAGGGGATCCGCTGGTGGCGATTGGCGGCGCGGTCAAACGCGCCGACAAAGCCAAACTGGTGCATCAGAGCATGGACACCGTGGCGATGTTTAATCCCGTCACTAAATACGCCGTGGAAATTTCGTCGCCGGATGCCATCTCCGAAGTGGTGTCGAATGCGTTTCGCGCAGCCGAACAGGGAAGGCCAGGCAGTGCATTTATCAGTGTGCCGCAGGATATCGCCGACCAACCGGCAACTGGCGATATTCTTCCCGCCAGCGGTGTTCTGCAACTTGGCGCCGCGCCTGACGCCGCCATTGACGAGGTGGCAAAACGCATCGCCGCCGCGCAAAACCCGGTGTTTTTGCTCGGACTGATGGCCAGCCGGCAGGAGAACATTAGCGCGCTGCACCAGTTGCTGGAAAAGAGCCATATCCCCATTACCAGTACCTACCAGGCCGCCGGGGCCGTCAATCAACAGCACTTTACGCGTTTTGCCGGGCGTGTTGGCCTGTTCAATAACCAGGCGGGAGATCGGTTGCTGCGGCTGGCGGATCTGATTATCTGCATCGGTTACAGCCCGGTGGAATATGAACCGGCGATGTGGAATACCGGTGAGGCAAAACTGGTGCACATCGATGTGCTCCCGGCTTATGAGGAGCGCCACTACGTGCCGGACATTGAACTGGTCGGCGATATTTCCGCCACTCTGAGCAAACTGGCGGCGCGCATCGAAAAACCGCTGGTTCTCTCGCCGCGGGCCTCGGAAATTCTCATTGAACGTCGCAACCAGCGTGAATTGCTAAGCCGCCGGGGGGCGCAGCTGAGTCAGTTTGCGATCCATCCGTTGCGGATTGTGCGGGCTATGCAGGACATCGTGAATAACGACGTTACGCTGACGGTAGATATGGGGAGTTTCCATATCTGGATCGCCCGTTACCTCTACAGTTTCCGCGCCCGTCAGATGATGATTTCCAATGGTCAGCAGACCATGGGCGTCTCGCTGCCATGGGCGATCGGCGCCTGGCTGGTCAACCCCGGCCGGAAAGTGGTCTCCGTCTCCGGCGATGGCGGTTTCCTGCAATCCAGCATGGAGCTGGAAACCGCTGTACGTCTGGGCGCGAATATCCTGCACATCATCTGGGTGGATAACGCCTACAACATGGTGGCTATCCAGGAAGAGAAAAAATACCAACGGCTCTCCGGCGTGAATTTCGGCCCGGTGGATTTTAAAGCCTATGCTCAGGCGTTTGGCGCGGCCGGTTTTGCTGTGGAGAGCACTGCGGAACTGGAACCAACGCTGCGCGCCGCCATGGATATCGATGGCCCGGCAGTGGTCGCCATTCCGGTGGATTATAGCGACAACCCGCTGCTGATGAGCCAGCTCAATCTTAATCAGATTCTGTAAATAACCAGGAAAATGCTATGAAAAAAGTCGCATTTGTAACCGGCGCAGGCCAGGGGATTGGTAAAGCCATTGCCCTGCGTCTGGCCAATGACGGGTTTGCTGTTGCCGTGGCAGATTACAACGCGGAAACCGCCCATGCGGTAGCCGACGAGATCAATCACGCACATGGTAAGGGCAGCGCCATTGCGGTAACGGTGGATGTTGCCGATCGTGAGCGGGTTTTTGCCGCCGTAGAAGAGGCCAGGACAAAACTGCAAGGTTTTGATGTGATCGTCAATAACGCGGGCGTCGCGCCTTCTACTCCGATTGAGTCGATTACTGAAGCGGTGGTGGATAAGGTTTATAACATCAACGTGAAAGGCGTGATTTGGGGGATCCAGGCGGCTGTCAACGCGTTTAAAGCGGAAAAACACGGCGGCAAGATCATCAATGCCTGTTCGCAGGCCGGGCATGTGGGTAACCCGGAACTGGCGGTTTACAGCTCCAGTAAGTTTGCTGTGCGTGGTCTGACGCAAACCGCGGCGCGGGATCTGGCCCCGTTGGGGATTACCGTTAACGGCTATTGCCCGGGAATTGTTAAAACGCCGATGTGGGCGGAAATCGATCGTCAGGTATCAGAAGCAGCAGGCAAACAACCGGGCTACGGTACGGAACAATTTGCCAAACGCATTACGCTGGGTCGCTTGTCGGAACCGGAAGATGTGGCGGCTTGTGTCTCATACCTTGCCGGGCCGGACTCGGATTATATGACAGGCCAGTCGCTGCTGATTGATGGGGGTATAGTGTTTAACTAACGGTTTTTGGCTCGGACACAGCCTTGCCTCCTGCGTTCGCGCCGGGGGCTTTTTTATTCCACTGTGTTGAAGGAAATCCATATGCGTTTTTCGGAAAACCAGCGCAAAAATTCTCGTTTTGGTTATGGAACGGTTTGCGCTTAACTGACAGGGTCAACGTTAACCGGAGAACGCGCTGATGAAGACAATGCTGCAACAATGGTTTAATCGCCTCACGCCTGCGCTGCCTGTGCGGGTGGAAGACGGGGAGTATGATTCAGGTCGCCATGTGGCGTTGCTGATCCCGTTCGGCCTGCTCTATGGCCTTGATTACCATCCGTCGGTATGGATTTACGATGAAAAATGAGCGCTTACATCTGGTCATGCGCTACAGCTACTGGAATGAACTGTGCGCGCTAATATAGAACCCGTCTGAAAACAGGCGGGTTTTTTTATGGACGCTGTCAGCACAGACGGTTCAGGCTTATACTGACCCGGTTTTTATCCCGACAGGAGTGGCAGCGTGTGAAACGGATTTTTCCCGTCATTTTTTTCCCCCTTTTTTTAACCGGTTGCCCGATGGGCGATCGCGTGCCCATGGTCTATTCCGCAAAACTGCTCATGGTGGCGAATTCGCTATGCATACAGGTTCAACCCGAGGGCCGCGAGCGGATGAGCAGTCTCTGGATTGAGGAAATTGGCAATCCGGAGCATCAATTGCAGAAATACAATATTGTGGATGTTCCTGTTTCTGTGCAGAAATGCCTTCCGACTTATGGTTATACCTTCCAGCCGGGGCGCGCCTACCATGTCTCCTTTATGCTGGAATCTCTCGACAAAAATAACGGCGGCCTTACGCCTGCCTCACGCTCCTTCTCCAATGGTTTCACAATCTGGACCAATGCTGGCGTATGGCAAGTGGCTGAATTATAAAAAGTAAAAAGAAGAACGGATGAAATAGCCAGGCAAGGTCATCTTGCTGTTCGTTATCCGTGCTCGACAATTATCGCTACGCCACATACAGCGTTGGTGAGGCCACTGCAGACGCAGGGGATAGAGGCAAACCGTGGCGCGGTGGGGGCGGAGGATCATCCGTGCTTATGCAACGAGTGTGATTACGCGGTCAGCCTGGAGGAGGTAATAACCTCTGATCCGATGTCCGCTCTTTCTCATCGGTGTCAACGATTGCGTCAGTTCGAGGGTGATGCACTGTGTTGCGGGTTCGATGGCGCAAACCCGTGCGGCGTCAAAGCCGAAAAAGCAGCCTACTTCCGGATACAGCGCTTTAAACACGCTCTCTTTGACGGAGAAGGTGATGAGCAACGCGGTTTCGTATGGAATACCGCAGCTGGCAAGCAGACTTTGCTCTTCGGCGTCAGTAAAGATATCTGCGGTTTCCCGCATGGTTTCCGGGGCAAGCATTTCAATATCAATGCCAGGCGTAAGGCCTGTGTTGTCGGGCGTGATGATGGCGATTGCATGACTCGCGGTATGGGAAAGACTGCCGCGCCAACCTGTGGGCCAGACAGGAGCCCGACTGGCGGCAATACCAACATAACCAGCGCAGCCGGCATCTTGCAGCAATTGTCTTGCGGCATAGCGAACGGCAAGGTATTCCGCACGGCGTTTTAGCGCTGTTTTTTCCAGTTCTGCAGGAAAAGGGATTGCGTTTTCGCCAAATAACGCATCCTGATAAAGAGGCTCGTCGAACACCACATGGCAGTAAGCTATGGCAGGAAAGTGCGACACGACTCCCGCGTTGATTTGGCGAAAGAAAGACGGCTGTGAATGGGTAGCTAATAAAGTCAGCATATATATGGCGACCAATAAAAGTTATTTACCGAGTTTCTCATTTATCTCTGCAAAGAGTAATAGCATTAAATTGACTTGTTGTTATTCATATAATTAATGTCTCTTTAAATATTATAGTTCGTATCTTTGTGAAAAGGGTAAATGCCATTAACAAGTAATGGTTGACGCAAAAGCGTAAAGAGAGGGGGTACAATCTTCTTGCCAAATTTTCCATTTGCCCTGTAAACTTGCCAGACATTGTTAATTTAATTGGTTGCTGTTGATTTTTTATGGTGAGGTTTGTTTTTGAATTTGTTTTTATAAGTTTCAATAAGTGTTGTTTGATATATTTTACATGCTGTGAATGCTAAGGTGATGAGATGTTATTTAACTGCTCGTTTTAAACGCGTCTATATCAGTGTATGAGAATTTTCTTCATTCTCTTTTGCACATTTCTTGTTCAGCTAAGAACGCTTTCTGTAAGCTGTGTTAAAACATGTTTATCGAAAGGCTGTGGGTAATGATTAAACATCAGGAATAAAACATGTATTGATGAAGGATATCATTGGAACGATATCCGTCTGATTAAAAATGAAATTCATTTAACACAATGATGTGGTTTTTATAAATTAGGGAAGAAAATCATGTGTATATCTCCTACTGATATTGCATCTGCACGTCATCTTTCACCGTTGAACAACAGCCCACTATCGCCAGGAGAGTGCTTCCCCCTCAGTTCTGCACAGCAGGCTATCTGGCTTGATCAATCGCTCAATCCTGAGCTCACAAATTACAATATCGGCTGTGTCGTCGCGATAGAAGGGCATATCATTCCTGAGATCATGTCTCAGGCTTTTGAAGCCATCATTAAGCGTCATGATGCATTCCAAATACATTTGGTTAACAGTGACACTCCAGCCCAATGTTTTGATAGTGCTACGCCTGCATTGTTGAAATATTATGACTTCTCAACGGCGGGTAACATATCCCAAAAAATTGCGCAATGTATAAGTGAAAATTTTCACAACCCCTTTGATTTAGATAAAGCCTTGTGGCGTTCGGCATTAATACGCAGCGGTGAAAATAGTTGGTATTGGCAATTCTGTTGCCATCATATTATTGCCGATGGGATGAGTTTGAGTCTGATTAATGCTGAGTTGGCTTATAATTATAGTCAACTGATACGGAAAGCAATGCCCTTAGATGATGAGGCACCTTCCTATGCTGATTTTATTACGGATGATGCGGCTTATCTTAATTCTAAACAATGTGTAAAAGATCTTGAATTCTGGCTTGAACGCTATGCGGCACATCCCCCTTCGCTATTCCAGCCGCTAATTTCTGCAAAAAAAATGGCGCCTTTGCAATCTGAGCCGGTTAATTGGGTATTGGATGGCGAACTTTTTCAGCGTATTGAGCAGGCTGCTGAGTCTCAAGGGTTATCGGTATTGCATTTTATGTATGCCGTTTTTGCCTGTTATTTCAAGCGAACTCAGGATATTGAAGATATCGTTCTCGGTATCCCATTGCATAACCGCAGAAATGCGCGTCAAAAATTAGCCGTCGGTATGTATGCTTCTGTTATTCCCGTGCGCATAAAGTTAACGGCAGAAGATACTTTTGCCGAAATTATGCACAAAGCAGCGACCGAATTGCGTTATTGCTACAAGCATCAGCGCTTACCCATAGCGGAAATTCAGCGCAAAACAAAAATACACCAGAATACAGGCAGGGCGCATTTATTTGATATGACGTTATCGTATGAGCCTTACGTGGTAGATGTGCATATGGAGGGGGCGGTTGTGACATCCATTAAACCGCACCACAGAGCGCAATATCCTCTGGCGGTCACCATTAACCGATATGCATTCACCAGCAATGATAAGCAGAATCAGTCAGTTATTGTTGAGTTTAATTACTCTGACGCTTATTTCACGACTGAGGATATTGTTGCGATTCAATCTCGCCTCGCCGTATTGCTGGAAGGGGCTTTGCAAGACCTCAACACGCCGGTTTCGTGCTTGCCTGTTTTACCCGACCATGAACGCCAGCAAGTGTTACAGGCTCCCCATCCACTCGCAGGCAGCAGGGTGAATCATCTATTAATCCACGAAATGTTTGAGGCGCAGGTCCGGCAAAAACCATACGCTGTTGCTGCTGTTTTTGACGAAAAATTAATGACCTATGATGAGCTTAATCGCCGGGCGAACAGATTGGCTCATCATTTAATCGCCCTGGGGGTACGCCCGAATGATCGGGTGGCTATCCACCTTGAGCGTGGTCTTGAAATGGTGGTGGGGATCCTTGGTATTCTCAAAGCCGGCGGGGCTTATGTTCCCCTGGATCCGGTTTACCCTGGTGAACGTCTGATGTATATGCTTGAAGACGCCGCACCTGTCGCCTTAGTCACGCAATATTCTTTGGCGAATACGTTGGGCAAACAAATACCAACCGTGATGGTGGATGCTCCCCATTCCTCATCTGAAAATATTGAGGATGAGAACAACCCGGATCCTGCGTTACTCGGCCTCGCTACTCACCATCTGGCGTACGTGATTTATACCTCGGGTTCAACGGGGCGGCCTAAAGGCGTGATGGTTGAACATAGGAATGTTTCGCGTCTTTTAACGACAACACAGGCCCATTTTCATTTCACCCACAATGACAGATGGACGCTGTGCCACTCCTTCTCATTTGATTTTTCGGTATGGGAATTGTTTGGCGCGTTATGTTCCGGCGGTCGGTTAATTGTTGTACCCACCGCATGCGCCAGATCGCCGCACACACTCTACGCGCTGTTATGCCGCGAGCAGGTCACCATCCTCAACCAAACTCCCAGTGCGTTTCGCCAATTGATTGCTGCGCAAGATACGACGCCACATACGCTGCGCTGTATCATTTTCGGCGGTGAAGCGCTTGAAATGCACTCCCTTCTCCCCTGGGTGGCCAGGGAATCCAATCGCAATACGCGTCTTATTAACATGTATGGCATAACCGAAATTACCGTACATGCCACCTATTATGCCATTCCTCTCTCAGACATTACCCCCCAGGGTGCGAGTCTGATTGGCACCCCTCTTGCCGATCTGCGCATCTATATTCTGGACGAACGGGGCCAGCCGGTGCCGGTCGGCGTGACGGGCGAGCTGTATATCGGCGGCGACGGGGTGGCGCGCGGCTACCTGAACCGTCCGGAACTGACGGCGGAGCGTTTCCTGGCAGACCCGTTTGCGGGCGGGGAGGGGCAGCGGATGTACCGGACCGGAGACCTGGGCCGCTGGCGGGCGGACGGCAACATAGAGTATCTGGGGCGCAATGACTTTCAGGTCAAGCTGCGCGGGTTCCGCATTGAGCCGGGGGAGACGGAGGCGGCCCTGGTGGCGTGCGACGGGGTGCGCGATGCGGTGGTGACGGTGCGGGAGGACACGCCGGGTGAGAAGCGGCTGGTTGCCTACCTGGTGGCGGAGCCGGGGCACACGCTGTCGCCGGGAGTGCTGCGGCGGCAGCTGTCA